>JAJDBJ010000051.1 GCA_029261395.1 Nitrospinaceae bacterium
GAAGATCGTTCCGTCCCGGTCACCGTGGCCGACAACCAGGCCGTTGGCGGTGAGGACCAGCCGGAGTTCGGCTGGAAAGAACATCATCGCCCACAGTGGGCGTTGCGGTCCCCCATCGAAGATGTGTTTTACCGTTACGGCGGATATTATTCCTGAGTGAGGGAAAGATAGAGGCGTGTGAGTTTGTGCAGGGGAATCACACTTGAAAATGAATGGTTACGAAGCCCCTTGCGATGACGAAACAAGTTTAAGGCCGACGATCCCCGCTACGATCAAAAGCAGGCAGAGGATGCGCAGGATCTCCCGCGATTCGCCAAACAGGGTCATGCCCACTACCGCCACCCCGACGGCTCCTATGCCGGTCCATATCGCATAAGCCGTGCCTATCGGAATGGTCTTCATCGCGAGAGACAACAACCAGAAACTGATGACCATCGCCGTGGCAGTGAGCAAAGAAGGATACAGGCGTGTAAACCCGTCCGTATACTTGAGCCCGATGGCCCAGGCGCATTCAAACAATCCTGCTACTATCAAATAAACCCACGCCATAATTTTTTTCCCTTCTCGATTTAGAAAGACCGGCAACAAAAAAAGCCAGCCGTGGAGGGCTGGCTTTTTTTGAAAAATGGCGGGGCCGACGAGACTCGAACTCGCGACCTCCGGCGTGACAGGCCGGCGTTCTAACCAACTGAACTACGACCCCGCGGTCGTTTTGTTTGGGGAAGCATTTTCCCTCAAGCAGGTCTATTTTGCAAGAAGACCTTTATAGCAAAAAGCAGGAGGAAGAATCCCTCTAACCCCCTTTACAAGAGGGAGCCAGGCAAGGCCTGGAGCAAATTTAAAACACCGATTCTTTGCTCCACCCCGTTCCACTCAGAATGGCAAACGTTTCCCCTCACCCAACCCGTAAAGCTGTCCGGGCATAACCCTGACTCTAAACTCCGAATTGCGCCCAAGGAATCTTACTCGCCGTTACCGGCCAGCCAGTTCCCCCTCCGGGCAGGAGCAGGAAAAAATGGTGGGCTGAACAGGGCTCGAACCTGTGACCCTCGGCTTGTAAGGCCGATGCTCTCCCAACTGAGCTATCAGCCCAAATTTTTCCTCTCGGGTCGGGAAACCCTTAAAAAGAAGGTTGAAGTATAGTAACCGCTCCCCACCCCTGTCAAGGAGTTTAATTGTTAAACCCACAGTTAGCAAAACTCACGTAAATAGAGGACTTTACCGACCCCAAAAAGATTGACACCTGCTGTAACACCCTTTAAAATATTTACTTTGAAAGAGTTTTTCTTCCAAACACATTCCATGAGGAGGGTCAGTCCATCCCTATCACCCATTTTTGGTGAAGTTGGCGCACCATCCTGCCATGGTTTTTGGTGAATTTCGCGGGTCCACCGCAATTAGCGGGCACATTTTGGGTGGATCGGTGTTTATTTTTAAAAATCGAACGATTTGATTTCTAAGTATTTATACCCTATGTCCTCAAAAAATGCTCTCGCAAATCTGATTGAACTGACCAGTAATGTGGCCGATGCTTTCACCACTGCCCTCTATACGGTCAATCTTGAGGATGGCACTTTAAAATTACGTTCCAACCTCACCCTCAGCTCTCATTTAAAAACCGATGCGACGTTTGCCATTGGGGAGGGTTTGTTGGGCAAGGTGGCTCTGTACCGGGATACCCGCATAGATGATTTTTCAGGAGCCGACGCTTCCCATCTGGAGTGGTATTCCCAGCCGGAGGATATCAAGGGCCTCATGGTCGTCCCTGTCGTGCGTAAGGAACTGGAGGGTGTTCTGGTCGTCGACTCCAAAGAAAATTACAGCTTTACTCCAAAGCTCCAGAAACTGATCAGTGGCTTTGCCGATCAGATGGGCTGGTACTTGAGCCTTGAAAAGAAAACTCCGAATTGGATCGATGGCGAACCTGCCGACTTTCAACAGATGATGAAGTGGTGCCGGTTTCTCAATGATTCCCCACACCGCAAAGCACTCAGCGAACGTTTTTTGAATATCCCGCGTTCCCTGATTCAGTGCGACGCCACGGCGGTCGTCTGGTTTGAAAACGATGCCACCGGACGGATCACCCACAACAAAGGCTGGAGCCAGGGTCTGAAGCCCTTAATCATCGAGTCCGGGATCGGAATCTGCGGATCCTGCCTGGACAGTGGACAACCCATGCTGGTTCCCAACACGCTGAACCACCCGTGGATTATCTTTTCCGAAGACGAGCCTTCAGTTTCCTTCGGGTCGGTAATGGCCGCCCCCATCTCCAACGAAAAAAGAATGCTGGGCCTGGTGGTCTGCGCCACTCGCGCGCGCAACGGCCTGAAGCAACCGGACATGGATCGATTAACGCTCATGACCAACTTCGTGGCTTCGTCACTGCAACATAAAAACACTCCACCGCAACCCGATCTTATTTTGAACCCGAGTGAAACGGCGTCACCTTCTTCTCAATATTTTTTGCCCGTGCATGTGAAGGCCTTCGAATCCGAAATCATCAAGAGAAACAGTCCGGCGTCGGTCATGTCCATACGCATTGAAAATGCAGGCACCCTTTTAAAGCACAGGCGTCAGAAGAGATCAGATCTCCTTCTGGATCAGATCGCCACATATCTGTCCGACAGGATTGATCTTCTAAAAATATTCTTGAGACCTTCTGACGAAGGATTGATTCTAATACTGATGGGCCTCGACGAGCAGGAAATCTACGAGATCGAATATTCCGTCCGTGAAGCCCTATCCCGAGTTTCCTTTACCTTGGAAGGAACCAAGATAGAGTTGGAGTTCGAATACGGACTGGCCTCCTTCCCCACTGATGGAAGTGACTTGGGGAAATTGATTGAAACCTCTTGGGCCAGAACCACTCAATCCGAAGAGAGCGTTCATGGTTAAGCGTTTTTTCAAGAGTCTTTCCGATTATTTTGTAGCTGATGTAGCCATGGACCTGGGCACCGCCAACACGCTGGTCTATATCAAAAACCAGGGGATTGTCCTTAACGAGCCATCCGTCGTTGCGGTCACCAATAATAATAGCAACAACGGATACGGGGACCCGGTAGCTGTAGGGCTGGAAGCCAAGCAGATGTACGGCCGGACCCATAACAAACTGAAAACCATCCGTCCTATGAAGGACGGGGTGATCGCCGATTTCGAGATCACCAACACGATGATCAAGTACTTCATCCAGAAAGTTCTCAAGAACTACCGGTTCGTCAAGCCTCGAATGGTCGTCGGTATTCCCACCTGCATCACTCAGGTGGAGAAGAAGGCTGTTATAGATGCGGCCATCATGGCAGGCGTGCGGGAAGTGCATCTGATAGAGGAACCCATGGCCGCCGCAATCGGCGTCGGCATTCCGGTCCATAAAGCGGAAGGCAACATGGTTGTCGATATCGGCGGGGGAACCACCGACGTGGCAGTTACCTCCCTGTCGGCCATCGCTTATGGCGAATCCATACGAGTCGCCGGCGACGAACTTGATGAATCCATTCTGCGGTACATGCGATTACAGCATCATTTAAACATCGGGATTTTTGAAGCCGAACGGGTCAAAATCCAGATCGGTAGCGCTTACCCGGTACAACCGGCGCTCACCACCGAAGTGCGTGGGTTGAATGTTAAAACCGGCGTTCCCACTTCCATCGTCATCAACGACGAAGAAATCCGCGAAGCGATGAGAGAACCGATTGCCGCTATCATCACCGTACTCATGCGGGCACTTGAAAAAACCCCGCCGGAGCTTTCGGCAGATATCTATTCCAACGGCATCTACCTCACCGGCGGCGGCGCCTTGATCCGCGGCCTCGACAAGCTGATCGAAGAAGCCACCAGCCTCAAAACCTTCGTTCCCGACGAACCCCTGCTCAGCATCGTCAAAGGCGCGGGTATGGTTCTCGACAACTTCGACACCATGAGAAAAGTTTGCATCAACTGATCCCCCTTGGTGTACAATGCCCCCTTTATGCAATGGGCGTTGTTGGACGCACACATCAGGATCATGAAGCAAACAGTGGCCTCAAAAAACTCTCAAACGGCTCTCTGCTCTGAATGCGGAACTGAAGTTTCCGAGCTCCCCACGGTGGTTGAGTTTGACCGTCAGGAGATTCACGTATTCGATCCGGTATGTTGCGCCTCCTGCCTGCTGTCGCTCTGCGAAAGGTATTCGGTGGAATGCTCCAATTGCGGAGGCAAAATCCCCCCCTATTCCCAAGTCGGCGTCCTGAAAACAGAAACGGGGGCTTCCCAGTTCGTTCACATGACCACTGTCTGTTCGACGGTGGGTAGTGCGTTTCACGGATATTGGGGCAAAGGCGCTTTGGGTAATTATGTACAGGTGGAAGCATGCTAGAAGTCAATTTTGAAAATCACAATCGAACCCTGAAGGTGGAACCCGGAACCAACCTCCGGGAGGCGGCCATCGCGAACAAGCTCGGCATTTATGCTCATATTTTCAAACTGTTGAACTGCCGTGGCAGGGGCCTCTGCGCCTCCTGTCGGGTGGAGATCACCTCCGGCCAGGTTCCGGAGCGCAACGAAGTCGAGAACAAAAACCTGGCCAAGGCTCTCAAGAAAAACCCCAACCTGCGCCTTGCCTGCCAGATTTCCGTGGAAGACAATCTGGTAGTACGCACCCATGTTTGACCCTCCGAATATTTGATAGACAATGCGTTATGAGAGTTTTTCAAGGGTTCCCGGCAGTAGTCACACAATCTGTAGAAACCCGTTGACAAACCTGCCCTCCACGTTTCAAAATAGACCCGAATCCAATGATTTCCTTAGCCGACGACAAATTAACGGAAGCACGGGAACACGCCTTGGCGGAGTATCCCAACGAATGTTGCGGGATCGTGATCGGCAAGCCGGATCATCCGGAAAACGATCAGATTTTTCGTTGCACGAATATCCAGAACCAACTGCACGAGCAGGACCCCAAAACCTACGTACGGGACGCACGCACTGCTTACTATATTGATCCCCGGGAACTGATGAGGATCATGAAGCAAGCGCAGGAACAGGGCTTGGTGATCAAGCTGTTTTATCACTCGCACCCGGAGCACGACGCGTATTTTTCGGATGAGGATAAGCGGATGGCCCTGTTCGACAACGAACCGACCTATCCGGATGCTCGTTATCTGGTCATCTCGGTGTATAATAGGGAAATCAGGGATCAGGCGTTTTTTGAATGGAAGCCTGAGAGTAGTTCATTTGAAAAAGTTCATCTATAGTCCATAAAACAGAGACTCTGTTTTATTGAAGGAGATACGGTATGGCTTTATTGATTAATGAAGATTGTGTGAATTGTGGTGTCTGCGAGCCGGAATGCCCCAACGAAGCAATTACCGAGGGCGATGAAATCTATGTGATAGACTGGGAAAAGTGTACCGAATGTGTCGGCTGGTACGAAGACGCCCAGTGCGTGGAAGTGTGCCCGGTGGACTGCATTCCGAAGGATCCAGAGCATGTAGAAACCAAGGAGGAGCTCTTGGCCAAGAAAGAAGCCTTGGTCGGCGAGTGATATTTTAACAACGTATTGAGGGGCTTATTGTGGTGGATGAAATGAAAGAGGAAGTCGAAGAGGTCCTCGAAACCCTTCGTCCACAACTCATGCAGGATGGCGGCAACGTCGAGTTGGTGGATATTGAAGATGGGATTGTCAAGTTGCGCCTGGTGGGCTCTTGCAGTTCCTGCTCCAGTTCTACCATGACCCTTAAAATGGGCATCGAGCGCGCGTTGAAGAAAGCCATCCCAATGGTCCGGTGTATTGAATCGGTTGAATAATCCGGCCCATGAAATTGCAGTTTAAATTTCATGAATCGCGTTGAATCCTATAGCCCCATGCTCACCCAGCTAAATCGAAGATCATCTATCAAAACCCTATCGGGCCCAAGGATTATTTTTTGGATTTGGGTCGTGGTCCTGACACTGGTCACCCCGTCCTTTGCGGGCGATCAACCCGTCGACGCACCTCAATTTTCCATACCTGCCCTCGATGGCCATGAGTTGGCACTGAACGACTATCGGGGACAATATCTACTGGTCAATTTCTGGGCCACCTGGTGCGGACCCTGCAAAGTGGAAATGCCCTCGCTGGAGGCCCTGCATCAAAAATTCAAAAACCAAAACTTCGCGATAATCGCCGTTTCCAACGATATTTTCGGGGCACAGGTGGTGGAACCTTATATTCAGTCACAGAATTATACATTCCCCGTCGGGCTGGACCCCCAGCTGAAAGTCAGCAATCAGTTTGGCGTGACCAGCCTGCCCACAACGTTTTTGATCGACCCCCAGGGCAAAATCATCGGCGTTTTAAACGGAGCGGAAAACTGGGCGGACCCCAAAACCCTTCTCTATTTTGATCAATTGCTTGCACCCCCCGTGATAGCCGCGGAAACACCGCAATCCACGCCATGCAAAAACAATCAAAAAGCACCGTGCTGAAAACTTTAAAGGCGTTGGCCTTGATCGCTCTCGTTGCATGCGGCACCCCACTGCTCTCCTGGGCCCATGAGAACGGACCGGATAATCCGCTTGAGGGGAATATGGTTTTTATTCCCGCAGGACAGTTTGTGTTCGGAACCAATCGGGTAGACGAATCCGGGCTGAACGCTTCCATGGGGATTCCCAAACCTCTGTACCAGGACGCCCACCCAGAGCAGAAACCGTTTCTCAAGGGGTTTTACATCGACCGGTTTGAAGTGACGAATCGCCGGTACCAGAAATTTCTGGAAGACCTTCCCACCCATCCCGAATACAAAGTCATGATCGAAAAACTCGGTTATTACGCACCTCCCAAGGGTTGGCAAAAAGCCCAATTTCCTGAGGGCCAGGACGATCACCCAACGGTTTGGGTGAGCTGGTTCGACGCCGCCAACTTTTGCCAATGGGCGGGAAAGCGCCTGCCGACCGAAAAAGAATGGGAACGAGCCGCCCGCGGCACCCAGGGGCAGGCCTACCCCTGGGGGAATGCGTTTGAACGCGATCGCGCCAACCTTCCCAACAAAATAGGCTCTAAAGTGACACTCTCCAAAGTCGGCGCTTTCCCCAAGGGAGCCAACCCCGAAGGCGTGGAGGACTTGATTGGCAATGCCTGGGAATGGACCGACGCAGACTATGCCCCCTACCCCAACAACACATTCCAATTCGAAGATTTCAACCAGGGCTACAAAGTGATCCGTGGCGCCTCCGTTTCTGATATCGGACATTTCCCCGGAGAGTTTTATTCCAAAGTGTTGAAGGAGTTTGCCCGGTCTGGGTATCGTCAGTATGCCAATCCCAGTCAGGGAGCATCGGACGTTGGGTTCCGCTGTGTCAGCAGTAACGCTCCGAAAGCACTGCAAGAAGATCCCGCTTCGCCCAACCCACGAGCGCAAAACCAATCGCCCGCTCCTGGCGGAAGTTTATTCGGCGGATCGACGGGAACTGTGGAGACCGCTCCCGGGGCCGCACCCAAAGCTTCATTCAATCCTTTCGAGCCGGACTCCGCGCTCCCAAAATCCGGGATTCTCATATTGTCCCTGATAGCGTTACTGGCCGGTCTGTTCAGTTTTCTGTCACCCTGCACCTTACCCATCCTGCCGGCCTACTTTGCGATAACCGCCCAGACCAGCCGGAGCCGGATGACACTCAACTCCTTCGCATTTTTCTGCGGACTGGCATCCCTGTTTGTGGTGATGGGGGCCTCTGCCAGTGTTTTCGGAAGCATTCTGCGTGATTACCTGGATTCCCTGACTTATTGGGGCGGCATACTCATTATTATTTTCGGCACCATGACTTTAATCGGCAAAGGATTTTCAGGAGCCCAATTCAAAAGTGCTCCGGCGGCAACTCTGGCAGGATATTTTCTGTTTGGAGCCACGTTCGCCATGGGCTGGACTCCGTGCGTGGGACCGGTGTTGGCCGGGATTCTGCTCTTGGCGGCCTCAGACAAAACCGTGTTGCAGGGCATGACTCTGCTGTTCTTTTATGCCGTGGGCCTGGGTTCACCCTTGGTCCTGATCGCATCGGTGTGTAGTCACCTTCCTAAAGACGGTTGGTTCTGGCGGTTGTTGCGTGGCAAGGCGTGGGACATCAAAATCGGCAAGCGGTCCTTTCTGCTCCACACCACCAATCTGTTCAGCGGGTTGCTACTGATATTTCTCGGCATCGCCCTCGCCCAGGGATATCTGACGTACTTCAACAATCTCCTTCCCATCGAACTGCAAATCTGGTTCAGCGAGTTCGAGGAAAAAGTCCTCCACTGGTTTGGCTGATTTTTCCCCCTTTGCAAACTGGAAAGGGTTTCTGATAGAATCAGGCCACACGAGCGATTGATAATCTCAACATCAGGAATCAACCATGCACAAATGGATTGTTATCGGCTTGGCCCTGGTTGTGGCTCTGGGAGCCTGCACGGGAGCCGAGACCGTAACGCATAAACGGTGGGAACAACACCTGAACCGGGTTTACCTGAATGACATCACGGTCAAAAATAACTCCTTGAAGGAGGCTGGGTCCCAACTCCGCCTGGCTTTGGAGAAGCGGCTGGATGACTCCCTCTTTATTGTCGGGGAAGAGCCCAAGCAAGCCAAATACGAGTTGAAATATAAAATCACCCAATTTGAAGAAGGCAGTCGGTTAAAACGACTGGCCACTTTCGGAATAGACGAGGGATCCCGGGCCTTGTTGAATGTCAAAATCGCTTTGATCGGGAAAGAAGGGACACTGGGAGCGTGGCAGGTGAAAACCTGGGTCAATGGCGGCCTCACAGGAGGATCCGAAGATGAGTTATTCACTCAGGCGGCCGAACAAATCCTGCAACATTTGAGAGGTTACTAGAAACACAGGGCCGGGAGGTTTTCCATCGCGGTCTTGTTGCTCCAATTCCTCCTCCAAAAGCCTACCCCGCTAGACAGATAACCCTTTTACCGGCAAGAGTTACCCCCCCTTTTACAATTAAATTACCTTATACGGAAATTCACTTTTGACTTTTTAGAGTTTGTGAGTCAATCTATAGGTTCAATGGAATGCCAGAAGCGCCAGGGGAGCTTTTGGCATTACAGTTCACCCCCTGGAAGAAAGGAGGTGATCCATTGTCTAACGCAAGTACAATGGGAGCTTCCGGAGATAAAGGCTAGCCTTTGTCGAGGAAGCTCCCTGATTATTCGGGGGGGCTCCACTTTTTAAGTGGAGCCCTTTTTATCTTAAAATCACTCTAAATCACCAAGTCCATTTTCTATAAAAACGTCCAGCGGCGTCCCCTCAAGCGGTCGGACCCGAGGCTCGCCCCCTGAAGAATTCTTGCCTTAACGGTGAAACAATCAAGAGATGGAAACCGAATGAGTTTTTTAAAAAACGTCTCAATACGCGACAAGCTCAACCGGATCGTCATGCTGACCACCAGCGTGGCCCTGTTGTTGGCCGCGCTCGGTTTTTGTCTGTATGACCTTCTGGCATTCCGTAATACCGAGGCGCGAGAACTTTCTAGTGTCGCCGGTATTATTGGAGCCAACATCACGGCCTCCCTCCAATTTCAGGATCCCATTTCCGGCCAGGAAACCCTGGAGACATTAAGCATCGATCCTCGCGTCGTATCCGCGGGACTGTATAATCAGGAAGATCAAATTTTTGCGGCTTACTACCGGAACGGAAAAGTCAAATTCGCCTTGCCACCCCATCCTCGACCAGCAGGAAACTATTTTGAGCGAGGACAGACTCTTATATTCAAGACGATCTTTCTCAACGAAAAGAAGATTGGTACCATTTTTATTCATTCCGACCTTCAAAATTTTTATGAACGTCTTCAGCAATACGGCATCATCACATTTATAGTACTGGTCATCTCCCTACTGGGAGCCTTTCTACTTTCATCCCGATTGCAGAAAACCATTTCCTCCCCGATCCTGCATCTGTCCCATATGGCGAACCGGGTTTCCACTGAAAAAAATTATTCCCTGCGCGCCGTCAACGACAGCCAGGATGAACTGGGAGAACTCGTCAATCAATTCAACGACATGTTGAGCCAGGTTCAGGATAGAGACATCGCGCTCCAAGAGGCTCATTCCGAACTGGAGGCAAAAGTACAGGAACGCACTCATGATCTGGAAAATGAAATCCAGATTCGTCGGAAATCGGAATCCGCGCATCGGGATAGTGAAGAACGGCTACGGAGTATTCTGGACCATGCGACGGCAGTGGTTTATATGAAGGACATTGAGCTACGGTATGTCATGGTCAACCATCAGTTTGAAAAAGTATTCGCCGTAACGAATGAGCAGATCCGAGGGAAAACGGACCCGGAAATTTTTCCAAAATATTTATCTGACCGCTTTACCAGCCGGGACCGTAACGTTATAGAATCCGGCCAGCCTGTGGAGGACGAGGAACAATTAATGGTCAAGGGAAAAACTGAAACCTATATTTCGATCAAATTCCCATTGCGGGATTCCGACGGAACCATTTACGCGGTTTGCGGTATGGATACCAATATTACAGACCGAAAAAATTTCGAACTGGAACTGCAAAATTCCAAGATCGAAGCCGAGTCGGCCAACTCTGCCAAATCCTCCTTCATCGCGAACATGAGCCACGAAATCCGGACCCCTCTGAATGCCATTATGGGCTATTCACAGATTCTGCAAAATGACACCACATTGACAGCAGAGCATTACAAGGCTTTAGATCGTATCGCTTCCAGCGGGGAAAACCTGCTCTCTATCATCAATGACATTCTCGATATATCCAAAATCGAAGCGGGACGGATGGAACTCCATTTGGGAAATTTCAACCTGATCCATGTGATCGACATCATGAATACCCTTTTTAAATTGAAATGTGAAGAGAGCGGTTTGATTCTCAAAATCTCCTCGCCTCCTGAAGACCAGTGCCATTTATACGGGGATGAAGAAAAGTTGAAACAAGTGCTGAGCAACCTCCTTGGAAATGCGGTCAAGTTCACCGACTCGGGAACCGTTTCCCTGGACATCACTCGCGGAAAAAATAATGACTACAAGTTTGAAGTTAGGGACACCGGAAAGGGCATATCAGAAGAAGCTCAAACAACCATCTTTGAACCTTTTAAACAGGATGCTGAGGGAATCAAAAAGGGAGGAACCGGGTTGGGGTTGGCCATCTGCCGAAAACAGATTCTGCTGATGGGGTCGGATATATTTGTATCTTCAAAAATAGATGAGGGATCCTGTTTTTACTTCACTCTCAATTTACCGCCAGCAAAAGGCACCCCGGAGTCCGCGAAACAAGAAGACAAAAAAGAGGTCGTTCGAATTTCCGACAAACAGCATGTCAAAGCCCTGATCGCCGACGATAATTTGGATAACCGGGCGGTGTTGAAACATCTGCTGAAAAGTGTCGGGGTCGATACCATTGAAGCGGAAAATGGTTTGATCGCTCTGGAAAAAACACGTGAACACCTGCCGGATATTATTTTCATGGATATTCGCATGCCGGTCATGGATGGCCGGGAAGCCATCGCAAAAATAGTGGAGGAATTCGGAAAGGAGCGGTTCAAAATAGTGGCCATCACCGCTTCGGCCATGCAACACGACCGGGAACAATTCAAGGCGCTGGGCTCTCATGAGGTGGTCCTCAAACCCTTTCAGCTTGATGATATTTTTGAATGCTTGAAAAATCTTTTGAACATTGATTATGTTTATTCAAAAGCTCCTCAAAAAAAAACCGAACCCAAAGTGTTGCACGACATGGATTATTCTCGAATGCATGTCCCAAAATCCCTCCACCACTCGCTAACAGAAGCCGCGAAGATGCATTATGTAACAGGCATTCGTCAATCACTGCCGTTACTCGTTGAGTCGGGAGAAGAAGGGAAGAAACTGGCGGACAACCTGAATCTTTGTCTCAAAAATTACGACATGAAAAAAATTCTAAGCATTCTCAATCAGGTCAATGCGGGGGAGTAAGCACCCGGCCCTGGCGTCAGTCCAATTCCGGCCGCCCCCTGATTCAATAATTAACTCGAACCACTTTCAACGTCTTTGGCGCATCGAAAGCCAATAAAATTATAACGCGCTGTCGGGTCCATATAGTTGCGTGCCCAGGTGTGGGAAAAATCGATTTTCAAATGAGACTGGTACAACCCGCCCCGGATCACCTTGTACAATCCCTTTTCAGTATCAGGCATACCGTTGTAGTTCCAGTCATCCGCCATCCATTCCCACACGTTATGCCCCATGCCATAGATCCCGTACGGACTGATCCATTCCTGCCGCTGGTCCACTTGCTCCGGAATAAAACCTGAAAATCCATTACCGGGATGCGCTTGATAGGTCCCCCATGGCCATTTCCCTCCGTCAGGACCGCGCGCCGCTTTTTCCCACTCCTGCTCCGTCGGTAACCGTTTGCCAGCCAATTCACAATACGATTGCGCTTCTGCAAAAGGTATCCATGCGACCGGAAATTTTTCTTTCCCTGGACTGACCTTAAAATCCGGTTTGAGTTTTTTGTATTCACCGCGTTGCATTTCATACCGGTCGATCAAATATGCCTTCAAAAAAACTTTTTTGCCAAGGGCGGTCTTCGGGTCTTCGGCATGGCCGTATTTAAATTTTCCCGCTGGAATGTACACCATCTCTTCCGGAACTTTAACGTGAGGGGGAACCTGAACGGAAATCTGATCGACGTTACTGTCGGAGCAGGAAAAAAGCCAGCAAACAGAGAGCACCAACAGGAACCCCGGTCGATATTTCATTGGTGGGTTTTGGGTGGGGCCGGGCGCTGGTCGAAGAAGTGAAACACTTCCCCGCCATTGATAGACAAGGGTTTCTTCTGGTAATCAAGGGGATGATCAATGCCGGGCTGAATCGTACCGTCGACCGAGTAAGGCCCGTAATCCGCCCAGTAATTGCGCTCGCGGGAATCGGTAAACTCAATCTTTGTGATGTACTTGATGTTCTTGTAACCGTACTTGAAAGGCGCTATCAGGCGAAGGGGGAATCCGTGATCCTTGCTCAACGGTTGATCGTTCATGCGCAGGACCATGAGCACCCGCGGTCTCAGTAATTCTTCCAGCGCGTAACTTTCGTAATAGGAGTCGGCGGATTGAAACGTAACGTATTTCGCTTTGGGATCCGGTTTTACCCGGTCAACCAGCTCCTGAAACCGGAAGCCTTCCCACTTCGCTTTGGCCGACCAGCATTCCACACACTTGAGCCGAGACACCTGCGACACTCGGGGGAAACCGAACAGGTCTTCATACGCCAGAGTTAATTTGTGCTTCACCAGTCCGGTGACGGCCAGGCCCCACTCCTGAGCATTCACACCGAGAAACGGATTGGCGCTTCGGATAAAAAATCCGGGCACGTCCCGGTTCTGTATATAATTTGCAGGAATATTTTTGTCGTTTTGGAAACTAACAGTGCCGGCGCTCTTGCTCGGCCACAACGAAGCCAGCGCGGAAAGTGAGAACACTTTCAGGAATACACGGCGGTTCAATTTGGATCGCAATCCGAACATTTTATTTACCTCTCAGGCCCAGCACATCCTGCATGTCATACAACCCCGGTGGTTGATCGACCACCCATTGGGCGGCACGGATGGAACCCCGCGCGAAGGTTTCACGACTCTGCGCCCGGTGAAAAATTTCCACCGTCTCGCCCATGCCGCCGAACATCACCCGGTGCTCGCCGATGATATCCCCGGCCCGCAGGGTATGCACGCCGATCTCTTTAGGTCCGCGTCCCTCGCTGAATCCTTTGCGACCATACACGCCGACTTCATTCAAATCGCGCTTCAGTGCATCCGCCACCACCTCGGACAAACGCACGGCGGTGCCGCTGGGAGCATCCTTTTTGAACTTGTGATGTGCTTCGACGATCTCGACATCATACGCGTCACCCAATATTTTAGCGACGTCTCCCGCCACCTTGAACAATACGTTAACGCCGATACTCATGTTAGGCGCGGACACACAGCGAATGGTTTTCGCCGCTTGTTGGATCTGAGCCCTCTCCGCTTCGGAAAACCCGGTGGTGCCGAAGACCACGGATTTTTTCTGCGCCACGGCTTCCTTCAGAGTCCGCATGCTGGACTCGGGCGTTGAAAAATCGATGACCACGTCGCAGGTGCGCATCATTTCAGCCAGGTCGTCGTGCAGGGCAATATTTTTCTTGCCAATACCCGCCAACTCGCCCACGTCCTGCCCCAGAGCGGGATTGCCCGCCATCTCGGTGCCGCAACACAGCGCCACACCGTCTGTATCCTCAATGCAGGACACAATGGTTTTTCCCATGCGCCCTGCCGCACCGACTACACCTATCTTGATCAATTCAACCTCCTGGAGAATAATTCTTCCAACTAGCGGACAACAACTTTAATGGGAAGGGCTTAAATCAATGCGTACCGTTTAAGAACCGCCTTCAACTGCTCGATGTGATCTTCAGACATAAGGGCCAGAGGTAGCCGCACTTCGTCGGATATTTTGCCCATCAACGCAAGCGCTGTTTTCACCGGCACCGGATTGGTTTCGATGAACATGGCGTTATTGAGTACCATCAATTCATAATGCAAAGCCTGGGCGCCATCCACATCGTGATGAGCGGCCCGTGCGCACAGTAACGCCATTTTTTCCGGCACGAGGTTGGCGGAAACGGAAATCACACCTTTGCCACCGATCGCAAGAATCGGCCACAGCAAACCATCGTCTCCCGATAACAATATAAATTCATCACTGCACTGATCGATCACTTCGCTGATCTGGCCGATCGACCCCGAAGCCTCCTTGATGCCGACAATGTTCTTCTGATCCTTGTCCAGACGCGCTACCGTTTCCGGCAACATGTTGACCGAAGTGCGGCTCGGCACATTGTAAAGAATGATCGGCAAATCGGTATCCTTGGCGACCGCCATGAAATGCTCATACAGCCCCTGCTGGGACGGCTTGTTGTAATACGGTGTGATCAACAATGCGCCATCGGCACCAGCGTCCTGGGCAAACTGGGTCAACTGGATCGCTTCACGGGTAGAGTTCGACCCGGTGCCCGCGAGCACAGGGATCTTATCCTTGCACATCTCCACCGCGATGGAAATCACCCGATGATGTTCTTCGTGAGTCAGCGTGGCGGACTCGCCGGTGGTGCCGCACGGCACGATCCCGTTGGTTCCATTTTCGATATGAAACTGCAAGAGATCGCGAAACGCCTGCTCATCCACTGTGCCGTTCTTGAACGGGGTGACGATGGCCACCAGAGATCCTTCAAACATGAGTGTCCTTTAACGGGTGATTAGAGTTCAACGAGTTGACCCTCAAATGTAATTTTGGTGAGCCCTTCGAGATAGACCACGGGTAGGGAACCGTTTGCGGGTTCGATATGGACTTTCAATATTTCACCACCGCGCGTTTCCACCTCGACGGGCGATTCGATTTTAAATTTATGCGAAGCAATGACTGCCGAGGCGACCACGCCGGTACCGCAGGCGAGGGTTTCCCCTTCGATCCCGCGTTCATAGGTCCGTACCTTGAGAGCGTTGCCGTTTTTCTTTTCGACCAGATCGACATTGGTTCCCGCCGGGGCGAATACGGAATGGTAACGAATCCCGCTCCCGATGGCGTTGATATCCTCGTCGTCCACATCCTCGGAAAACACAATGGCATGCGGCACGCCGGTGTTCAGACTGTCGACCTTGTACTGTTGGCCGTCAAACGCCACTTCCAGATCGCTCTGCAGATTTTCCGGATGGGTCAGTTTGACTTTGACTACCGGCCCGTTGACTTCGGCCTCGATGATGCCGGCGATGGTTTCAAACGAATGCGTTTGCGGCGCGATGCCTTTCTCGAACGCGTAACGCGCCACGCATCGGCCACCGTTGCCGCACATCTCGGCGGAGGAGCCGTCGGAATTATAAAAATCCCACTTGTAGGCGGCTTTGTCGGAGTTTTCGATAAAAATCACCCCGTCCGCGCCCACCGAATTTTTCAGCCGACACACCTTTTGAGCGAAATCCCGCTTCGTTTCCGGGTCCAACACGGGCTCTCGATTGTCGATGATGACGAAATCGTTGCCACTACCGCTCATTTTTGTAAAGGAAATACCCACAACCACACCATTTTAAAAGGATAACTTTAAATTAAGATGAAAAACCAAGAGTTTGGATTCATCCTCCTCCAAGAGCCGCGATTCTAACACAGGCCCGAAACCCGGTCAAACCGGTTCGCCTCTTCAAAACAAGGGGTTTCGCATATTAAAGGAAGGAATGAAGAGCAATAAACGCCCCTCCTGCTCAAGGCGTTGCCACCCCGAACAGGAGGAACTGGGAGGGCCCAACCTCTTGCGAGGCTGGGGAAGAATTCGCTCATCTAATCAGTGTTACCTGAGGAGAGAGAGATGGGCAAATTCTATTGGGTAGTCGGAACATTTCACGCCACCTTACAAAAATGTACACGGGATAACAGGACGACCGGAAAACCCCGGAGTCTTAAACTCTCCTCTCCCCTCAAGGGGAGAGGATTAAAGTGAGGGATGACAAAGTGGCATTGGCAATCTAAAGGAGTTAAAATAAAGGCCGGAGGTGTCACCATGTCCCACAAACAGCAAACCAAACTGGTTCGGGTACGGCCCGATGAAGCATTCACCACCAAGCGCAATCTCAACTACT
>JAJDBJ010000052.1 GCA_029261395.1 Nitrospinaceae bacterium
CCTTAAAAGCTAAAGAAATTTCCACCGGGGCCATTTCCACCTGGGGCCTCAGGATAACGGTTGCGTTTGGAGTGGGAGTGGGAGTTGCATTGGGGGTGTTTCGGATTATAGAGGGCACTCCCCTTCCTTATTACATTATCACCGGTTATGTGGTCCTCATGATTCAAACTTATTTTGCACCCAAGTTCATCGTTCCTCTGGCTTATGATTGCGGCGGCGTGACCACCTCCACGGTTACCGTGCCTCTGCTGTTGGCGTTGGGATTGGGATTGGCGTCGAATATTCCGGACAGTTCGCCTTTGCTGGACGGTTTTGGCTTGATCGCTTTCGCCGTTCTTTTTCCTATTATAAGCGTTTTGGCGTATGCTATTATTCAGGAACGATTTTTCTCGAGGGCGCCTGATTCGGCAATGAAATGAAACCCTTAGGAGGTTGTTATGCGTTTTAAAGTAATCCTGGCTTTGGTGAATGATGACTATCAGGACGAAGTTATCGAAGCCGCCAAAAAAGCAGGTGCCACGGGAGTGACTATTCTGAATGCGCGAGGAGAAGGCGTACGCGATCAGAAATCATTTTTTGGTTTGGCGATGGAAAACCAGAAGGACATGTTGTTGTTTCTGGTAGAGGATTTCAACTCCGATCAAATTATGGATGCCATCTACCAGGCTGGAAAATTGGGGGAGCATGGCAATGGAATCGCTTTTTGCTGGTCGGTTGACCGGGCTATCGGTATGGAGAGTCAGATCCCTATTTTGGAAAAAGACGCCAAAGATCATTACTTTTAAATTTTGGAGTTTATGGAATGATTGAAACGAAGCTGGTCAGCCAGATTATGATACCCGATTTTAAAAAAATTGATGGTGTCACCCGGGTTGCGGAAGCGCTTAAAATAATGAAAGAGCAAAATCTCAACGCTCTACTGATTGAGCCTAAAGACGAATCGGATGTGTTTGGCATCCTGACCCTCAGAGACATCGCCCGCAAGGTTATTGCGCAAAGACGCAAACTCCATGAAACTCACGTTTATGAAATCATGTCCAAGCCGGTTTTATCGGTTCCGGCAAGTATGCCGGTGCCCTATGCCGCCCGGCTGTTGACCAATTTCAATGTTTCCTACGCGATGGTGATTGAAAGCGATCAAGTGGTGGGAATGATTTCTTTGAACGGAATCGTCGCCAACTGGGACCTCTCGTAAATCTCCTACCTTTACCTTAAATCTCTTACGGCTCTACCCCTTCTTCAATGAACTGCCACTGGTGCTGTCCCATCGTACCGTATCGGGGCTGGAGTAATGCTGGGCAACGGCATGCCATTGGCCGAAAGAAGCGTTCAACTCAACAATCCGCACACACTCGTCCATGCCATGAGCACCGGCCAGGTGCGATTCCAACACCTTGAGGTCAGTGATAAAGGCCCCTTGTTCGGAATGATATCGCTCCTGAGCTTCCGCAATGTTGGCCAGGGTGGCTTCTGCCTGTACGTTATAATTAAAAATGGTTTTCTGGATTTTGCTGTAATCGACCATAAAGTTGACGTAACCCCACGCTAAAAAGGGCAACACTGCCGCCACTCCCAAACCCAGCTTAACCTTTTTCTTTTCCAGGAAAATAGCGGCAAATACCAGAATGAATCCCGCAATCAAAGAGTACAGGGAGATATCTTCATAGAAGCTCAAGGGGATGATCTCTTCACCGCAGGAAGCCTGCACCAGAGTCGGGCTCAAAGCCAGTCCGGTCAACCCCATCTTTAAAAGTATCTTGTTTTTCCGCATGGTTACGCCTTTATTTACTGGTATACGACTGGGAATCATTGCTTGAACTGGATAAGCAATTTTCTCTGTGAATTGAAGGCCATACTGTATAAGATTACACTCCACCCGTCCAGTCCAATTATTGGCGTGTGTGCCCTTGAAAATTTTATCTTCACAAATATTTTTTAATGGGATATTTTATAGGGCTCTAAAGAGAATAAGTCCAATTGAAAAGGCGGAAAATGATGAACGAGGAAACACAGTTTACGGATAATGGTGATGGTACCATTCAGGATAATAAAACGGGCTTGGCCTGGTGCAAGCAGGACTCCTTTCAAATTGAGCAGGACTGGATGGATTTTCAGGAGGCCCTGGCTTTTATCGATAAATTGAACAAGGACGACTATCTGGGGTTTCACGACTGGCGAATGGCGGAAAAAGAAGAGATCGAAAGTCTATATTCCGCGGAATTAGAGTTGATGGGACGGTCGAACCAGATTCTCAATATATCCCCCTTATTTGAACCCAAATGTGGCAACAGTTCATGGTGCCTGCCGTTCGATCAGCAGGGAGCATTTAATTTTTCCTATCAAAGCGGAGTTTCGCAGATTTACGATCAGGATTTCACGCAGGGGTATGTCCGGCCAGTACGCCTATGGCCTGAAGATTAACCGGGAAGCGCGAGTTCTCCCTAATTGAACAGTGCGTTACCAAGCGCGTCGTACGCCTGGAAAGTACAGCGAAAAAACTCCCCCGGTGCTCTGTACGGTCAATTTCCAGAAAACCGCCGTCCGCTCCCGTGTCCCGGTCCAGCAGGCCCAGCGCGTCGTAGGTGACGGTGGTGGTGTAGTTGGCCAACGGGTCCGGATCGGTCAGGGCTTTGGGCCGGGTGAAGGCCGTCATCAGCCCCTTGGCGTCGTAGGCCATCTGGAAGGTTTCGCTGTTGGGATTGGCCACCGTGGCGATATAGCCGTTGGCATCGAGCGTGAGCGTGGTGATTTGCCCGTCCTGCGAGGTGATGGACAGCGGAGCACCGGTAACGGGATCCCGCTGG
>JAJDBJ010000053.1 GCA_029261395.1 Nitrospinaceae bacterium
GAGGGTGGGATTCATGATTTTCAGAGCATATTGACCGTCAGGAACAATTAAAATGATTTCCTTCGATATCTTTGCATTTGTCGTCATCGGTTTAAGCGTACTCTATTCTGTTTGGAAGGGGATGGTGAGGGAAGCTTTTTCTCTGGTGGCATTGGTCGTGGCCTATCTGGTGGCTCTGAATCTGTATTCAAATTTAGCCGTTTTGATTGGTGGAGTGATTACCGAAGAGACCCTGGCCAATATTCTTAGTTTTATCGTGTTATTTATAGTCAGCCTTCTTTTTGTTGCTCTGGTGGGGCGCAAGGTCACAAGCTTCCTGCATTCCTCTCATACCATTTCGGGATGGGACCGTTTCCTGGGCGGGTTTTTTGGAATGGCTAAAGGGATCCTTCTGATGATTGTTTTCATGTTTCCCCTGCAATGGTTCGATGAATCCTATGCCCGTTGGACCGAAGATTCATTGGTAGCTCCTTATCTGGAAGAGTGGGTCGATGATATCCGTGAAAGTGTCGAGCTGGAACCTGGGTTCAACCAGAGTCTGCCCGGCTCTTTAAAGGGGGTGCGGAGACAGATGCCCAGCATTAAAGAGGTTGAAGAAAGCATTGCCGCTCAGAAAAAGAAACTGAAGAAGAAAACATCTGCCTTGACACATTTGGATTCTCCTCCGCAGGATAATTACACAGAAGATGATCGTGAAAAACTGGATAAAATCCTTAACGAAATTTCCGAAAAATAATAAGAGAGAAGCAATAATAATAGACACCCTCAAGTCGACTATCTCAAAATAAACCCTCCTTCCTTAAATTATACCCCCTATGACGACTCGAATTAATCTAAATGGTGAAATTGGCCAGGATGCACATATATCAGTTTTTGATCATGGGTTCCTGTTTGGAGACAGCGTCTATGAAGTGGTCAGTACGCATCATGGGAACTTGTGTTTTGTTAATGAGCACTTGCGGCGATTGAGAAACTCCGCCCAAGCCATTTCTTTGAGAATTCCTCTGACCGACAAACAAATGATTGAGGAAATTCGTAAAACGATAGAGGCCGCGGGAAATCAAGAATCATATATCCGGATTATCGTCACCCGTGGGGTAGGGGAGATGGATATCGATCCCGAAACCTGCAACGACCCGAATGTCTTGATTTTTGTCAAATCGATTCTGCATTACCCCGAAGAGAATTATAAAAATGGAATCAATGTCGCTCTGGTTTCCATTAAGAGAAATCCCAAGGAATCACTCAATCCCGGAATCAAAACCGGAAATTATCTCAATAACGTTCTCGCCAAAGTGGAAGCACGAAAGTCAGGAGCGGCGGATGCGTTGATGCTGAACCCAACCGGGCAATTGACCGAGTGCACCACCAGTAACTTCTTCTTCGTCCGCGACCAGCGCCTGATGACCCCTTCGTTGAATTGCGGTATCCTATCGGGGATCACACGGGAAGTGGTTCTTCGACTGGCCCGTGAAAATGGCGTGTTGGTGGAAGAGGGGGAATGGCCTGCCGATGTTCTTCAAAGCGCAGAGGAAGCCTTCATCACGGGTACCGTTAAAATGGTTATGCCAGTGACCGCGTTGGACGGCAGACCGATCGGGACCGGCAAACCCGGACCCATAACCAAAATGATGATGCGGCTTTATCAGGACGTCCTGAAATCCCTGTAATCGAGTTTTTAAAATAACATCTGGAGGCGTTGTGGCTCTTTTGGTGGGTCTGACCGGTGGTATGGGTTCCGGAAAAACAACCGTCGGAAAACTATTTCAATCGTTGGGTGCCTACGTTTTGGATGCGGATGAGATATGCCGTTCTCTGGTGGAACCCGAAAAACCGGCTTGGCGTGAAACGGTCGATTTGCTGGGAAACGAGATTGTGAGGGATGACCAGACATTGGATCGCCGAAAAATTGCGGATATCATATTTAACGATTCGGATAAAAAAAAAGCACTGGAAGCCATTCTTCATCCGCGGGTGATGGCGGAAGAACAGGCGATTTATAAGGATATCCGGAAAGGCGACCCTGCCGCCCTGGTAATAATTGAAGCCGCACTGTTAATTGAATCGGAAAATTACCGTAAAGTAGATAAGGTGGTTGTGATTGTCTGTGACAAAGAAACTCAGATCCGTAGAATTATGGCTAAAAATACGTTTTCACAGGAAGATGCTGAAAGACGATTGCAACAACAGATGCCTCTTGAAGAGAAAATTAAATTTGCCGATTATGTGATTCTCAATAATTCCGGGTTGACGGAATTGGAAGAGCAGGTAGAAGCGTTGTTCCATCAATTGAAACAGTTGACGGTTTAAATATTATGGCTCAGGAAGAATTAGGACAGGTGCCGGATCTTAACTTGCGCGAAGCGGAAGAAATCGAGCGCCTGTTAAAGGAAGAAGAGGAGAGGTCGAAAGAAAAAACTCTCCGGGCCCATCCTTTAGCAAGATTTCTCAATAAAAAATTACTTTTAGGATTGATGGCTACGGTTTTGCTGGCTTGGGGTGCAGGTTGGGGGATATGGAGTTTAATGGAAAGAAGTTCAGAGGTATCTCCTGTTTCTACGGTGAAGCAGTCACCGACCCAAGATATGATCCCCTTGAACTTTCAAATTCAAAAACCCAATATTTATCCCCTCGAACCGTTTTTTATCCCTATCCTCAGCAAAAACAAAGAAACAGGAAAGTTTCTTCATGTGACCGCGCATCTGGTATTGAGTAATCGCAGGCTCCACAAAGATATTGATAAAGTCCGGCCTTTAATTCGTCAGAGTGTTTACTCTGTTCTCAGCCGAAAGAAACCTAAAGACTTTGAAAACGGGGGTGTTAAAATTGAAGAAAGGATTAAGCGAGAAATCCTGACGTCTTCCAATTCTTTTCTGTTGAGTGGAACGGGTACGATCAAAAATATTGTTTTTACCGAGTTTATGATCAACCCTTCGTAAGCCTTGATTTATAGGCTTACCTCAGCTTGACATCCCACTGGAAAGTTATATATTAACTCGTATAAACCTTTAATTAAAAAGTGGTTACAGTCATGTCAGTCATTGAGCCCACTAATTTACAACAGGTTTTACAGATGAGTTCTGCCGTGGAAAAAGTGCAGGCTCAGCAGGTACAACTTCTTGCGGCCGACCAGATTCAGGACCAGGAACGCGTTTTATTGGACGAGGCCAAACGCACTGAATTACAAGATCCTGAGGAAAGTAATCCGGTAGAGCCGACCCATCCAGATGAAAATAGACGTGGCAACAGACGTCTTCGCTTCAAGAAATCCACTCAAAATGCCGATGAGGAAGATAAAGGGAATCTGCCACCCCAAGAAACCGTGGGAGCAAACCAGGGGGCCAATCTTGACATAGTGGTCTAACCCAAACTCTTTCCAGATTATGTTGTCCGACAATCTTTCTGCCAATACCCTTCGTCCTATTTTTTCCCACGCTCTGTCGCTCAAGCTTGAGACCATCACGCTGGATGCATTCATTCAAAACTATTCTGCAGGACAGACACTTCCTGGAAAAGTGGTTCAGGTGCTACCGGAGCAAAAAGTTGTCGTAGAGCTTCAGGGAGAAAAGCTTTTATTGCAGTTTCCCCGTCCGGTCAATCCCGGGCAAAAAATTGCGATCAAAATTGAACAAACGCATCCCAATCCGATCTTAAAGTTGGCGGAACTTTCCTCTCTCACCGATTCGCAAAAAATTACCTCGGATCATTTGACCAAAGAAGCGTCACCTGTCAATACACAGCAAGCTGATAAAACGTCCATTCAAAACCGACCTGCCGAATCCCCTTTGGGTTCACCGGCGGCGGATAAAAAAGGAATTCCGGGTGGTAAAGTCGGACGGGCCTTGCCGGGGACGAAGGGTGATGGCTCACTTGCAAGGACCGACTTAAAGCTGTTGGGTATTCCGGTGGGGAAAAAGCAATCAGTTGAAGTTTTACGTGTAGTAGATCGAGAAACCCTTCAGGTTCGCCTCAACGGGAATACGGTAACCTTAAAACATGACGCTTCGCAAAAGATACAAGCAGGCGAGCCTGTAATTCTTCAAGTCAAGCCGATCACTGCAGGAAAGTTTGTATTGGAAATCGTACAGAACCCCATCCCGTCCACCACGGTTCGACTTCCTCTGGAATTATCTGTATTGAAAGATTATCTTCCGGTCCGGCAACCTTTGACTCAAATGCTTGCAGGCCTCAGGGAAGTATTCCTGGAAGGTCCATTAACCCAGTTAAAAGCCTTGAATATCGATTCGGGACAATTGAAACAACTGCAGGCCAATCTTCAAAAAATAATTTCTGGTGAATTCAAATCTCCAGACGCCGTTCAGCTGAAAGAGGTTGTAGATCGAAGCGGATTCCACTACGAGGCCAAGGTGAAGGACTTTGTGACGGAGCCGAGTCTCTCCAATAAGAATATTCTTTTGGGGAATGATTTGAAGGGGCAATTGATGCGCCTCTCCCGGCAACTGGATCAAATTTCAATTGGAACAACGGATAGCGCCACTTCCGAAAAATTCATTGGAAAGTTGATGGCGCAGGTGAATCAAGCAGTCAGCAATATTGAATTACAGCAACTCACACATCATTTTTCAAAACAGGAGCAACATCCGTTACTGTTGCAACTTCCGGAAAATCTTTTAAGCGAGGAGGATAGATTCAAAGTTTATATTCTTCCCGATCAAAGAGAGGGCGCAGGGCAGAAACGGGATTCCGCTGATCGAATTTTTAATTTGGTTTTTCTGCTCAATCTTTCCTCCCTGGGAGATTTGAGAATTGAAACCAAATTGGTTAAAGAAGATATTTCGATTCATATCGCCGGCTCCAATTCTGATGCGATTCAATTTATTCAGGCGCATGTACCTGAATTGGAGGATGTGTTTCAAGAGGAGGGGTTTACCATTAGTGTATCCAGCCGGCACCAACCTGAAGTTTCAATGGAAGTCCCCGACAGCTTGGGGCAATTGTTGATCGATACTCCTTTCCAAATGGTGGACCTCAAGACATGAGTAGACGAAAAAATAAAATTCTTAAAACTGCGGTGGCTCTCAAATACCATACGAAACAAGACACCGCTCCCAAAGTGACGGCCAAAGGGGAAGGGTTGATCGCCGAGCGCATCATCCAATTGGCCAAAGAAAACCAGGTCCCTATCAAAGAGGATCCCGATCTGGTGCAAATTCTTTCGCAAGTGGATATCAATAAAGAGGTTCCTCCATCGGTTTACAAAGTCGTGGCGGAGCTCCTGGCGTTTGTCTACAAATTGAATACCAAGTACCAGGGTTCACCCGGTAATCCTACCTAACTGTTTTTCAATGTTTTTCAGCTTTTTCAGTTGATTATTAAAGCGGTTGACTCCCTCTGGGGTGTTTGTTATCCTTTAAAAACAAGCATTTGTAGTTATTTTTTTCGTATGAAAGGTTCTGGTCACAGTAAGACCAGCCTCTTAAAAATTATTGGGCTATCCTGCTGAAATTGTGTTTTCCTGTCGAAATATCCGGCCAAGGAAAACAATATTTTTTGAAAGGCATTCTGCTTTGATTAAACCCGTTGCCATCAGACTTGTTGCGATTTTTTCCTTGATGTGGATTGGTGTTTCTCCCGCCTACGCCACTTTTCCCGGTGAATTTGAAACAGAAGAGTTCGACTTTACTGTTCCTGCAGGCTTGGAAAGCCGGGTTAATTTTTGGAAAAAAGTTTATACGCAGTATTCAACTCAGCACGCCATCATCCACGATCAGGACAATCTCGATATTATTTACGATGTGGTTTACTTGGGCGAGAGAACCCTGTCCTCCAGAGCCCGCCACCGCAAATTAAAGCCCCGCGTTAGAGAGATCCAGAAAACTTTGCGCAAGCTGGCCCGCGTCAAAAACAGAGTAAACCTGACCCCGGAAGAAGAACGCTTCTTGCGCTTGGTCAAAACGAATTTTATCAAGGCCTCCCGCAATATTCGTAGCCAGTTGGGACAACGAGACCGATTTGAAGAGGGTTTGAGGAAGTCCGGCCTCTACATGAAAGAAATCAAACGAATTTTCGAGGAAGTCGGTGTGCCGGAAGAGTTGTCCGTTTTACCTCACGTAGAATCGTCTTTTCAGTTGGGTGCTTATTCCAGCGCGGGAGCCGCAGGCATTTGGCAATTTACCCGCAGTACGGGTCGTCGTTATATGAAAGTGGGCTATGAAGTGGATGAACGCAGAGATCCCATTGTTGCCGCCTATGCCGCTGCCAAGCTTCTGAAATTCAATTACGAGCAGTTGAAGAGCTGGCCCCTGGCCATCACCGCCTACAATCATGGGGCGAATGGAATGAAACGGGCGAAAAGAAGGCACGGAGACGACATCGTTAAGGTTATTGATAATTACCGAAGTCGAACGTTTGGTTTTGCCTCTAAAAACTTTTTCTCCGAATTCATGGCCGCTCTTGAGGTGAGCAAGTATCCCCGCCAGTATTTTCCCGGGATTGTCATGAACGAACCCTTTCAATTTACTGAGGTTCCGATAGAGGACTATGTTCATATCTCTACGCTGGTAAAACATTTTGAGATGAGCCGGGAAGAAATCGCTGAATACAATCCTGCATTGCGACGCCCCGTTATTTCCGGCAAAAAGAGAATTCCAAAGAATTATTCATTCAAAGCTCCTGTCGATCGGGATTTGAATCTTGATGAATTGTACGCCTCCATCCCAGAAGATCTGAAATACGACAAGCAGGTTCGTGTGCGCTGGTATACCGTCCGACGAGGGGATACCCTGAGTACCATCGCCCGCCGCCACCGGACCTCCGTATGGAGATTGAAAGAGATGAATACGATCCGGGGGCATCGGATCTATAAAGGGCAGGTTTTGGAAATCCCTGGTAAAGCCTACAAGGGTGGAAGGACACGAATCGTCAGTGTGGTGCATCCCAAACCGGATTGGGGCAAGGTGGTCATCCCGGCCGATCTGGAAACCGTCCAGTACCGAGTTCGGCGAAGAGACACTTTGACCCGGATAGCACGCAACCACGGCGTTCATGTCAGCGTACTGGCTAAAATGAATACCATGGATGACCCCCATTCCCTCCGACCGGGTCAGCGTATCAAGGTTCCAAAACCGGGAACTGATTTTAAATTGCAACTGGCTTCTGCCGCTTCTGCCAAGGACTCTCAAGTTGAAACTCCGAAGATGGCAGTTCAAATGAGCGGAATTCAATCTGATGAGAACATCGTTGTGGCCAGTACCACCGAACCTTTGGAAAAAGGCTCGGTAGTGGAAAAGGCTTTATCTAATATTGCCAGCGCGTTCCAGCTCAATAGAAATCGTCACGCGTTTCGCCCTGTGAAGTTTGTATCTCATGATGTGGAAGATTATCGGATGGGCCTCATCAAGGTTGATTTTGACGAAACATTAAGTCATGTCGCCGATTGGGCCCGGCTTTCGGTTAGAGAATTACGACGGCTCAACAACTTAAGAAGAAGGGGTAGTCGAATTCGTGTTAATCAATCCATCAAGGTTCCTTTCCGAAGAACCACTCCTGAAGAGTTTGAGCGAAAACGACAGGAATACCATAAAGCCATCCAGGAAGATTTTTTTGGAAATTACCAGGTGGAGAAAGTGGTGACTCGCAAACTGAAAAAGGGCGAGACCTTGTGGGAAATATGCAATAACGTCTATTCCATTCCGTTCTGGTTGCTCAGCAATTACAACCCGGACACAGATATCAATGCAGTTTCGGCTGGGGCATCGATTAATATCCCCATTCTTACTGATAGCCCTTCCTAGCCTTAGGGCTTTCTTTCCTTCTGGTTCAAAGCAGTTTGAATGGCCAGCAGGTGAGCTTTAACACGGACAGCCATCGGCAAGGCAGGCGAGGTTTCAAGCGTAAAGACGTGATTGCAACCTCGCGTGAAGGCATACAGGGCCATCGGCCACCATTCCATCTCATCCGGTTCAGATAAGCGGCTTAATAAGCCCCGATCCATTGGCACCTCCTCAATCTCTTCTGCCAGGTTCAAGGGATGAATCGATTCCACCTGGTCCAGGATAACCCTCCCTAAAGAAGAAAGTTCGGCTGATTTATCTTTCTGGTAAAGATAATAACCGGGACTGTCTATATCTTCGTGAAGTTCCAGATCCAGTTCATAGGGTTGGTCTAATACGGTTTTAACGAAATTGACTTCCTGTGGAGCCGTCACTTCCCTGAACATCCGGTTCAAATCAATATCATCCTGATTGTTGCGGGTTCCCACTTCGAAACCGGAAGGATTGATGCAGGGGAGCAGGGTGAATTCCCAATTATCCAAAAAATTTTTATACAGTTTATTTTCCAGAAAAGAACAAATAGTTTCCACTCCCGACGGCTCATCGCCGTGAATACCGCCCGAAATCAGGATGCGTCGGGGATTGCCCTTTCCCAAAACGATTTTGATCAAAGGATACTTCCGGTTTCCAACGGAAAGGGTATCCACTTCAGTGAATTCGCCCAATGGACCCAGAGAGATTTTGAGGCGATCAACAATATCATCGAAAGCTTTGTTGGGTGACGGTTTCATAAGTGCAATCTAAAAACGGGTTATTTAAATCATTTTATCGGGATATTCGCACTCTTTACTAATAACACAGTCTGCACATAGATAATTTTTAGCCTTGCAGACATAACGGCCGTGCAGAATGAGGTAGCGATGAGCCTGCTTCAGCCACTTCTTTGGGGTTACTTCCAAAAGTTTTAACTCCGTTTCCAACACGTTTTTTCCTGGCGCCAGACCTGTTCGGTTGGCGAGTCGGAAAACATGCGTATCGACTGCGATGGTCGGCTGATCGAACCCCTCATTCAGGACAACATTTGCGGTTTTGCGGCCGACCCCCGGTAAACTCTCAAGGTCCGCCCGGTTGTCGGGAACCTCACCGTCAAATTGCTCCATAAGTATTTGGCATGTTTTGATGATATTTTTCGCTTTGGTCGGGGCCAATCCGATTGTCTGAATGGATTTTTTTAGTTTACTTTCGCCCAGTGCCAAAATTGCTTTTGGGGTCGGATGCTCTTTAAACAAACCGGGAGTGACTGCGTTTACGGATTTGTCCGTTGCCTGAGCACTTAAAATGACTGCGATCAACAGTTCAAATGAATTTTGATAAACCAACTCCGAGCGTGCGTCGTGCAGGCTTCGGTGTAGATTTTCATATATTTTGTAAACAGTTTTAGAGTTCAATGGAGTCTCAGGATAGGAGGTCGCTACAAACAAATTATTAGATGCGGCGAGAGGGAAGGGGATTTATTTTCCGCCCTTTATACTTTGCGCGCAACGGACGCCGACCAGAAACGATTCGGTGGCATCGGCCATTCCCGGGTGACGGCTTCCTACTCGCACCAGAGATTTATCATCTGCCCAGGAACCGCCACGGATAACATGGTGGCTTCGTCGGTCTTTGGGACCTCGGGGATTATTTTGAGGACTGTCCTGGTAATAGCTTGGAGAATACCAGTCGGATACCCATTCCCAGACGCTACCCAGCATATTGTGAGTGCCCCAGGCATTGGGCTTTTTACTCTTTGCCGGATGAGGGGTTCGTATAGAGTTGGTGGCATGCCATACATAATCATTGAAATTTTGCCCAAATGGATTTTCCTTCGTGCTTCCGGCATGCGCGGCATACTCCCACTCGGCTTCTGTCGGGAGTCGTTTCCCCTGTAGAGAGCAATAGGTCACCGCATCCAGAAATTTGACATGATCGGCCGGCCAATCGTCGTTGAACAATTTGGAAGGATTACGGCCCATTACTTTTTTAAAATCTCTTTGGGATGCTTCATATTTGTCGATATAAAACGAATCCAGGCAAACTTTGTGGGCGGGACGCTCACGATCATTTGGCTCCTGGTCGAAGTATAGATGAACTTCAGGGGTTCCCATCTGGAAGCATCCCTTGGGAATTTTAACCATTTCCGTGCCGGGTTTTTTGGCTTGGGAAGGGGTCGAGATCATCAGGACACACAATAAAATAGCAGAGATAGCCGGTAATTTGTTCATGGGAGAAATTTTACTTTGACTGGAAGAAATGTCAAGAAAAGGATTCAAATGCACACGATAAATTGTTTAATTCATTGCATTTTTCACGTAAAATATAGGTTACCTCAAACCTAAATTGTGCGGATATTATGAAATCAAGAACAGGTGCGCTCCTGCTGGCTATGTCTGTGGTAATGATAGGTGCTCTCCAGTCGAGTGCCTCAGCGGCTACCATTCCCTATAAAAAGAAAGTTCAAGTTCAACCGTTTGAGAATCCACCCGGCTGGGTAGGAACATATAAGCCGGGGGCCTTGGTTTCGGAGTTGCTCAAACAAAAACTGGTCCTGCAGGAAAATGTAATTCTGGTACGCTTTATCGATCAGCAACCCCCTGGAACAAAAGATGAAGAGGGGAATTCGATTTCAGGCGGTGTGTCGGATAATGGCTCACCGGCTCAGATCATCATTTCTGGAGAAATTGTCAAATACCGGCCTGCTTTGCCGGTCAATCTGGAAAGTACCCAATCCGAAAAAAGGATGTCCCGCTCGGCAGAAGTTCAAATTGAGTTCAAAGTTTTTCAAGGGCAAACCCGGCGTTTTGTTACCGGGTTCGTTTTGAGTGAAAAATCGAGGGATGGCGAGTTTCCTTTGGGGTATTCGCAAAGCTCTTTAAATCTTGGAAGCCCGGATTTCCGTAAAACTTTCATGGGAACGGCGCTGAGCCGGATCACTGAAAGAGTGATGCCCACCATTGTGGATTACCTGGACCGTATTTCATTAGACGGTCAGGTCATTGCTGTTGAAAAAGAAGAAGAGCAAATGATCATCAATGTGGGGCACAAAAGCGGAGTAGAAATTCGAGATGAGTTTGTCGTGTACAGGGTCGATGTGAATTTCCCCGATCCTCTCTACAAGGAGGATATCGGTGACCGCTTGACCAAACTGGGTGTGGTTCGAGTCATCAATGTTCAGGAAGGATTTTCCGAGGCCGTCATTATGGCCGGAGGAGATTTTGTAAAGGGAAACCTGGTGCGCTCCAAAAAGTCCAAACCCCTGCCCAAAGTTTTGAGAAATGGCAAGAGGCTCGCTACTCTTTTAATATCTTCCCAGTAACAAGTAGAAGTTGCATTTATTCTAGGGAGTTGGTATTTCGCTCTTCCAATAGTCCTGCAGTGGAGAAAGGGACAGGCTGGAGGTCTTGAGGGCTTGCAAAGCGTGCACCAATGCGAAGGCGCCCGGAATGGTAGTGCAGTAGGGCAGGTTTTGCATCAACGATGCGCGGCGCATTGAGAAAGAATCTTTCACCGCCTGTTCACCGAAAGTGGTGTTGATCACAAAATCTACCTTACCCGCTTCAAGTTCATCCACGGTATGCGGAGAACCTTCCTTGACTTTGTTGATGTGAGCCACTTCCAGTCCAAGCTCCCTCAAATAGTCCCCGGTGCCCTGGGTTGCCATGAGCTGGTAACCGAGTTCGACCAGACCTTTTCCAATTTTTCCTGCGGCCGATTTATCTCCTTCCTTGACACTGATAAAGACCATCCCCTGCGGAGGCAGTTTGATGCCTGTCGCTATCTGGGACTTGGCAAAGGCACGACCAAAACTGGTATCCAAACCCATCACCTCGCCGGTGGATTTCATTTCAGGACCCAGCAGGATATCGACATCGGAGAATTTGATGAAAGGGAAAACTGATTCCTTGACGGCAATATGAGAAATTTGTCTTTCTTCGGTGAATCCTAATTCGTCAAGAGTTTTGCCTGCCATCACCTTGGCGGCCAGTTTGGCCAGGGGTACCCCGATGGCCTTGCTGACAAAGGGGATCGTTCGGGAGGCGCGGGGATTGACTTCGATCACAAATATTTCCCCGTCCCGGACGGCGAATTGAATATTGAGCAGGCCGATGACATTCAGTTCACGGGCCAGCTCGCGGGTTTGTTTCTTGATCTCGTCCGTGATCGCAATGGGAATGGTGAAGGGTGGAAGGGAGCAGGCACTGTCGCCGGAATGGACTCCTGCTTCCTCAATATGCTCCATGACGCCACCAATGACCACTTGGTGTCCATCTGAAATGGCATCGACATCAAGCTCAACCGCATTGTTCAGAAAGTCATCGATCAAAACCGGATGCTCTGGCGAAGCCTTGACAGCGAATCGCATATAACGATCAAGGCTGTCCTGGTTGTAAACGATTTCCATGGCGCGTCCGCCCAGAACATAAGAAGGCCGTACCATCACCGGATATCCTATTTCCTCGGCAATAATCCGGGCTTCTTCCAGCGAGGTGGCTGTATCGTTTTTGGGTTGCTGGATACCAAGCTTTTCGAGAACCGCTTTGAATCGCTTGCGGTCTTCCGCCCGGTCGATATTATCCGGGCTGGTACCAATGATGGGAACGCCCGCCTGTTCCAACGCGATCGCCAGGCGTAACGGAGTTTGTCCGCCGAACTGGACAATCACGCCATCCGGCTTTTCCTTCTGCACAATATGAAGCACGTCCTCGTAAGTGAGTGGTTCAAAATAAAGTCGGTCGGAGGTATCGTAATCGGTGCTTACCGTTTCAGGGTTGCAGTTGACCATGATGGTCTCAAAACCTTCTTCTCGTAACGCGAAAGAAGCATGCACGCAACAATAATCAAACTCGATTCCCTGTCCGATCCGGTTGGGTCCTCCTCCCAGGATCATTATCTTTTTCTTGTCGGATGGATTGGCTTCGCACTCTTCTTCATAAGTAGAATAGAGATAAGGAGTATGTGCTTCAAACTCCGCGGCACAGGTGTCGACCCGTTTGAATACGGGGATGATGTTTGCAGATTTTCTTCTGGCGTTCACTTCGGTTTCTTTGCAATTCAGAAGCTTGGCAAGAAACAGATCAGAATAGCCCATTTGTTTGGCTTCAAGCAGAGCGCTGTCCGATAGTTTGTCTAAAGAACCGGTGTGGATGATTTCTTTTTCGACGTCAATAATTTGTTTTATGTTGAACAAAAACCACGGGTCGACAGCGGTGATCTTATGGATTTCTTCCACCGAAAGTCCGCGGCGAAGTCCGGCTGCAATATGCCAGAGCCGGTCCCAATGAGGCAGTGCCAGCATCTCCCGGAGTTTGTTCAAGTCCGATTCGTTTTCGTGTAGAAGTTCACCGCCCGATTCAAAATTTTCTTCCAGGCCTGAAATTCCGATTTCCAGAGACCGTAAGGATTTCTGTAAGGCTTCCTTGAATGTTCTGCCGATCGACATCACCTCGCCCACGGATTTCATTTGAGTGGACAGGAGAGGAGGGGTCTTGAAGAATTTCTCAAACGTGAATCGTGGGATTTTCACCACGCAGTAATCCAGTGTTGGCTCAAAGGATACAGGAGTGACCTGGGTGATGTCGTTGCGAATTTCATCCAGTGTATAGCCGACGGCAAGTTTGGCGGCGATTTTGGCAATGGGAAACCCCGTGGCTTTGGAAGCCAGTGCGGAACTTCGCGAGACACGCGGGTTCATTTCAATGATGACCATCTCGCCATTTTCAGGGTTGATCGAAAATTGAATATTGGAACCGCCGGTTTCCACGCCGATCTCGCGAATGATATCAATCGCCGCGTTGCGCATGATCTGGTATTCCTTGTCGGTGAGCGTTTGCGCCGGTGCCACGGTGATGCTGTCACCTGTATGGATGCCCATGGGATCAAAGTTTTCGATCGAGCAGACAATGACTACGTTGTCTTTGATATCGCGCATCACTTCCAGTTCATATTCTTTCCACCCCAATAATGATTTTTCGATCAGTATTCGGCGCGTGGGGCTGGCATTGAGTGCCCGCTCCACCATCTTTTCAAAATCCGCTTCAGTGTAGGCGATGCCGCCGCCGGTTCCACCGAGGGTGAAAGACGGCCGGATGATGGAGGGAAATCCGGTGTCCTGAACAATTTTCCAGGCTTGTTCGATGGAATCAGCGTAACCGCTCTGAGCGACTTGCAGGCCGATGCGTGCCATCGCTTCGTTGAACCGTTGACGGTCCTCTGCTTTGTTGATCGTGTCAACATCGGCACCGATCATTTCTACATTGTGTTCAGCCAGAACCCCCATTTCCGCGACGGCCAGCGCGGTATTCAAACCGGTTTGACCTCCCATGGTGGGTAGTAGAGCATCGGGTTTTTCCTTTTCAATAATTTTGGCCACGACCTCTGGAGTAACGGGTTCGATATACGTTTTATGTGCGAAATCGGCATCCGTCATAATCGTGGCAGGATTGCTGTTTACCAGAATGACTTCGTAACCTTCTTCCTTCAGGGCTTTGCAGGCCTGGGTTCCTGAGTAATCGAATTCGCAGGCCTGGCCGATAATGATCGGGCCGGCCCCGATGATCAGTATTTTTTTTATGTCAGTTCGTTTAGGCATCAGTCTTGGTATATGTCTCGGACATCAATTTGTCGTGAGCGTTCCCATTTCAGGCTCATGTAAGAAAGCTTTCGAATAAAGGCGAACCGGTTTTGTTTGTGTTCGCCTTGGATGATTTTCGTTCTCAGTACGTTCAATTGATTCTCAATGTCCAAAATTTGTGCTTCGAGTCGTATTTTTTCATTATCCAGTTTCGCAATATCTTCTTTGAGAGACTGGATCTTTTTTTCTTTGGTCGTGTTGGCAAGTTTTCCGTTTAGCTTTTCAAGCTTTTCAAGCTTTTCAATAGTTTTCTTGAGGCTTTTCTGGGGAGAGACAAGTGATTTTTGAAGACGCTTCTCTGTCGCAAGTGCCTCTTTTTCATTGGCCTTCAGGTTTTTCACCTTGGACAGGATAAACCCAGCGGTAGGTTTCGGGTGATAACAAAAATGATCGGTAAAATAATATTGGTCTCTATAGGGAATGAGCCGCCCTTCAAAAAGATCGTCCGAATTAAAAAAAATGGACCCCTGATTTTCCAGAACTTGATATCTTTCATTGTCCATAATATCAACCACAATCACATGATCGCTTTTTATTTTTTTTGCTATAAAAAGTCCGTGAATACTTTTGGAGATTGCCTCAGCGAGTTCCCTGCTTTCCGGCGTAATGGATGTTCCTTGCAGATAGTGTTGGAGTGGTGTTAACGCGGTCTCAGGGTGGACTCTGTCGAAGGTATACCATTCAAGAAATGACCCCATGCGGGACTCATAGGATTTATCATCTTCAAAAATTTCTCCTGAAATTTTCTGATAATCCTTTTTGGCCTGATATATATCGTCTGGCTGATGGTCCCGGGTGATTTCTTCTATCAGTTGGTTGATGTTTTCTCTAATCATCGATTTTCCTTCATCAGGGAGACAAAATCCTGGAATAAGTAGGCAGAGTCTTGGGGCCCCGGAGAGGCTTCCGGGTGATATTGAACGGATGAAACAGGATACTTTTTATGACGAATGCCTTCGACCGTCTGATCATTGAGGTTGATGCAAGTGATCTCCACGTCATCGCTTCCGGTTTTGTCATCCACTGCAAATCCGTGATTCTGAGAAGTGATCTCCACTTTTCGCTTGCGCAGGTCCATGACCGGTTGATTGCCGCCATGGTGACCGAATTGAAGTTTGTAAGTTGTGCCGCCCAGGGCCAGGTTCAGGATCTGGTGACCCAGACAAATGCCGAAAATAGGAACTTTTCCGACCAGGTCGCGCACGTTCTGGATGGCGTAAGAGACCGCCGCCGGATCGCCCGGTCCATTGGATAAAAATACGCCGTCGGGTTTCATCTCCAGCACCGCTTTTGCCGGGGTGGTGGCGGGGACAACTTTGACTTTGCACCCAACCTGCGTCAGTCGGCGTAGGATATTGCGCTTGATCCCGAAATCATAGGCTACGACAAAGAAATTTTCCTTATGTCCGTTGTTCGACAAATTGGAGTATCCCAGGCGGAGATCCCAATCCCCTTCATTCCATCCATAGGGTTCCTTGCAGGTCACCTGCTGGACCAGATCCTGGCCTTCCATAATCGGAGATGCTTTGGCTTTTTGAATGAGGGCGTCTGGATTCGACAGGTCATTGGAGATGACTGCCTGCTGAGCTCCCTTGTCGCGGATGTGGCGGGTCAGGGCACGAGTATCGAGGCCTTGGAGGCCGACCACATTGTGCTGTTTCAGGAATTCGTCGAGGGTTCCCGTGGACCGCCAGTTGCTCGGGATACCGCTCAGTTCTTTGATGATAAATCCACTCAAATGAGGACGGTCGGATTCATAATCTTCCGGGTTGATGCCGGTGTTCCCAATTAGAGGAGAGGTCATCACCACCATCTGGCCACAATAGGAGGGATCGGTCAGCACTTCCTGATAGCCGGACATGCTGGTGTTGAACACCACTTCGCCCTCGGCTGCCTCTTCTGTAGCGCCGAATAGGGTTCCTCTGAATGTTCTACCGTCCGCTAAAGCGAGAATACCGTCCATGATGCCCAATAATAGATTTTAAGTGATACTTTAACTAATATGCTATAACTATTTGGTATAAGTGATCTTTCCCTTGTATATAGTATTGCTAACCCGGCCCTTGACCGGCCACCCGTCGAACGGCGAATTTTTGCTTTTCGATTTGAACTTGGCCGCCTCGACCTTGTATTCCTCGCTGGGATCAAAGATCACCACATCCGCCTGCTTGCCCACGCCCAATGTACCCTGATCCAGTTTGAAGATTTCTGCCGGGCGCGAGGTCAGTTTTTCGACCATTTGCGGCAGAGTCAGGACTTTTTCATCGACCAGCCGGAGACTCAGGGGGAGAGCCGTTTCCAGTCCTACAATCCCGAAACAAGCGCTGTGGTAATCCGCCTGTTTGTCGGCCAGGTCGTGCGGCGCGTGATCGGTGGCGATTATATCAATAGTTCCGTCTTTCAGTCCTGCTTTAATTGCATCAATATCACTTTGCGCTCTGAGCGGTGGACTCATCTTGGTATTGGTGTCGTACCCCCGGACCGATTCGTCGGTCAAACTGAAATGATGCGGCGCCACTTCGCAGGTCACGGCCAGGCCTTTGGCCTTCGCCCGGCGCACCAGTTCCACCGATTCGCCACTGCTAATATGCGCCACGTGAAGACGCCCGCCGGTTTTTTCCAGGAGCGCGATGTCTCGGTACACCATGATGTCTTCCGCCTCGGTCGGCATTCCTTTCAAACCGAGCTCGGTGGATATGCGACTCTCGTTCATGCACCCGCCGTGGGTCAGGTCGAGAATTTCGCTATGCTGGATCAGGGGCAGGTCGAACATCCGGCTGTATTCCAGAGCGCGGCGCATCACCTGATTGTTCATCACCGGCCGACCGTCGTCGGAAAACGCGATGACCCCGGCTTCTTTCAAGTCTCCCATGTCGGACAGCGTTTCGCCTTTGAGGCCCTTGGTGATGGCGCCGATGGCCAGTGCCTGGACCTTGCCGTGCGCTTTGGCGCGGGAGATCATCAGTTCGGTGACCGAGCGGTTGTCGTTGACCGGGTTGGTGTTCGGCATCATGGCGACGGTGGTGAATCCTCCGGCGGCAGCGGATTCGCATCCGCTCTCGATGGTTTCTTTGTACTCGAAACCGGGTTCCCGGAAATGGACGTGCATGTCCATAAACCCCGGTGCCACGATGCACCCTTTGGCGTCAATGATTTTGGCTGTGCTGTCTTCCTTCATCTTCCCGGAGGGCGTGACCGATTGAATGACGCCTTTGTCGATCACGACATCGTAATCGCCGTCTATGTTATTGGCGGGATCAATCACCCGGCCATTTTTAATGATCAGTTTCACTACCGCCTCCCAGCAAAAGATACATGAGCGCCATCCGCAGGGCGACGCCATTATTAACCTGGTCGAGAATGACCGAATGCGGGCCTTCCATCACGTCCAGCGCGATTTCAATACCCCGGTTGACCGGGCCGGGGTGCATGATGAGAATGTCTTTCCGGCTGTTCTTCAACTTGTCCGCGGTCAGGCAAAACAGGTTGGAATATTCCCGAAAACTGGGGAACAGGCCTTCGTTCTGCCGCTCCAGCTGAATCCTCAGCATCATGACGACATCCACCTGGGCAACCGCTTCCTCCAAATTATGCAGGACCTTCACGCCGAGGCATTCGATACCCACCGGGATCATGGTCGGCGGACCGACCACGGTGACTTCCATGCCGCATTTGAGCATGGCGTGGATATTCGACCGCGCCACGCGGCTGTGGGCAATGTCTCCGACTATCGCCACCTTCAATCCAGCCAACTGCTTACTGTGTTCGCGGATGGTGAGTAGGTCCAATAAAGCCTGGGTCGGATGTTCATGCGCTCCGTCACCGGCGTTGATCACCGGACATTTGATATGTTTGGCAATCATGTGAGGCGCACCGGATACCCCATGCCGTACGATCAGCAGGTCGGGATTCATCGCTTCCAGATTGTAGGCGGTATCGAGCAGGCTTTCGCCTTTCACCGCGGAGCTGGTGGAGGCGGAGATGTTGATGACGTCCGCGCTCAGCCGCTTGCCGGCAATCTCAAATGAGGTGCGGGTGCGCGTGCTGGCCTCGAAAAACAGGTTGATGATGGTCCGACCGCGCAGGGTCGGTACTTTTTTGATCTGGCGGGTGGACACTTCCTTGAAGGAAACCGCCGTGTCGAGGATGCCTTCGATCTCCTCCCGGCTGAGGGGTTCAATTCCCAGAATATCTTTGTTGATGAGATTCATGAGGTCTTCTCCTCAGGCTGAATCACGATCACCTGGTCTTTCTGGTCTTCCTCGGTCATTTGGACTTTGACCCGCATCTCCTTGGAGGTCGGGATGTTTTTGCCGACATAATCGGGGCGGAAGGGGAGTTCGCGATGGCCCCGGTCGATCAGCACCGCCAATTGCACCTGTGCAGGTCGCCCGAAATCAACCAGCGCGTCAATCGCCGCGCGGATGGTCCGCCCGGTAAACAACACGTCGTCGCACAGTACCACCTTTTTGCCGTCTATAGGGAAGGGGATATCGGTGTCCTGCAGTACCGGCGTATCCTTGCCGGTGGCGAGATCGTCGCGGTACAGGGTGATGTCCAGAATGCCCATGTCGAGCGTGGTTTTTTCGATTTCCGCAATTTTGTCCCGCAGACGGTTAGCCAGAACCACGCCGCGTGTCCGGATACCGACCAGCGCGAGATCCTGCGTCCCCTTGTTCTTTTCAAGGATTTCGTGGGCGATGCGGGTGATGGCCCGGTTCATCTCGTCTGCGTTCATCAGCAGTGTGCTCATGCGGTCACCGGGGAGTTCGGGGCAAAAAAAATCCCCCTCAGGCGAAATCCTGCGGAGGAAACTCTACATTTTGATACGGCAAAAGCGGTCATTTGTGATCCCTTGACAATCTCTCTGGACTGTCTTAAAGAGGTCTATGTTAAGATTGAATATAGTTATTACCCACGTTCAAGTCAAGGAAATTCATGGACAAGCCCACTAAAAAGAAACCGATTGTGCGGATCGGCAAGGTATATACGAAAACCGGGGATAAAGGCGAAACCGGACTGGTCGGTGGCATCCGGATTGCCAAGGATCACCCCCGCATGGAAGCCATTGGCACGGTCGACGAGTTGAACTCGCTGGTCGGCCTGGTGCGGACTTTTAATCAGCAAAAACCCGCCTCGGACCGCCGCGACAAGTTTGACGGAATTCTGCAGACCATCCAGCAATGGTTGTTCGATCTCGGGCACGAACTGGCCTGCCACCCGGACCATCCGCCCAAGAAAGGGCAAGTGGCAACCATGACTGAGGTGCAAGTGAAATGGCTGGAGGAAGTCATCGACGCGATGAATGAAGAATTGAAACCGTTAGACAGCTTCGTCCTGCCGGGCGGGACTCCTGTCAATGCGTTTCTGCATCAATGCCGCACCGTGTGCCGTCGTGCCGAGCGCGTGATGGTCGGTCTCAGCCGCGACGATGCAGTGGGACCCCAGGCAATCGCGTTTATCAATCGGTTGTCCGACACCTTTTTCGTGTTCAGCCGCTGGGTCGCCTGCACCATGGGCGAGGAAGAAGTCCTGTGGAGCCCGTCCAGCTCCGTCAACAAAGATTGGAAATGGAAGTGAAAGAAGATGACTGATTCATTTGAGAGTTTTCAAAGTTGCTTGGCAGAATTTGAAAAAACCTGGAAACCCCCAAAAGGTGTTCACTGCCTAGAAGAGGCACTTGAAATTTATCATGATCTTGGCAACGGAAGAGACCATCGTTTTGATAATTTAATCCAGCTTCATGGCCGGAAGCTTGAGAAGAAAACTAAAGAGATATTTGATTCCCCTGAAGTGGATAGTGACCAATATGTCAATAGAGAGTTTTTCAAAACCATTTTCAACGAGCTTAGTTTATTTACCCAATTTCAATCAATCGAAGAAGGATTTGGAAGACCGATAATAGAGTTGCTGGCCCTGCTAAACGTAAGTAAAACTGATTCCTTAAACACGGAAGGGGTTAGGACTTTGGGTGAACGCAGGCAAATTATTTGTAATTTGTCTGACCATAAACTCAAAATAGTCATAGATGTACTGCGAAATTCCTTGATTAAGAAAAATTAAAAATAATGGAAATAAATTGTTGCAGAAAAGGTTAGGAGAAAACCTTATGAAAAATTCCAAATACCTTTTTCAATTAATTCTTGTTTGGTTATGTTGTTTAGTGGCGAGCAACGCTTTCGCTGTTACTTATTATTGTGAGGCAACCAAGAAGGTCGATCCTAATGGAGAATTTTCAAAAGAAAAAATTAAAAAATGGAAATATGCCAATAAATTGGAAGATATGGGCGATAAGGCATTTATTTCCAGATGTTCTTTCTCTTCAATTGCAAATAGGGTAACTTGCGACCGTTACAAAGTGGATCATATTGAGCGTTCAGCTATTTTAAATCCAGAAACATTAATTTATGACCTATACATAAAAAAATATTATTACTT
>JAJDBJ010000054.1 GCA_029261395.1 Nitrospinaceae bacterium
GCTCCACCGCTTGTGCGGGCCCCCGTCAATTCCTTTGAGTTTCAGCCTTGCGACCGTACTCCCCAGGCGGGGCACTTAATGCGTTAGCTGCGGCACAGAAGGGATCAATACCTCCCGCACCTAGTGCCCATCGTTTACAGCTAGGACTACGGGGGTATCTAATCCCCTTTGCTCCCCTAGCTTTCGTATCTCAGTGTCAGTAATAGGCCAGAAAGCCGCCTTCGCCACCGGTGTTCTTCCCAATATCAACGCATTTCACCGCTACACTGGGAATTCCGCTTTCCTCTCCTATACTCAAGTCATCCAGTTTCAAACGCAATTCCTCGGTTGAGCCGAGGGCTTACACGTCTGACTTGAAAAACCACCTACATACGCTTTACGCCCAATAATTCCGAACAACGCTTGCCCCCTTCGTATTACCGCGGCTGCTGGCACGAAGTTAGCCGGGGCTTCCTCTAGTGGTACCGTCATTTTATTCTTCCCACTTGACAGAGCTTTACGATCCGAAGACCTTCATCGCTCACGCGGCGTTGCTGCATCAGGCTTTCGCCCATTGTGCAATATTCCCCACTGCTGCCTCCCGTAGGAGTCTGGACCGTGTCTCAGTTCCAGTGTGGCCGATCACCCTCTCAGGCCGGCTAACCATCGTCGCCTTGGTGAGCTGTTATCTCACCAACAAGCTAATGGTACGCGAACTCATCTTCTAGCAGGATTTGAGATCCCTTTTACCGCACTCCATATGAAGCGTGGTCTTATCCGGTATTAGCTTAACTTTCGTCAAGTTATCCCAGTCTCGAAGGCAGATTATTCACGTGTTACTCACCCTTGCGCCACTTTACTTGTCTCCGAAGAGACTTTCTCGTTCGACTTGCATGTGTTAGGCACGCCGCCAGCGTTCGTTCTGAGCCAGGATCAAACTCTCCAGTTATATAACTGAAAACCTTGTTCCTCAAAGTACTATTTAAACGTTGGCACCCGCAATTTTCATTTGGCACCTTTTAATTTCAAAGAACTGTGTAAAAGCAAAGTCGGACAGCATATACCCTCCGATCAACTACGTCAACTAAAAAAATATTTAATTGAATAACAGGAGGATTCGGGAACTGAAATTCGTGTTCCCTTGAATGCTGCGAAATACAAAGAACGTTGCTTGATAAGGTGTCAATATAGAGACACCGTACTGAAACAGCAAGGTTTATTTTCATTTATTTTAAAAAAAAGTGTGATGATCGTTTTTAAGTACGAATGGTGCTTTAATATCAGTGGTTTACAATCGTTTTGACTCCCGGCCTAAAAATTTGAAAGCCCCTATTCTCTGCTGGCTTTTCCTGTAGAATGCAATTATCGTTGTTCTGACAATAAGTTTTTGGGTCTGATGAACCCTTTTTTGATTTTTTATAGAGGCCCGATATTGATAAATAAAACTATTCATATTCTCGGTGCAGGGGGTATTGGAGCGGTGCTGGCCTGGGGGCTGGTACGCGAAGGTTATTCCGTGGTTCTGGTGGAGGCCCACCCCAACAAGGTAGCGGAGGGCCAGAAAAAAGGCGTCACCGTAGCCGGATTGGGAACGCAACCGGTTCCTTTCATGGCGTTTGATGACTGGACTCCGCCGGACGGGGGCTTTGTTCTGCTCTGCACCAAGACCTATGATAATCCGGCGGTGCTTGCCCGCCTGTCTGAAAATACCTTTCTGGTGCCGGTTCAGAACGGTTTTGATCCGGAATTGGAGCGTCGCAACCATGCCGGGGAGGGAATTGCGTCTTTTGTTTCGGAGTGTGAACGCGATCGCCCCGTCACCCGAATCACCCGACCGGGCAGTCTTCATATCGGTGGACGCCGGTCCATCACGGCGGATGAGCGGGCCGAACTGGCATCCCTCGCGACAGCGCTGGGGAAATCGAAACTGTTTCCCGTTGAGTTGGTGGAGGATGTCCGACCTTATAAAGCGACCAAGCTGATGTACAACGCGGCTATCTCCCCGCTTGCGGCGGCGGCCGGGGTGGATAACGGTGAACTGTTGACCGATGCGTTGGCCAAGAAACTCTTTTTCGGTGTGTTGCTGGAAAACTACGCGATTCTCAAACACGCCAATATCGACCTTGCCCGGATTGGCCCGTTTCATCCTGACGTGGTGTCTGTGATTCTGCGCACTCCCGGGCTACCTGCATTCATGGCCCTGTTCTTTCGTCCCTCGTTACGCGGCACCTATTGTTCAATGGCTCCGGATATTCCCATCGGCCGCACTGAAATAGAAGCTTATAACGGTCACCTGATCCGGCTCGCGGGGAATGATTTCCCCTGTCCGTTGAACCGGGCTGCGTTTAATCTCGTGGAGAAGATGACACGTGAAGGCCTGCAACCGGAACGTAAATATTTGCAGGTTCTGGCGGACAATTTGCCGGAAGGAGTTCTGTCTTGATTTTAGTTACCGGCGGTGCCGGTTTCCTGGGTTCCCATTTAGTGACGCAGTTGCTGGATGCGGGCCAATCGGTTCGTGTACTGGAACGGCCGGGGGCCAAGGTCGATCATCTGCCGCTGGACCGCATTGAATTGGTGAGTGCTGATATTCGTGATGAACCGGCTGTCCGGGAAGCTGCACGGGATTGCGACACTGTTTATCATCTCGCCGCCGATGCCAATCTTTGGAGGCGCGACCGCGGGGAGTTCGATCAAATCAACCGTCTGGGTACCGTCCATGTGATGCGCGCCGCTCTGGATAATGGAGCCAAACGAATCCTGTATACAAGCACCGAAAGCATTCTTTCCTCTCCGGATTCCAATGGCGGTGCGGTAGAAAATCTTCGTCTCAAAGCGAGTGACATGCTCGGCCCGTATTGCCTCAGCAAGTTTCTTGCGGAGGAAGAGGTCTTCCGCATGGTCGAGAAGGAAGGGGCGCCCATCATTGTGGTCAGCCCCACCTTGCCAGTCGGGCCCGGTGATCGCGGGCTGACCCCGCCGACACGCATGTCGTTGGCCTTTTGCAAAGGCGAGCTTCCCGCCTATCTGGATTGCCGGTTCAATCTCGTTGACGCGCGCGATGTGGCGACGGGGATGATCTTGGCGATGGAGAAGGGGAGGACCGGTATCCGTTATCTGCTGGGGGGGGAGAATACCCGCCTTTCAGAGTGGTTGAGGGTTCTGGGCGAGGAAACGGGGCAACCGGTGCCGCGTTGGAAGGTGCCTTATGCGCTTGCTCTCGGAGTAGCGTGGTTCAGTGAACTGTGGGCGGATTGGGTCACCGGTAAAATGCCGATGGCGACGATCACGGGGGTACGTCTGACCCGCCGCAACATGTTTTTCGATCCCTCGGCCAGCCTGAAAGAACTCGGTCTCAAACCCCGCCCGATCCGTGAGGCCGCACGCGATGCCGTTGCCTGGTACCGGTCACAGGGCTGGCTCTAGGTCTCTGTTGAAGACTTCAGTGTGACATATTGCCAGAGGGCAAAAATCAGGAAGAGCGGCGCGCACACCGAAGCGGCGATCAACAGGTAGAACATGCCGTCGAACCAGGCAAAAATACAGATTAGAAACATGGAGTCGTCGAAATCAAAGCCCTCAGGAGCGTTGAACGCTTCATTGGGTGTACTGCCGCTTTCGTGCAGGCGGAACACGATCCAGAAAGTGAGCGCGATGGAGAGTCCCGACAGCACGCCCATCTTCCAAGCCCAGTGACCCAGTACGCCCTCGGTCAGGCCGATGCCAATGCCGAAGAACAACACGACGTTGACTATGGAGTCGCAGTACAAATCGTACCAGTGCCCCCAGCTTGATGATTTACCGCTCAGCCGGGCCAGCTCGCCGTCGGCACGATCCATCAAGGCGGAAAAAGCGAACAGCACGCCACCCCAGACCGTCCAGAAATAGTCTCCCATTGCAAACGCCCCGGCGGCGGCGATACCGGTCAACAGCCGCAGGGTCGTCAAATGGTTCGGCGTGACCGGCGTGTTGACCAACGGCAGAATGAGCCAGCGGCCTGCATAGTGGGCATAGGTTTTGGGAGGAGGTATCTCTTTTTTCGATTCAGGTTTAGATGGAGCGGGTGTGGTCATTTTGGATTTGCCATTGGAAAGGGTTTCATTTTTGCTTAAGTCTAAAATCTTTTTGTCACGGGACTTATTTTTGATTGAACGCTTTCCTCATTGATGTCTGTCTCCGTTTCGATCTGCAGGGCTTTTAAATTGTAGAGGTATTGGTAGAGGCCTTTGTGGTCCATTAACTCCTGATGGGTGCCGGTTTCGACGATCTGTCCTTTATCCAGCACCAGAATCTTATCAGCGTTGTGGATGGTCGACAGGCGGTGGGCGATCACGAAACTGGTCTTGCCCTGCATCAATCGCTCCAGCGCTTCCTGAATGAGTTTCTCGGATTCGTTGTCGAGCGACGACGTGGCTTCGTCGAGTATCAACAGACGGGGATTCTTGAGGATGGCGCGGGCGATGGCGATTCTCTGTCGTTGGCCGGCGGACAAGCGAATCCCTTTCTCGCCGACGACGGTCTGGTAGCCGTCCGGACATTCGTTGATGAACGTGTCGGCGTTGGCCCCTCGTGCCGCTTCCTGGATCTCGTCCAGTGTCGCTCCTTCTTTGGCGAAGCGTATGTTTTCCTCAATGGTGCCGCCGAACAACAACGTCTCCTGCGGCACCAGTCCGATCTGCCGCCAGTAGCTCGTCATTTGAATGTCGCGGATGTTTTGGCCGTCTACCAGTATCTCGCCGGAGACCGGATCGTAAAAGCGGTGCAGGAGTTGCACGAGGGTGGTCTTGCCGGCACCGCTGGGTCCAACGAGCGCCACCATCTCACCCGGCTCGATACTGAAGTTGAGTCCCTTGAGTACTTCCTGATCTTCCCGGTAGTGGAAGTGCAGATTTTTAATTTCTACTTTGCCTGCAATCTTCGGCATGGGAGCGGCGTCAGGTGCGTCCTGCACTTCGGGCGCGGTATCCAGAATTTCAAAGATGCGTTCGCTGGCTCCGAGGCCTTCCTGAATACGCGTGTACAGTCGCGCGAAACTGCCCATGGGTCCGGCGATGATTACCGCATAGAGGATGAAGGCGACCATTTCTCCGGGGCTGAGCGTGCCGGCGATGACTTCCCGTCCGCCGTACCATAACAATGCCAGTGCGGTGATGAAGGCGATGAAGCCGATCATGGGACCGAAAAACGCGGATATCTTGACGCGCTTCTTCGCACTTTGAAAGCTGTCTTCCACCGCACCGTCAAACCGTGTGATTTCCTGTGTCTGCCGGACGAAGGATTTGATCAACGACATGCCGCTGATGTTTTCTTCAATGATGGTGGTGGAGGTGGCGAGTTTGTCCTGGATTTCGCGTGATAGACTTTTGAGCTTTTTGCCAAAAGTTTTGGCGAACAGCACCATGACTGGCGCCAGCACCAAAATCATGAAAGTCAGCTTCCAGTTCATGATGATGACAATGATGATACCGCCGACCAGGCGGATCGATTGCTGGAGCAGGGTGGCGGGGACATCGGTGATCACGCCCTCAATGGTCGTCACGTCGTTGGTCATGCGCGACATGATTTCGCCCGTTCTCCGTTTGACAAAAAAACTGGTGGACAACGTGTGCAGGTGATTGAAGATGATTTTCCGCAAGTCGGTGATCACGCGCTTTTCGGTGATGTCGTACAGGTAATTGTGCGCAGTCGAAAACAGCATCTGCAAAAGGAACAGCAGGGCGATGGTCCACGCCATCTTGTTGAGCAGGTCCAGATCTTTTTGTACTTCAACAACGTCGACCAACTCTTTCACGAACAACGGGATCGCCAAATTGATCGCTGTGACCAGCACCAGAAACAGGCTTCCCCAAAGGACGGCGGTCCGATAGGGTTTCAGTAATTTGAAAAGGCGTTTAAAATTTCGCATGGGCCACTATAAGATTTAAATATCCGAACAATATACAGGGAACAGGTTCCACTAAAAAGGAATTTCAAGTGGCCAGCGTGACGCTGGACCCGATATGACCACTACTTTGAGCGCTTTGTTGTGCAAAATCTTTAATTACGCTAAGGTTTCATTGCAAGGTTCAATCGTGATTGTATGGAGAAGTTCGTTTGCTCGCTAAACTCAAAATTATATTTTCGGATATCAAGATCCAGCACACGGTGTTTGCCCTGCCATTCGCGGTGATGAGCGCATTTCTGGCGGCGGAGGGTTTACCGGAATGGGAAACGCTGGGGTGGATAGCGGTGGCGATGTTCGGTGCGCGTAACGCGGCGATGGCGTTCAATCGCATCGTCGATGCCCGGCTGGATGCGCGCAATCCGCGCACTCAAGATCGCGCACTCCCGGCAGGGGAGGTGACGGTTGCTCAGTATGTCGTTTTCCTGGCGCTCTCGTCGGCGCTGTTGGTCTGGGCGAGTTACAAATTGAATCCGCTGGCGTTTTATTTGTCGCCTCTGGCCTTGGCAATCGTATTTTTTTATTCGATCACCAAGCGGTTCACGTCGTGGTCGCATGTCTATCTGGGATTCGCGTTGGCCTGTGCACCGGTCGGGGCGTGGGTGGCGGTGAAAGAGGAAATATCGCTGGTGTCACTGATTCTGGGGGCGGCGGTGGTGTTCTGGCTGACTGGATTCGATATCATTTATTCCTGCCTCGATGTGGAAGCGGACCATGAGAATGAGGTCCATTCCGTTCCCAAGCGGTTCGGAGTCGACCGCGCCCTGAAAATAGCTTACGGCGCGCACGGGATCATGATATTTTTTCTGCTCTGGATGCTGTGGCACCCGGCTTTGGGAGTGCTTTATGGAGTTGGAGTGATCGCGGTCGCCGGACTTTTAATTTACGAGCATTCTCTGGTGAAAAGCAACGACCTGTCCAAGGTCAATTTCGCCTTTTTTAACGTGAACGGCATCATCGGCGTCGGCCTGATGTGTGTGGTGATTGTCGATGTGGTCTGGGTTTAGAGACAGCCAGAAGGATTGTTCTGGCGGGTCAAGGCTTCTTTGGAGGCTGTTGATATAAGGCAACAAATGTTCATTATGTACAAATATGAGCATTTGTTGTATTCTTATCGAAAGGTCATACCCAGCAGGAGGAGAATACCATGAGCCGTCTTTCTATTGAAATCACACAGCAACAGCATCAGCGTCTAAAGGCCGTTGCCGCCCTCCACGGTCAAAGCATAAAGGATTATGTTTTGGAGCGGGCCTTGCCCCAGCTCCCCGATTTGGAATCCCTGTCGGAAGAAGAGGCTCTTCTAAAGTTGGAAGAGCTTATGAAGCCGCGCATCGAAGCGGCAGAGCAAGGCCAAACCTCCACCCGATCTGTCCAGCAGATTTTCAGGGATGTCCAGCGGGAACAAATGTAGTGCCGCTTTATCAGCTGACGGAGGACGCGGATGCTGATTTGGAAGGGATTATCCGCTACACTCTCAGTCAGTGGGGAGTAGAGCAGGCCCGGTTGTATACGGATAAGCTCCATCGTTGTTTTGAAAATATTGCCGCAGAAAAAACCGCCTCCCGTCAATTTTCGGAAAAATATCCGCAAGCTCGGGTGACTCATTGCGAACACCACTACGTCTTCTATTTGGAGTTAGAAGGAAAACCGCCGCGCATATTTGCCGTCCTGCACGAGCGCATGGACTTGCTGGCCCGCTTGAAAGATCGATTGGAATGAGCAAAGCGCAGATAGATATGCCCCTTAGGGGTCTGCATTCAGATAACTTTGTGAATGAACACGAATACTGTAGAATGCAGTATGATTTAAAAATCAGGGTCCAGCATGATGCTGGGCGTCACGCTGGAGAAGGAGTTATTATGAAGAAGAGTGATGGTAAGAAAATTGAGATTATTAAGGAAGATCCTGTGGCGAAGGCTTTGAATACCTCGCAGTATCGAATGAAGGTAAAAGTCTCCAAGAAGGTTTACCGCAGGACGGAGCAGAAACGCGTTCTACGGAAGGACGAGAACGGTCCCATGAGGTCATTGATTGCTTCAGTGGCTTGATGGGACCGTTCTCTGCTCGGCGCAGGGCCAATATTGCTGGAGCATGAGAGCACGATTGTAAGTTTACTTTCGCCACCAAATTTAAAAACCTTAGAATTGCGCACGGGGCTCGTCGAAAGCTGTCAACTGTAAGCCAGTTGCCACTCCCCGTCAGGGGAGCGATTCGCCACAAATGATTGGAAACCGGATGTTTGAATATCTCGATAGCAGACTAAAGCCTTTAGAAGCCAAAGTGGTGGCGGGTGAGCGCCTATCCTTTGAGGACGGGGTGACCCTGTTCGCGTCTCCCGATTTATTGGGGGTGGGGCGTCTGGCCAATCTGCGCCGGGAGCAAATGAACGGGAACAACACGTACTTTATCCATAACCGACATATCAACCCCACCAATGTTTGCATTCACAGTTGCCAGTTCTGCGCATTTGGCGTCAAGGCCGATGCGCCCAACGCCTACGAAAAATCACTGGACGAAATTTTTGAAGATGCGGGAGCGTACCGGGGAGGGGAGGTCAGCGAGTTTCATATCGTTGGCGGTCTGCACCCGGATTGGCCGTATGAGATTTATCTGGATATGGTGAAGGGATTGAAGGATCGTTTTCCTGCCGTTCATATTCAGGCGTTCACGGCGGTGGAACTGCATTACCTGGCCGAACTGGCGGGCAAGCCGTTGCGTGAAACTCTACAGGAATTGAGAGACGCCGGGCTGGGTTCCATTCCGGGCGGCGGGGCGGAAATCTTTGCCAGCCGGTGCCGCAAGAAAATCTGCAACGACAAAATCACCGGCGAAGAATGGCTGGAGGTACACGAAATCGCGCATGAGGTGGGGCTGAAAAGTAACGCCACCATGTTGTACGGTCATTTGGAAACCATCGAAGAGCGGGTCGATCATTTGGTGCGGCTGAGGGAATTGCAGGACCGCACCGGCGGATTTGTCACTTTTATTCCGCTGTCATTTCATCCTGAAAACACACCGCTGGATTTTCTGCCCTCCACCAGTGGACAGTTGGATTTACGCGCGCTGGCGGTTTCGCGTTTGATGCTGGATAATTTTCCGCACGTCAAGGCCTTCTGGATCATGATCACTCCAAAAATCGCACAAATGTCCCTTGGAATGGGAACGGATGACATGGACGGCACAGTGGTGGAGGAGAAGATCATTCATGCCGCCGGAGCCGCCACTGATCAGATATTTCATCGGCAAACCATCGTGGATATGATCCGGGAAGCAGGCCGGATCCCGATGGAACGAGACACTTTGTATGAAACCCCGCAACTGGTCTAATCCCCACCCCCTGTTTTAATGCCTGTAGTTTTTTGGTATATCCGAATAAATTCCTTTATAATTAAATTATCTATTGTGTTGTAAAACGGATCTTTTAAGCGATCTCTTTTGAAAAGACGGTTCTTTTGTACAAGGGCGCCTGTTCCTTAATCCGATGCCACCGGTTTTCTTGAGAATCTCCTGTGCTCTCTAGACGTTGTGGCGGGGTGAGATTTTGATTGAGCGATATCGAAGGGGGGAGCGCGATTCTTGTTTTTGAGTTACCCGACTTCAGTTTCATTAAATAGCTGGGATCCCTGTAGAAAGGAAAAAGAAATTATGGGTTACGAAACCAGAAAAGTAATGGTGGTTGATGATTCTTCTGTGATGCGCCAAATCATCAAAAATAATTTAAGACAACTGGGTTTTGAACTTTCGAACCTGTTGGACGCAGAAGATGGAGAAGATGCATTGCAGAAGATCAATCAGGATAAAATAGATTTGGTGATCTCGGACTGGAATATGCCTAAGATGACGGGAATAGATTTTTTGAAAGCCATTCGCGCTGATGGAGCCCTAAAAGAACTTCCTTTTTTGATGGTCACCTCAGAGGCCGACAAGGAAAAAATTATGGAGGCGGTTCAGGCGGGCGTGAATCAGTATATTATCAAACCCTTTAATGCCAATCAACTGGAGGAAAAGATCAGGGAGATTTTCCCCAACTGAGTCTTATTTTTTGAGGTACGAGTTTAAAGTTATTGCCTTGGAAAAGCATCACGCAAAAAGGAAAAGCATGGTGACATTTGAGTTTACCAATGAAGCGACGATCCCCGAAGAACTAGCCTCGTGTGTTAAGGTTTCGGTTTCTTCAGTGTTTCACAAGTCCTTCGGATACTTTCCCTCTTTTCAGGACGATGATGAAGAGACACAGAAAGTTGGGGAGGGAGTAGTCGGTATTATTTCCTATTTTGGTGATATCACCTGGCTCATGATGCTGGGTTTTCCAAAGGATTGTGCCACTGGGCTGGTGGCCAAGTTTACGGGATTCGAGCTGGACTATGACAGTCCCGATATGGGCGATGTGGTGGGTGAAATGGCTAATATTCTCGCTGGTGATGTGGTGTCCCGCCTCCGCGATGGTTGTATCAAGGTTGCCATGTCTTTGCCGACCCTTATAAAAGGAACGGATGTCGAACCGCTGTTGCCCAGAGGCTTCCCCTCCAAAAAACTGATTTTTACCGTTCCCGAGGGAATTGTTATGGTTAAAATTGTCGGCGCCAAGCCTGTGACGTCCTATGGCCGGGCCCCCGGTAGTTGATCGATTTTCTCTAAGTCGGTGTTCCCACAGCTACATCATCTCTCCCCCTGGGCACGTATCCCTCGCTCAATAGGGTTTTCTTCCATAATTGTATTTTTTTTGCGCGTATCCGTTTTCTATGTATTTTGAGGAGTTTTTTTAGGCGTAGAGAGATCCGTGGTTCTGTTGGGCTTTTCTGGAAGAAAGGCGGAGGGTTTTTATGTATTACCTTTGTTACCTGCGATCAGGGAAGCCAGACGGCCAGTTTGACACTTTAGAATAATTTCATCAGCAACCCTATTCAAAGGTAGTATGGCATCGGCCAACTTGGATTTTACGATAAACCCAGGCATGCCCCATACCACACTCGAGGCCTCATCCTGAACCATGACCTGTCCGCCACGGGCCTGGATATCTTGACAACCCCGCATCCCATCCTGTCCCATACCGGTTAACACCACGGCCAGGGCATTTCGACCGAAAGTTTTGGCCACCGAACGGAACAAGACATCGACTGCGGGTCGGCAGGAGTTTTCGTGAGGAGCCTGATTGATACGGGCTACCACGTCACCTTTGTCCTGCTCGACGGCCATGTGATAGTCCCCCGGCGCAATGTAAACGTGACCGGGCTCAAGCACATCCCCGTTTTCGCATTCCTTGATAATTAAGTTGGATTTACTGTCCAGCCGGTTGGCGAGGAGTTTGGTGAAATTGGGCGGCATATGCTGAACCAGCACAATGGGAACGGGGAAGTTCTTCGGAAAAGCGGGCAGGACTTCCATCAGAGCATTGGGCCCTCCAGTGGATACGCCGATCGCAACCACATCCACACGATGGAAGCGTTTGATCCCTTTTATTTTTTTCGGGTCTTCGGGGTGCTCGACCAACGGTTTGGGTTTGGGAAGATTGTTGGGGATGTTCAGTCCGGAGCGTTCGCTACAGATCGCTTTAATTTTTGGAATCAACTCATTTTTGATAAGTTCAATGCCCTCGTTCAGACTTTTGGCTTTTGAAGGTTTGGCCACATAGTCGGTGGCTCCTTTGGAAAGAGCGTCCAGCGTAGCGGTGGCTCCCTTTTGTGTGAAGGTGCTGAACATGATTACTGGAAGCTTGGGCCACGTCTCACGGATTTTATCCAAGGCCTCCAATCCATTCATCACCGGCATTTCGATATCCAGGGAAACGACATCAGGATTGACCTGGGGAATTTTCTGGAGGCCGATACTGCCATTGGCCGCCACTCCTACTACTTCGATATCAGGATCCTGATTCATCATGTCCGAAAGCATTTTTCGAACAAGCACAGCATCATCAACTATGAGTACTCTGATTTTTGGCATATTTTTTAAAGTTTTCAGTCGGTTGATTCGTATGGATTTTAGAGGCTCTAATGCAAATGTTTTAGAGAAGTCTTCAGTCCTAAAAGGGTAAAGATGCCAGAGCGGCCCAATATAAACTCCTTCATCAAGGTTAACGGAAAATATCCGGTATCTCCAGAAAATATGGCAACCAGAGAGTAAGGTCATTTTTAGGCGGGTCTTCTGGATGCTTTTGCTTCATTTTCTGGCAGGGGCTAAGGGGATTACTTCTTTATTGAGCATTCCGATGAGATTTACCCGGTGTCCCAATCCTCTTAGTTTCCGTTAGAACCTCTTTGTTTTGAGGGCTATCCGCCGTTTGCAGGCTAAATTTTAAAAATGGCACGGGAATTGTACTAGTAAGAGTCTTATGGGATGAGTTTGGAATGCTCGGCCCGCTGAACGGTTGAAATTTTGATCTGGGATTCTAATGAATAAAGTTGAAATACTAAAAGCTGAAAAAAATGTTTTAGATGTTAAAAACGATTTGGCCCGTTTTGCCCGCGAAGGGTGGGAAGCCATTTCTGAGGATGATGTCCAAAGGCTCAAGTGGTACGGATTGTTTTTAAGAAAACCCACTCCGGGATTCTTCATGCTCCGGATTCGCATACCGAACGGGTTCGCGACAGCGGATCAGTTGCGGGTGTTATCGCTGATCGCGACTCGATTTGGGAACGGAGTGATCGATATCACTACCCGCCAGCAGTTTCAAATTCGACATTTGCGTATTGAAGATGTCGCTGTGGTTTTTGAATCACTGGAATCGGTGGGTCTGACTTCTCTGCAAACCGGAATCGATAACGTACGGAACATCATGGGTTGCCCCGTAGCGGGATTGCATCCCAGGGAAATCATCGATGCTTCACCCTGGGTCCGGGCTTTGAATCATCATATCCTGAACAATCCGGAGTTTGTGAATCTTCCCAGAAAATTCAATGTCGCCATCACCGGATGTCCCGACAACTGTCTCCATGCGGAAACTCAAGACCTGGCATTGATTCCTGCCGTCAAAACAATAGCGGGAAGAGAGCGCATCGGATTTAATATTCTGGCTGGCGGCAAACTCGGCTCCGGGGGATACCGGATTGCCACTTCATTGAATATATTTGTTCATCCTGAAGAAGTGGTTGAAGTGTGTGCGGAAATCATTTTGTTATACCGGGATCACGGTTGCCGCGAATCCCGCACTTCAAACCGTCTGGCCTTTCTTTTGGATGAATGGGGAGAAGCACGGTTTCGTGAGGAGCTGGTCCTGCGATTGAAGCACCCACTGGAAAGCGCCGGTCAGGACAAGCGGCTCAATGAAATTAAAGACCACATGGGAGTCTTCAGGCAAAAAAAATCCACGATGAACTTTGTCGGACTGAAAGTGATCGTCGGGAGGATCCAGGCCGAAGAGTTGTTTCAAGTGGCGGACCTTGCTCATCAATATGGTAACGGAGAAATCCGAATCTCTCCCCACCAGGCACTGATTATTCCTCATGTGACGGACAAAGCGCTGGGCGACTTTTTAGAAGAACCGGCGTTGAAAAACTTATTATATGCCCCCTCGGCGATCCAAAAAAACCTGGTCAGTTGTGTGGGCAAAGATTATTGCCACCTGGCGACTATAGAAACCAAGGGGCAGGCGGTGGAAGTCGCCCGTCAGTTGGAAGCCAAGCTTGATCTTGAAAAAGTGGGGCCGATTTCGATGCACTGGTCGGGTTGTCCCGCTGGATGCGGCAATCACTTGGTGGCGGATATCGGGTTCCTGGGGAAAAAGGCAAGGGTCGGCGGAGATATTGTCGATGCGGTGGATATTTTTGTCGGCGGTCGGGCCGGGCCGCATCCCAAGCAGGCGGTCAAGATTCTCGAAAATGTGCCTTGCGACCGGCTCCCGCAGGTTTTGGAAAATATCATTCCGTACCATACTCGAACGAAAATGCATCCCCTCAAGAGAAAACGGGGCGCGAGTAAAACTTTGAAAACGGGTAAAGCCATCGCGGGCGGTCAAAAGGCGTTACCCCCTAAACCATTCCTGACTTTTATTTGAACTACAATCTTCGGAAGACAACCCAGAGGACTTATGTTTAAAGAAGAAATAAACAAGATTACCGAAACGGCAGAAAATAAAATTCGGTACATGCAATCCTCGCCTGCAGGTTATTTGGTATTGTCCGCCCTTGCCGGTATTTATGTCGGGTTTGGAATCATCCTCATTTTTTCCATCGGCGGACCCATCCAGGCGGGGGCGGGGCCCTTTTTGAAACTGGTGATGGGGGCCAGCTTTGGCATCGCATTAAGCCTGGTGATCTTCGCAGGATCGGAATTGTTTACCGGTAACAATATGATTCTGATTGTCGGAAGATTGCAGAATAAAATTTCATCAGGACTGGTGATGAAATCATGGCTCCTGTGTTATTTGGGGAATTTGATCGGCTCCGTTCTACTGGCCTGGATGATGTTTCATGCGGACAGTCTGGCGGAATCCTCGAAAAACCTGATTCTGCAAGTCAGTTCCATGAAGATGAATGCCGACGCCAAAGAGTTATTTGTCCGGGGGATTTTATGCAACTGGCTGGTGTGCCTTGCGGTGTGGCTGGCGGTGAAGATGAAAAGTGAAACCGCTAAACTCATCATGATTTTCTGGTGTCTGTTCGCGTTTATCAGTAGCGGGTTCGAGCATTGCGTGGCCAATATGACTTTGCTGAGTCTGGGCTTACTGCTTCCTCACGGGGCGGAGATTTCCCTGGCTGGTTTCGGATACAACCTGACCTGGGTCACGCTGGGCAATATTGTCGGCGGAGTCCTGTTTGTCGGTATGGCTTATTGGTTTGCCGCTTCAAAAATGATCAAACCCCTATCCATTAAAAACGGCAATGGCGAGTATTCAAACATTAAGCGAACTCCTCAGGGAGAAATTGACGAGGTATCTGAAGGAATAATCACATCGACAATCAGCGGCAGATGATCCGAACCGATGCGGGTCAGGGTGGTGCGCGGGACGAGGCAGGATTGCACATCGATTTCTTTTGCGACAAATATATGATCGATGCGGCCCACCGGAAACCTTCCGAACCAGGTGCGTTGCGGAACATGGTTGTCCAGAATATCTTGGGCATCGTTTAGCATTTGTGTGATGCGGCGGCAGGTTTTGTGACTGGGATTGGCGTTAAAATCTCCGCACAGAATAACCGGACCGTGGCACTCGGGATGCGACAACCATTGAGAACCCATCAGGGTCTCGATTTGATAACGCTGTTCGACGGGGCGCACTCCGAGATGTGTGTTGATGATTTGGACTTTGTGACCGTCCACGTCGATTTCCACCCACAAGGCCCCCCGCGTTTCCAGACGGGGGCGGTGGGGAGGGCCGGGGAGGTCACCTGACCGGACCATCCGCATGGGATAGCGGCTCAACACAGCGTCGCCATACAACTCTTCTTCAATTTGCAGGGCCGGATGAAAATGGAACTCCATTTCCAACTCGCGGGCGATTTCATGCGCCTGATCCACTGCCTGCGTCCGGCTTCGTCCGACATCCAACTCCTGTAGGGCTACGATATCGGGATTGTATTGCGCGATAATTCTGGCAATGCGTCGTGTTGAAATTTCGCCATCCATGCCGATACAACTGTGTACGTTGTAAGTCATCACTCGCAGAGGAAATCCGGTGGGAGTGCGTTTCAGCGGGCGTTGAATCCAGTTCAACGGTTTCTTTTTCAGCGCGGCCAGAGCGCCTTCCCGCAAATCGATCGGGCGGATGAAGCTCTTCTCACTATTGGGAACCGGGGCCGCCAGAGGAAGCAGGGCGAATCCTCTGGTTTCTTCCGATCCCATCCCGCCGTGTGTTCCGTTTTCGATCGGGAAGGTCATGGGAAGGCCATCCAACCGCCAACCGGAAATCACAAAATCGCCGGAGTCGGGATGGTGACACATCTGCACCCACTCTTCGGTAGCTTCCTTTAAAAAAGGATGATGGGAACCGAGCAGGGTTTCCTCGTCGCCGGGAATGGTGTATTCGCCATCCGGTGTCCAAATTTGAATGCGGTCGTTTCCGGCGGGCACCATTACCATGGGGATGTTGGCTTCCTGCGCCAGTTTACGGCCCAGAGCGTCCCGGTTGGCTAATGTGACTTCCGCGGGGCAATAGATATGTCCCAGGGGTCCCATGGCAGTGACGGATATTTCCGAAGCTTCGACCGGGTCTTTGAATTCCACCAGATTTCCGGAGAGCCGTTCCAGAAACGAACCGCCCAACCATTTGGAACGGTGCAGTTGAATGCCTTTCGCCGGACTTTGCAAAGAACCGGTGAATTCGCCGAACTGTCGAAAGACACTCAATACGGCATCTTCCAGAGTCCTGCCATTTTCCATGGAGTAGGGGGTACAGTCCTCCTGGCCGTGGTCGGAATAAATCCAGACATCGTATTCCCGTCGCGGCGACCGTTGCGACGCCTGCGTGATGCGCTTGACAGCATCGTCGATACCCTTCAACGTCCAATGCGCGAATTGGGAAGTTGGACCGCGCCGGTGGGCCTGTTCGTCATATCCCACGAAGTTGGCGTGGATGATAGGCAGACCACGGGCCGCATCCATTTTGATTCCGATCACAATGAGTTCACGCAAAAGAATGCAGATTGCCACCCGTGCCGGAACAAATTTGATCTCCTTCCACAAGTCATGTTTTTCGATCACGCCCCGAATACTGTCGACAACCGCCAGTATTACTTCCAATACCAACAGGCCCGCCATTCGTATCAGGCTCCACCCGTGGAACACGATCAAATGCAAAAGGAATAACGGATTGCTGAGTTTCAGGAGGCCGCTCCAACCAATCGTACCGGGGCAGAAATGAGATTCCGCCGCGCCACCGGTAAAAATATTCGAGTAGGAACTGCCGCCTTCCAATAGCCCTGGATTATTTTGTGCGAGGATTGTCTCCACATGAGCGCAGGCATCGGACTCAAACATGCGCATGATTTTTTTGTTTTGACGGTCCAGAAAACTGAAGGCCGGGACGACCCGTTTGACCCCGTAAAATAATTCTCCTTGAATGGCAGGGGTACTGGTAGGTATTCCGGGGAAATGGGTGTGGAGTCGATACCCTTCTTGTTTGCTCAGTCGATTCAGAAAAGGCATTTTGCCTTTTTTCAATGCGACCTCCAATTGGGTCCGGGAGAGTCCGTCAATTTGTATAATGATCAATCCCGGCTCCGATCCGGTTCCGGGCGATTTGGAAAGACCCGCCAAGCGTATGCCCCACTCACTGCGGCTGAGCCAACGGCGAATATTCGATAATAGGCGTTCCACATGTCCAATCATTTACGCGTCACTGGTATCATCGGTGAATGCCGCTTCCGCCGAATTGGCGATATTTTCCCAGATTTTCCATTCCTCTTCGACCACTCTTAGAGCCGAATCCCACAGGCTGTCTTCCGTATCTTTGGAGCCGGGTTGCTCGGAACTGAGGGTGGTGTACAAAGCGAGAGCCCGTTCGGCGGAACGGTTCATCGAAAATTCTTCCACGGTCTGCTGTAGAGCCTGTTGGAGCTTTTCTTCGTCTTCTTTGGAAAGAAACGATGCCTGTTTGAGAGCGGAGACAAAGGCGGCGGGGTCGTCACTATCAATCAACCAGCCGTTTTTTTGATGAGTGATGACGTCCCTCGCTCCCGGTGCGTCAAGAGCGACGACGGGAACTCCGGCGGCCATCGCCTCGACCAGAACCATGCCTTGAGTTTCGCTTTTCGAGGCAAATGCAAATACATCCATGGCATGGTAACTATCCACTAGGTCTTGTCCTTTCAAGCTTCCGGTAAAATGAAGATTCGAATCCAACGAGGAGTTTTTAAAAATGCATTCAATTTCGTTTCTGGAGGATCCCTCACCAACTACAAGGAAATGGGTTTTCGGGTGGCAATCAATGAATTCGGCTACCGCTTCCGCCAGAAATTGTAAGTTTTTTTCCGGCGCCAATCTTCCTGTGTGTCCGATCACCAACGCTTCCGATGGAATATTCATACGCTTTCGTATAGTGGAGCCGTTTCCTTGAGCCATTCGTTGAGCATCCACTCCCGTGGGAATTACTTCGATGGCTGTTTCCACTCCGCGCCCCTCAAGTATTTTCGCAAGGCTTTGGCTGGGGGCGATCACCCGGTCGCTGAGATTGGCGTACCCGGTCGCCAACTGGATCACGAATCGTTTGAGCTGGGGAGAATCCAACGGCACGTAATGGGTGTACTGTTCATGCATGGTGTGATGGGTGAACACCAAGGGGACATCGAACGATGCGGCTACCAGCAGGGCGGCGTGACCGAGCAGGAATGGATGGTGAGAATGGACGATATCAGGCCGAAACTCATCCAGCGAAATGGAGACATATCCCGGGATGGGCAGGCGTACGGAAAAATCACTTCCGTTGAAATTCTGGATGGCGGGAACGCGGATGACGTCTATCTCATTTTCCGGCATGTTTTCAAATTCCGGGGCGATCACCATTACCCGGTGGCCTAATTTCCGGTAGGTTTCAGTGAAGGCCGCAACGGATTTGGCGACACCCCCGACATGCGGGGTAAATGTGTTGGTTACCATAAGAATATTCATGGGCACCGATGGATTGTATTAACGAACCGAGGATTGAAGGATCAATGTCCCGGTAACTCCCCGTTATTCTAACCGATCCAGGCTGAAGGTTTTTCTTTTTGCCTGGAAATATATTATCCAGTGCCTTGCCGAGAGGCTTCCCCCACATGCTCATCCACGCACCGCCGGGCCATGGCTTTGGCTTGTTGAGCCACCTTGGGTTTCCCGGAAACCACAGCCATTACAATCGCTCCTTCAAACAATAACACCAGTTTTTCGGCCAGACGTTCCGGATCCCGCGCTCCTGCCTGAGTCGCCAGCCCTTCCATGTATTCACCGATCAGGCGGACAAACTCCTCGCAGGAACGCTGAATCGCCTTGTTTTTTTCTGAATATTCTCCAATGGCTTTGACGGCAATACAGCCGTGGAAGTTGGCCTCGCTGAACCACTGCTCGGCAACATCGAAAATCGCCAGCAATTGTTCGTAAGCGGTGTCCCCACGGGCTTCGACCTCACGCATCAAATAATTGCGAAACGTTTCATCGTAATGGCGGATCACCGCCAGAATCAGGTCCTCCTTGGATCTGAAATACTTATAGAGCGTGCGTTTGGAAATCCCCGCTTTTTTCAAAATGGTGTCGACTCCCACCGCATGAAAACCCTGGGCGATGAAAAGGTCGCGGGCGGTATCAATCAAAATATCGCGTTTGGATGAACGGGTCATTTTCCCTCTATTTGTAAACCGATTATTATACTATCTGTCAACCCAAGATTAACTCAAAAAACAAAAAATTCAAGTAAAATTACCCTTATTTAGGGTTTATTTCAGAATTTTAAGATAATTTTATGATTTTCTGTAAGGGTTTCGGACCAAGTTGTACGAATAATTGTAAACAGATCAGTTTACATATTTTAAATAAAACCTGGGTCTTCCAATGCCCAATCAAAGGAGAAAATCATGAAATTTTTAAGAAGTTTTGTACTCATGGCCGCACTATTCCTGGTCCCCGGCATGGCTTTCGCCGGAACAACGTCGCACAGCATGGTGGCGGTTCAGGGATATGACATTGTAACCTATCAGACCGATGGCAAACCTCAGCAGGGCAACGGCAATCATTTGGCGACCTACAACGGCGTCACCTACATTTTTGTCAATGAAGCGAACAAGAAAATGTTCGAATCCAACCCTGACAAATACCTGCCCGCTTATGGCGGCTACTGCGCTTATGGCGTAGCCGTGGGTAAAAAGTTTGTTGGCGATCCCGAGATATGGGAAGTGGTTGACGGAAAACTTTACCTGAACCTGGACAATAAAATTAAAGGGATTTGGGTAAAAGATATATCCGGTCATATCAAGACCGCCGACAAGAATTGGAAAAAGATCAAACACAAAAATCCGGAGGACTTGTAATCCACGGAAAACCTTACAGAACGGCCTTGCCGATGGCGAGGCCGTTCTTCTTTGAACGAACGTAGAAAAACTAAATTACTAACCTAAAAAGAAGGAATTATTCAATGAATATTCGCAATATTTGTTTTATTTTAGGGTGGACGTTTGTTGCCGTTGGCATTCTCGGTTTCATTCCCAACCCTTTGGTCTCTTCCGATGGATTCTTTGTGGTCAACGCGCCTCATAATCTTGTTCACCTCCTCACCGGGGCGGCATTTATTTTTGGCGCAGTCCGGTTTGAAGGCAGAGAAGCGCTGGTGGTAACGGGTATCGGTGTCGCGTATCTGGCGGTTGCGGGCCTGGGGTTTGTCACTTCCGGTAATATGCTACTCGGAATGGTTCACATTAATGAGGCAGACCGTTGGTTGCATCTGGGGCTGGCATTCGCCATATTATTGCCTGGGATACTGCTCCGGCCCACCCAGCGGAGTATCCATGCCTGAGGACGATATGACTGCGGGGCTTGCAAAGATTCGCGTGAAACGCGCCCATGAGGAACCTTCTCCAAGCGATGGTTTTCGTATACTCGTGGATCGCTTGTGGCCCCGTGGTCTTACCAAAGATCGTGTGCAGTTAAACATGTGGATTAAAGATATTGCCCCTTCCCACGAACTACGCCGCTGGTTCGGACACGATCCTCAGAAATGGCGCGAGTTCAAAAAAAAATACTTCATCGAGCTGGATGCTAATGCTATTACCGTCGAAACGTTGCTATCGTGTTTGCAGAGCGAATCAGTCGTTACCTTTGTATATGGGTCCAAAGAAGAAAAACTCAATAATGCTGTGGCTCTCCAGACTTATTTCGAGTCTATTCAATGACGGTCTCTGTGTATCCTGATCCGGGCGGAAGATTTGCCTTAAATTCGGCCTCTCTAGAAGAATGCCTTTGAATTCGGGGCATAAATGAATGGTTTTCTACCGGGGTTCCCTTAAGATAAGATAGATAGGAATTCGTTAAGGAGCGCCATGAAGAAAACATCCAAAGTGAAGAATGTACTGAAAGTGAGCGGTGTCGACTTCACCAAGAAATACGTTTGTATGGAATGTGGTTGCCAGCGTGATCCGGTTGAGGTCAAACGGGGGTTGTTGGTCATTGAGATTTTCATGTGGCTTCTATATATTGTTCCAGGAGTTATTTATTCCATTTGGCGTCGGGTGCGCAAACAACGGGTCTGCCCGAACTGCCTGAACCCTTCGATCGTGTTGACCTCTTCTCCCCGGGCTATGGGAATGATGCGATTGATGAGAACTTTTTCTGGACCTCTGATGGCGAACTCTAACACCCCCAAGCCTGGCTTGTCCCAAAAGCCGACTCACGGAGAGCAGACTCAAACTCCAAAACCCAAACCCGTCAAGAAAGACCTGAGCAAGATTTTGAAAACTTCCAGCCGTCGGGGACTAAAACCCAAAGGTCAGCAGGGACTGATAGATTTTAAATCTCCGAATCAGGACAAATAACCGGCCAAGTTGCAAACGCTTTCCCAAGGATGTGAGCCTGACGTATGGATTCATCGACAAAAGATTGGAGTGGTAAGGAACTCATTGGGAAAGATTTCAATGGGCAGGATCTGGTTGAGTTTGATTTCAGTGAAGCCGATCTTACTGAGGCAACTCTGAACGAAGCCGATTGTACTCGTGCTATGTTTTATCGGGCTCGCCTTCGAAATGCCCAGGCCGCCAAAACCTGTTTTCGGGAAGCCAATCTGGAGGGAGCCAACCTCAGCCATGCCTTGTTTCAGGAGGCTGATTGTACTTCGGTCGATTTGGAGGGAGCGGATTTGCGAGGGGCCGACTTCACGCGAGCCGATCTCAGTCATTCCAATATGACAGGTATCTACATGAGCGAGGCCACGTTCGTGGATACGCGATTGATTGAGGCTGACCTGAAAGCCGGGGACCTGCATCAAACGAACCTGTCGGGTGCCGATTTGACTGGAGCGGATTTGCGTTACTCCAATCTGGAAGGAGCGGACCTCACCGGTGCCAAACTGCATGGGGCCGACCTTACCGGAGCGAACCTTTCGCGAGCCCAATTGAAGCAGGCGGATCTCTTAAACGCCGACTTCAGTGACTGCACGATTATTGGAGCGGATTTCTCCGATGCCATTCACCTCAGCTGTACGCAGATCGAAACCTCCCTGTTTGAAAAGGATAGCGTAACTTTTCCGAGTTCCATCAAGATTGTCTGGTCGTCTGAAACCGAATACGAATGCCGATGTGCAACCGAATAAATTGGAAGTTTTTTCAAGCTCCTGCCTGTTGCTGTTTTCGAGCCACAAGTTCTAATCGAATGAGAAGGGGGAAGGCATAAGTTCCTAACTCCAAAAAAGGAATTGAAGGTGCATTCTATTTCTTCATGGTCCCTCTTAATATCCCTATTTAGAAGGTGTCAGGGTAAGGTTCTGATGGACGAATCTGGATACCTCTGCGATACTAATTATACTCTACTCATCGAACTCGAAAACAGGGCTCTATGTCCAACCGGTCCAAAATACTTCCCTGGGCGGCAGGCTTGGGATTTCTCCTGATACTTCCCATGTTTTTTGTGGACTGGGAGGAGGAAGCGGAGTACCCAACATTGGAAAAAGCGGAACGCATCGTCCGCCATATGTCGGCCCCCCGTCAGTTGAAACGCTCCTCCTTCCTGTTGGTTTTCCCTGAGGGCAAACCTTCGGATTTCGTGAACTGGATGTTTTCGAGCCTTGGAGCCGCGGAGTGGCCCCCATCGCAAGAGGAATGGGAGGGTATGGGAGGGGATAGTGCAGGCTCTGCCGGTATTCCCATTCTCCCTAAAGATGTGGAAATTTTTTCCAGCCCCCGATCAGACGTAACCAAGCATATCATTGTGAAATCAGATGATCGCAAAGGGCTCATTATCATTGAGGGATTTTTAAAGTCGGGTGAACCTCCAGTTCTTGTGAAGCAATGGTCATTTAAGCCACCTCAAATCTCCTAAATAGCCAATTCTATGGTTTCCTTTGCCAGAGGAAGCAATTTATACCCTTAAATATTAATGGAAAAATTCAAAAAACTTGTTATCCTGAAGTGACACTATTCCTTTTTTAACAATAGTTTGGAGAGAATACAATCATGCCAGAGGCCCCTGTAAAAACGCCCCAACGTCCGAAACTGACGATTCGCCGTGGGAAAAAAGTAACAGAGGGTGTCGAGGTTCAATCCGTATTTGCTGATATCAAGAGCGGCCAACTGAAGCCTAAACACGAGTTCAGTATGGACGGAGTTAATTGGCGGCGCCTGGACAATCATCCTCAGTTGGCCAAAGCATTTGCTTCTGCACCCGAACCTGAGCCTAAAAATAAGGGGCCGTGGGTTTTTCTTTTCCTGACTTTTCTGCTGGTGTTAGTCGGTGCTTATTTTCATCCCTACTGGGCTTTTTATAATGTTCAGACGGCAGCGGATAGTCGAGATGTTCAAAAACTGTCCCAATGGGTCGACTACTCTGATCTGAGCCGCCATGTTCAGAGTCAATTGGATGTTCAATGGAGCGAGGTTTCTGCTGAAAAATTCAGTAAAACTCCCTATGCCAAGTTGGCGGATCCCATGGGCCGGGCTCAGGTGAATAAAATGACCAACGCCTTGGTGACTCCGGAGGCGGTGATGGGTTTTGCAAGAGGGGAAACAGATCTGATTGGCTCTTGGGCTCGTGGCAGTTCCAAAGCTTCGGCAGTCGAAGACTCCAAGGACCCGTTGGAGGGGCTGGGGCTCAATTTGGAATCCGTGAAGGGCGTGCTGGATAGTGTGAAGGGCGTGCTGGCTCAAGTTGAATTCCGTTATGCGGGTATCAATTCATTTGTTGTGACGATCAGCACTGCTAATGGAGAGAGTCTGGATTTCATGTATGAGCGGAAAGGCATGGGTTGGAAGTTAAGCGGGATAACTCTGCCTTCGAAAGGCGTACGTTCTTCCCTCAATGATATCGCCCAGTCTGCTCTCAAAAGTGCCAGGGCCAAAGCCAAATCCGGGGCAGTTAATAAAAGCCGGAAAGAAAAAGAAAAGAAGGATGAAAAAAAGCCAGTCCAGGTAGCAAAGCTCGACAATAAGAAGAACGCTTATATGGCAACTCTGGAACTGAAAGGCCTGACTGTAGGAAAGGGGAAGAGGTTTCTCTTTAGCAGTCCCAACCCGGGACTGTTTGCTACCTTGACCAACACGGGTAACAAAACCCTGAGCGAAGTGGAAGTCACCGTTTACTTTTATAACGGGAAGGGCGCTATTGTCAGTGAAAAGAAATTATATCCGGTGTCGGTCTCCAAATATCGCCCTGGTCGCGATAATGACCCCTTAAATCCCAAAAAGTCAAAGAAGGTCGGATATCTCGTCAAGGAGTTTGCTCCACCCTCATGGGCCGGAAAGGTGCAAATGAGGGTCACTGACATAGTATTCAAGAAATAACAGTCAGCCCTCTTTCCTGAACATAGTTTTGGTACAATATCCCTAATTAAGTAATAGATATTCTCCCGGCAGTTTTTGTTGAGGCGAAAGGAATTTAATGAGTTTGACGGAACGAAAAATTAAATATCTAGAACCTGGTCAGAGTCGCCAGATTGTTTGGGATAATGGCGGATTTGGTGTTCAGGTCACTCCGGAAGGGGAGAAGAGTTTTATTCTGGAATATCGCTTCAATGAGATGACCAAGCAGGTCACTCTCGGTATCTATCCGGATATGAGCCTTGATGCGGCAAGAAAAAAAGCCGTCATGGCCATGGCAATGGTTATGACGGGTAAGGATCCCGAGCAAGGACTTCCAGAGCCGGAACCTACAAAAACCAAAGTTGATATTCCTGCAAGTCAAACGCCGACTTTTGATAAAATTATGGAAAAAACTTCTGAGAAGCTGGGCCAGTTTACAGGGAAAGCCTCAGAACAATTCGACAAGTTCAAAGCTTCTGATGCACTGGAGCAGTTTAAGGAAAAAGCGTCTGCGAAGCTGGATGAAATCAAGCAAAGGGTTGAAAAAAAATCAACACACCACCCTCAGGTAGCACCCCAGGCGGCGGCAGATAAGATCGTACAGCTCAATAGAAAAGCAAGAACTCAAGAAGTGAAAGCAAAGCCCTTAGAGAAATCCAAACCCCCCGAGAAGAAAGCCGAGGAGCCTGCCAAAAAAGAAGAATCCAAAGGCATGCGAGACACCTTTGGCCGTACTCTTAATAAAAATGAACTCAGAACTCTATGGTCGGGTCTTGAAAATTCGGATATGGCTCCCTCTAGTCAACTGGCAATCAAGTTGTTGATCGTCACTGCTCAAAGATATGAAGAGATTGTTTCTGCCCGGTGGGTAGATTTTGACCTGGTCTCCAAATGGTGGACTATCCCGGAAAACTTCACCAAAAACGGGAAAAAACATAGAGTTCCACTCAGCAATCTCGCCACGGATCTTTTGAGAAAGGTTAAGGACTTGTCGGGAATGTCCGGAGTTTTATTCCCAGCTCCGGGTGGTGTGACCCCTATGGATTCCAAGACCTTGATCGAGGGGCTTCAGCGGGCGCAAGTCCGGTTTGGACTGAAGCCGTTTTCTCTGCATGATTTGCAGGATAGCGCGGTGTGTCAGATGCTCGACAATGGCATCCCGGATTACATCTTGTATAAACTGCTGAATGAAGACGAGCCGACAGAATTTGAGAATGAAGGCAAGACGGTCACGGATTCCGATTTGCGGAAGGCCTTAGATAAGCTGGAGAGACAACTACCCAAAAGTTACTAGGAGCCCATGGGTTTGCGAAAATAAAAAAAGGATCTGCAGGAAGTCCTGTGGATCCTTTTTCTATAGAGACAGATAATAAAAGAAATTTCGTTCCGGTTTACAGGTGACCGCTGGTTTTGACCTGGAAGCCTTCGACTTTGTCGAGCAGGAGTTGCTTGAGCTCCATCATCTTGGCCGCCTCGGTCAGGGCAGCTTTACCCTCATCCTTGATCTTGTTGAGACGCATATCGAGACGTGCCAGGTTGGTGAACAACGGCAGAAATTTGGCCAGGTATTTCGCGCCTTCGTCGGTGATGTTGTTGTCGGACAGGGTCAAACGGGTGAGGCTGAGCAGATTGTCCGATACGGCCAGATACTTCACACCCTCATTGCCGATGCTGTTGTAAAACAGGTTGAGAGACTTGAGGTTGACCAGATACTTTGAGTTGGAAATGTATTTCGCACCCTTGGCACCCATCATGTTGGTGCCCAGCTCCAGCGTTTGCAAATCTTCCAGAAAATCCATGTTGGCAATGTCTTTCGCGCCGTATTCTTTGAGGTACGCGGCGGTCAGATCGAGGGTTTTACCGTCCTTGCTAATCTCGGATTTGACCAGAGCCAGCGATTCTTCGAATCCCCGGTTCTGGCCTTTGGCTTCTTTATTTAATGACATATCCATAATAAATCAACTTCCTCCATACACGAATCATACGTCCCACTCAGTTCCAGCCTGTGGGTGGGGCCAAGCCCTGTTTCTATTGATACCCGATCATACTCCTAAACCACCCAAAAGCTCAAGGAAAACTCAAGTTCATGCCGCCGGAACCTGCGGAATTTTGAAGGTTTGGAGTCCAATTTCTTGGTTTTCAGGGGCGTTCTCTGCTATGATGACCTCATTATTCTAATCGGAATGACTCGTAATTGAGGAGTTTTTTACATGTCAGATATAACCCAGTCCGAGCTGGAAATGACCCTCGGCAATAATGTCATCGTGACCCAAATGACCCAGGCGGTCAACTGGGCGAGAAAATATTCGTTCTTTATCTATCCCTTTATCACCGCCTGTTGTGGAATGGAGTTCATGTCCGCCGCCGGTCCGCGGTACGATCTGGATCGGTTTGGTGCCGCGTTTCCGCGATTCTCTCCGCGTCAGGCGGATCTGTTGATGGTGGTGGGGACGATCAGTCATAAGCAGGCCCCGATTCTGGTTAAAGTATACAACCAGATGGCCGAGCCGAAATGGGTGGTGGCATATGGAGTCTGCACGGTTTCCGGTGGATTTTACGACAACTACTCCACGGTCATGGGTATCGACACGTTGATTCCGGTCGATGTCTACATTCCTGGATGTCCGCCGCGCCCGGAAATGGTCATCGACGGCCTGATGAAATTGCAAGACAAGGTCCAGGCAGAAACTCTGTCCGACCACGTTAAAGGTCCGGCACCGGTCACTCCACCGGAACGCCTCGTCAATATTTAAACGTATCTGGTAGTGCAGTTGCTTTGTTCATGAGGCGATTTTAAAACGCTTGATGAATCGAGTAACTACAAGTCAGAAAAACTTGAGAACTCTTCGCTTCACAGCGGAGAGTTCTTTTTTTATGGCCACGGTTCAGGATGGGGGAGGACTTCAGCCAGGGCGGTGCAGGGGGCGTATGCCTTCTTTAAAAAAATAACCTTCCACGATGCCGGTTCTTTCGTCTACGAGCAACCACAGTTTGTCAAACCTCGTATCAATTTCATCATACTGGGCCACGAGAAAATAATAGGTCAGATCCCTGCTCTCAGAAAAATAAAAATAATACACCCGGTGGTATTGCGTGAATTCAACTTCCGAAGAAAATAAATCAAAAAAGGTGTCCGAATTCACTACGGTCTGTCTCCGGGGTACCCGGTATTCATTGTCCGGGATACTGGCTTTCGGGACTACCACAAGTTCACTATGGGCGGAGATGGTCATGGGGGGGCCAAACCACTCCAGCGCGTCTCTTTTAAGAGTCTTCCCAGGTTGAATTTGGGACACACGTCCCGCTTTTATTTCCGTGCCGCTGTATTTGAAAAGCGTGAGACAGCCCGGTAGTATGCATAAAGAGAGCGCCAATAGAATCCTTGCCATCGATCGCTTCATAATTATTTTTCCTCTGCTTTCAGAAATACGTAATCTTCCACCCATCCCGTTTTGCGGTTCACCAATACCCACAGTTCGCTGAACTGCAGATCGGTTGATGTGAGAGGGAGACTTAACAGCGTATTTCCTATGGGAATGGAAAACCCGTTTACTTTTTCCCACTCATCAAAATAGTAATAAACGACATGATGTTCGGAGAGGTCATGCCTTTGTAGAAAATACTTAAAGAAAACCTTGGAGTCGACTTCCCGCATTTTCTCGTCGGTTGGATCCAAAGAAGGGAGCCATACCGTGCCCTCTTTTTGAGCCAGAACTGCCGGGGGGCCAAACCGTTTCAAGATGTTCTCCCGTGTGGTTTTTCCAGGCTCAATATTATTTATCGGTTCTTTTCCCAGCGACCGGTCGTACTGAACCGAACCCCAAATACAACCGGGGATTAGCATAATCACCGCCAGAACAACCAGCTTATTGGATTGGGATTTATAACTCATTGGAGTCCTTGCTATTGTTGGGCGGTGGGTTTTCCGGCAGTGGCTTGATCCGTTTTCCCTTCGCGAGATTTTTGAGGACTTTGAGGAAATCCCTGCCCGCCGCATCGGTTGCCAGTTTTACGTATTCCTGAAAGTTATCCCAAAGAAGAACCCAGGAGGGATAACCGATGGTGTGGATTGCAATTATTTGGCCGGTTTTAACGTCGACAAGCCGTATCAAAATTTTAACAGGAGATTTTGATCTCTTCACAGTTTCTACATCCCCGATGAACACCGCGTCCGTTCCCAAAAGTCGAGCGGCTTGCCGGGCCTCTTCGATGGAAAACTGCTTTTCAGGGACAGCCATTCCTTTACTGGATATTTCGATTTCCGCAAAAGCGGGGGTTACGATTGAGTAATGGGATTGCTTTTGAAGGTAAAACGAAAACCATTCGGCTGAGGTTCTTCGGAATTTTTTATCGCCGGAAAAAGGCAGGACGGCGATTTTTTTCCAGGAGGAGGGGGTAAAGCTTTCATTGAAATCGAAGTGTTTGACGGTTGCTCCCGGCTTGCTACTGCAACCGGAGAGAACGAAAAGACACACAAGAAATAAACGTAGACAGATTCTACCTTGCACCCAGGTCTCCCCTTAAAGATTCGCTCTCTTTCAGTGTAAGGGACTGGGTAAGTTATTGCAAAGAAGCGAGTTCTTTTTGGGTGGCGGTCACCCAGGCGCGGGCAGATTCTTTTTCGACTGGGGTGAAGCCGGAAAGCTGGATCATTTTCTCTATTCCCGCCATCTTTTGATTTACGTAATCGGTCAGGGCCTGTGGATTGTCGACGCCGAGTCGAATCTCACCTTTGTCGTCGAGGAATCTCTTCTTCAAGTAATGAAAGTACAGGGCGAGACGTTGAACCGGGTCCTTCGGTCCCTTGCCGTACTGCAAGTGCATCAGAGCTTCCTTGCGACGGTCGATGATGTATCCGAGGCGTGTGTTGTCGTCTTTATTGAATTGGAGGTCGAACACCTCAAATGCCGCCGCTTTGGTTTCAGCGCTTACCGTCAACTTCGGCAGAGGCAGGTGTTTTACGGCGGCAATTTCCAGCAATAGGGAACGCACCCCGGTGCGGTCACTCCAGTAGGCCGATTGTAAGGGAAGTTCGCGGTTCAGTCGGCTGACTTCCATAAGCAATGGTTCCATTTTGGCGATGGCCCCGGACAGGCGCTCAAGGGTATCTGCGTTGAACTCATCCAGAAACCACTGGACCTCGCGCGGCACACTCGATTTTTCCCGGATGCCTCTTTCAAAATACGCCTTCAGGATCGGGTCGATATCCGGGATGAAAAAGGCTTCCACTACTTTTGAGAAGTAAGGGAAGTTTAAAATCAGAAATTGAGGATTGGATCGAATATTGAGTCCATACGCTTCCAGTTCGTTGACGTGGCCCAGAAATGCTTGCGTAAGATGCAATGTTTCGTGAAGGTGTGTTGCTTCGCCGTAGGCCTTGGTGTCGATCAAAATACTTCCGGGAGAGATGCGGATGGTGTCGAACGTGGCGTGCGCCAGCTGGCCAGGTTGCAAAAGGGCGTCGGAGTAGGGCTGGATGATGTACTGGCGTAGTGGAACTTGGTTGCTTTCAGGGAGGGCTTTCTTGAGGCGGTCCAATACGCGCGTCATGCGTGATGCTGCTTTTTGAACCAACTGCTCTGGCTGGTGGCATTTGCCGCAATCATAATTTTCAAATCCGGGGATCAGGAAGGTTGTGGTGCTGGTGCCTCCTACAACTTGCTGGATGACAAAGTTTTTCAACGTTTCGCCCGTTGACTTGGGGTCGGGTTGAGGCAGGTGCTGGGAGATCAGGGAATCGAGTTCGCCGAGTCCGATCGGAGGGCCCGCCATTATTTGATCCGGTCCACTCACCCAGAGAACGGTCGTTAATGCGATCCAAGTCCTCCACCTGGCTCCTGCCCGGAGGGGGGGCTGGCTGACGGGTAACGGTGCGCGCGGTTCCTTGGGTGCAATGCTGGATTCAGAACCAGCATTACGCTGGCCGGGCCTGCGCATCATTTCCCATTAGCGGCAGTGGATGGAGACCGCATGATATGGAGTCTCTGCCAGACGCTGATCACCTTGCGTCCGTTGCGATCTTCCTTTTCTCCATCCCACACTGCGAAGGCGACCAACAGCGGTTCCTTTTTGTCGAGGACGGCGTCCCACTTCCCAGACACGGCAAACGTGCGGGTGAACACGACGGTCCATTCGCCGTCTTTCCAGACACCGGAACCTTCGACGTTCTGGTACTCCGCCGGTTGCGGGGTGATGGAGCCGAAGCCTTCGGAGTTGAGTTCTTCCACCGCATTTTGTTGCGTGGTGCCCAGTTTGGTAACGGGATTGGACATGACGCCGCCGAAGATGAGCGCGTCCATATCGACCCCGCCGGTGGAATATTCAGAGTCTTCGGTGGCCTCCATTGTTTCTTCGAGGCCCGCTTTCCAGTGCCAGATGTTCACCGGTTTGCCACGGTTGCCCATGCCAAAGAACGGTTCGTTGTGACCGTGCGTGTGCAGGGTGACGTCGCCCAGTGCCAACTGCACCGCCACGCCGTCGGTAAACACGTCGGCGCGGCCTTCCATGAACCCGTTCTTGGTCGGGTCCTTCCATTTGAGGCGGACGGCGAGAACCTCACCGTTGTTGACAGAGGCGATGTTAACGATCTCTATGGCCCCCCGTCGTGCTGACAAGGGGCGCAGAACCAGATTGGTGGATTGAACGTCCTTCCAGACCAGGCTGTCGGGGTTGGTGTCCAATTCGTAGGGAACCTGATAGGACATGATGTCCGTTTCAAATTCTCCTTTTTGAAATCCTTTGCGGAAGTTGGATCGAATGTAATGGGTCAGTGCCCAGCGGTCTTCTTCCGGGAGATGGGCATAGGAACCCATCGGGGTGCCGTCCAACCCGGTGGAAATCGTCCTGAAAATATCCTTCGGATCGTGTCCCGCTTTAAAATAATTGGGGTTGGTGATGTCATGAACGAACACCGCATGTTTCCAGGCATCCATCAACGATTCGGCAAGGCGTCCGTTGCCCTGGCCGCTCGCGCCATGACAATCCGTACATTTATGCTTAACAAATAATTTTTTACCTTTAGCGACCAAGGCCTTGGAAGAGGGCAGGGGATTGGCTTCCAGGCTTTTCCCCGGTGCCTCGTTACGGAAGCGGTTGGAGAAACTTTTGATCAGGTTGACCAGCGCCCAGGTATCTTGCGGCGAAAGGGCATCGCCCCAGGCCGGCATGGAAGTTCCCGGTACGCCATGGATAATGGTGCGATACAAGTCTTCATCTTTGGGAAGTGTTCCCGTTGGCGTGGAGCGGAATTTGAAAATCCCCTTGCGGAAATCGCGCGGCCAGGGATACAGGTAATCGGTTGCTGTGCCGCCGCCATTGCCGTCGCTTCCGTGGCAGTAAACACACATATGAAGATAAATATTGCGGCCCCGGTTTAGCAAGGCTTGTGCTTTGGTTTTAGGTTTTTGCAGGTTGCCCATGTCATGCTCCCCGCGTTTATGAAACGCATCGGATTTCATGTCATGATCCATGTGCCCCATATCGTGCTGACTGTGGTCCATGCCCTCGGCAGGTGGAGCTTGCTGGTATTCGGAACCGGGAGCGGCCTCTTTGCCGAACTCGATCATGCCTTCGGGTTTGGCAGGAAGTTTTTCAAGATCGTGTTTATGCTTTTCCTCGCCGTGGGAAAAGACGGAGTTGGGAATACTGCATATCAGAGCGAGGGCGACTGATAACACCAAACCGACAAGGCCGCCTTTGAGAGAGAACTTCGCTTTCCTGTTCATTGAACACCTCTTTAGGGAGAGGGGTTTCCTGCTAGACCCGTGAAATTGTTAACGGGCTTTGCGGACCATTTTGACTCCCTGATCCAGGTCACCCAAATCTTTTAGATTCCAGTAATCTTCGCGTTGACCCAAACCAAAGTACCAAGCGTTGTCGAGGTTGCGTTCGGTGCCGGTCCATAGATAATAACTGCCGCCTGAGGTAAACACCTCAGGGAGGCCGATGGGATCGCCATCCTTGCTTTCAACCGGTCGTTTGGCATCCCATATCTTTTTCAACTCCTCCAGAGTCGGCAGGCGCCAATCATTGTACCCGCCAAAATTTTCGGAGTTTTTGCCGTCCACATATTCCAGCGCCTGATACCAGTTCATCCCCTTTATACCATCATGATAGGAGTCCGTTTTTTGCCACATCAAGCCGGTAAGGGAATCCAATACGGCTCCTTTGGAGTCGACTGTGAACCGCGCCGACTCGGCCCAGGCGGGAATCACAAGAACCGCGATCAATAAAGCGGGAATTAACCAAGCGTGCCTGAATTTATCTCGAACTCTCATAAGAAATAGACTATGGTCTGAATAATGATCTTATTATACTAGTCGGTAGGCACTAAACCAATTTCTTTTTAATCAGGCATAAATCAATAAAACCTTATGAAATTAACGGTATTAGGCTCCGGGACGTCGGTTCCCAATCTGCAACGCAACTCTGCGGGGTATCTGCTGGAGGAGAACGGTCATCGGATTTTGATCGATTTCGGGTACGGCAACCTCCACCAGCTGTTGCGCCTGGGCATCACTTATCATGATATCGACCGGATATTCTTCACCCATCCTCACCCGGATCATATGTGTGATTTGATCCCTTTTCTGTTTGCCTCTAAATATCCGCTGGATCCCCGAACTCGGGACCTGCCGATTGTAGCAGGGGTGGGATTCTCTGAATATTTTGAGCGCATGATGGAAGCCTTCTGCCATTGGCTGACCGCGGATTCCTACCAAGTGCAGATCACTGAACTGGATGAAGAAACGCGTGAACTCGATGGGCTGGAAGTGACCTCCGGAAAAGTCCAGCATATTGAAATGAGCCGGGGATTTCGCTTTACCAACGCTGAAGGGAAAACGGTGACCTTCTCAGGGGATACCGATTACTGCTCCGGGATTGTGGAACTGGGACGCGGCGCCGACCTGTTGATTCTGGAATGTTCCACCCCCGATGATATGAAAGTTGAGAAGCATCTCACGCCTCAACTGTGTGGAAGAATAGCACGGGAGGCGGGGTGCCAAACTCTGTTGCTATCCCACTTTTATCCCCCCTGTGAGATGTCCTCTGTGCTGGAAGTCTGTAAGCAGGAGTTTTCCGGGGAGATCGTTCTTGCCAACGACTTGACCGCAGTTGATCTCTAACGAAATACTCCGTTTCTTCTCCTGGATCAGGCCTCAAAAACGTCATTTGCTGACATAATTTGTCTTTAAGCTCTTGCGAGTTTATTTCCATACGATCCCGATAAATAAAAAGGGCGGATTTTTATTATCTGCAACCTGTTCAAAAGAGACCTGTTAACTCAGGCGATATTTTGGGAGGGCGGTTTCTGATCCCCAATCTTCCGGTTTTGGAATGGCAATTGCTTTAATTAGATTAATTGGCAATGAAATAACCAAGGGGCAACTAAATGAAACGAGCTTCAAAGTTTATTCTGCAGATAACAGTTCTGATGGGCCTGGCTCTGCCCACGTCAGCATCAGCAGGTATTCTCAGTAAACTGGGAGCCCAGTGCCTGTGTCTTACAGAGCACGCTACTTTAGGGCAGTTCGTCAGCTTGGGTGTCATGCTGACTCTGGTAACGGGAATCATCGTGGTGAAGTGGGTTTATCGAGACGAGCTTGTTCAAGCGTTATCGAAAGAAAAGTCAGAGGCGGAGCTTTCAGCGGTGCAGACTTTGAACGAATTGAAAATCGGAGCGCGGTTTTCCGATTGGAGTAATGGCCGTCGATTGGCTGGGCAGAAATAGAGATAAGCGCCTGCAGGTTGGGTCGCATAAAGTTATCATCTCCCCCGATCCAGCTATTCGGGGATGCGGAATTCGAGCGCCGCAAATCCCTGAATAGCTGGCTCACCTTTTTTCATTGAAACGATCTGAATTTTTGTCAGGAACACTGATTTCCCTGGCAAACCTCCTGTCGAATTCTGTCTAGAAAATGGACAATAATTTGTCAAACTCTGCCTAGTTTCGTTCCAAATGTAGCGCAATGAGTCAGCGGATTGCATCCGGAATCCTCGCAAACAATCATCTGGTTTTGAGGGCAACGAGAACATTTTATTTTTCAATTAGTTGGAACAGAGGTCTAGGTTTTTATATGGAAGGCCGATAATGTGGTAAATTTTGGAATATATATTGCTGATAAAGTAGTGTTGTATACGAAGGACTTTCTCTAGTTTTCAATGTTTTGCCAAGAGGCATGGCAGAAGAATGGTTTTCCGTATTGGCAAGTTTTCCTCCAAGTAACTTGCCAGATTGGGGTACCGGAGTATGCGTTCAGCAGGCCGCATACTCCGGTTGCCTTTAACTTGTGTTTATTCATCCTCAAAGCATATTGAATCCTACATATCCTGCCTCTGTTTGATCCTCAAAGTCATTCTTCCGTACTTAAAACAGTAAATAGCACTCTCACTTGAACAGGGTTTATATATTTTAATTCACTCTACCCGGTAATCTAGTGACCCTCCTTGCTTCTATGCTGACAATATCTGTCAGTAATCTAATCAAAGATCTCCAGTGTTTTAGACTTCCCAATATGTCTTATAAAAATTACATTTACTTTAGCTTTTTGGATTAAAAGATACAGTGCTTTACCGGGCTCATACCTTTACATTAAGTGTAACTATTTATTTTTCAATGATTTAGGAACGTGACTTGCTTGTACTGGGGTAAAAGTGTTAATTCCTAATTTGGGGAATGGAGGCGCAAATTATGACTGTTTTATGGATAGGATTGAGCATATTTGCCGTTATTGTAACCGGCTTCTTTATCATTATGGGGATTACCAAAGGGGTGCTCTTTTTTCTCAATGGACAGGGTACAGGTCCATTGAGATCAAGCTGGGTACCCATGCAGGTTTACTCGGGAGATGATTCTCTGGGGCATCCCGACCTTCAAAAAATATCCGAGTTGCTGAAAGCAAGCGAGTCGGATGAAGGAACCGAAAATATCTGACAACGGGAGGTATCGTGGGCTTCCGTTGATATTAGAGAGGGGGCCGCTCTTCCTCTCTCCTTTAGAAAAAGTGATCGGCAACCTCTCGCTCCCGATCCGGTGAATGGTAGAGGCGCACCGAGGAATTAAGCCAGGGCACAATGTGCCTTGTTCCCGATTGTCTGGATGGACGTAGCTACCAGCCTCCTTCCAGGCAGTTGGCCACTTGTCCACTCCATCCTCATTACGAGTCCTCGTTTTTTTTCCGCTTCTGGTAGGCGCCAACAATCACCGTCGTCAGTTTGAACACCCCGAGAGAGATGAACATACCAAACATCAACTGCAGTAACGGCGGCAGTTCGTTGGCAAACCAGTTATAAAATTCTTCCATCATGGATTGGTGGGGGTCATTGGGTCAGTTAAAGGATGCCTGGATGACTTCGACGGCGGCGGGTTGCAGAGTGTCCCAACTCGCTTCGGTTTTTTTAGTGACAGTGATGAAGTCCGCCATCAGAAATACACTGGCCACGCCTTCCAGGGCAAACAGGGCTTTCGCGACTGGCGATTCTTCCGCCGCTTCGGCATTGGCATACGTTTTATGTCCGGATTCAATGGCCGGCTGGCCGATGGAAAATTTCAGGGCGTGCTCGTTGGGGGAGGTGCTCACTTGAACGTTTATGGCCATTCTATTTTCTCCTTACAGTTGAAAGATCCTGCTTCTCACAGGCATACAGTTTGACGAGAAACCACTGTTTAAGCCGGGCGAAAAATGGCAAACGAACTGGTATAGCCGTGTAAAAAAGTGGTTTGCCCCACCGGCCCGATTTCGCCATTGCAGAAAAACCCGCCCAGCGGGATATTTCCTATTTCAGTTTTGAACATGTCAGAGTCGTGGTTGGGTTTCCCGTACAGGTATTCGCCACGTCCCAGACAAGAGAACAACAGCGCTCCCTTGGCATCCCGCCATCCATCTTTATCCTGGTATCGGGACAACATCACCTTTAAGTCTTCGGACGACATGACTTTGTCGCGCAGATGAAATTGTACCAGCTGTCCTTCCCTCAGCGGTGCGCCAATCGATAAGGAACCCGTTTCTTGGTCTACGCCCATCAGATTACGGATGAGGAAATCCCCCTTGCCCGGATCTTCCTTCATCGGGTTCATCTCGATTCCCAGAAAAAGAGAGGTTCGCAACAGCTTGCGATCGTCCTCGCTCAGGGAGTCGACCATTTCCTCCAGTTTTTCCAATGGCGGTTTACCATCGACTTCCAGCAATTGGTACTGGTCGCATTTGGTGATGTTCATCGGCTGTCCGATGGGACGACAACCCTGAGCCACGATGGTATCCAGTTGAATATTGCCGGAGAGCGCGACCCCGATCAGGCCACCATTGTGAATCTTGTCGTCCAGATACAACGCGTTTCCGCCCTGCGCCTGGGCACCGCTCGCCAGGCCGCCTACTTTGGCAGAACGGGAGTAGGCGAAGTCCATCCCTGCTAAAAACTCTTCAGCCCGGAACGAAAACGGGTCGGCCAGTACAATGAAGCTTGGGTTGGTCGCCGGGTCCACGCCCAACCACTCATGCCACACCGAGGGCGCGGTATCCGGGTCGGGTAGATTCATGGTATCTGTCTGAATCGTTTGCAGATCCACTCCGGGCAGGTGCGCCGCCGTCAGGCTGAAGGCAGGCTGTTGCTCGATTTCCTTGCCGCCGCCGATAATACCGCCGCCGGAGCATCCCAATAGCATTCCGACGGGCATGCGGTCTCGCAACAACTGCGGGATTGCCCGGTATTGGGTGCGAAAATGCGGTGATACAAAAATGACAGTCAGGTCGGCATCTCTGCCGGCCAATTGTTGGGTGATACTCGCCACTGCCTCCTCGACACAGGCTTCAATCGTTTCTTGGGTGGATACGCACGAAGCCCACTTCATCCATGTCTCCTATCGTTTAATTTTAGAATCATGTGTATTAGATGCAATCAATCGGTACTGGATTGGCTGGATTCCGCTTCCACGCCAAGAAATTTGAGCGCGGCTTGGGCATTCTCGGTGCCATTCTTCACGCAATCGGGTATCCCGATGCCCTTGTAGGCCGACCCCGCCAGGTAAAGGCCTTTATAATCAGCCAGTTCTTTTTCGATCTCCGATACCAGTTGGGGGTGGTGGACCCGATATTGCACGTTACCCTTTTTATATTGAAACACCTCACAAAACAAGGGTTCTTCGTGAACTCCCATGATGTCACGCAATTCCTCACGCACCTGTTGTTTGATCGTCTCAGCATCCTGCTCGGCTAGGTGTTCATTGACCGCCCCGCCGACAAAGGCGCGGAGCAGAACGCGGTCGTCCGGTGCGCGACCGGGAAATTTCGACGACACCCAGGTACAGGCGGTGATCTTCCGTTTTTCGATGTGCGGCACCACGAACCCAAATCCCCGTAAGGGGTGAGCAAACTGCTTGCGGTCGAATCCCAGTACCACTGCCGCAGTGGAGACGTAGGGAATCTGGTCCAGCCGGGCGGTGATGCCCGGTGCCCAGTCTTCCATCAGCCGCGCCGTATGATTGGCCGGGGTGGACAGGATCACAGCGTTCGCCTCCAATTCTTCGCCCGATTTCAGCCGGATTTTCCAGTTGTTGCCATCTTTCCGGAGAGCGTCCACCTGTGCGTTGGTACGGAACTGAATATCGGGCGATTGCTCGATCATCGTTTCGACGATTTCGCTCAACCCGTTCTTCATCGTTAGGAAAAACGAGAACGGCTTATAACCGGATGGATTTGCGGGTTTGGGTGCGGTGGCGCGTTTGCGTTTCTGGGCCAGCATGCCGATGACCAGTGAGCGGTATTTCTTCTCCACCTGCGCGAACATGGGAAACGAGGCACCCAGGCTCATCTGCTCCGGGTCACTGGCATAGATGCCGGACATTAATGGCTGGGCCATACGCTCCAGCGCCTCGGTACCCAGTCGCCGCCGCACGAACGAAGCCAGGCTCTCGTCCGAATTGCCGCGTCGGCGGGGGAGAAACAGGTCCAATCCCATGCGAATCTTGCCCGGCCAGCTGAACAGCCGTGTGGTGACGAATGGCATGAATTTGGTCGGCACCATCAGGCTCAATCCGTCCGGAATGGTGACCATTTTGTTGTTGAGGTAGACGAATGTTTTGGGGTGCTCGGTCTTCGTGCCCATCAGGTGGTCGTCGATGCCGAGCTTCTTGCATAGATCCACCACCGCTGGTTTTTGGGAGATGAACGAGTCGGGCCCGCGCTCCAGAATAAAGCCGTCGCGGCGGATGGTGTGGATTTTACCACCGAGGCGGTCCGATCCCTCCAGCACGGTGCAGGACACTTGAGCGTTGTTGTTGATTTCTTCCTGGATGCGGTAGGCCGCCGCCAACCCGGCTATGCCGCCACCAATAATAATTACCTTCTTCATGGGGGCATTATGACAGGTTTAAAAGTCCGCCGCAAATAGTGATACATCTCCCTTATCAAGGGGAGGCTGGGAGGGGGTGTGCCAACCACCCTGAACCTTCATTGAAAAGTAGGGGATGACTAAAGCGTTGGACTAGTGTTTCCCCTCCGCCATGGATAGAATCTCAGGGTGACAAATAAGGAGAGGGGTTGATTTGCTGTTTCAACCGGAACATTCTTCGCTATAATAGAGTTGTTGATTTTTAGGTTAAAAACCTGTTAAATACCCCATTTCCAGCCGATACGCCGCCGTAGCTCAGTTGGTAGAGCAACTGATTCGTAATCAGTAGGTCAGCGGTTCGACTCCGCTCGGTGGCTCCATTGGCTAACCTCTGGCAGGGCAAATCCCATACCCAACGATTGCAAATATTGTTTTCTGGATAACTCTCCGGCAGGTAGCTTTCCCGCAAATGGTTATCGGTTTTATAAAAACATTCAATAATGTATGGGAGTGGGTTTGTGATTGGTATAATCCCGTTTATTATGATATCAAACCTAATAATATCCCACGGGTGTGAGTAAGGAGGAGCTGGTGAAAAGTCTCAAGGAGGGTGTCTTTCATGGTGAAATCTCCACAACCAGACGACTCTGCGCATTCACGGACGGTGTTTATGCAATCGTCATCGCGTTACTGGTTCTCGAACTCAAGGTTCCTGAGGCTGAGAAGCTGAGCGAGGAAGAACTCGTCACCGACATGCTCGGGCAGATACCCAATTTTCTGGCTTACTTCGCTAGTTTTGGCGTGGTGGCTTTTCTTTGGATGAGAAATCACTGGATTCTTAAGTACCTCAAAGAGTGCGACGAGTTGACGTTTTGGATTAACTTTATGCATCTGTTGTTCTTGACCCTGACTCCTTACACGGCTTTGTTGCTTGGACATTACGATGAAGATCCCATTGCGCTGATTCTTTTTTCAGGATCTATTGGCATGGCCAGTCTGTTTTTATTCATCCTCCACCGATACATTATCGGTAAAACCCAATGGCATCAGGAGGGTGCAACCAGGGAATGGACGAATCCAGACTGGTGGGAAACACCCGTCCCAATTTTTGCGGCGGGTTCCATCCTCTTATCTTTTTTTGATGTCCAGCTTGCTGTCGCCCTCTGGCTATTATTCCCAGTCTGGATCGTCATTGCCCTGAAAAGGTGAAATGGGATGAGCCCAGCTTAGGGCAGATACTCAGCTTTGATAGGGCCCCGTTTTTTTGCAATAAAGTTTAGGCTTCATCTGCAAGCTGTTTTTTGGGCACTGCAATCAGGTCAACGGAAGGGTCATCATATAATCAGGAATAGGGAAATACATTGTTCGAAAAAGGAGCTGAAAATGATTAAAGTTGGCGAGTACATGAGCACCACCCTCTACACCACCACCCCGGATGAGTACGCCTATAAAGCTATCGATAAAATGTATAAGCACAAAGTGAATGCGCTACTCGTGAAGGAAGGCGAGGACTACGTTGGAATCTTCACCAAAACTGATTGGATGATCCTGGCGTTAAAAGGGGAGTGCGACACTAAATCCGTCAAGGTTTCCACTTTGATGACGGACATCAAAAGTAGTATCGATAAAAACCAGACCATCGCCCAGGCGAGCGCCCTCATCGAAAAAAGAAAAGTGCGTCATCTCCCGGTGACCGACAACGACAAAATCGTAGGAATGTTTTCCGTCAAAGACATGGAGCGCTATTATCTCGGCCTGCACAAGAAAACGGATTTTTAACAAAATGGTTTGCGCCTCAAGTTAGACCTCATCCTGCTTCCTCCATTTTTTCATGTTTGTTAACCCCCGTTACAGTTTGTTTTGTATCCAATTATTGCAAAGTATAAAGGATAATAATAGCCATGCTAATTGAAGATGAAGAGCTTTTTCACATAAACCGAAAGCTTTTATACTCAACTTTTAACCATTTAACACCCGGTCAGATTATTAGCACTGGGGAAACATACAATCCGTTTTTTGGTTTTTACCAAGGTAAACGCGAATATCGTGTTAAACAAGAAAATGGGGGCTTTGTTAATGTGCCCGCAATGAGGTTTTTAAATAGAGTTAAAAAGGGAGAGATAAATCCGGAACACTTCCCAGCAGTTGCATATGAAATAGCTAATCACTTTTTAATGTTAAGCAGAGAATTGATTTTTGAGGAAGTAAGAATTGAAAAATTCAATGATGCTCCTTCGCGCCATAGATGCCTTTGGTTATTAAGAGCAAAAGAGGACGCGGGAGTTTGGTGGAATACGCTAACGTGTGGGGCGGAATCCAAAATATTAAAAATTAGAGCGACTGGGAAAGCCCATGTTGCAGATGCGGGACTATTACTTGGGGATAGTGAACCCTTAGCTCAGACCTATGCAAAGGCAGAGAAGTATTGGAAAGGAGAAGTTTCTGACCACCCTCAAATGGAAATAATTTTCGAGGGTAAGCTAGAAGTTATTGAGATTTCAAATCCTTAAAACTAAATTAAAGCTCCGGGTTTCAATCATTAAAAAATGTTTCCAGTAGTTTTTTGGCGTTGCCGTGGACGGGTTCTCCGTCGCCCAGGAGCAGGTCGTCAAAATCACAGGATTGAAGAACTTTTAAAGCTTCTTTGGCTTTATGGATGTCTTTGTATTTGTCCGGCGGAGCTGGTTGAGTTTCCCCTTCGTTTTCCCGATCAACGCATCCCCCACAAACAGTTGTTTCTTCTCTGCCAGCAGGAAGGCCGATTCGCCCGGCGATTTTTGGTCTTTCAGATGAATCACTTTCAAACCGCAAAATAAAACTTCATCGCCTTTGAATGTGTGGTCGGGAGTGAACTCTAACAAAGCCTTGTCGCTTTCATGGATATAAATCGGGATTTGGAACGTCTCTTTGAATTTGAGGCTGGCTCTGTCATGGTGAACGTTGGTCAGCAGAATGGCTTTCAATGGATTGTCGGCATGGTCGGCAATTTTCTGCTTCAATTCGCTCATGCCGTCATCGCTCATGTCGGGCGGATCGATAAGGACCGATTCCTCCCGGTTGACCAGATAATAACCGTTGAAGTTCAACTGCTTTTCATCGGAGAACTCGGACCAACGAAACAGATTGGGATTCAATTCCTGTAAATGGGACATTGCGACTCCGCAAAAAAATAGTTTTCGTAAAAGTTTTATTTCACCTTCTCAACTCTTTTGAAGCCACCCGGACATGGCACAAAGTTGGGCGAGGAGGAGGGGAAAGCTTTCGATGTTATTGGAAATGTCTATCATGAACAATTCTACGAGTTCTAGTCTGTTAATCATGGCCCTTGCCCAGGATCTTAACTTTTTCCAGGACAGTCAAAATTTCCTCCAG
>JAJDBJ010000055.1 GCA_029261395.1 Nitrospinaceae bacterium
ACACGCACCGGCAAATACCTCCTGCTCCACAATGACAAGGGAGCCCTACTCTTGCATCTGGGCATGAGTGGACGTGTGACTCAGTCTTCATCCCTGCAACCCGAAGAAAAACACACACACGCCATCTTTCATTTCGCGCCGGAAACTTATTTGCATTTCATCGACACGCGTAGATTCGGGTGCATCCTGTGGATACCGAAGGACGAAGGGCATCCCCTGCTGGATCACCTCGGACCCGACCCGTTTTCCGATCTAGCGACACCTGAATTATTCAAGGAACGCGCACGTACCTGCAAAGGTCCAATCAAAGGCTTCATAATGAATGCGACGCGCATCGTGGGGATCGGCAACATCTATGCCTGCGAAGCCCTGTTCGAGGCGGGGATTCATCCCATGAAGTCGGCGAACAAACTCAGCAAACCGCAATGGGAGAAACTATTAGGTGAGGTGAGAAAAGTATTACGGAAAAGTATTGAAGCGGGAGGCACCACGCTCCGCGATTTTTTCGACACCGACGGCAACCCCGGCTACTTCGCACTCGACTTATCCGTCTACGGTAAGGAAGGCGAGCCCTGCCCCCGCTGCAAAAACCCGATCAGCCGTACCGTCCACACCGCCCGCTCCACCTTCTTCTGCAAAACCTGCCAGAAAAGATAAACATCTAAAACAAATTATCCACAGATGAACACAGATAAACACCGATGAAATATTATTTCTCTAATTAAAGGGATAAAATCCAGACTCTTTCCTTCGGCAAGCTCAGGACAGGCTGGCCAAGGCTCCTCAGAATGACAGAGATATCCAATTTGTCATCCTGAGCGTCAGCGAAGGATCTCGGTTTTCATCCTGAAAATCCTGTTATCCTGTCTAAGGTTTTTTAAATCAGCTCCGGCGCTTCACCGGTCCTGCTCTCCTGTCTAATATTTTTCCCTCCCGGCCTCAAAATGGTATGCTAGGCGGCATGAATCCATCCATCGGTATTGTCACGTTGAACGCGAAGTTCATTCATTCGTCGCTGAGCCTGCGCTACCTGCGTAATGCGGCGCGGCGGGCGGGATTCGAGAACGTCTGGATTCAGGAATTCATCATCAACCAGCCGGTGTGGAAAATCGCCGCGGAAATCCTGAAACAAAAGCCGGATATCCTGGGCCTCAGTGTCTACATCTGGAACCGGAAGCAGAGCTTCGAATTACTTGAATACTTGCGGAAACAAAGTCCAAACATGAAAATCGTGCTGGGCGGTCCGGAGGTTTCGTTCGAGCCGGAACTGCCGGAGGGCTACACACTGATCGCCGGGGAAGGTGAAAACAAGTGGGTGGAGTACCTCAACTTCGCCGCCAAGGGGGAATCGCCTCCACAAAAAACGCTGGAATACTGGAACACCTACGGCAACGACCTGCCGGACCTGCATCCGCCGTACATCGAAGAGGATTACGACGCACTCAAAAACCGCTACGCCTATATCGAAGCCTCGCGCGGGTGCCCCTACCTGTGCTCGTTCTGCCTGTCGGCACTCGACAAGAAGGTAAGATACTTCGACGACACTGACATCCGCAAGCAGATCCAGCGCCTCATCGAAAACGGCACGCATAAAGTCAAGTTCATTGACCGGACATTCAATCTCCAGCCGAAGCGCATGATGAACCTTATGCAGTGGCTGACGCAGTTTGAAGGTACGGAATTTCATTTCGAAGTGGTCGGCGACCTGCTCAATGACGACATGATGCGCTTCATCGCTACCGTGCCGCAGGGCATGTTCCAGTTCGAGATCGGTATCCAGACCACGACGGAAGAAGTGCAGACCACCGTCCACCGCAAACAGAGCAATACCAAATTATTTAATACGATCGAAACCCTCATCCAGCAGGACCGCGTGCACCTGCATTGCGACCTCATTTTCGGCTTGCCGGGAGAAACGCTGGACGAACTGATGGAATCGTTCACCGAGGTGTTAAAACTCAAACCGCACGAACTGCAACTCGGCTTCCTGAAATTTTTGCCCGGCGCGCCGATCCGCAACAAGATCGAATCGCACGAATACCGTTACCTGTCGTTTCCGCCATACGAATTCTTGTCGCACAAAGATTTATCGGCGGATGAAGTCCGGTTCCTGAAACAGTTCAACGAAACGTTTGACCTGTTTTACAACTCGAAGCGGTTCCAGTTTTCCCTCGACCACCTGTTCCAGAGCCTATCGCCGGTAGAAGTTTTCAAGCAGTTGATGGCCGCCCTCGAAAAAGAGAACAAGGTATTGAATGCGCTGTCGCTCGATATCCAGTACCGCATTTTCGCCGATACCTTTTGTCCGGACGACGACCCGTTGGCATGGGACCTCCTCCAACTCGATTACCTGTACCACCAGCGCAGTTACCGATTACCGGGATTCATGGTAGAGCGGCTGACCTCGAACGGCTCCGCCCGCACCAAAACCTGGGACGGCGACCGCAAAACGATGGTGGTGCCATTCCGCCATACGCTGGAATGGCAGGGTCCCGAGCCGAAACTCATCCCCTCCCCCAACCCCGTGTATTACGCCGTGGCGCACGGCGACGCCGCCTCCGGGTACATCGCACGACCCCGAATCGAGCGGGTCGAGGCCTAATCTCACATTTTATTTTAAATTTCCCCTGCCAGGGGTTATGATGTCGATTTTCCACACTAAATCATCCCAACAGCCCCCCGCCGGGGCCTGACAAGGAGTACCGAGAATGCCGGAGAGCAGTAACGACCAATTGAACAAGAAAAGCCGCCTGATCACCGAAGGCGACAAACGCTCGCCCAACCGCGCCATGTTGCGCGCCGTCGGATTCAACGACGCAGATTTCACCAAACCGATCATCGGAGTCGCCAACGGGCAGAGCAACATCACCCCGTGCAACGCCGGCCTCGGCAAACTGGCAGACATCGCCATGGCGGAAATCACCCATAGCGGCGGCATGCCGCAGATGTTCGGCACCATCACCATCAGCGACGGCATCTCCATGGGCACCGAAGGCATGAAAGCCTCGCTCATCAGCCGCGAAGTCATCGCCGACTCGATTGAAGTGGTCGGACGCGGCGCGTGTATGGACGCGATGATCACCATCGGCGGATGCGACAAGAACATGCCCGGCGCGATGATCGCACTGGCACGACTCAACATTCCCAGCATTTTTGTGTACGGCGGCACCATCAAGCCAGGGCATCTCGGCGATCAGGATTTGACCGTCGTCAGCGCATTCGAAGCGGTGGGACAGTTCAGCGGCGGCAAGATCGACAAGGATGAATTGACCGCCATCGAAAAGAACGCGTGTCCCGGTTACGGCTCCTGCGGCGGCATGTTCACCGCCAACACCATGTCATCGGCCATCGAAGCCATGGGGATGAGCCTGCCGTACAGCTCCACCATGTCCAACGAGGACAAGGAAAAAGAATTGAGCACCCAGCAGAGCGCCGCGGCATTGTTCCCCTTATTAAAACAAAACATCCTGCCGTCGGATATCATCACGCGCAAGTCACTCGAGAATGCGATTGCCGTAGTCATGGCGGTGGGCGGATCGACCAATGCTGTTCTGCATCTGCTCGCCATCGCGCACAGCATCGGCGTTGAGTTGACCATCGACGATTTCGAAACGATTCGCAAAAAAGTACCGCACTTCTGCGACCTGAAACCGTCCGGCAAATACGTGACGATCGACTTGCATCAGGCGGGCGGTATTCCACAAGTCATGAAGATGCTGTTGAAGGCGGGAATCCTGCACGGCGACTGCATCACCGTCACCGGAAAAACCGTCGCGGAGAATTTGAAGGACATTCCCGATGCACCGGCGGCTACACAGGATGTCATTTTGCCGCTCAATACACCGAAGTCGAAGGAAGGCCATTTGGTTATCCTCAAAGGCAATCTGTCGCCCGAGGGATGCGTTGCCAAAGTTTCCGGCATCAAGACCCACCGGATCGAAGGCCCCGCGCAGATTTTCAACTCGGAAGAAGAATGCCTCGACGCCATTATCAGCGACAAGATCAAGGCAGGCGATGTCGTGGTCGTTCGTTACGAAGGACCGCGAGGCGGACCGGGCATGCGCGAAATGCTGGCCCCGACGTCTGCCCTGGTCGGCAAGGGATTGGGAGAAAGCGTCGGGTTGTTGACCGACGGCCGTTTTTCCGGCGGTTCCTATGGACTGGTGATCGGCCATGTTGCGCCCGAAGCGCAGGTCGGTGGCGCGATCGGCCTCGTGCAGGAAGGCGACACCATCACCATCGACATTGACAAGAACCTGATTCAGCTCAACGTCAGCGACGCGGAACTGGAAAAACGGAAACAGCAATGGCAGGCACCGGCGATTAAATACAAGACTGGAGCGTTGGCCAAATATGCCAAACTGGTTTCCACGGCATCGCGTGGAGCGGTCACCGATTAAACGAACAGCGCACACGCATCTATGATGAGCATTGACACACAATTGCCCGATACGTTATTCGCCGGCGGACACCGGGTGAATCTCTACTATCTCCACGAAATGTTCCGCCGCTCCGCTCAAATGGTGCGGGACCGTTTGCAGGAAGAGACAGGAATCGACGTTCCCATCACCGCCGGCATGTGGGGCGGGTCGTATCTGGTGGCGGACGACCTGGGCGTTTCGCGGACCAATGTGGTGCGCCTGTATTCGCTGGTCAGTCTGCCGCAGAACACGCCGTTGGACGAACCGGACAACTTCGAAAAGCTCATGGAAATTTACCGCGATGTCCTGATCGCTAATTGCGGTAAATATCAAATGAAACTGACCGACCCGAAATGGGGCGAAAAAGTTCCGTGCACCAACAAGATTCGCCCCACCACCACACTTCAGATGTGGGACGCTACCAAGCGGGTCAATTTTGTCCGTGCGTTCTTCGTCTGGAACAGCGCCACTTGGGCGGAGTCGATCATCTACGACTCCATACGCAATATCCGGCAAATCAAGGAACTGCTCGACATCAATCGCCGTCCTCCAAAAAAGGCCACGGATGAATTGAAATTCATGTTGCAGGATGCGTTGATTATTTACTACACCCTGAAGCCCGCGCTGACGCCCGACTTTGCCGAACACGCCGCACCCATCGTCCAGGAATTATTCGATTGTTTTATTGGCGGACTGTACGACCCGGAAAAAATCGAGGAGCAGTATCACAAGGTGTATTCCAGCGCACTGGTTTATGGCTACGAAGAAGCGTTGGAGGGGCCTTACAAAAAAGCGGGGCTGGACATTCACCAGGTCGAAGACTGGCCGGTGGACAAGATCAACTTCGTACCGCAGGAATTGAAGGACACCATGACCCCCTATCTTGAAGGGACGTTTGAACGCTTCCGAAAAAACCTCGCCAACAAAACAGATTAATCCGACCCGTTTCCGAAGTGCAGAAGAATCCAACCCGCGAGGCCTTTCTGGCCGTTGGTTTCGCGGTTGCCGCCATTCCAGATGGCAACGGCCATTGGCGTTGACCCGGTAAACTGCACGTCATGCTCGTCCGCATTCGTTAATTTTCTCTTGAACACGACTTGCCAACCCTTGTCGGTGCGCAATCCCTTGCCGGAAACATTCTGTTCGTCCTGGCGCGTGAGAGTACTGAATCCCTCGGCGTTCAAATCTTCGACGGGAGATAGTGTCGCCGCTGAATCCTTCTTTGCCGTATCGGCCGTCACCTGACGCACCGCTTTCCACTGCCAGATATTGACCGGAAACCCTTCACCGCCCATGGTGATCGGCGGTACTTCTTTATTGGAGTTGAGCGGAAACATGATCGCCGCCTGATCCGTATACAGACGCGACTGGCCGATGCCATTGCTCATCGAATCATCCTGCCATTCCAGACGAACCGCGATCTGCGTCTCCGTCCGCGCAACACTGATGAGAACTTTCTTGACGAAAGGATTGGGCCACTGCGGGTTGGTGATCAACTGCGGTCCCAAGTCGATAGTCGTTTTCGCTGGCCCTTGTGGGGAATTCCAAAACTTGGAATCAGGCGACAATGGGATATCGCCGGAAAACTTTTTGACTTTCAATTGCGAGGTGCAGTCGCCCTCTTCCAGACACTTGGAATACTGTGTGTCCGAAGCTCCGCATCCGGAAACAGCTATGAGCACGCACAACAAACCTACCATCAGGCAGCATCTATCCAAAATCCATCGAGAAAACGAAAAGTTCAACATGACTTATAGGGTTAGAGTTAAAATTCGTGGATTAACCGTTCAAGCTCAAGGTCGGATTGCGGCGTGTGTGGACCGACCAGCACAACGTTGAGATTGCGCGCCTTAAAAACCGACTCGGCTATTCGGCGGATATCTTCGAGGGTGATCGATTCAACGATATCCTTTTCTTCTTCCAGGGTGATGACTTTGGAATACAACTCGGAAAACCCATACCGCGACACCTGCTTGCCCGGCTCATCCAATTCCATCGCAAGATCGTACATGTATCTTTTTTTAACGTGATCCAGTTCCTCCAGCGTGACACCGGAATCTAAAAACTTTTTGATCTCGCTGAAAATCACCTTGATAATGGCCGCCACTTTTTCCGGACGCACAGACACGTCAAAATCGATGGTCCCGGTATCCGCCAGACTGGTGGCGCGGCATTCCACCGAATAGGCCAACCCCTGCTCCTCCCGCAGAACCTTTTGCAGACGAGAACTGACACCATCGTCGAAAAGACGGCTGATCAAACTGGCGGCGTAATAATCCGGATGATTGTAGGAAACCGACCGGAAACAAATTTGCACCTGGTCCTGGCTGTCGACATCTTCCTGAACACGGAATTGCGGTTCTGTTTGATCTTCGCGCACGCTATTCAAAAAACAATCTTTTGAGACGGCGGTGCCCCGGCGCTGAATTTTACCGAAATACGTTTGCGCCAGTTGATGGAACTGCGATTGCGCCAGGCATCCCGCTCCGACCAACACCATGTTGGAGGGACAATAGTATTGATCGAAATAGTCCCGAAGCATCGCGGTATCGATGGATTTGATTGACTCCTCGGTGCCAATCGTCGGCAAAGCCAGCGGGTTGTCCTTGTACATCAGGTCGCAGGCAACGTTATTGATATCCACATTTTCACCCTCGGCGTTCAAATCTTCCAGATACTCTTCCAAAATGATTCCGCGTTCCAGTTCGATGCCGGGAAACGTAGGATCGGTAAAAAATTCAGCAAACAATTCCATTCCGCGCTCCAATTGGTCATAATGCGGACTGAAACCGTAATAGGTGTACTCGCTGAGGGTGGAGGCGCGCAGGTCACGGCCGATCTTCTCGAATTCCAGGTTGAGGGAAATGGAATCCGGATATTTCCGGTTGCCCCGGAACAGCATGTGTTCCAGAAAATGGGAAATCCCGTTATTCTTCTTATTTTCAAAACGCAGACCGGCACGAACGAACATGGCGACCTCGGCCGTGTGGATATGAGGCATCTCCACCGCCACCACCGTCAGGCTGTTGGCCAGCGTGCTTCGAAAACTTTTAATTTCAGTATCGGTCTGAAGTCTCAAGGAAACCTGTATTATAAATTTAAATAATAAAGTTTGTATTATCTCACAAATGGTGCTCCCGCATCCCGGAATAAAATCTATGGACAACGAAAACTGGACTTCTAAAAATTACGATCTGGCGAATACTTATATTGCGGAGCACGAAGAAGAAGTCCAAACCCGCGCTGTGATCGATTGCGGCAAGGGGGTTCATGCCATCCTGCCGAAAGGCTTACCGGCACTGAAAATCCGTTTTCACGGATTGTTCATGATCGCCCCGCTACCGCTATTGATGGCCTGTGTCATTTTCCTTCCTCTGTCCGGATTCCTTGGGGAATGGGAAGTTAACGTCACCACCCTGGGCATTTCCCTGCTGTGCCTGCTGATGCTGGCTGGCCTGATACGGGTGATTCTGGTGATGCTGAAAGTCCGCGACATGTTTCCCCGTGCATACTTCGTCACGCTGGGACCCGAGGGACTCGCCATGCATTTTTCACGCATCCATTTTCCGGCGGCTCATCCTAACGCTTATATCACATGGAAAGATGTGGAGTCGGTTCAAAGAACTACCAGCTTCTTTTTGCCGGCGCTATTGCTGGGTCGGCTAGCGGTTCCCGCCCTCCAGATTGTTTCACGCCAGGGACCGGTCGTCACCATCCCCATGCTTCAGCCGCCCTCCATTCTTGAAGAAGAATTCAGCCAGGCGGAAACGTTGATACAGCAGAACCTGCCGGGCTGAGACCGCCTCACTCAAAATAAATCGATTCTTCTCCCAGCAAGGCTTCCACATCGTGGATCACCGCGTCGCTGGGCCTTATTCTCATGTCGGACTCCACCGTACGGATCCGGGTTTTATTGTCGGGAAATATAAAATGGACCAGCAAAGGATTGGTTCCCTGATGCTCCGCCAGCACTTTCCTGACCGATGCCAGCATATCTTTTTCAAGACCCGGCGTTCGAATCCGAACGTGCACCTTCCCCTTCCAATGATTCTTCGCCTCGGACAAGGGCAACACTGCCGTGGCGATCACCTTGGGCACGTTGTCAACCGAATCCACCGTGCCCTTGACCAGAATCGGCTCGTCCGAAGCCAGAAGCTCCGCGGACGCCTGATAAATTTCCGGCCACAGGGTGACTTCCACCGTACCCTGCAAATCCTCCAGAGTCACCAGCGCCATCTTGTCACCCCGACGCGTGGTTTTCAGAATGACCTTGAACGGCACCCCGGCGAGGCTGACGTTCTTGCCGTTGTCCTGTTCGGAAATACTGGCGGAACTCGAATCGGTGAACCAGTCGATGTCTTTTTGATACCGCGTCAACGGATGCCCGGACACGTAAAACCCGATGGTTTCCTTTTCGAACCGCAGGCGGTCGTGGTCGCTCCACTCGTTCACCTCGTTGGCTGGGATGGCTTCTTCACTCGCCACTTCCTCCTCGAACGTATCGAACATGTTGGACTGCCCGAGCTGTTTGTCCCTCTGCCGGGCCTGTCCCATGTCCATATACAACATCAGGTGATGCAGCATGCTGGCCCGGCCTTCTCCCAGGGAATCGCAGGCGCCACTCTTGATCAGGCTTTCGATGACCCGCTTGTTGACCTGCCGGAGGTCCACCTGCTCACATAACTGTTTAAGCGAATCGAACTGCCCCACCTCCTCGCGGGTTTCGATAATCTGATCGATGGCCGCCGATCCGACATTCTTGATCGCTCCCAGTCCGAACAACAAGGCATCCTTGGAAATAGAAAAGTCCTTCTGGCTGACGTTGACATCCGGCGGCAGAATCTGGATGCCCATTTCCCGCGCGTCATTGATGTAACGAATGACTTTATCCGTGTTGTCCATGTCGCTGGTGATCAGCGCGCCGAAAAACTGCAGGGGATAATGCGCCTTCAGGTAAGCCGTTTGATAAGAGATCAACGCATACGCCGCACTGTGCGATTTATTGAATCCATACCCCGCGAACTTTTCCATCAGATCAAAAACGCGTTCCGCTTTTTTCTCGGGAAGTTTGTTGTGAGCCGCCCCTTTGGCAAACTTTTCCCTCTGCTGGGCCATCTCTTCCGGTTTCTTTTTACCCATGGCGCGGCGTAGCAAATCGGCGTCGCCCAGGGTGAACCCGGCCAGAACGTTGGCGATTTTCATAACCTGTTCCTGGTAGAGAATAACGCCGTTCGTCTCTTGCAAAATATCCTTCAACTGCGGCAGTTCGTACTTTTCCTCCATCGTACCGTGCTTGCGTTTGACATAATCGTCGATCATGCCGCTTTCCAGCGGACCCGGACGAAACAACGCCAACAAAGCAATGATGTCTTCAAAGCAGTCCGGTTTCATTTTTTTGAGCAGATCGCGCATGCCGGAACTTTCCAGTTGAAACACGCCGCGTGTGCGGGCGTCGCTGAGAAGCTGGAAGGTTTTGGCGTCATCCTTGGGAATCGCGTCGATATCAAGCTCGGTTCCTATAGAAGACTGGATGAGTTTGAGAGCATTATTAATGACTGTCAACGTACGCAAACCGAGGAAGTCCATCTTTAGCAGACCCAGCTTTTCGATATTGTTCATCGAAAACTGGGTGACCACTTCGTCGTTGCTTCCTTTATAAAGAGGGAGGAACTCGGTGAGCGGTTTTGGAGAAATCACCACGCCCGCCGCATGGGTCGAACAATGGCGCGGCAAACCTTCCAGTCGAAGCGCGATATTCAACAGCTCATCAACGTCCGCGCTTTCCTTGCGCATCGACTTAAACTTGGGCTCTTCCTTGAACGCTTCGGTGAGATTGATGTTCAACCGATTGGGCACCAACTTGGCAATTTTATCGACTTCGCCGTACGTCATCCCCAGTACCCGGCCCACGTCGCGGATGACCGCCTTGGCGTTCATGCTTCCGAAAGTGATGATCTGACTGACAAACGCGTTGCCGCCGTATTTTTCCGAAACGTATTTGATGACCTTCTCGCGCCCTTCAATACAAAAATCGATGTCGATGTCGGGCATGCTCACCCGTTCCGGATTCAGGAACCGCTCGAACAGCAGATCGTATTGCATGGGATCGATGTCGGTGATTTTCAGCGAATACGCGACCAGACTCCCTGCGGCGGAACCCCGGCCCGGCCCTACCGGTATGTCCTGCTCCCGCGCGTGACGAATAAAATCCCACACGATCAGAAAGTATCCGGGGTATCCCATCTTCTCGATGATCTTCAGTTCCTCTTCCAGCCGAGCCTCATACACCGCCGGGTCGTAGGATTGCCCCAGCCGTTTCATGGCATCGAACCTGACCTGCAGACCTTCCTTCGATTTTTCTTCCAGATAGGTGAACAGGGTGTACGATTCCGGCACGGGATACTCCGGCAGGTTGTCGATGCCCAACTCCATCTCCAGATTGCACCGCTCGGCAATTTTGATGGTGTTTTCGATGGCTTCCGGCACCTGCTGGAACAGTTTGGTCATCTCCTCCGCCGATTTGAAATAATATTCGTCAGAGTGATACTTCATCCGGTACGGGTCTTCCATGGTCTTGCCAGTCTGCAGGCACAACAGAATTTCGTGGGAGCGGAAATCGTCCTGGTCGAGGTAATGGCAGTTGTTGGTCGCCACCAAAGGAATTCCGGTATTTTTGCTGATCTCTATCAGTCCCTTGTTGATTCCCTCCTGCCATTCCAGTTTATGGTCCTGCAGTTCCAGGTAAAAATTATCCTCACCCATGATGTCGCGGTACTGCTCGGCCATTTTGGTGGCGCGGGGAATATTTTCCTTGCTGAGGTGATGCCCCACCTCGCCTCGGTTACAGGACGAGAGCGCGATCAATCCTTCGGCATGTTCCGCTAACAGTTCTTTATCAATACGCGGCTTGTAATAGAATCCTTCCAGATAGCCCTGCGACACCAGTTTCAGCAGGTTTTTGTAACCAGTATCGTTTTTGGCCAGCAGAATTAGATGGTAAGACGCGTCACGCAAGCTGTGATTGCTATTTTTTTCCAGTCGGCTCTCCGGGGCGACGTACACCTCGCACCCGATGATGGGTTTGAGCCCATGTTTCTTCGCTCCGGCATAAAACTCCATCGCGCCGAACAGGTTGGCGTGATCGGTCATGGCAACGGCGGGCATACGGAACTCAGCGGCCCGCTTGAACAGGGCTTCGTGGCGCAGAGACGAGTCCAGCAGACTGTAGTGGGTATGTACGTGTAAATGGACGAAGTTGGAATGCCGCATACGCGTAATAAACTTAAGAAGGAGATGGATTCCCACGGAAGAAATTCCGGGGGAAGGATCGATTTTGGCCTAAGTCTAACTCAAAACCTTTTCAGTGGGAATATATTCCTTATCCAACGCTTCGGCCACTGCTGGATGGGTCACTTTCCCTTTGAAAAGATTGAGGCCGCGGCTCAGGGCTGGATTTTCCCGGAGGGATTTTTGCAATCCTTTTCCGGCCAGTTCGCGGGCGTAAGGCAGAGTGGCGTTGGTCAGCGCATACGTGGATGTGCGGGCGACAGCGCCGGGCATATTGGCCACGCAGTAATGCACCACGTCATCCACCATAAAAATCGGGTCGCTGTGGGTGGTGGGACGCGAGGTTTCGAGGATACCTCCCTGATCAATACCGACATCCACCACCACCGAACCGGGCATCATGGCCTTGATCATCTCGCGGGAAATCAATTTTGGGGATTTCGCACCGGGTAAAAGCACCGCACCGACCAACAGGTCGGCGGTCTGCGAAAACTCCTCAATGTTGAGCTTGTTGGACATGATGGTTTTGATGCGCCCGCCAAAAATATCGTCAATGTAGCGCAGGCGAGACAAGCTGACATCCAGCAGGGTGACACTCGCTCCGGTACCGACGGCCATTTTAGCGGCATTGATACCGACGATGCCGCCGCCGACGATCACCACATGTCCGGGGTCCACCCCCGGTACGCCGCCCAGCAATATGCCCCGTCCACCGTTCTCCCGTTCCAGGTACTTGGATCCTTCGTGGACGGACATACGCCCCGCAACTTCGCTCATGGGAATCAAAAGAGGCAGCGAGCCATCTTCCAACTGCACGGTTTCATAAGCAATGCCGATGATTTTCCGTTTTAACAGGGCATCGGTCAACTCCGGTGCAGGTGCCAAATGAAGGTAGGTGTATAAAATCTGGCCCTCTTTCAACTTATCGTACTCGGACGCTATCGGTTCCTTAACCTTGACGATCATCTCCGCCCGTTCAAATACCTGGTCGCAGGATACGGTTTCGGCACCGACGGCCTCGTACTGGACATCAAAAATACCACTGCCCTCCCCCGCGCCTTTTTCGATGAGCACGCGATGGCCATCGGCAATCAACTCCGCCGCGCCGGCGGGAGTCATCGACACCCGATATTCGTCTACCTTGATTTCTTTGGGAACTCCTATAATCATAGACTCAGAATCCTTTATAAACGGCCTTCCGGAAAACCTTGGCCCGGCCCCGGAGAGTATTTGATCTTTTCAACAAAATCCTATAAATTGGGACCACAGTACGGCTGTTACTATACAAGAAATGGAGTTAAAATCCTTGGAAAAACTGGACCGTCCGGAGGCGGAAGTGCTTTTTCAGCAAGCGTTTGCGGAAGAGCAGGGCCTGCTGGACCTGGAAAATAAAAATATCGGCCTGGAAGAGTTAAAACTACTGGCCGAATGGGAATCGTTCCCTAAAGTCAAAAAGCTGTACCTCAGCAACAACCAGTTGGGCGACCGCGAAATCGAGGCACTGGAGAACCTTCAGGGCAACGTGCGGTCACTGTACCTCAACCACAACATGCTGAGCGATGATGCAGCACGGTCTTTGGCGCAATCCGAGATGGCGAAAGGCCTGGTCTGCCTGATGCTGGAGGCCAACAACATCGGACCCCAGGGAGCCCGGATATTTTCTGAATCAAAGCATTTTCAAAATCTGGAGGAATTGTTTCTCGATTTCAATCCGATCGGTGCCGAGGGCATCCAGTCGCTGACACAATCGGGCAACTTTCCAAAGCTGGAAGCCTTGCATCTGGATAGCACACAGTGTGGCGATGGCGGAGCAATCGCACTGGCGCACTCGCAAACCTTAACCGGTCTGAAGCGGTTGTATCTGTGCAGCAACGGGATCGGGGACGAAGGAGCGAAAGCCTTATCAAACTCTGACAACCTGAAAACCTTGAGGGTGCTGAGCATCTGGCGCAACGAAATCCGTGACGCCGGCGGTGAGGCGCTCGCGGCATCGGAAACCTTTGGCAATCTGGAACGGCTGTATATGAGTTTCAACTTGATGGAGCGTCCGGTGCGCAAAATTATTCGCGGATCGGACCTTGCGAAACGACTTAAAACTCTGGTCATGGATTAGGAGATGAAGACCATGGATGAATACGAAGACGAATACAAACCGACCTACGGCAAACTGTTCAACGTTCTCTTTCATGTTGGCGTCATCATTAACGTCCTTCTCGTGACGTGGCTCTACCTCATTTTCTTCGGCGTAATTTAGGTAAGGAAACCACCATGAAAATCATTAAAACTATTCTTGCAGGTTGGATCGTCCTGCTGGTTTCAAGCCCCCTGAGCGTGGTGGGCGAGGAAGAGATGCACGCCCCTTATGGTGGATCGAAAGCTTTCCAGCAAATGAAGCAACTGGCTGGCGACTGGCAAGGCACGGTCGATATGGGACAAGGAACTCAAAACATCAAGGCAAGCTACCGGGTTTCATCTGTGGGCAGTGTCTTGGTGGAAACCATTTTTATTGGCACTCCCAATGAGATGGTTACGATCTACCACGACGATAAAAAAGGTCACCTGGGCCTGACACATTACTGCGGACTCAACAACCAACCCACAATGGTTCTTATCGGAGAGAAGGAAAACGCGTTGGAATTTGACCTGGCCCCAGACGCCCCCATTGATGTCGACCGCGAACCCCATATGCACGCCCTCACTCTTACCTTCTCGGGGAAGAATGACATGCAACAACACTGGACGCAATTTGCCCAGGGCGAAAAGAAAAAAGTGGTGGTGATTACCTACAAGCGCATCCTGCAAACAAAAAACTGATATGTATTGTAAAGACTCCGAAGCAAGAACTCCGGGTGAGGCGGCTGTGAAAAAGGCACCGAAACGGGTGGGTCTCGCTGAAGATATAGGGGATTCGCGAAACGCCCCATTTTACAACACCTTCATTGACAAGCCTGCCTCAATCCAGTAATTTGTTATAATACAATAATTTACAATGGAGCTTCTAAAATCATGCATAAATCCTCTCTCACCCACTCGGGCTTAACCATTCTGGTTCTTTTCGGATTATTTGCTTCCGGTTGCTCTCTGTTCAGAGCGGACACTCTGGAAAATGCGGTGAGATCCGAAAACCTTGAGAAAGTTCAAAGCCACTTGGACCAAGGCGCCAACGTTAACAAAGCAAACGCGGAAGGCAAAACCCCCTTGCATATCGCCGCCGAGGATGGATCTAAAGGAGCGGCGGGGATGTTGATTGCAAAAGGCGCCAATGTAAACGCCAAAGACAATCAGGGTCGTACTCCCCTGCACCTTGCCACCCAGGAAGGACGCCCCTCCTTAGTGGACTATCTCACCGACAAGGGAGCCGATTTAAACAGTCAGGACAAGGCCGGCGGAAGTCCTTTGCATTATGCGGTACTCAATGAAGAATACGACATCGCCTTTATGCTCACCTTAAAAGGCGCGCTGGTGGACATCAGGGATCAGAAAAAATGGACGCCGCTTTACCTGGCCTCCCTGAACAACCTGCCAAAATATGTAGAACTGTTGATCGAAAAGGGCGCCGAAGTCAACCCTGCAAGCGGACCGACACCTTTGATTGCGGCCATCTGGAATGACCACAGTGAAGTGGTCAGGATGCTTCTGAAACACAAAGCTGCAGTCCAGGGCAAACCCAATGCCATCAAAACACCCATTCACATAGCCGCTGAAAAAGGGTTCACCAAGTCCGCCCAAGCGTTGCTCGATTTTCAAGCCGATCCCTACGTCAAAGATCGCTCAGGGAAGTCTCCCATTTACTACGCCACCCAGAATGGCCACGCCAAAATGGTCAAGTTACTCATCAGCTATGGCGAGGACATCACCCAACCGATCCCTCTAGGCACCACCCTGTTGCACCTGGCGGCGGAAAAGGGACATACGGATGTGGTCGAACTATTGATCGAAAAGGGTGCCGTACTGAATGCCCATAATGCTCAAGGAGAATCGCCTTTGGATGTCGCCATTCGCTATGGCCACAAAAAGGTTGCCGATATTCTCACAGAGACGGCTATCGAGCGAAGAAAAATTCAAAACTAAAAGAATCACATCTCCACAGATTGAGACTCAGGGAACAGGCCGTTTTTCAACAGAATGCTGGAGCGGCCCTGTCTCCACTGAGACTTCAGCCTTCCTGTATTACTTTCCTTTCTCAAACCTTCATTGACAATAATTTTTCTATCCTTTAAATTGAACCAGCTTAAAACTTACAAGGGAGTTGGAGTCCTATGAAAAAATTTCCTCTTGTCCTACCCGGCTTTACTTTTTTGATCCTTTTTTCTTTCCTCGCTACGTCCTGTTCCCTAATCAAAACATCTTCTCTGGAAACGGCCGTCCAATACAAAAACATTGAGGAAGTACGACGCCATCTGGATGAAGGCGCAAACGTTAATCAAAAAGACAGCAACGGTCAAACCCATCTGCACCACGCCGCGCAGAGCGGAAACACGGAAGTCGCTCAAGTCCTCATTGACAGAGGGGCAAATGTCGATTCCAAAGATAATGAAGCCCGAACGCCTCTGCATTTGGCCGCTGAGACCGGCCACGCGCCCATGATCGACCTGCTGGTCACTCACGGAGCCGATATCCACAGCCAGGACACCCATGGCCGCACTCCTCTACACTATGCCGTTCTTGAGGCCAGAAACGAAGCGGCCCTGATGCTGATTTCAAAGGGGGCGGTGGTGGATGCCAGAGACAAAAAGGGTTGGACACCGCTTTATCTGGCCAGCGTGAATGACCATCCAAGAATGGTTGCACTATTGGTCAACAAGGGAGCCCGTGTACACCCTGCAACAGGTCCTTCGCCTTTGATGGGAGCAGTGATGGAAGGCCATACCCACGTGGTGAGAGCGTTGCTCAATAACAAATTCCTGGTCCACGGACCACCCGGCGCCGCCACCACTCCGCTCCATCTGGCCGCAGAAAAAGGTTATCCCGATATCGTTCGATTGTTGCTTGAGAAAAAGGCAACTCCCAACCGCAAGGATGCCAAAGGGAAAACACCTCTTTATTATGCAATCTACAATGACCACTTCCACGTCATCCAAGAGCTGGTCGACCACGGGGTAAACGTAGACCAGGAAACCCCGGAAGGTACGCTTCTCCACTTGGCGGCCGAAAAAGGACATGTAGGTGCGGCCAGCGCCCTGATTCGAAAAGGTGCCAAACTGGAATTGCAAAATAGCGAAGGAAAAAAACCTCTGGATGTCGCTATCAACAATCGAAATCAAAAAGTAGCTGATTTACTCGTGCGGGAAACGATTAAGCTAAAAGAAGTCGGAAAATAAGTCCCCTTTTAGCGACCCGTGGCATTGAATACCCGATCGGTTACGCAGCCTCCTCTTTATTTGTCGGAAATTTTTCATACCAGCCGCGTGTGCTGTTGACCAGCCGTACCACGGATAACATCACGGGCACCTCCACCAGCACGCCAACCACCGTGGCCAATGCGGCCCCGGACTCAAACCCAAAAAGGCTGATGGCCGTGGCGACCGCCAGTTCGAAAAAGTTGCTGGCTCCGATGAGAGCTGAAGGACCGGCTACACAGTGAGCCACCCCCAATTGCCGGTTTAATAAATATGCCAAACCGGAATTGAAGTAAACCTGGATCAGAATTGGTATTGAAAGGAGCACGATCACCATCGGCTGGTTGATTATTTGTTCTCCCTGGAAACCAAATAATAAAACCAGGGTAACAAGAAGCGCCAAAAGTGAAAGCGGATGGAGAGTATTAATAATCTTTTCCAGGGCCTCTTCACCCTTTTCCTTCACCACCCAGTTTCGAAACAGCTGGGCCACAATAACCGGCACGACAATATAAAGGGCGACCGACAGGAACAGCGTTTCCCAAGGAACTATAATTGAGGACAGGCCCAACAACAATCCAACAATGGGTGCAAACGCGAAAATCATGATGACGTCATTCAACGCAACCTGGCTCAAGGTGAAGTTGGGCTCCCCCTGGGTAAGATTGCTCCAGACAAAGACCATGGCTGTGCAGGGAGCCGCCGCCAATATAATGAGACCGGCGATATAGGAGTCGATTTGATCCGCAGGCAGGTAGTCGGCAAACAGATTGGAGATGAACACCCAGCCCAACAGGGCCATGGAAAATGGTTTGACCGCCCAGTTGATAAAAACCGTGACGCCGATACCCTTCCAGTGGGAACGAACCTCGTGCAAAGCACTGAAATTTACTTTCAGGAGCATGGGGATGATCATGATCCAGATCAATACCGCCACCGGGATGTTAACGCGGAAAATTTCAGCGTTACCTATTGTCTGAAACATACCCGGAAAAAAATGCCCCCAGACGATACCAACCAAAATGCATAGAAATACCCAAAGGGTTAAGTAACGCTCAAAAACTCCAAGGGTGGTGGCTTGGGTCGGTTTCGAAGTGATTGCGGACTGACTACTCATTTTTTTGCCATAGTGTTTTATTCGATTTCCCAAAGACTCTCTTAAAAGATTGCAACGCTCTCCGCGTTAAATTGCCAGCGCAAAGAAAAAGAGCGTTTCAAGTTTTCTGGAACAAGTCAGTCTCTATTCCTCTGGTCTAGTCATCCCTTTCACAAGGACTCGAGGTCACACAACCCTCCGGTTCCCCCTGACAACAGTTCTCTGTGAGGTAGGCCATGAGCGTATTCATTCCTTCATAATTGGCGGAATAAAATAAAGTTCTTCCTTCCCGCCGGCAATGAATCAGCCCCGCATGCTTCAATTGATTGAGATGAAAGGACAGAGTGGATAGGGGAATATCTATTCGCTCTCCAATTTTCCCGGCGGGGATTCCGGTTTTTCCCACCTGTACCAGAAATCTGAAAACCTCCAGGCGGTGTTCCTGAGCTAGAGCTGATAACGCTGTGACTGCATTCAATATTTTCATATTTCTAGAAATATCAAAATATAGCCGAAAGGTCAAATTAAAAGCGAAGAAAATAAGAGGAGGTCAATGAGGTAAAACGGAGTTATTTAAAACTCGCGGGAAGATGAGGCTTTGACGAGGGAGTCGGCATTGACCCACTGCAGTCCCTCGTCTGGAACCAGAGAGTCTCCCTTGGCATTGCGGAAGGGTCGCCATTCGTGGTTGGTGTAGATTTCGTTCGGCCGGAAGTTTGCCTTGTAGTTGAGTGACTTGTTCTTCGCAATAAAATATCCCATATAAAAATACGGGATGCCTCGGCTCTGGCAAAACTGGATCTGCTTGAGGATGCTGAACGTGCCCAGGCTCAACTGGGAATGCTTCGTCGAGTAAAAGGTGTAAATGGCGGAAAAGGTTTTACGCGTGACGTCAGCCAGTGCCACACCGATCAATTCCCCATCCAGGAAATATTCAAACTCCATCCCGAACGGAGTCTTCGCATAGAAAGACAAGCGAAAATTCTCCTCGTCCTCAACATCATCCTGTAAAGACACAAACCGCTTTTTATGATCCAGGTACAGCTTGAATTTTTCCTCTGAATATTGAGGACGTCCCAGGCGAATCTCTACCTGTGAACTGGTTTGAAGAGAGCGCTTCTGACTGCGGGTCATGTAATAGTCAGCGGTGCGTAGCCGGATGGGTACGCAGTCGTGGCAGTTGTGGCACCGGGGGCGAAAATAATACTCCCCGAAATGCCGCATACCGTGGGCGAGCAGGTACTCAAACTCCACCTCGGAAATATCCTCCAAAAGATACTCTTCGAACAGAGATTTGCGGTCCTTGAAGTACCCGCACTGAAATGGTTTGGAATCAATAAAATGAGCCAGCATATCTAAGTCACCAAAATAATTGACTAATTTTATAACATTTTCCCGACGAAATACAGAACCGGAAAACCTTTACAGAAAAAATGTTACTCAACCTCTACCCGCCCAGACGAAAAACCGACTTCGGGAAAACTGCCTTACGGCCCTATATCATTGTATCAAAAGGATTTTTATGATTTACTGGCAACGCATAGACGAACCTCACAAATAGTGCGGGGATCCCCTCATCCAGAAATGACAAACTCGGAACAGATAAAAATACCCTTGAAAGTATCGGTCATCATTCCCACTTTTAATGAATCGACCGCGCTTTGCGAAACCCTGACCCGGTTAAAACAACAGCAACCGTTTGAAATTATTATTGGCGACGGTGGGAGCGTGGATGACACGGTTGATATTGCCCGCCAGTGCGAGGTCACGGTCGTCCAGAGTCCCTGCGGCCGTGCGGCTCAAATGAACGCCGCCGCCGGAGAAGCTAAAGGAGACTTGCTTCTGTTCCTGCATGCCGACAGCCATGTGGACCTCCGGGGCTATCGGAAAATGATTGAAATCATGGCCGACGGTCCGTATCTCGGCGGGGCGTTCAGTCTCCAGATCGATTCACCCCTGCCCGCTCTCAAAAGGATTTCCCGCTGGGCCAATTGGCGATCCCGTTACCTCAATCTGGTATACGGCGATCAGGCCATTTTTGTGCAAAGGGAAGTGTTCCATGAACTCAAGGGATTCCCCCTCCTCCCGATCTGCGAGGACCTCGATTTTTTCCGCCGATTGAGCAAAGAGGGCCCGGTGGTTCTACTCAAGGAAAAAGCCTTCACCTCCCCCCGCCGCTGGTTGGCCGAAGGGATCGGATTCACCACCCTCAGAAATATTGCCATCGCCTCACTTTTTCTGATAGGCTTCTCACCCGCCACCCTAAGTCGATGGTACCCACCCAAACGGTGACTCAAAGCAGGCCTTGCATGCTCACCGTGGCAACAGATATAATGACTTCGATAACCTGAACCAGCGAGATTGCAATGGGCAAACGAAAATCCAACAAAAAAAAGAACTCCAGCGGAACCTCATCCGCACACCCGTCAAAATGGACCGCTACGGCGTTTATCGTCGTTATTTTAATGGTGCTGGGCGGAGTGTACGTTTACACCAAACCCGCAGGACGCGCCACAGCCTCCAATCCCGCTCCGGCAACGGGCCAACTGGTCGAAAACAAGCCGGTACTGAGTCACGCTCTGTTTTCAGGCAAAACCGCACTGGCTTATAAGTATGCGGCTGAAATCCCCAAAGTCATCGACAGCCAGTTTTGTTACTGCTACTGTAAAAAAGATCACGGGCACAAAAGCCTGTTGACCTGTTTCACTAGCACACACGGATCCAAATGCGACGTCTGTATAAATGAAGTCATCTACGCCTACGAGTTGTATCAGGAAGGCAAAAGCCTCGATGAAATTGTAGTTGCCGTAGATAGGAAATTCTATCGACCCTATAAAAGACACCTGTAATCATTCCCATGGAACAAACACTACAAAGAAAGCCCGCCCACATATTCATCCCGTACGCGATTCTGTTCACCGTGCTGTTCGCTGCTTTAATCGCGTCGGTCAACAAAGTGGAATTGAAACCGTTTGAAACGGAGTATCCGCAGGAGAGTTTCATCGCTCCCGGCTTTAAACTACCGTCTCTTTCCGGCGGCAACATCGACCTCAAGGACTATCGCGGCAAAGTGGTGTTCATCAATTTCTGGGCCACCTGGTGCGCCACCTGCAAGGTGGAAATGCCCTCCATGCAAAAAGTGTATGACCAGTTTAAAGACAGGGGCTTTGAGATGCTGACCATCAGCGTCGACAAGGATCAGAGCCTGATCCAACCTTTCATGGAAGAGTACAAACTCACCTTTCCGGTTTTGCTGGACCCGGAAAGCGATGTGGCCAAAAAAAATTACAAGACCACCGGCGTACCGGAAACCTTTATCATCAACAAACATGGGATCATCGTGCACAAGGCCATCGGTCCCCGCGATTGGGCGACGGATGACGCCATGGCGGCCTTCGCGCAACTGGTGGAGCAATCCTGACATGAAAATTTTCAGCTCCTTAATTCTCATCTCATTTTTAGCGACCGCCGGCCCCACTCTACTGTGGGCGCATGGCGGGAGTCACGACGCGGAACCGAAAAAAGAAGAGACCACACTGCCGAAACTTCCTGAGGCAACCCTCGACATGAAAGCCACTGAATCGGGAGCCAACGAATACGGCGTGAGCGATTCCATGGACGCGTTCGAAATGGAAGAAGTGGGGGGTGGCGGTCCCTTGTGGGGTGAAGAGCAACAACAAAAGATGCCCGAGCACGAAGGCCACGACATGTCGCAGGTGAAACATGTGGAGCCCGCTGAACACGAATGGATTTCCACCTCACAAAAAGGCTACGGATGGGCGGCGGCAGTGACCCTATTTTCAGGTGCACTGTTCGGGTTTTTGACTCTCAGACGCCCGTGTGAATAATCTCCGGTCCTGACCGGACAACCAAGGCATTTATGGCCAACGGACTCCTCCAGACCATCAAGGAACGCCTCGGACTCGAAGTACTCGAATACGAAGTTCCGGAACACTCCAACTCATTCAAATACTCGCTCGGTGGCATGACGCTCAGCGCGTTTACGCTTCTCGTCGTAAGCGGGGCACTCCTCGCCCAGTTTTACGTGCCCGATCCCGACCGCGCCAACCCCAGCATCCATTACCTGGTCGACCAGGTATGGCTCGGCTGGTTCCTGCGCGGTGTTCATTTCTGGTCGGGCGACGTGCTGACCATCACCCTGCTCCTGCACATGATCCGGGTGGTGTTCACTGGATCGTACAAGGCGCCGCGCGAGGTCAACTGGTACGTCGGTGTCGGATTGCTGTTGATGATAGTCGGCCTGCTGTTCACCGGCACGGTACTGAAGTGGGATCAGGAAGCGTACGAAGCATTGGCGCATTTTCTGTGGGTCGCGGAACTCATGGGCATTCTCGGCGTGCCGCTCACCGAACAGTTTGCGCAGGGCGTGCCGTTGTTGAGCCGCATCTACATGTGGCACATCTCCCTGCTACCCCTGCTCACCATTCCGTTAATCGGACTGCACCTGTTTTATATCAAGTATCATAAATTGTCCCCGCTCCCGGAACAGCCGGAAAGTGGGAGGAAGATTCCTTTCAGTCGTCACCTGGTGTATCTGAACCGCGCCGCGTCCGGTGTGTTTCTTTTGATCTTCGTGCTGGCGTTGACCATCGCCCCGCCGCTGGGAGATCCGCCGGTCGTGGGAATGGAAGTCACCAAACCACCGTGGCAATTTGTCTGGTTGTACGCTCTGGAAAATTTATGGGTACCGTTTATAGTGATTGCCCCGCTACTGTGCATCCTGTTTCTGCTGGCGGTGCCGATCATCGACCGTGGACCGGAAACGCATTGGAGAAAACGTCCCATCGCCACCGCAGTGCTGGTGTTCTGTATCGTGCTGGCCATCGCGCTCATCCTGTGGGGCAAGTTCACCACCATGACGCACAGTATGTAGGGATGTCATGATCACCATTGAGGTCATGACGAAAAAAGATTGTTGCTTATGTGACGACGCTAAAGAAATCATCGAACAAGTCATCGCTGAGATGCCAGCGGAACTAAAGATGACCGATATCGAATCCGATCCCGGACTGTTTGAACGCTATCAAGACAAAATCCCCGTCGTCCTCATCAACGGCGAGGAAAGCTTTGTATACAAAGTCCACCCCATCACCCTGCGCAAGAAGTTGGAGAAGTTATTGAATAGCAATTAGTCGCTTGATAAAAATATTTTTAATGTCATGCTGAGCCTGTCGAAGTACGACATTAAAAATTCGCGTCACCCTTCGACAAACTCAGGGTGACAGGTTTTCATAGAGAGGTAATAATGGAAGAAAAAAAAGCATTAACCGAGCAGGAGCTTGACCAAAAAATTAAAGAGCTGACACCGGAATGGAAGAAGGACATCAACGAAAAGGGTGTGCCCTTCATTTACCGCGTGCATCACGCCAAGACGTATTTAGACGGCATAGACTTTGTTCATAAAGTCGCCGAGGCGGCGGAGGCCAGCAACCACCATCCCGATATCCTGATCCACTACAAGCGCATCACCGTACGATACTGGACCCACACCGTCTCCGGCGTCACCCTCGCCGACATCCAGATGGCGCAAAAAATAGACCCCCTGTTCTGAACCCACGAGCCTGCCGGTGCAACTTTAATATCTTAGAATTGCGCCCAGTGACTATTTCCTTCCTAGAACAGCCAGCCAGTTCCCCCTCCGGCAGGAGTCCCGTCGCTCTTTAGGTGCGCCTTTTCCCGTGACGACCTATATTAGGGGTAGATCACTGTCCCGAAAGGAGGGTTATCATGCCAACCACTAAACTTAAAAAATTTCTGGATAGCCACCACGTAAAATATGTCACTCTCAGTCACCCACCTGCCTACACCTCTGGAGAAATTGCTGAGCAGGCACACATCTCCGGGAACCTGTTGGCGAAAACGGTGATGGTCAAGTTGGACGGCAAACTGGCCATGGCGGTTCTGCCTGCACCCAATAAAGTGGATTTTCAACTTTTGAAAGAAGCCACGGGGGCCAAGCATGTGGAACTGGCCAAGGAGTATGAGTTCAAGGATAAATTCCCCGACTGCGAGGTTGGTGCCATGCCGCCGTTCGGTAATCTGTACGACATGGACGTCTACGTGGAGGAGATTTTGAGCTGGGACGACGAAATCGGTTTCAACGCAGGGACACATTCCGAGATCGTTAAACTGGCCTACAAGGATTTCGAAACCCTCGTCCACCCGACAGTCGCTCATTTCTGACGAAGCGATACCCCAGTCTTATGAAAATTTGGAGAGTGGGGTATCTTTTTGTCCATCTCCGCCTATTTCAAATCCTTTCCTGTCACCCTCACCCGCCGGTTACACTCAAAGCTTTCCATGTAATTATTAACTTATTGATTTTATTGACAAAAATATCAATTTTCTACTTGAAATTCTGTCTGATTCCACGAATATAGAAGAGATCAGGGTAATGATTATCAGCCCGTGACAAAGTTTTAATTAGGGATACTTCTCGAATGGAAATTCCCGTAAGGGGTAAGTGTATGAAAAAAACGAATACCCTCATAGCGGTATTGATCGTTTTGAGCATGGCTTCGTCGGCTCAGGCGGTGACCCCGGATCTTCTCGCAACTCAGAGAGCCATCAACGAGGAAGTCATCAGTCTGCCCTGGAAATACGAGCTCAAAAAGTACTCACTCGAACAGTCGAACAGCACTTTTAACCTCGCCAGGGGATACTCCCTATTGATGGGCGATTCCGCTCGTCATTATGACCAAATCCTACAGAAATCGGATGAGGACCCAAATACGGAGGCTCTGCTTTTCAATCATAACACCGGGGTTCAGTTGATTTTAAACTACTACCCCGAAGGGTATGTCTCGCTGGAGGACTGGGGAAATATGGACGCTGACGTCTTGATGCAGGAAATTTCCGACAACGCGGAAAAGATCAATACGGCGAGAGCCACAAATAATATTACCCCTTTGAAAATCGGCGGCTGGCTTCAAAAACCCCGTCTGAACCAAAACAATCATTCCGTGTCCTGGGTGTTCGACGTCATCGACGGTGAGGAAACAACGGTCAACGCGATCACCATCAAGCTCGGACGCAAGGGTTACGAAAAAATCACTTGGGTCAGCTCCTACGACAATTACCTGAAGTCCATGGACGACATGGCTTTCCTCGTGGATCAACACACCTTCAACGAAGGTCACCGATACGCGGACTATTCGATGGGGGATCAAATGGCGGCGTTGGGTATCGTCAGTTTGGTGGGCCTGACAGCGGGAGGCAATGCTCAGAAAGTAGGCCTGGCCGCGCTCTTTGCCGGGTTGATGTCCATCGCCAAAAAGTTAATGGTGCCCGCGTTGATCGCTTTCGGAGCCTTCGTCGCTTTTTTCAGGAGACTGTTTCGCGGTAGAGGTCCAAAGTTCAAAATCAATCTCGCCCGAGGCTTGACTCTTCTAAAAAACAAATCCCCTGACCGCTTTATACGGCAGGGGATTTGATCGATACTCTCTACTCTTTCCTGTTACTCTTCTTCCCGAATCACATCCTCCAGCGTTTGCCGTCGGCGAATCAAAGTCATTTGATCATCCTCCACCAGAACCTCCGGAATCAGCGGCTGGGAATTGTAGTTGGAGGACATGACGTGCCCGTAAGCCCCGGCTCCCCCGATGACAATCAAGCTTCCACGTTGGGGAAGGGGTAATCGACGCGGTACCGGTTCTTCATTTTTCTGGGTCAACACATCGCCGGATTCGCAAACCGGTCCGGCAACAATGACATCGGTTTCCTCGCCCAAGCCATCCCCGGCAAACCATATCGGATGATAAGAACCATACGCCATAGGTCGCAACAGGTGGCAAAACCCGACATTGGTCAGCACGTAATCCAGCCGTTTCTTATTTTCATCGAAGGTATGGTTGAGGGACCGCACTTCTCCAATCAGAAAACCGCAAGCGGCGACGAATCTTCGCCCCGGTTCGATCTCGCAGGTGATGGGTCGCCCAAAATGTTTTTCCAACTCCTGAGTGCGCTCCTTGAGTATCGGTTGGTAGTCGCTGATCACCGCCTGAGGCTTGTCCGGATCATACTCATAGGGCAGGCCTCCGCCAAAATTAACGATTTGCAGGTCCGGGAACTGTTTGGCGAAATCGACCAGCTTGCCGGAGATACGGCTGAGATGTTCCATATCTCCACCGGAGCCAATGTGGGTGTGTGCCCCGATAATCTTGAGATCATATTTTTTGGCGATGGCTTTGGCCTCGTCCAGATTTTCGTACCAGATGCCGTGCTTGCTGTAAGGCCCGCCGGTATTGGTTTTTTTGGAGTGCCCCGCCCCTTCGCCGGGATTGATACGAATCGATACGCCGTCCGACCCGATGCCCAGCCGCTTGCGGGTTTCGCCGTATTCTTCCAGCATACCCAGCGAACCGCAGGAGCAAAAGATATTGTTCCTCAGACAAAACTCCGCCTCATCGGAATTAAAAAAAACGTCGCTCGACAGACAGATATCCTCCGGGGCATAACCAGCCAGGAGGGCTCTTCGGATTTCGGGGATACTCACCGCGTCGATCTTGATCCCGGATTTCAGCATTTCCTGCAAAATTTTCGTATTGGAGCAGGATTTCATGGCAAAGCGCACTACCGGAGCCAACGGCCGGATTTCTGCAATCGACTTGCGGAGAATATTAAGACTATAGACATAGACCGGGGTGCCGAACTGCTGGGCAATATCCCGGACATCCACTTTTTCGATGTTCATTTATTTCCCTGAAAAAACGATGGTTTGCAAAATTTGGAGTTTTATATCATACATTGATTCCCCCATAAAATATAATTGATTCCCCCAAAAGAGCCTTCCTTTCCGTACTTTTCGATTTTATTTGACATTTTCCCGCAATCTCATTTAAATGAAACAATCAACAAAATATTCTTTCACAGAGCGCTTTCAATAACCTTCATAACCCGGAATACCGATGCAAAAATGGACCGTGGAAAAATCCCTGGAAATGTACAACATCGAGGGCTGGGGTGCGGGATATTTCGGTATCAACCCTGAAGGGCATATCGTTGTTCGTCCCGACAAAACCAGCCAGCATTCCATTGACCTGAAACGTCTGGTGGATGATATCCAATCGAAAGGGTACTCCCTGCCGATCCTAATCCGTTTTTCGGACATCCTCAAATCCAGCATCGCCGGATTGGCCAAGGCATTTCAAAAAGCCTCCCGGGAAAATAATTATAAAGGAACCTATCATGGCGTGTACCCGATCAAGGTCAACCAGCAGAGACAAGTCGTCGAAGAAATCGTAAAATTCGGCCGCCCCTACAACATCGGACTGGAAGCCGGTTCCAAACCGGAACTGCACGCCATCCTCGCCATCATGGACAACCCGGAAGCCTTGCTGATCTGCAACGGCTACAAGGACGAAGCGTTCATCCGATTGGCACTGATGGGTCAAAAGCTGGGCAAGAAAGTATTCATCGTGGTCGAACGATTGTCGGAATTAAAAACCATCGTCCGCGTCTCCAAGGAACTCGACATCCGTCCGAACATCGGCCTGCGCATCAAACTGGTCAGTGCCGGATCGGGCCGCTGGGCTGCCTCCGGCGGCGAATACTCCAAATTCGGCTTGAGTCCGATCGAACTGGTGGAAGCTCTGGAGATCGCCGAGCAGGAGAACATCAAGGACTGCATCCGCCTGATCCATTTTCACCTGGGAAGTCAGATCACCAATATCCGCCGGATCAAAACCAGCCTCAAGGAAGTCTGCCGCTACTATGCCGAATTGATGCAACAGGGGTGCAATATCGAATTCATCGACGTCGGCGGTGGACTGGGGGTGGATTACGACGGCTCCCGTTCAACGTTCGCGTCCAGTGCCAACTATACGGTGCAGGAATATGCCAATGACGTGGTCTACCATCTGTACGAAATCTGCCAGGAGGAAAACCTTCCGCATCCCAACATCATTTCCGAATCGGGACGGGCGTTGACCGCCTATCATTCCATGCTCGTATTCAACGTGCTGGACGTCGCTTCCTTCCCCGATTTGGATCACGACCTGACAATCGAAGAAGATGCCCCCACCGTAGTGCAGGATCTGCATTACGTCTGGCAACAGGCTTCCAATAAAAACATCATCGAATCCTGGCATGATGCGACAGACCTTAAAGATCAGGCGCAGAATCAGTTTTTCCTGGGATTGATTTCACTGAAAGACCAGGCACAGGCGGACCAGTTGTACTGGGGCATCTGCCGCAAGATTCAGGATATGGCCGCGCGCCTCAAATACATGCCCGAAGAACTCAAAAATCTACCGCAGAAAATGGCGGATAAATATTTCTGTAATTTCTCCGTGTTTCAGTCGGTACCGGACTCGTGGGCCATCGACCAGGTGTTTCCTATCGCACCGATCCAGAGGCTCCACCAGGAACCGACCCGGCAGGCAACGTTGATGGATCTCACCTGCGACTCCGACGGAAAAATTGATGGGTTCATCGGCTCACAAAATACCGAACGCACCCTGCCCCTGCACCCGGTGCATCCCGACGAACCTTACCGCATCGGCATCTTCCTGACCGGTGCCTATCAGGAAATCCTGGGCGACCTGCATAACCTGTTCGGCGACACCAACACCGTTCACATCTCCATGAAGAAAGATGGCTCGTTGAAATACGAGCAGATCATCGAAGGCGAAAACGTCGCCGACGTTCTAGATTACGTTCAGTTCCGCGCCGACGAACTGGCGGGACGCATGGCGGGATTCCTCATCCACAGCGTACGCGACGGCAACATTAGCCAGGACGAAGCCGACCGCTTCCTCACCCTCTACAAAGAAGGCCTGGCCGGCTACACCTACCTCCTCAAACCGACACTGGAATAATCTGCACCGCCCCAAAATACTTCTCGTATCATAGGACCTGAACGCCATATTACTCTACCCAACCACTCAAAACTCCTGTATCCTGACTCCGAATTTTTATCCCTTTCCCACCTCCGTTTAGCTTAATTTATGAAAAGTCGTCTTTCCCACCTCCCTTTAGCTTCCATAATACTGGCAGAGCTTCTGATTCTTTCATACCTGGCGTTTTCAAATAAAACTCCCTTTGGGCATGACGGGTTTCAATTTTTATCACTTCAGTATTACTTCTTAAATAATTCCATTCAGAGTGGAGAGATCGCTCAATGGATGCCCTACATGACTCACGGAACGGTCGCCAATTGGTGGTACTACGTTCAGGGAGGTCCCCTGCAGTCTTTATTGATGCTTTCTGGTGGACTACTGAGTTCCGTTAATTTTCTTTATATTTTTTATTTGTCAATTTTTACCGACCTGTTGCTTCTCACATCTGGGGTATGGCTTCTGGGGAAATTTTTATATCAATCCTTAGAAGCCAAATTTATGACCACAGGCATCACCGTGCTCTCCTGCATATGGTTCGATCAGCCCTGGTACAACTTGCATTTATTTTACCTGATTCCTCTGACGCTTTACTTCTTCTTAAAGTTCTTCGATTCCCACAAAATTCCTGATTTACTTATTGCCGGCAATATTTCTACTCTTCAGCTTTTTGGAACCCTCCCCTACTTTGCCCCAATCATATCTTTGACATTGTTTCTATTTCTGTCCACCTACTTGTTGGTACACAAAGACAAGGCATGGTCGACCTGGAATTATTGCTTCAAAAACAAATGGGCGTTCCCCGCATTTTCTTTATCGTTACTCGTTCCAATGGCCTGCAATTTAATTCTTTTAAAAAACGGAACCGGGGAAATTGTCAATTACAATAAAGGGCGGAGTTTGGACGGAACGGTTACCCTTGACGGCTTCCTGACCTACGGAAGGACTACATGGGATCACTGGCAGGAAATCTTTAGCAGATTTTCACCGGCCCTGGACTACAATGTTTACTTTGGTATTTTGCCGTTGACCGCCCTACTGTTCTTTCTCACCCGCAAACCGAGAAGGTTCATCATTCCAGCCCTAACAACAACCGTCATCCTTATTTTATTTGCGGAAGGAACATTTGTTTCAAAATTATTTTATTATATTTGGCCGGGAATGAATTATTACAGGCACCTGACCCTGGTTCTTCCCATGATAAAAATTTTCCTATGCCTGCTTTCGGGCTTCGCATTCGAACATCTTTTAACTTCCCAAATCACCTCAAAAAAGACCATCCTTTTCATTTCAACCGTATTATCTACAGGAATTGTTTTTTCTCTATTTTTCTATAAAGTCCCTTCCATGTTTTATTCTTGGCTAAAATCCAGCGAAAGAGATATGCCGTATGAAACTTCTGTTTGGGACTTAACTGGCATATCCAGCCATTTTCTTACAACCGCAATCATTTACTTGACGGCTTGGATCGTTTTTTATTTATTCTTGGTGTGGTCCTCCAAAGCCAACTCAAGAAAACGGTTAGTTTGGTTTTGTCTTCTCTTCACATTTGTCGAGCTGTGCTATTACCAAATAAACCACGCCAACCACAGATTAATCAACCTGAGCCCGAATCAATACCAGCAACTCAACTTTAAGCCGATGCCTTATATTGCAAACCGAAAGATAGAAGCAACTCTGACTCCACGATCAGAGGCCTGGCTGAACTATTTTGAACATCTCAACTCAAATCCCCGGGCCATCAATTGGTCTATAGAATCATTTTTATTTCAGGATATTTTTTCAAGCCCATACCGTACGGATCATTGGCTCAAACCCTTGGAGTTATTAATGCGCTCAGGCCACGGCTCCCCCTCGCTGGACCTTTCGGACAAACCGCCGTATTATAGGGAATCGGAATTTGTTGTCCCAGAAAGCAACAAAAGCATACTACTGGCTTCAGGCGTCTCACGGGATAAACTCGTTGTGTTTAAAAGAGCCTATCAAGCCTGCACTGAAGAAGAAGCTTCCAAAATCATACGCCATCCTGACTACAATGGAACTGAATTGATCCTGACGGACCCTCATCCCAACGGTGAAGAGAAAGATTGCCAAACGGTTGATGAAATCCTGCAGGATCAATCAAAAAAGCCCGATCCTGACGAATCGATTTTACACAGCCAAAAAGTGAACATCTTATCTTTTTCTTCCGACTCATTGCAGATTCAGGTGGACAACCCTTCGAATGACTCTGGAGCAAACTGGCTTTATTACGCCGACACCTGGCATCCTTTCTGGAAAGCCCAGGTCAACAAAAAAGACGTTAAGGTGTATCAGGCCAATCTGGCTTACAAAGCCATTCGCCTGGAACCCGGTTCTAATAAGGTTCAATTTCGATTTGGCTCCTCAGCCTACAACATTGCTGCTCTAACGATCAGTTTGAATTGGCTTTTTCTACTGGGAATAACGGTCGCATATTCGGGGAGATTACTTTTTAAAAGCCTTACAGCAAAGAATCTCATTGTTAATCGAGAACCCAGGCCTCAGTGAATCTCATAGAGACTTTAGCGCAACCTGATCATAAGCTTATTTAAACGCCAACAACCACACATATGAAAAACAAAACCCTAATTTATTTACTAGGACTCTCTTTCCCCTTTGCTACTGTTTTTCTACTGCTGTCCTTTACAGCAATCCCCATAGACATTGCCTTATCCACTCTGGTGGAGGGAGGTTCTCATAAATTTAGCGTTGGATCGACCAACGGAAATATTTTCCGCGGATTTAACATTAAAAATCTTTCCAAAACCAGTTCACGACGTACGTTTATTTTGAAAGAATTAGATCTATCTTATAAAACATTATTCGATTTGCCTGTCTCAAATAAGTTGGAGATAACAAATTTCAGCATTGAGTCTCTGGAGTTCCAATATTTTTTACAGAAATATTTCACGAATAACCTAAATTCATTTTCAATAAATCCCCAAACAGCTAAAAAAAGAGCACCGAAAAAAACAAATAAAGCACTCAATCGCTTAACCGTAAGTTTGGAGAAATTTAAAATCTCAAACTCTATACTGAAAATCCCCGAACTCGGTTTTCTGTTGAATTTCGACCAAATATTCATTGAAAATCTGTTACTGAAAGAAGGGACGATTACATGGGGAGTCCTGAAGGCCAAGGGCAATGCCTTGGAATTCAACTCCGTAAAGCCCGAAGCTCAGAATGGCTCGGGCCCTGGATTCATCCAGGGAGCTCTTTTACCTGACTTTTTTCAAGGGCTGAAAAACCCCGTCCCATTCTCTGGAAGCTTTAATTTCATTGAGGGAAAAATTTCTTTTAACTTTGAAGCGTTTCAAGGTCAAATTGCGCTTTTTTCTGACAAGGATGATCTGGTGCATTTGGTATTTAAGAATTTCCAACCGAATCAGTTTATGAGGAACAGCTTTCCTGTAAGTAAAATCGACCTGGACCTCGTTTTGGGTTATACCCACCGATTAGGAAGAAGATACATGTTCCTGGATTACGGACAATTTGTTTGGGACAAAGAAACATTTAAAATAACCCCTGAGGTTGGATTCAAACAATTGGACTCAGAAAACTCTTCCGAAACTCGTCGCGAAATTTTTGTGGATGGGGTGGGTCAACCCGGCGGAAAACACAAAAAAGTACGGTGGATTGCTGGAACCGCTTACGATGGTCATAGCGCCAAAAGCTACTACCAACTGAAACCGCTACCACAATAAATCAAGCACCCGCCAGTCCAAGATATAACCTCCAGTCCGGTTTGGGTACGTCACGCCCCTCTCTTTAAGCGCAGGGATTGCCCTCGGTATCAAAACCCAAGGGCTTCAATTCCACGGTGGCCCTGTTATCGAAGAATGCATTCAGCTTGTCGTTAGCCAGGATTTTATAATAGGTATACTTGAAGGCCGTCAACATCTCATTTTTTTCCTGCCGGGGGGAAATGGTCAATTCTCCGACACACCCCTTCGGATTAAACTTCGTGGAGCCCGCCAGACTCCAATCCTTTTTGATCACCCACAAAGCCACATCATTGCTGACGAGTTTCTTCATTTTTTGCGGATCAGTTTCCAAGGAGAAAATCCCTATAAACTCATCCCTCCCCCAAGCCTCGTAAAGCAGTAAATTACCCTCTGAGCGAATATAGGGATGACGGCCACGCGGCATATGGTCCCTGATCAAGTAAACACTCACATTGCGCAAGGGCTCCAGTTTTTTCAATTGCGTGGACACGGCGATATCCTTGACGGTGCGAGCTTGCCAGGACGAATACAAACTGATATCAAGAAAAATCAGATAAATGATGATCTGGCACAAAATCAGATTCTCCCATCGCGCCCAACGGCTCCCTGCTTTAACAAGAAAGTAACCGACCACACCTACGAGAAACAAACCAAAAAATGGTGCTACCAAAATCCCATGCCGAGCTGACAGGTTAAACAACTCAAAGTGTTTTGCAACCGCGGCAAAGGGTAGCGCCAAACAACATGCGGCGATAAAACCCAAAACGATCGCGTTTTGGTAATAAAGCCGGTCCTCCAGATTCGATTGTTCTAAAAAGGTTTTTCTGAATAACCAGAGGGCTCCTATTGCGGTAAGGATCAAAGCTATCCAAATAGAAGTTTTAAGGAAAAAAGGGCTTACCAGAAAATCAAAAAACAAATGAATGACATTCGAAGCGGTATATTCCAGCGTTCTTGTGCTAATCAATCGGACTTCGTTGTAACCCAGCTTGCTTCCATGAGGCATCATGTAAGCCTGCCTCACCCACCAATACAGCAAAGGCAACGCAATCAAAACCCAACTACTTTTAATAAATGCGGGAACTCTGGTTTTAAAATCGAGGGCCATCCAATTTTTTGGGTAGCCGTTCACATAAAGAAAATAGATCCCCAACAAAACAAATTGATAAACCAGGCAGGCATTGTAATTAAAGGATACGAACATCAAGGAATAAGCCAGCACAGCCAGGATAAGATGACCGCCTTTTTCTCTTTGATATAAAAAAATTGCCCAGCCTAAATAGAACGTAGTTTGAACAATCCATACTGGGAAAAAGGTGGTATCGACCGAAACATGGTATCCCGGCCAGACCAAGGCCAAAAATGCAATAAACAGGCAGTGATTTTTTTTCAGAGGCGAGTAGCGTTTGAAAAGAAAAAAGATCAAAACAGAGTTGATCAATATATCGATGAACATCACCGTTTTGTAAAACTTCATTGATACTTGGCCAAAAAACTCATGAATCCAGGCGTACATGTACGCCCCCGATGTCCTCAACATATACAGATAAGGTTCCAGGTCTCCTTTCTGCATGTAATAATTCAGAAACCGGCCATCCGCAACATGGGCATCATTCAACAGAAGCGAGCCATGCGCCAAAAAGGCCGCCGCAAAATACAGAATAATTGTCAAACGAAGGCTCATTATATTGATCGATACTCAAAAGTTATAATAAGAGGTATGAATAGGGTAAGCCAAAAGTAACCCAAATTAAACCGGGTTATTTGCAAGGATGTCCACCATGGCAGAGTGGATGTGACCGTTGGAGGTGAGGATGGAGCGGTCGCCCATCTGAAACGGGGAGCCGTCGAAGTGGGTTACTTGGCCGCCGGCTTCTTCGATCATCAACCAGCCTGCGGCGTAATCCCACGGATGCAGTTTTTTCTCCCAGAATCCTTCGAAGCGTCCCATCGCCGTGTAACACAAATCCACCGCCGCCGATCCCGGACGACGTATCGCCTGGCACTCCGTAATAAAATCCTGGAAGTGATCGAGGTTGTTGTCGGACGATTCGCTAATGTCGTAGGGGAATCCCGTTGCCAGCAGGCTTTTCTTTAAATCGGTAATCGGGGAAACGGTGATTGGTTTGCCGTTGAGGGTCGCGCCCTGCCCTTTCTCGGCGACAAACAATTCATCGAGACAGGGATTGTAGACCACGCCTGCCACGACCTCGCCCTTGTGCTGGTAACCGATCGACACACAGTAGCAGGGATAACCGTGCGCATAGTTCACCGTGCCGTCGAGCGGATCGATGACCCACAGATGATCGGCGTCGCCTTTGGTGGCACCGGATTCTTCAGCGAGAAACGCGTGATCGGGAAATGCTTTATGAATCCTGCCAATAACTTCCTGTTCGCACAGCAGGTCGATTTCCGTAACGGGGTCGATTTCGCCTTTGTATTGGATTTTGCCGACGCTGTCGGCGCGTTCCTGCTGGATGCGCCCCGCCGCGAGGGCCGCCTCCACCGCGACCGCAAGCGGGGTATCGCTCATTCGATCCAGCCCCCGCCGATAATGCAGTCGTCCTTGTAGAACACTGCCGACTGTCCAGGAGCTATGGCGGGCTGGGGCATGCTCATCTGAATCCGGGCGCGTCCATTGGGAAGCGGAGTCACCACTGACTCCACTGCCTGGTGGCGGTAACGAATCTGCACATCCGCTTCGAACGGTTCGCAGTGATCGAGGTACCAACTCGCGTCACTCACGGTAAACTCCTCGCGGAACAGGTCCGTTTTGGGACCGACGGTAATTTCATTTTTAACTGAACTGATTCCCGTCACATAATACGGCTCAGTCAGGCCGCCGAGATTGAGCCCTTTGCGCTGACCGATGGTGAATGCGGGATAGCCCTTGTGTGTGCCCAGCACCTCGCCGTCGGCTTTGACGATGTTGCCCGGCTTAAAGGCTTCTTTACCCACCTGCCCGGCAATGAATCCGGCGTAGTCGTTGTCTGGAATAAAACAGATTTCGTGCGATTCCGACTTGCCGGCGACATTGAGGCCTATCGACTCCGCGAGTCGCCGCACCTCCGGCTTGTCCATTTCTCCCAGCGGAAACAAACTCTGCGCCAACTGTTCCTGCGACAGGTTGAACAGGAAGTAGCTCTGATCCTTGTTCCGGTCTTTTCCGCGCTTCACGGTATAGCGTCCCTCTTCATTCTGAACAATGGACGCGTAGTGTCCGGTGGCGACATAATCGTAACCATAAATCTGCGCCTTGTTCATCAGCTCGTCGAACTTGAGCTTCTTGTTGCAGGCGGTGCAGGGAATGGGCGTACGCGCCTGCATGTATTCCGCAACGAAATAGTCCACCACTTCCTTACGGAATTCCTTTTCGAGATTCACGATGTAATGCGGGATGCCGACCTTCTCCGCCACGCGGCGGGCATCGGCGAGATCGTCGAGCGAACAGCAGGTGCCGAAACGTTCATCGGTATCCCAGCTGTAGTTCCACAGTTGAAGCGAGACGCCGATGAGGTCGTACCCCTGCTCTTTGAGCAGGGCCGCGGCGACGGAGCTGTCCACTCCACCACTCATGGCGATGACGATTTTTTTATCTTTGGGAATCGATACGTTCATTAATTTTCACTTGTGTGTCATGCTGAGCCTGCTGCAACATGACCCTAAAGAAATTTGACGGGATAACAGGATAAAATCATAAAAACCCGGAACAGGGAGCAAGGCAAAAACCAGATTCTTCGCTCCATTCCATTCCGCTCAGAATGACAAATGGGGTGTTTATTGCTTTTCTCTGTGTCCTCTGTGGTTAATCCGAGTTTAAATCCTGTTATCCTGTCCAACTTTTAAAATTCATAAAACGACAAACAAGTATCCCCGATTTGCCGGTTTTTGATGTGTTTCAGTTTATCATAACTTTCCAGCAAAGCCATTTTGTGATGGTGTTCGGCAATCACCAGCGCCGATTCCGCCAGCAGGCCGGACCGCGCCAGCGCCGTCAAGGTTTCCTCATACAGGCCGTCGGCGTAGGGCGGATCGATGTACACCAGATCGAACTGATGGTGACGCTCCACCAGCAGTTTGAGGGCGTGCAGGGCGTTGGATTTGAGTAGAATCCAGTTTTTCGACTTTTTCTCCTCATTTTCGGAATCCAGAAACCGGCATTTGGCCAGATTCTGGTAAATGATGGCCTGGGCCTGGGAATTGAGCTCCACGAACACCACCTCCTCCGCCCCCCGGCTGAGCGCCTCGATACCGATAGCCCCGGACCCGGCAAACAGGTCCAGAAAACGGGCGCCCGGGACATCCCCAGCGATCTGATTGAACAGGGATTCTCGCACCCGGTCGAGGGTGGGCCTCACTTTGGCCCCTTTGAGGCTCACCAGTGGAGTGCTTTTCGCCCTACCGCCGATCACGCGCATAATAAATCTATCCCGCTAAAAGTTCAAAATGGAGCGATCCCCCGGTCCTTTGTCGAGGTTTCTGCACTTTGTTGTAATATGCCCGCCCCCCAATGTCAATTTAGGTTGAAACCGGGAAGCAATCCCAATAGAATTGGGGAAAGTGTTCGGGTATTGTCTAATGGTAGGACGTCAGTTTCTGGATCTGAAGGTTGGGGTTCGACTCCCTGTACCCGAGCCATTTTTTTTCTTTGGGAAACGTTAAGTTATGGCAGTTAGTACATTTAAAAACCCATTTATTCTCGCTCTATGTGCGCCGATGTATCTTCTGATAGGAACGGTAGCCATCACCAACGATTTCCTGATGGGGGCCATGTTTATCATGGCAACTTTGGGTCTGCTGGGCGCTTATGTCACTGAGTTCCCCATCGTCAGCGGCCTGTATCCCAACGAAGTGGTGCACAAGGTGGCTGTTTCCTCTTTGCTGGGAATCGTTTTCGGCTTGGTGCTTTGGGCGGGATCTCTGGCACTCACTGGAACAGAACAAAGTGCAGATACCTCCCCCATTTCTCCAGCGGGAAGGTTCCTGGCTACCTGGGTCGCCATTTCCATACCGGCATACTTTGCCATGGCCTATATGATTAACGGACTCAACAAACGCGACTTGGAAGAAGAACAGCGCCTTCGGACGGAAAAAAAGAAAAACCGAAAAGGCGGCGGACCACCCATCATGAACAGCGACAGGCTTTAAGAAATTGAACACACCCCGCATCCCTTTTATTGCAATTGATTACGGCCCCATCGTCTAGCGGTTAGGACGCCGCCCTCTCACGGCGGAAACAGGGGTTCGATTCCCCTTGGGGCTACCACCTTTCCCTCCAACACAATCCGATAACATCCAATAAAACCCGATAAAGAGATGCGTGTCGTGATCGCTCGCCGGGAACAGAAGGCACCGACCCTGGAACAGATAAAGCAGGTCATCTCCCAGATGCCGATAAACACCGAGATTGAGCTTCGAAATCAAGCCCTTATCGCGTTCACTCTCCTGACCGGCGCACGGGATACGTTCACCAAGATGGCCGCGAGGTCCGGACGAAATTCAGTAAAACTTTCACAACGTATTTCTTTCCGGTGGGAGATGAAATTCGAGAAATTATCGCTGATTGGGTGAAATATTTGAAGGAAGTGAAACTATGGGGAAATGACAATCCCCTGTTTCCCGCCACTCGGATTGAACAAAATGCGGAACGCCAATTTCAGGCTGTGGGGCTGGACCGAAAACACTGGAGTAATGCCACGGCAATTCGCTCAATCTTTAAAGAAGCTTTTTAAAATGCCGACCTACCCTATTTTCAACCCATACAGTTTTAGAAATACTCTTGTCCGGCTTGGGGAGCCTGTTTGCCGGGCTCCGGAACAGTTCAAAGCATGGAGTCAAAATCTCGGCCATGAAAAGGCACTGACAACCTTTTTAAGCTATGGAGAGGTGGGGAACCAGCGCCAAGGGGATTAGGTGCCTCCCAAACCAACCTCACTCCAGAAATGGTCAATCTTGCGCAGCTGTTCCGTATCCAGTGGCTCGCTATTAATTGTCACCGTTTCTTTCATAATGGTTCCTCCCTCAATCTTATAAATCCTTATGTGTGCTCAGAGCCGATCTTATTTTTCTCCTGCATCAGCTGGAATCTCGATTACATTTATTAAAGACAAAATTTTAACCAAATAGAACACAGGCACGCTTTACGTCATCTCGCCAACCAAGCCAGCATCAATCCCAATAGAACAAACATTGTGATTGCGGCACTCCATCCACCCACTAAAACTGCCGGTTTTCCCCAGTCTAGGATGCGTTGAGGTTGCTCTTTCACTTTTAGCCATGAGCCGCGCCAAAGAGACTGGAGTCCGAATAATCTGTCCTTAGATGATCGCCGAATCGCGCCAATCCATTTTCCAACCCAAAGGCTTAAATCTTCCACCTTCCGCGAGGCAAAGGCTGGGTGCGGACGTGTGTCCTGCAACCGACCGATGGTGAAGGTCAGCGCCGCCAAGAAGATACCTAATGAGGCTATGAAAGGGTGCGTAAGATACTCGTACTGGCTCCATAACGCTGGATAAACCAGCCCCGTCCCCAGAGTCGCCATAAAAAATCCAGTGACAGTAATAATACTCCAGGCAGGCAACATTTTCATGGTGGCATTTGTGAAAAACCTTAGTGCTCCATACAGTATGGACGCAACACCTATCATCTGGATAACCATTCCAAAAACGTAAAAGGCATGCTCTCCGAACGGTAACCAGCGAACCATTCCAAGCAGTCCCATGGAAACCGGAACTCCACCCAGCAACAAAGCCCTTGAAAAAGGCACTGACTTGAATGCGGACGACAACCACAGTTGGGCTGGCCATATTCCCGCCTTGAACACGAACCCGACAAGTGCCATCCAAAGATAAAACTGCGTGGAAGAAGTCCCCACCATTGCCTGACGCACTACCTTATATCGCAAATCCTCTGTCGTAGATGCAGCAAGTAGCAGAGCTTCGAACAGGACCAGATCAGCCACGATCAGAAAGATGAGATAAAGGCGTCCGGCGCGTTGCACCTCTGCATTACCACCATGGATCATCAGCCCGTAAAAACTGTAGCCCATGAGCGTCGAAAAGCTGAAGAAACCAACCAGGTCGGTTGCCAAAACGACCCCCACGTTTCCAGCCAGAGTCAGTAGAAAGAATGTGGTCGTGCGGTCATATGTAGGATCGCTCTTCGAAGATTTCGCGGCAGTTGCAGCCAGAAGCCAGACCGCCACGGTCATTGCAAGAATCCACCGAACTTCCCCGTCGATGGCAAACTCGGTTCCGAAAAAAAGCCAGGATAGTTCGAAGGAGGAATCGCCGGGCAATATAACCCGCACCGCAGCGGGCATAATGGCCAAATGCCCAGGCCAGGGCAAGCGTGAGCGCACGGCCGGGATAGCCAGCAGTAAAGGCCAGACCATTACAATCAATAGCGAAATACTATGGATGTCTTCATTCATGGCTGATAAAACTCCCGTTGCGCGATGAGTTGAGCCCACCCCAAGGGACTGAAGGGTGCCGAAGCCAACATGCCTGCGCCCAATGCCATCAAGGCGGTAATCACTGGCGGTAACAATAACGCCCATGCAGTTTCCTTGCGGCCAAATTTGCGTTCCTCCGGCCAGGTCTCCGGCGGCTCTTGGAACCAGGCACGATGCAAAATTGGCAGAAAATAGGCTGCATTGAGCAAACTGCTACCAGCCAGCACAAGGATCACCCATTCCTGGCCCGCTTCCAGCGCACCCAGCCCCAAATACCATTTGCTAATGAATCCAGCGATCGGCGGCGCACCCATCATGCCGAAGGCACCGATGGTGAAGGCCGCCATGGTCCAGGGCATGCGCCGACCCACGCCATTCATCTCGCTCACTTTGTGAATCCCCAGGGTCTCGGCCAGATTGCCAGCGCAGAAGAACAGAGCGATTTTCATCAGGCCTTGATGCACCAGGTGCACCACGCCGCCGATGGTGGCAATGGGACCTGCGATGGCGACGCCCAAGACAATGTAGGACAACTGGCTTACCGTACAAAAGGCCAACCTGCGCTTGAGATCATCTTGAAACAGAGCGCGCAACGAACCGTAGATAATTGTTGTCGCCGCCAGCCATGCCAGCGGGCCGGTTACACCCAGTTCGGCGGCAAAGCTCACACCGAACACCTCGTAAACCACGCGCACGATGCCGAACACGCCGGCCTTCACCACTGCCACCGCATGTAGCAGGGCACTGACCGGCGCCGGGGCAACCATGGCCTGAGGGAGCCAACCGTGTAGCGGTACCAGCGCCGCCTTCACACCCAGTCCAGCGATCATCAGAGCAAAGATAACTATCAGGGCAGGATGATGCTCTTCTCCGAGGCTGTTGAGAAATCCTTGCGGGGTAAATTCCAGAGTGCCCGTCAAAGTATAAAGCCACACCGTACCCAACAGTAGCAGAGCACCGCCAAAAATCGTATAAACAAGATAGGAGTGCCCGGCGCGGCGGGCCACCTCCGTACCGCGATGCACTATCAGCGGATAGGTGGACAAGGTCAACAGTTCATAAAACAACAGAAAGGAGATCAAATTGCCGGACAGGGCCACGCCCACTGTGGCGGATACGCACAGGCTGAAGAAACCAAAGAAGCGGCTACGATGTGGTGAACCTTCCAGGTAGCCGATAGCATAGACGGTAGTAACCAGCCAAAGCACAGAAGACAGGGTGACGAACAACAGCGACAGCGGGCCGGCCCGCAGTACCAATTCCAGATCCGGCAACAATGCCAGCCGCGTTTCATAATGACGCCCGTGGTAGACACCCCACAACATCCAGCCTACCAGTGCGAGCTTAACCAAAGCCCCAGCTAGGTTGAGCGTACTGCGCAGACGTACCCTTTCCTCCGCCAGACTGAAGATGACCAAACCGGGTAGCAGAGAGCTTGCAACCACCAGGAGAGGAATCCACGCATTCCAGTTCATGGCATGACCTCATGGGCCCCGAAGGGGGACCCGATTCCAACCAGCGACAACACCGGCGTGGCCAGAAATCCCAGCAGTATCGCACCGAAGGCGAGTAGCAGAGCCGCCCATTCCATACTGGCGGGAACTGCTCTCGACTCGTGCATGACAGCCGCCTGCGTGAAGGCCTGCCCGAGCACCTTAAAAACATAGCCTGCCGCCAACAGACCTCCGAGAACGATGATCACCACGAGGCCCCATTGTCCCTGCGCCAAGGCCACTTCAAGGAGTAGCCATTTGCCGATAAAACCTCCACTCGGTGGCAAGCCCATGATGCTTACCCCAGCCAACGCGAAAGCGGTAGCGGTGAGCGGCAGGCGCTGCACCACCCGATCCAAATCTGCAATGCGGTCATGGCCGCCAAAGCGCAACATATTGCCAGTCGCAAGAAACATGGCCGCCTTCGCCAGGGCGTGAGAAAGCGCCAGGTAAACAGCCGCGTTCCAGGCCATCACACCAGCACTCATCGCAAGCGGAAATGCCAGAAACAGGTAACCAATCTGGGCAACTGTGGAATAGGCCACCAGCAACTTCAGCCGGGTCTGACGCAAGGCTTGCAGGGAGCCCCAAAGTACAGCTACGGCACCGAGCACTCCGAACAATGTATCGACATCCCCGCCGAGAGGGCCGAATATCTCCAGCCACAAACGCAACAGGATATAGAAAGAAGCCTTCACTACCAACGCCGACAACAGCGCACTCACAGGTGCCGGGGCGCTGGCATGAGCGGGCGGTAGCCAGAAATGCAACGGGAAAAGCGCTGTTTTCAGCACGAGGCCGGCACCTATCAACCCAAGTGCCGCCCAGGTAGTGGGAGAACCCTTTACTTGGACTGCCAGTGTTGTGATGTCTACGCTACCGAATCCGTGATAAAGCAGCGCAACACCAAACAGGTATGAAAGCGAACCCAACAAGTTCGCCAGCAGATAACGCATGGCCCCGCTGAGCGCATCCCTACTGCCCGTCAACGCCGCCAACGCTACCGCGGCTAACCCCATTACCTCCAGGGTGACATAAAGATTAAAAATATCGTTGGAAAGAAACAGGGCGTTCAACGCGGCCAGCACCAACAACCACAGCGGCCAGAACCGGGTTGAATGCTGGCGTTCGAAATAGCCTGACGAATAGACGCTGATGCCGAACCCCACCAGAGCAGTGATAGCGAGCATCAGCAGGCTCAGACCATCGGCATACAGGTTGATGCCGAGCGGGGCGCCCCAGCCGCCGACGGCGTGGTGATAAACACCGTTGCTCATTATCTGCCAACCCAAACCTACGACCGACAAGACTCCAACAAACGTCAAAACCAGTCCCAATATCTTTGCAATCCGTGGCCAAAGGAAGCAGGCCATCCCTCCCATTAACGGCAACAGGATCAGGAGGACACCCCAGGGAATTTTTGTGATCACGGTTCCCATCGGCGCTACTCTCGCGAATCTTCTGGAAGCTCGGCGTTCCCGGTTTCCGCGGTTAACTTCAACATCAAAGTGAGCGCCAGCGCCGTGGCCGAGACAGCAACCACGATACCTGTAATGACCATAGCATGAGGCACTGGATCCGGTGTGTCCTCTCCGGTACGCTTTGCCAGCGCCACCAGTACCAGAAAGACCCCACTGCCCATTACGTTGATCGCCAGGATCTTGCGTAGCAGGTGCGCGTGAACAATCAGGGCGTACAGGCCCAGTGAAAAAAGCACCACACCCACCAAGGCGTAAAGGAATACTGTGCTCATGTATGCTCCTTATCATCTTGGGGGCGTCCCCCAAAAAACAGGGCTGCCAGCGTAGCGCCAATTGAGAAGGTCGCCGTGGTCTCGAGAAACAGGATCAAGATGCTTGCCTGCTCCGGGGAATATTCCAGCAATTGTCCTTCCATCAGCATCGTGACCAAAGCCACTATTACGAATGCGCCGGGGCCTGCCACTAGAACGAGCCGCAGAGGCAGTTCCGTTAGACCGGCGCGGAAACGCCAACCCGCCAACAACAGCAACACTCCCGCCGCTCCCAGCACCGAACCCGCCTGAAAAGCGCCACCGGGCGCATGCGCACCGACCCACAGCAGGTATGCGGCCACCAGAATAAACACCGGCGTCAAGAAACGCGACAGGGTATCCAGCACAGGGCCGGGTGCGGTCTCGCGACCCAAGGCCAAGCCATCCAACGACCAGACACCCAGTAGAGCCACTAACAACACGACCAACTCCAGAAGGGTGTCGTAACCGCGGAAGTTGAGCAACACCGCGGTCACCGGGTTGCTCACCCCGCTACTTTCGAGATTCGCCGTCACCTCGGTACTCAACCCCGTAGCGTAGGGTGGTAAAGACAAGACCACATACCCGAGTCCAGCAACAACCAGTAACAGCGGGACAGCAGGTAACCACTGCGGGAATCGAACCTTTGCCTCTTCTTGTGCAGGCGACCCTACTGTTTCTTCATCTGCGTAAGCGAAGCGCAACCTCGCCAATGCCGCCAGCAGTAAAGCGCCGGTCAATCCAGCGCCAATAGCCGCTTCGGCAAGCGCGATATCAGGCGCATCCAGACGCACCCAAGCCAGTGCCATCAGCAGGCCGAAGGCGACGAACAAGACAATAGCCTTGAGTAGATTGGGACTCATCAGTGCACACCAGGCCAACCACAATAACCCCAGTCCCAATAGAGCGTCTAAAGCCCATTGCAACATGCTTACCGTTTCCACAACCGGATCCCCCTTTGCAAGGCCCCTCTGGCGACCAGATGGGCAACACTGGCCCCAGCGAGCAATACTAAAACCCAGATCAGCAACAGTTTGCCCACTGCCGCCCATGATTCCGCTTGGACAACCAGCCCCATCACTATCAGGCCCAAGCCCACGTTGTCGGCTTTGGTCAAGGCGTGCAGGCGGGTGTATACATCCGGAAAACGCAGTAAGCCGAGGGTTCCGGCCAGAAAGAAGATAGCTCCGGCGATCAGCAGTGCCACAGAGAGGTAATCACTCGGAATCATGATCCACCTCTTGATCCGTCCAGGCTCGTCGCACAAAGGCCACCGCCGTAACCGCGGCCAACAGGGCAAACACCAGCGCTACATCGAGCAGGGCCGTATTTTCTTTTGTTTGCGCCAATAGCAGTAGCACAGCAACCGCAGTGGTACCAAATAACTGCGCGGATAACATTCGATCAGCGGCGGTCGGACCGCGAAATATACGCCACATTCCGGCGCCGAGGTTCACAAGAAGAAACAGTGCCAATGCCAGGTAAAGGGTCTGCATACAGGCTCACCCCTCCAACGTGACGGCGCGTTCCAGGGCAGGCTTGCATGCTTCTCCGGGTTTCACCACGCAAAGAATATTTTTGAATCGCTTCATTTCATTCCCTTCCTTCAGAAACTTCCAGAGATGCACCAAAAATTCGGGCAACGCTTTGTTCCACTGCCTCGAGTTCTGCTAGAAAATCCTTCCGACTGTCCAGCACGTGTACCTTCAAGACACTTTGGTCTAGCCCAACACTCAATGTTCCTGGTAGTAGACTCACCGTGTTGACCATGAACACCTGCGGCAGTCCCGGCGGTAGCCTCATCGGGTATATGCAGAGATCCGGCGCGATGGGAACGCCGGGATGAAAGGCACGCCACGCCACATCTACGCCCCCAATTAAAGAACGCAGGAGAAAAAAAGGCACGAACCTTAAAAGTTCAGACCAGACCCAGGGTGCCGGGGGGACCAGCGCGATGCTGACAGCAACCGCAAGCAATACCGCCGGCACACCAATCCACCAGGACGACCCGGCACCATTTGTGAGAACCCACCAGATGAGTGAAAACAGCCCCATCCGCGATACGATAGTCCGCCAGCTAATTTTTGCTCTGGTCAATGTCATTCGTCAACGCCTTATTGAGTCGCGCAGTGCCATTATGCACAACTGTTCGGTGCTCAGGGTTTTGTTCGCAGTCGTAAGCATATCTGCCACGATGATTTCTCTTTTTAGTGTCAATTTTCCCGCCTGCTTCGGTACAATTCATCCGACAGGGCATAGCGATAGGCATGAGGCGGCAGAGTCCGGAAGAAGGCCGTGTCAAACACAGCGACCTGTGGCACCTGCGGGCAAAGTCGACGCGTTGCTTCGATGCCAGCCAGATTAGCCGGGTTGTGTAACGGTGCAAGCGAAATCGTCTTACGTATACCGTCAATCACGTCTTCATCGATAAGTGTCGGTGCCTGGAAGGCTTCGCCACCGTGAACAACGCGATGGCCGATGGCGCACAGCGATTGCATTGAATCCGGAGAGCCGTTGCTTTCCAGAAAACCGAAAATCTGTTTCAAGCCTGCTGTATGATCCGCAACAGGCGAATTCTTTTTATGCTCTTCCACATCACCAGTGGCAGAATACCTGCGGTAGACACTACTCCCGTCGGTTTCGCCTATGCGCTCCAGTGTGCCCGCTACCAACAGCATCTCCTGTTCCATGCCGTAGAGGCGGAACTTGATGGAAGAACTGCCTGAATTGATGACGAGTACTCGCATTGAGTTAACCTGCATGTTGCATAAGACGGCGTCTTGCACTGCTGAAAAATGGCATAACTTTAATTTCTCTCATGATGCCCGCTGTTCCAAATTGGTATATTTTCGGAGCAACATTTTTTCTATCTCAACCAGAATCAGCACTGAAGAAGCCACCATGATAGTACGCAGCCAGGCGTCGATACTCATGGCGGTCGTATCGAAAAGTGTTTGCATGGGACCCAGGTAGGTAAACCCCAGTTGAGTCAATATCAACAGGCCAATGGCATACAGCACATAACGGTTTCCGAACAGCCCCTCATATGTCAATACCGGCGCCAGCAGATAACGGGCACTGAACAGGTAGAATACCTCGAACATCACCACGGTGTTGACGGTCACGGTACGTGCCAGTTCGATGGAGGCGCCGTGTTGCCGTTCCCACAGGAACAGCCCGAAGGAGCCGACAACAAAGACCACGGACACAAAGATAATGCGCCAGACAAAGAAACCGGAGAGGATGGGTTCACGCGGGTCTCTGGGCGGTTGTTGCATAACATTGCGTTCGGGTGGTTCAAAGGCCAGGGTCAGGGCCAAAGTAACTGTAGTGATCATATTGATCCACAGGATCTGCACTGGGGTTATGGGCAGAGTGCTGCCTATAACGATTGCGGCGATGATGATAAGCGCCTCCCCGCCGCTGGTCGGTAGTATGTACAGGATGGATTTCTTCAGATTATCGTAAACCGTACGTCCTTCCTCCACGGCATGGACAATGGAGGCAAAATTATCATCCGTCAGCACCATCTCTGCCGCCTCCTTGGCGACTTCAGTCCCCTTAAGTCCCATGGCTACGCCCACATCAGCGCGTTTCAGCGCCGGTGCGTCGTTGACTCCGTCACCCGTCATGGCCACAACTTCTCCATCAGCCTGTAGTATTTTGACCAGTTGCAATTTCTGTTCAGGGGAGACGCGGGCAAAAACATCGGAACGGTGCAC
>JAJDBJ010000056.1 GCA_029261395.1 Nitrospinaceae bacterium
CCATTGTACAGGACACGATACCCATGGCAAAAAATTGTTCCTTTGACATTGTTTCAAATGTTGATCTTCAGGAAGTCAAAAACGCCATCACTCAGGCGATGATGGAGATTCGTCAGCGGTTCGATTTCAAAGGCAGTAAAAGTGAGATTACCCTAGACGAGAAAGTCCCTGCGCTCAACCTGATTTCCGATGATGACCAAAAAATGAAATCGGTTGTTGATACTCTGGAAAGCAAGCTGATCAAGCGTAAGGTATCACTCAAGGCTCTCAGTTACGGTAAGGTGGAGGCCGCCGGCGGGAACACCGTTCGCCAGACGATCGAACTGCAACAGGGAATCCCTCAGGAGAAAGGCAAGGAGATCGTTAAAGCCATCAAGGGATTGAAGATCAAAGTCCAGGGGCAGGTGATGGACGATCTGGTGCGGGTTTCCGGAAAAAACCGGGACGATCTGCAGGAAGTGATGGCCAAGCTCAAAGACAAGGATTTTGAAATCGCGATGTCATTCACCAACTACCGGTGACCCCGTCTGTTTTGATACCCTCTCTGTTTGAAAAACCTTGGCCAAAGGAAGCGATAACAGTAAAAGCGCCACGCCCAATCCGCAGAACCCCATAAAAATCTCCCCGATATAAAACGTCACGCTCAGGGTAAATACCAAAACGCCGAAATACACCGCCGGCCCCAAAAGGGCCTGTGCCGGTACCTGCCGCATTCCAATATCCCGGAATCCCCGACGCGCCAGCCAGGCATTGATCCGCGTAAAGCAAAAAAGAATGGTGAACCCAACGACAAACCAGCCGCCGAAATTGGTGAGCGGAATATTGAAATATTCCCCCTGCTCTTTGTAAGTATAGATCTGTCCCAGAAACCAGCGATCGCCCAAAAACGAAACAGGGTCGATCACCACATCCAGCATCATCATCAACACCGCTCCGGTCAGGATGACCCGCCACGAATGCTTGATGGTATCCTGTTCCGCGAGCCGGATATCCCAGCCGTTTTTTTTCAACGGACACCACAGGAACAGGCTGAAGGTATAGCTGACGTAGGACAGAAAACTGAAGGAAATGGCGTCCATGAAGGGGACATTTGAAAGCCACAGTTCCTGATCACGGGTCGTCTCGATATAACTGTAAAATCCGAAGGGGAACCCGTTCCGGGTCGAGGAATATTCCGCCGCAAACGCGATGCCGAAACCCAATACGGTAAAAAGGATCGACCGCTTAACACCCATATCGAGGATGGCGATGACCAGATAACTGAAGAGAAAAATAAATACATAGGGACGAAGCCAAATCGTTCCCAGTAGATGCTCCAGAAATTCCATAGGTCCTGATGATCAGTGAGAGAAGTTTGTCATATGGTCCATCGGCACAGATGGGGGAGGACAGGGTGCTCAATCGGAAATCGCTTCATCCGGCCAATGCCGTCGTCACAACCAGTATAATCAATTTTTCTGATATTTTCGCGGTTTATGCCTTAGATTTAACCGCGAAAGGCGCGAAATACACGAAAAGTAAACACAAAAGGCGGGTCGTATTTTTTGTCCGCAGGAATGCATCGGCTGAGGGTTCCCTCTTTTTCCGTAGTTGCCCGATTTATCGGGCGGTTTTGAAAATCTAAACACAGATTCTTCGCTACCGCTCAGAATGACAAAGAGATGCGAATTGTCATTCTGAGGAGGCGGAGTAGCCTGTCCTGAGCTTGTCGAAGGAAAGAATCTATGGTTGGATTTTACCTCGGTCCCTGTTCCGGGTTTTTCTGATTTTATCCTGTCATCCTGTCTAAAGTTTTTCTAATCTACCCCTTGCGCAAAGATCTCCTTTGCAAGGTGGAGGCTGAGTAACTCCGTTGGCGAAGATAGCTGTTCGATGGCACAATAGTGCTACAGCGAAGTTGGCCCTGTACATAATCGGACCTCGCCGAGCAGGCGCTTCGCCGGTTCTCAATAAAAAAGCTGGATGTTCGCCTGCTCCCTCATTTTGGAGACCATCTTCTTATGCTCGTCCATAGTTTTTTCCCGCAGTAGTGAATTCATGATATCCGTTTTGATCTCGGACAACTTCACATGTCCCGCCGGAATGATTTTCGTCCATTTCAGAATGTGATACCCGTAAGGGGAGCGGACCGGCTCGCTGATTTCATTTTGTTTCAGCTTCTTTAACGCAGTGGCCAGAGACTCCGGAAGCTCACTCAATGGCAATGCGCCCCAACTGCCGCCCTGCGCACCACTCTTGTCGTCTTCGGAATGTTCTTTGGCCAGTGCCGCGAAATCGGCTCCCTTTTGCAACTGCCGGTACAGCTCCCGGGTTTTCTCCGCCGCGTCCTGGTCCACCAGGGCATTCAAACGCTCGGCCTTTTTGCGCAGGGCCGGATCATCAATGTCTGTGCCGTGCGCATCCGACTGCAGAGAGGCGGTAAAGATATGGTGGATCTCGTATTGCTCCGGGGTTTTGAATCGGTCCAGATGCTTCTGGTAAAAAGCCTTCACTTCCGCATCGCCCACCTTCACCTTCGGGACCACCTCCTGACGGATGAGTGCCTCCTCCACCATTTGTTTTTCGAATTTGGTTTTGAGCAGGTCCATCGTCAGTCCCTGCATATCCAGCGCCGTGTGGAGCATTTGCTTGGAAGGAAACTGCTTGCGGACCTCCTCCACCCTTTGCTCCACCAGTTTGGGTTCAATGCGAATATTTTTCCTGTGGGCCTGTTGATAAACCAGTTCCTGGTCCACCAGACGGGACAGCGCCTGATGGGAAAACTCGGCGACCTCTTTTTCGGTGAGTGTCTTGTTCTGTTGCCGGCTCATCAGGCGATAGACCTTGATCTCGCTGATCAGCAATTGCGAATCCAAAGAGACCCCGTTGACCTCAGCGACCTTATCGGGAATGGGTTTGCCGTTGATCTGGAACGGCTCGGCAAGCGTAACGGTTGGTAGCGCGAGAGTGAGTAGCAGGCCCAGAGCCAGGGAGCGGGTTGTTATCCGTTTCATCAAATCGTTATTCCTTTCCAGTAGGAGGCGGCAGTTCGGTCCACCATTGTCCCCAGCGCACTGAGGCAATGCGTTCCTTGAAATAAGAAGCCGGATGATACCACATCGAATAGACCCCGGTCTCGGGTGTCCCCACATCCACCCACTGGCGCGGCGGCAGATTGTCCAGGTCTCCCACGGCAATGGGGCGGCTATCCTTTTTGAGCAGGATTAAATACCCGTGCTTCAGGCCATAATCCTGGGAACCGTAGAGCGTGACCGTGGTCCCGGCAGGCCCCAGCAAGTCGATCTGATAATAACCGGTTTGCGTATTGGCGTTGTATTGGCTGAAATTCTTTCGGTTGTCGTTTTCCTTCAGGCTGAACAGATCGGTGCACCACCCGCAGGCGCCGTACAGGTAGGGGTCCCTTTTCTGGAGCAACAGTTCGGCTTTCGGGCCGGTCTCCGCCCAGGCCGGAATACTGAGAAGAACCGCCAGCAGGCATGGAGTCAGAAATGTCCCCAGGTTTTTATATTCCCTTTTGGTCCGCATAAACCACCTCCAGGTGATTGGATTATACGCCGCCATTATATCGAAATTTTTAAATGAAGGGGGACCTTTGCGCAAGCGAAGGGGACAGGATTATAGGATAGGATTTACCACGGAGGGCACAGAGAAAATCAAAAGCAGGGATAGAGATTTAACCGCGAAAAGCGCGAAAGACGCGAAAGGGGAGGAGCAGTAAGCTTTCATCTGTGCTTATCTGTGGACAATGGTTTTCTCTGTGGTGCTAAATCACCCCAGCCCCTCTTTAAAAAGAAGACCTTTGCGCAAGGGGTTGATTAGGATTTGTAGTTGCTCGATTTATCGAGCGGTTTTGAAAATCTAAACATAGATTCTTCGCTAACGCTCAGAATGACAGAGAGTTACGTCTTGTCATTCTGAGGAGCCATAGGCGACGAAGAATCTGTGTTTTAAACTCTTGTTTGGGTGAAATCGCAATTTCTGCACAAAAAACTACTTATGCAAAGATCTCTTTAAAAAGAGGGGTATATCAGGTTCCCCCCTCCGGGCAGGAGGCACAAAAAAATCCCCTGAGCTTTCAGCCCAGGGGATTTTGTAAAAACAAATGAAACGTGATTAGAACTTTACGTCCATCATCACATACAGCCAGTCCGCATCCTCAAAGTTCTGGATACGGGCGGAGGTGCCATTGTAGTCGGACAACAGCTCATTGGAGAACATGTGCGAGTAACCGACACTCATCGTGGTGTTGGCGCTGTACTTGTGCACCAGGGTGAGGTCAATTTCCTTACCCAGCGTGGACGCATTACTGCCGCCCACAGTACAAGAGGTACAACGATCGTCCTCGGCCACCTGGAACAGATGGAAGTCTGCTTTCAGAGTGGTGTTGGCCATCGGCTGAATGGACAGTTTCACGGCATAATCGATCAAACCACCAGGGGGATGAGACCCTGAGTTGGAGTTGAGAGTGGTTTGAATGAAGAAGTCCATCAGACCATAGTATTTATGGCCGGTGTCGAACAACGTATTAAAAGTGTTGCTGTCACCCGCGGCGGCGTCAGTAGCATCGGTACCACTCAGGTAGTCGAACCACAGGGTCGCGCTGGGTTTCATGGCAACGCTGGAAGCCTTGTAGCCGACGCGCGCGCCGAGCATATAAGCAGAAACGTCACCGGTACCACCAGCCGGAGCAAGAAGACCTGATTTGCCGGTCTGGTAGTAGAACTCACCGCGGTAGCTGAGGTCACCCATACCACCGGCCTGACGGGCACCGATGGTGTAGAAATCAGCACTACCGGCGGGGGCACCGCCTCCACAAGCTGCTGCTCCAACTGTATTACAGTCTCGATCCACCAGCACCAGATAAGCCGAGGTGGAGGAGTTTTCGCCCAGCAGGCCTTTAAAGTTGGCCCACAGAGCGTGCGTATCGGTATCATCCACGTCATCGCTGGAAACACCGGCACCTACACCGGCAATAGCTCTGGTGGATTGCTCCTGATTTTTACTGTAGATGTACGACAGGGTCATGTTGTCGTGCGCGTGGGTCAGGCGAAGCGCATCGTGCGACATCATACCCTGGGTCCACACCGTGTTACCGAACAGGCGATGCCCGTCCAGAATGATTTCCTGTCGACCCAATTTCAGGTCTACCGGAGCGCCAAACAGCTTGTTCAACGTAAAATAAGCCTGATGGAAACCCACATCATTCGTAACGTCGTTGCCGGCGAGCGGAATGCTGGGAGCGCTGGTACCCGTGAGGCTACCCCAACGGCTGTTGGCCTGCAGTTGCAGGAAGGCACTGGCGTTGTCGCTGATTTTAGCTGTGGCTTCCAAGCGTGTCAGCACGTCAACGAACTGTGCATCATTGTTCTGTAAATTCCAATACTCATATCGCGGACGAATCCGTCCGCCAAACGTGATTTCTGCCGCATCCGCTGTCATGACCCCTATCATCAGAAAGGAAACCACCCCAGCAAACGCTGTAAAAAATTGTCTTCTCATGCTTACCTCCTCCAAGTAATCAACCAGATTAGACATCAAAGAACTTCTTGTATACTTATTGTCGCGCAGGCTAACTATCAATAATTCAGTATCTTACAATAAAAGTATAAAAAACGCATTACTTAAATTTCAGTAATTCGGACAGGTCCGTTCGATTTCTCCTCATGCAACAAGATAGAGTAGGAGTAACCTGTTACTTACCCCATGTGTAGGTGTAGATGGTACTGACTTTTTTACTACCCAGAAACCCCCCGTGGTCGGCTACGTGGGCTGTATGCACCCATTTTTTCCTCTGACCGGCATCCACCACTTGATAAGCGGCCAGGTAACCCCTCTGTTTTTTGGTTTCGTAGATCTTTTTCAACCCTTCAAGATTGACACCCAGAACTGCCAGACTGCTGTTTTTGACGACAACCAGTTGTGAAAGAAAACTTCCGGTCCGGTGGTTCTTGGGTACTAAAAGATACTTTCGAGCGTTGTGCTGAATGAGTTGAAGCTTGCCTTTAAATCTAACGGGTTGAGGGGCATCCGGATAATCGATGAATGTCCCGGCAACCTGATCTTTGAGCCCCACTTCGATAATACGAGGATCGTGGCCGAAATACTCGTCCGAGCTTACGAGAAGGCGACCGCCGGGAGAATATACTCTTAAATGATAATCACTGTCAAGGAATATTGTATCCTTGGATTTAGAAGGAGTTATGCGTCCCAAAGCGAGTCCATACAAGATCATATTCCGGTAGTCCCCGACGGACAGGGAAAGCTCGGATTCGACTGAATATCCACCACTTACAGGGTGCATTTTATAGATTCCGGGCTGGAAAGGTTTTTCAAATCCGGGTTTTTGGGAAATCAGCAGGGGCGGGCCGTCAAAATCCCGGAGGACCCGGAAGTAGCGGTTCACGTTTTCCCAG
>JAJDBJ010000057.1 GCA_029261395.1 Nitrospinaceae bacterium
AACATCTGGGGCCTGCCACTTCAACCCTCTTTCCCAGGGGTCCCCCCATGGGGGGACCCCTGGGAACTGCAAACTGACTGCCAGGAGCTGACCGGGTGCAGAGGTGAGAGGGAATTTACAGAAAGGAAGTTACGCTAACTGTCTCTGGGATTTAACTCCGCTGGAAGCTCAATTCGTAGGGTGTCAATTGGGTAACCATAGTCTGGATGTAAGGTGTCAGGACAAAAATGGCTATAACTACCCGTAGTACTAGGCGTTGCTCTTGAACTCATCCTAGAAGCCCCCTTTCTTTAGAGAGGTGGAGCGTGATTTCTTCCGCCTATTTCCAGTCCCAGAATCCATACCTTCTCTGACATAGGGCGGGGCCATGAAATCTTCCATGGCGTCCACGGATGTGTACAGAAATCCGCCCAGCTCAGCCGGATGAAGACTTCTTCTGCGGATGCCTCTCTTCCACCATCTATAGATGGTGGAGAGGTGGATTGGTTTGCCGTTCCTCTTGGGGAGGAGCTTGAGTAAACCCGGCGGTGGTATTGGATCTTCTAGATGAGGATTAATCATGCAATTTACTCCATTGGTAAGGAGGAGCTGATATTAGAATGGTTTCGAGGTTCGCCTCAAAAATGGAAGAAAAGGAATATCTGGAATATTTGGAAGGATTCTCTCCCCATGCCCTTACTACTTCAACCACTCATTGAGTACCGCCTCCCCTCTAGGAGTCAGTGTTAGGCCTGAAATTTTCCTAATCAAGCCCAGTTTTCTCTGATCCCTTATATATTTTCCCACCATCCTTGGAGAGACCTTCTCGTCATAACGTTTCTCAATCTCGGCAACAACTTCTTTTTGGGAACTTGGCCCCCTGGATGAAAGCACCTCCAAAATTGCTTTTGCGAGGTCTTCACAAACTAGCTGGTCCAAAAAGAAATCTCGAGCCCACTTTGTATCGAAGCTAGGCATCAGGCTATGAATCACAGAGGGATTGAGCAGATATCCTATCTCCTGATCTGCACAGGCAATTACATCACTAAATTGAGAGTCTTTTCCTGTTTTCTCTAGCCAGTTTGAGGCGTCTTCCTTTAATGCGTCCCGAACCTCAAAGGATGAAGGCATACCGCCAGTCCAAATCGGAACAAACTTCGCTTTCTTTCCATGATTGATTTCCCCCAGCACTTTTGCAGTCCCATGAGCAAGCATGGCAAGGGCGTGCAGGTGAGATGGTGCATCGAATTTAGGGTCTCCGGAGCGAGAGAAATGGTCCGCCATATCCTTCTGATAGAGCTTGGGACTGACCTCCAGACACCACCATTGCCTGTTTGCAAATCCACTGGCAAAGATGTCGCAGGCCTGCGCACACATCCATCGATGTATATTCCAGCCAGCGACCACCTCCAACTTAGCCTCTCTGGGTGCCCACACCCCGTGAAGCCTATTTGCAAATTCCCTCCACAGGGTGAGCTCATGACTCAGAGAGGAAGCCTCTCCTCCAAATTTGCCATCTGCTGAATCGGCAATCTCCTTTTTCATTTCCTCAACATACAGGACGACGAGGGTCCCAGGCAATCGGCCCTAGTAATTGAACGGCGACTGAATCGCCAGCACCATGGGCCATGCCACTAATCTACTTCTTGGGGAGAGTCTTGAATCGCTGCCGTAGGCTATGGCAATGTGGATGATGACCCGATATGGATTCTTCAGCATAACCTGTGCCCGTGAGGGACTTGGTGAGCCATTGCAGCCTGTTGACCCAAACCGCCTCATGGTGCGAGCCAGAACGAGAACACATTTAGCTGCCCTTAAGGCCCGATTTCCAGCCCTATCCCAGGCGGAACTGTTCGAGTCCACCTCGGCTGACTATCGCTACCGGTTGTTTGTTGAGAAGCGCTTGTGGGCTTCTGTGGTTGGAGAAATTGTTCTTGAAACCGATTACGACAATTTCAAGGCCAAGGTAGGGCAGTCCATGCCTGAGGATGGCGCCTACCTTTCCGCGCTCCACTCGACCTGGGCAACCATGCACCGCCTTCAATCCTAGGAAGGTGACGCTGCGTCATTTCATTCAATGCCCAGGGCTTGAGGGGTCTCCTTCTGGCAAATATTCTGGGCGGTCTATTGGGTTGGCAAAATTTCAGGTGAATTCCATTTTCCTGAATGACCTCGTTCAACCATTTTCTCAGAAAAGCCAACGCCTAAACAAATTGTCTAGGGATTCAGAAGAACGATTTTAATAATCCCCTGCCGCCTAGCATTCAGGGAGAATCTGAACGCATTTACGTTAGAGATTCGAGTAGCCCCGTCTGCAATAAATTCCTCACTGGGATCAAAATGCAGCCAATGACAATCTCCGTATTCAAGCGATGCACCTTTTTCGATTAAGTTCAAGTTGAAAAACTGTGCTGAAACTGTGCTAAAGCTAAGGCAATCATCGTCTTCGGTAGACCACGGCCGGATTCCTCTGTCCCCCACCAATCGCCACGCAAAATATGGGCTTGCCTGCACAACCTTCTTCGATACAATCGGATGTGACGGAACCCATTGTCGGTTTAGGAAACCGACTTTGGGCTTATTCGTAAGTCATTGTACGGCAAGCCCTTGGACATGTAAGCCATTTTATCCAATGTGGTTGGGTTATAGTCTATTGACACCAATGGACAACCAATGATGACGATAGATTAAACCCGTTTAGTCCAGTTTCAGCACAGTCTCGACGCCCTGGTTCCAATCTATTCATCCGCAGACGAGGACACTCGCGGCCACGTGTAACCCGATTC
>JAJDBJ010000058.1 GCA_029261395.1 Nitrospinaceae bacterium
TGTTGGAATTGTAACTGCGAAAATAAACGCCATGGAGGTTCAGAAGGCTACGGGTGATATTCCTCAAAATATTAATTTTGCACTTCAATCATCAGTTGTGAATGACCTGCTCGATGCCAATAATAGTAAGTATGTGACGAGAGAAACTCATGAAATAATGAACGCTTCAGATATAGCTGTAGAGGCAAAGAAATATACCGTAAGGGTTCAATGCACTAATTAAAAATGTCATTTCCCCCTGAGTTCGGACGTTCGACAGTCTGGCCATGTAAACTAAAAAGGGGTCACCCATTAGGAGGCTTCTGCGAACCAACTCAATCGAGTTTTACCTGTATTTGTCCACGCCTATGCGTGGGCAATGCTTATCGACCGGGCATTGACTGCACAGGGGTGACAGGGGTTTGCAGACGGTCTGGCCAAACCCGACCAGCCATTCGTTGATCTTCTGCCAGTATTTCTTTGGAAGTTTTTCGCGCAGGGCGGCTTCCGTCTGATCGGGTGTTGCGGTTTCAACATAACCCCAGCGGTTGGCAATCCGGTGAACATGAGTATCGACACAGATTCCCATACCGTCGAACGCCAGGATGAGGGTCAGGTTGGCCGTCTTCCGTCCCACCCCTTGCAAGGTCAATAATTCTTCCAGAGTTTCGGGAACCTGTCCGTCGAACCGCTCAATCAGGTCGGAGGACAGCGATTTCAGGGCTTTGGCCTTATTCCGGTAAAACGCCACGGGGTAGATCTCCTTCTCCAACTGCCGGGGCGTCAATTCCAGAAGACCTTGAGGGTCTTTTATCCGCTGAAACAGCCGGGTACAGGCCGCTTCGGTGACCTCGTCCCGGGTGCGGGCGCTGATCAGGCACCCCACCAGAATACGGAAAGGATCGGCTTTTTGGCCGATTTTCACCATCGCCGGGGGTGTTCTTTGCTTCAGGGACTTCTCGATACGGGCCAGATTTGCGGCCAGAATGCGATTATTCATAATAAATCAACGGTTAGGGTATAGAAAACAGGTCGAGTTTTTGATAGTATACCCGATTCAGCATTCGGGCCATGAGTCCGTATGAATCCCAAAATTCAACATTCAGCACGGCAATGCAACACACAATTTCAGTTTTGGTATCCAACAAGTTCGGGGTGTTGTCCCGTATTTCAGGCCTGTTCAGTGGCCGGGGATTCAACATCGAGAGCTTGAACGTCGCCGAAACCAACGATCCCAATATTTCACGGATGACGATTGTCACCCGCGGCGATGACCAAAAAATTGAGCAGATCACCAAACAACTCAACAAACTGGTGGATATTATCAAGGTTATCGACCTGACCGAGGAAAATTTTATCGATCGGGAAATGGTTTTGATCAAAATGAACGCCGAACAAAAAAATCGTGAGGAGATTCTGCGCATTGTAGAAATCTTCCGGGCCAAGGTGGTCGACGTCAGTCCAGCCACCTACACCATCGAAATCACGGGAGACGAAGGCAAACTGAAAGGCATCATGGAATTGTTACGACCGCTGGGGATCAAGGAAGTTGTCCGATCCGGACGCATCGCCCTCAGCCGTGGAATGAAATCTATTAATTGACTCGACGACAAGGACAGTAAAGGAGAATCTCTTGGCCAAGATATATTACGAAAAAGACGCGGACCTCAAACTCATCAAGGACAAAACCATCGCCATTATCGGTTACGGCAGTCAGGGCCACGCCCACGCCCGTAACCTGCACGACAGCGGGATCAAAGTTGTCGTCGGCTTGCGCAAGGAAAGCCATTTCTGGAAACGCGCCGAGAAGGATGGCCTCAAGGTCATGACTGTTCCGGAAGCCGCCAAAGCGGCGGACATCATCATGATCCTGATCCCGGATGACAAACAACGGGCGATGTACATGGACGATATTGCTCCTCACCTGAAACAAGGCGACGCAATCGCTTTCGGTCACGGTTTCAATATCCATTTCGGTCAGATCGTTCCGCCCAACACGGTTGACGTCTTCATGGTCGCGCCCAAAGGACCGGGCCACCTGGTTCGTCGTACTTATGAACAGGGAGCAGGTGTCCCCTGCCTCATGGCCGTCTACCAGGATGTCAGTAAAAATGCTCAAAAAGTGGCTCTCGCCTATGCCATGGGAATCGGCGGAGCACGCGCCGGTGTTCTGGAAACCACCTTTAAAGAAGAAACCGAAACCGATCTGTTCGGCGAGCAGGCCGTACTGTGCGGCGGCGTTACCGAGCTGATCCGCGCTGGATTCGATACCCTGGTCGAAGCCGGTTACAGCCCCGACCTGGCCTACTTCGAGTGTCTCCATGAACTCAAACTGATCGTCGACCTCATTTATGAGGGTGGAATCGGCAACATGCGTTACTCGATCAGCACCACCGCCGCCTATGGCGACGTCACCCGTGGCCGTCGACTGATCACTGAAGAGACCCGCAAGGAAATGAGGAAAATACTCTCCGAAATCCAAAACGGCGAGTTTGCCCGTGAATTCATTCTCGAAAACCAGGCGAACCGCCCTGTCTTTAACGCTTTGCTCAAAAAGGATTCCGAGCATAAGATTGAAGAAGTGGGTGAGCGTTTGAGAAGTATGATGCCCTTCATCGGCAAAAAACTAAACTGACACCGGAGCCCCAATGAGAATCCCCATCGTTTCCGATGGCTACAGGTTTATCATCCCCCTTGCCATCCTGACTGTCGGGCTTGCCCTGTCACCCCTGATCTGGTTAGCGGGAGTTTCGGGCCTGCTCCTGCTGTTCGTCCTCAACTTTTTCCGGGACCCGGACCGCACCATTCCGAATGAAGAAGGTGTCATCGTTTCTCCCGGCGACGGCAAAATAGTCAAAATCATTGAGGAAAAGGATCCCATGCTGGACGAGCCCTACCGGCGGGTCAGCATTTTCCTGAACATCTTTAACGTGCACGTCCAACGGATACCCGTTGGGGGCCGAATCGAACAGATCAAATACAATAAAGGCAAGTTTCTAAACGCCGCCAGCCACAAAGCCTCGCTCGAAAACGAACAAAATGCCATGATCATTGATACCGGCAAACAAAAGGTTCTTGTAAAACAAATTGCAGGTTTAATCGCAAGACGTATTGTATGTTGGGCCAAAGAAGGTGATAATTATAGTCTGGGTCAACGGTACGGATTGATCCGTTTCGGCTCCAGAGTCGACCTGTTCCTGCCGTTGAGTGCAGAAGTGAAAGTTTCCCTGGGTGATCATGTCAGCGGGGGAACCAGCATCATCGGCTACCTGAAATAAAAAACAAATAAAAATGAAAAAGGTCCCAAAAGTTCCATTCAAGAAGGGCATCTATATCCTCCCCAGCCTGTTCACCACGGGTAACGTGTTCTGCGGATTTTATGCGTTCATTGCAGTTATGAACGAAGATTTTTACTTTGCCGGAGTGGCAATCGTTGTATCCATTATCTTCGACGCGTTGGATGGACGGGTGGCCCGCCTGACTAAAACGACCAGTGAGTTTGGCGTACAATATGATTCGCTGGCCGATGTCATTTCTTTTGGAATGGCCCCTGCCCTGCTCGCCTATGCCTGGGTACTGAAACCTTTCGGTCGACTGGGGTGGCTCGCCGCCTTTTTGTTCCTGCTCTGCGGAGCACTGCGCTTGGCGCGTTTCAATGTAACCAAACCCGATACCAAGGGAGACAGTTTTATAGGACTCCCCATTCCTGCGGCGGCGGCAGTTATCGCTTCGATCGTCATCGCTTTCGAAGATCTATTTAAAACCAAGCTCGACCCCATGATCATGGTCGCTGTGGTTTACCTGCTCGCCTTCCTGATGGTGAGTAATGTCAAATATCCCGCATTCAAGAAATTTGAATTTAAAAAACGGGTGACCTTTACCCGGTTCATGTTCGTCATTCTGTTCATCTATGTCCTGGCCACGATTCCAAGAGAGGCTCTGTTTATCCTGAGTTTTCTTTATGCGATTGCAGGTCCCACAACTTATGTGTTCTCTCTGTTCAAGAGTTCCGATTCGCAAGACTTGAATAAGACGATGACCAAGCAGGATAAATAAAAGCATGTGGATTTGGTTTTCATTTTTTAAATTTTCCGGTTAACCTGTTTCAGTTAATTACACATTTGAAGGACTGAATTATGTCTTGGTTGGAAAGAATCATATCCAAAACCGGTATGGGGAAGAAAATCCCCAAAACTACGGAAGCGTCTTGGATCGAGTGCAAAAAATGCAAAGAACAGATCCTGGAAGTGGATCTGATTGAGAACTTCCATATCTGCCCGAAATGCGACCATCATTTTCGCATGAAACCCCTGGATCGCATCCGCTTACTGGTCAATCCCGATTCATTCGAGGAGCATGATCAGAACCTGACCTCCGCCGATCCGATTAAGTTCAAGGATAAAAAGAAATACAAAGACCGAGTTAAAACGGCACTCAAAGCCGGAGGAAGTACCGATGCCATTGTATGCGGCACTGGGAAAATGGGCGACCACGAAGTGGAGTTGTGCGTGTTCGATTTCTTCTTCCTGGGCGGCAGTATGGGTTCGGTCGTGGGCGAGAAAATCACCCGCGGCATCGAACGGGCCATCCGCAACGACCGGGCCGTGATCATCGTCAGCTGTTCCGGTGGCGCGCGCATGCAGGAAGGTATTCTTTCCCTCATGCAAATGGCGAAAACCTCCGCCGCCCTGCAACTCCTGGCGGAAAAACAACTGCCCTACATTTCTGTTTTGGCTGATCCCACCACGGGTGGAGTGTCTGCCAGCTTCGCGTTTCTGGGAGATATCATCATCGCCGAACCCAAAGCTCTGATCGGGTTTGCCGGACCGCGGGTCATCGAACAAACCATCCGCCAGAAACTTCCCGAGGGCTTCCAGCGTTCCGAATTCCTGCTGGAGCACGGTCTAATCGACCAAGTGGTGCACCGCAAAGAATTACGCAACCATCTGAACAATCTGCTGAGCCACATGAAAAACACCCCTATTTCAAAACTCACAACGGCAAAACCCGCTACTGCAGAGGCCGACCCCGTAAAGTCTGACGCGGAATAAATATCCTCTTCCCTAAAACCTCAGATTTTCCTTGGACATTTCATAGATAATAGTAGAATTACCTTTATCTTTAGAACGGCTCAAGGGAATCATGAACCAGTATTTTGACATTTTAAAACTGCCGCCGGGCGCGTCCTGGAAAGAAATCAAACGGGCCTATAAATCCGAGGTCAAGCGCTGGCACCCCGACCGGTTTCCGGCGGATGATACCCAGGCCCAGAAAAAAGCCCACGACAAGTTCCAGAAAATCGGCGACGCCTACCGGTTCCTGGAAAAAGTGTACGGCACCCGGACGCGATCCCGCTTCAAGGATGATCAACCTTCCAGCTCCTCCCAGCGTCCTTTTTCGGCCGAAGACCCAACCCAGGACCGTGATACCGAAAGAGGCAGGCATTCTTCCACACAGGAATCCGATGAGGCTCACGGATTCTTCACCCGCTCCTGGCCCAATGGCGATACCTACGAGGGACAGATCAACAACAACATGCCGCACGGGATGGGAATCTACAACTCTGCCAACGGTGACAAATATACGGGACAGTTCAAATACGGCAAGGCCGACGGGCAGGGAAAAATGGTCTACGCCAGCGGGGATTCGTATACCGGTGAGTTCCGCGAAGACACCATGACTGGTAAGGGGAAATACGACTACGCCAACGGTGACCGGTACATGGGCCAGTTCCTCAATGATTTGCCGCACGGAGAAGGAGTCCACGTTCTGACGAGTGGCCAGGTCTACGCCGGGCAATGGGAATACGGCCAACTGCTATCGTGACCGCGCCGGCGAAGCGCCGGAGCAAATTCCGCTAAGGCGTTATCGCGCGATTGCAAAACCACTTTCGCCACCCAACATTACGCTGGCACCTAATAAAAAAGCCGTCCCGAAGGACGGCTTTTATCGAATCATTCAATCACTCGTTACAATTAAATCCCGAGGCTGTTCACCGCATCTTCAAGCGACATGGCAGTACAGGTGAAAATCGGGGTGTCTTCTTCCGTGAACCGGCTGCCTTCGGTCTCTCGCAGGTCCATGACCAAGTCGACGAAGTCGTCAGGAGAGTCCGTTTCGAACGCCACTACAAATTCGTAGTCGTCGATGCCGAAGGAATACGTAGTGTTCAGTTTCACCGAGGGGTACTTGTTGCCGATGAAAATATGTTCGTCCATGATGCCCTGTCGCGCGAACTTGGTGAGCAGGTACCATTCCCGTTTTTTGGTGAAGGGGTAAATGAACAGGTATTTGGCTTTGCCGGGAATGATGTGCGTCCGGTCTTCTTCATGTTCCGGATTGAAGATATCCATGTACATGGACCGTTTGGTCTGGGAAAAGTACGAGTAAGTCTGAATCAGATATTTTCCGAGGCCGGTGCGGTACATTTTAGTGGTCATCTCCTGGAAATTTTCCATTCGATGGGACACTCGCCAGAACATGATTTCCGCATCGGCGCGGATGCCCATGGTGGTATAGCTGAGCAGGATGACGTCACCCCGGTTGTCATATTCTTCCAGCACTTCCATAAATTCTTTTTTGCCCTGATCAATTTGCTCCTGCGGCAAACGGCGGTACGCCGGGTCCAGCTTGAAGAATGAAAAATTGACGAACTGGCGGGGCGCCTGTTTCTCTTCTTTATTTTCGGCCTTTCTTTTCGCCTGCGCCTCTTCAACGGCTCCTGCCTCACGCTCCTGACGGGCACGGGAAACCACTTCATCATTGATCACTTCGATGCTCTTATCCTTGGCGTATTGTTCGATCCCCCGCACCACACTTTTACGGACGAAAAAGGGAACATTCAGCATCCGGGCTCGGGCGTCTTCCGTCCAGTTCAGCTCGGTGTCGGGCATCAATTCATCAAGTTCTTTATCATCAATCGCCATGGTTTAATCTCTACGAATTAGGTTGGTAAGGTGTGGACAAATTATACTATAATCCCTTGAAATATCAATTTGATTGTCTTTCCAGTGGAAACTCTTTCAACACCTGCAATTTGAAAGGTTTTCCTGCACTCCTTTGGGTGTCATATAATAAACGCTGGTGCCCGTATTTTCAACATCAAACCCCCATGTGAGTGATATGAAAACCCAAGAGTTTATCGATCTTGAAAGCCAGTTTGGGGCTAATAATTACAAGCCTTTAGATGTGGTCCTGTGCCGAGGCGAAGGCATCTGGGTATGGGATGTCGAAGGCAAAAAGTATCTGGATTGCCTCTCCGCCTACTCCGCAGTCAACCAGGGCCATTGCCATCCACGCATCCTAAAGGCCCTGACAGAGCAGGCCCAACAATTGACACTGGTGTCCAGAGCCTTCCGGACCGACCAGCTGGGCCCCTTCTACAAGGAATTATGCGAACTCACCCGATCCCACACGGTTTTACCCATGAACAGCGGGGCCGAGGCGGTCGAGACGGCCATCAAAGCGGTTCGTAAATGGGGTTACGAAGTCAAACAGGTTCCCGAGGGCCAGGCGGAAATCATCGTCTGCGCCAATAATTTTCATGGCCGGACCCTGACCATTGTCGGATTCAGTACGGAAGAGCAATATCGGCAGGGATACGCACCGTTCACTCCCGGATTCAAGATTATCCCGTTCGGCGATGCCGAGGCCCTTGAGCAGGCCTTCACTCCGAATACCGTCGGATTTCTGGTGGAACCCATTCAGGGGGAAGGCGGGGTGATCGTCCCGCCCACGGGTTACCTGAAAGATGCCCGCCGCATCTGCAATGAAAATAACGTCATGCTGATCCTCGACGAAATCCAAACCGGATTGGGACGCACCGGCAAACTGTTCGCGGAAGAACATGACGGCATTGAATCGGACCTGACCATCATCGGCAAAGCGTTGTCGGGAGGCTTTTATCCGATATCCGCCGTACTGTCCAACAAGGAGGTGCTGGACGTGTTCAAACCGGGAGACCACGGGAGCACGTTCGGCGGCAACCCACTCGCCTGCGCGGTGGCGCGTGCGGCCTTGAAAGTCCTGACGGAAGAAAAACTGATCGAAAATTCTGCGAAGCTCGGTTCATACATGATGGATCAATTGCGGAAAATTGCCTCACCCCACGTCAAGGAAATCCGGGGCAAAGGATTGATGATCGGTGTCGAACTGCATCCCCAGGCTGGGGGCGCGCGACGATTCTGCGAAGCCCTGCAAACCAAGGGCCTGCTGTGCAAGGAAACTCATCAGCATGTACTACGCATCGCTCCGCCATTGATTATCCAAAAACCGGATATCGACTGGGCGCTGGAGCGCATTGCCGATGTGTTGAATCAAATATAAATTTTCTTCTAAGGAAGGTAGAAAACCATGCCTCAAGTGGTTCTCATTCAGGGAAGCCTTAACAAGGAATCGCGAACGGCGGTTCTTGTCGACCATGCGGCCGAGGAGATGAAGCGCGCTGGTTTGAAAACCACCACTCTCGACCTCAGAAACATCCAAATGGAATTTTGCGACGGGCGGCCGCTCAAGGAATATCATCCGGACATGCGGCAAGCGTATCAGGCGATGGAAGAAGCGGATGCCTTCGTCGTTGGGATGCCGGTGTACTGTTATTCCGTTTCCGGCCCGTTGAAAAATTTTATCGATATCACCAGCGGCGCCATGGAGAAAAAAATCGCCGGTATTCTCTGCAACGCCGGCGGTAAACAGTCTTACATGGCCTCGGCAGATTTGAGCAATATCCTGGCCTTTGAGTCACACGTCACTACTCTTCAACCCATTGTGTTCAGTAGCTACGAAGATTTCGAAGAAAAAACTCTGGTGGGAGAAAAACTCCAAGCCAAAGTCCGGGAACTGGTATACAACCTTGCTCAACAATTGAAACCTCAATTATGACCCCTATATCTCAATCCATTCAAATCCGTGAAGGCCGTTCGGAGGATGCCGCCATCATCGCCGACTACAATCGACGCATGGCGATGGAAACCGAAAGCAAAGTGTTGAACTCCGAAACCGTGGGGAAAGGCGTGGCGCAGGGATTGCTCCAACCGGAGAAGTGCCGTTATTTTGTGGCTGAGGTCGTGGATTCGGTGATCGGACAGGCGATGGTCACTTATGAGTGGAGCGATTGGCGCAACGGCGACCTGTGGTGGATCCAAAGCGTCTACGTGCATCCCGACCACCGCCGGCAGGGGATTTTCAAAAAACTGTACCAACACATCGAAACCCTGGCTCGGGAAGATGAAAACGTGCGAGGCTTACGCCTGTACGTCGAAGAAGAAAACGGGGCGGGCCAAGCCGTTTACAAAAAACTGGGCATGTCCCACGCCGGTTACCACGTCTACGAAAGAGAGTTTTAAGCGCTCCCTACCCTTTTCTACTCCATACGTTAGTCCAGAAATCCCTTGGAGATTAATTTACATTTAGTTACCATATAAGTAACTTGGTGTTGTGTGTCGCCTGACGAAACAAGTCTGCCATTTTGAGGGAGTAACAATCATGCGTTCCGGTAACAGTCGTTCCCACCCCGGGAATTTTTCTATGAGCAAACATCCTGCATGGATTTCCATGCTGTTCATATTTATGATGAGTTTCATTTTCCAGGGATGCGTGGTCCACACTGACCATCGTGGGCATAGACGTCACACAGGCCCGGTAGCTGTTCCGGCACCGATCACTTTTACTTTTACCGATCACCACAGGCACTCGGTCCGGAGTTATTACAACGAGCATCCTCGTCATCACGGTAAAAAGCACAAAAAGAACAAGTGGAAAAATAAAGGGAGGGGCCGCGGAAGGGATCATATGCCACCCGGTCTGGCTAAACGGGACGTTCTGCCTCCGGGAATACAAATGCAGGCAGTACCCGTCGATTTAGTTCGTCAGTTGCCACATCCGCCACATGGCACACGATATACTTATCATGATGATCAGGTGTTGTTGATTGATCTGAACACACGCGTGGTACTGGATTTCATCAACATCTCGGTATCGGCGGGGTATTAATTCCGGAGATTTACTTTTTCCCCAACCCGGAAAATTTAAAAATATCGGACATGGCGTTCAGGAAATTACCTTGTTCCTGCGACTGCATGTCCTTTATTTTTTTCTCTTCATTGAAAATATTGAGACGAATTTCAGGCGGGCGCCCCAACAAATTATAAAGCGCATGGGACGTATGCACCGGTGGGTGACAGGTTCCCTCTTTACAAACGTAAGCCGTCGGCTGATTCGACACAGGGCCGCGCCCCTCCGCCCATGGAATCCACTTTACAGTTTCCTCTCCCTGATACACGACTACCATTTGATTGGGACGGTAATCGCGGTAAAGAGTCTCCAGCATTTTCTGATACTCCTTATCCTCCTTCGGACCGGAGAGTACAATTTCCACCGGGGACGATTCCATAAAATCCATCGCGGCCAGCAGGGCGGTGTAGGCGGCGGGACGTTGTGCCATATCGCCCTGAAACGCCCGGACCGTTTGCCGCCCCTTCTCCTCAAACAATGGATTGCCGGTCAACCGCCCCAACCGCAATAAGGTCAAAGCGGCAACGGCATTGGCGGAAGGCATGGCATCGTCCATCGAATTTTTGAGACGCGCGATCAACGATTCATGATCGTTGGCAGTCATAAAAAATCCGCCCTCCTTCTCATCCCAGAACTGATTGATCATTGATTCAGCTAGCGCCTGAGCCTTCTCCAGCCAATGCGATTCAAACGACGCCTCATAAAGAGAGACCAGTGCTTCCAGTAAATAAGCGTAGTCCTCCAGACACCCCTTGAACCGCGCCTGGCCATCCTTATAAACCCGCAGGAGAGAACCCTCCTGCCACAAGTTTTTCCAAATGAAGTCGGCGCAGGTCGTGGCACGTTGCAGATACAACTCTTTGCGAAACACGATAAAACCTTTGGTCAGAGCAGAAATCATCAATCCATTCCAACCCGCCAGAATTTTTTCGTCGCGGTGCGGCGGGGGTCTTTTATTCCGCATTTCCAGCAGAGATTTCCTGGCATTTTTGATGATGTGTCCGACTTCAAAAATAGGCATCCCGGCTTCTTCAGCCGTTTTTTCCATATCCTGTATGACACGAAGGACATTGCGCCGCTCCAATTGTCCAGAGGGAGTAACTCCATACATCCTCGCAAAAACCTGCGCGTGGCGCGGACCCAATAGATCCAGAACCTCTTTCAACTCCCAAGTGAAATAAACTCCCTCCCGGCCTTCGGTATCGGCGTCCTGGCTGGTAAAAAATGCACCTTCGGGGGAAGTCATCTCCCGATCCACATATTCAAAAATTTCTTCCGGGATGGTTCGATAAATATCCTGCTGAGTGGCCTGGAACGCATCCAGATACAGCCGGGCCATGAGAGCACTATCGCACAACATTTTCTCAAAATGCGGCACCCGCCATTCCCGGTCCGTCGAATACCGATGGAACCCGCCGCCCAACTGGTCGTACATGCCGCCCTCGGCCATGTGAGTCAGGCTCTTGTCCACCATCATCAATACATCATTGTTCTCCGAATGCACCCAGTGCCGGAGAAGCAGAGCGTACAGCATGGGTTCCGGAAATTTCATGCCCGCCCCGAACCCGCCACAGGACTCATCGAATTTTTCGGTTAACAATTGGATAGCATCCTGGATCAATGTTTGAGCTGAGTTTTCCTGGGCGACTGCGGGAATATTTCGCGTATTGATCTTCTGAATAATTTCACCGGATCGGCTCTGCACCTGCTCTTTTTGATCTCGGTATTGTTCGTGGGCATGCTGGAGCACTTCACCGAAGCCCGGTTGGTGATTACCCGGAACCGGTGGGAAATACGTCCCGCCAAAATAAGGTTTCTGTTCCGGAGTCAGAAACAGGTTCAAGGGCCAACCGCCCTGACCATTCATCGCGATCAGGGCGTTCATGTAAATCGCATCGATTTCCGGCCGCTCTTCCCGATCCACCTTGATATTGATGAACTTCTCGTTCATCTGGCGAGCCAGCTCCGCGTTGTCAAAACATTCATGGGACATGACATGGCACCAGTGGCAGGCCGAGTATCCGATACTCAGGAAAATCGGTTTGTCCTCACGTTTGGCCCTGTCGAGTGCTTCCGGACCCCAGGCATACCAATCCACCGGTTGATGGGAGTGCTGGAGCAAGTAAGGACTGGTTTCCTGTGACAGCCGGTTGGTCTTTTCGGATGGTGCCATAAGCGGGGAACCCTTAATTAAAGTTTTGCTTTAGATATGGATTCCCAAAGCATACAGAATATGGCGGAATGAATAAAGTTTTTATTCAAAAAGGAGGGAACTACCGAACAGGGACGACGAGGGAGGGTTATTCGTCAATCAGAATTTCACGGCGCTGGTTATAAAAATCGCGGAGGCTTATATAGGGATCGATGGCACCTTCTTTCAACGCCTTGATATCTTCGATGTAGAACGAGGTCTCATTGACCATCTGCTCGGCAGTGACGCCGGCACCAGTGGCAAAATCAGGTACCAACCAGAACAAGGGATTCAGCAAGGCGTCTACTGCCCGGCCCACGCCATCCCTGATGGAGGATGGCCCCAGCAAAGGAAGCACCAGATAGGGCCCTGATGGAATTCCGTAAAACCCCAAAACCTGGCCAAAATCCTCATCGACCGGCTTGATATCGAACCCTTCATTGGCAACATCCACCATACACAAGAATCCCAAGGTGCAATTGATCAGAACCCTGCTGACCACCCGGCCCGATTCTTCAAATTTAAACTGAAGCAGACTGCTGACCAACCGGATGGGAAAGGTGATCGTATAATAGAGATTGCGGATCATGATCCTGAAATTTTCCGCCAGCAGGTCTTTGTAGGTCTGTGCCACCGGTCGCAAAAAGTATTCGTAAAAGTGATCGTTGAACGCATAAACCGGTCGATTGTACCATCTCTCTAAAGGGTCCGGTATGTTGGCAATTTCTTTTTCTTCATCCGCAAAAGGATCATCCTCTTCAAAATCGGATTCGTTCTCCGCATCATCTCCAAAGGGATCACCCTCTTCAATGGCTTCGTCAGAATAAGGGTCAATTGCAGGTGGACTGGCCAGCGCATCGGCTTGAGCCTGTTGAGAACTTTGGGAAATATCTTGAGAATCGAACACCACCTCGCCCTGGGAATTGAATTGGAGAGCGGCTAAAACTTCAGGAGGGCCTGAAAAATAGGCGGCAAACGACGAAGTCGGAAAAGCCAAAAGACCGAGAATCAGACAATAGAAAGAGAATCGTTTTACCTGCTGGCAACAGGGTTCTTTCATGCTGGCGGTAGCCTCGAGAATCATAGGAGATTGCTATTCAGGAAAACTCTGGGTCAGTAAAAAAGGCCCCAAAAAAATGGGGATATTGAGTAGTCGATTGAATTGGGGAATCGTTACATAAAAATAAATAAAGCATTTAAAAGCGCAATATTAGTCTAACAGAAGGCTTTTGGGTTGGCAATCAGTGAGGCTCCGGGCTGGCTTCGGATAACCGTTTGAGAGAACCCTCGGCAATGATTATTTTATTCTTGCGGGCGCGGGCGACGACTTCCCAAGCTTGTTGATATTGGCCCTTGTGGAAGTGGGCATCGACCAGAACTCCATAGGCCGGTCCGTTGAACGGGTTATGCGACAGGGACTCTTCAAGTTTTTTGATGGCTTCGTCGTATTTTTTGAGATTGTTCAAGGCCGATCCCCAGGAAGCATAGGCTCTGCTATTTTCGGGATCCAGAAGAAGCGCATTTTCAAACTTATCGATCGCTTTCTCATTTTTACCCTCAACCAATAAAGCCAATCCCCAGAAATAATAGTTTTTGGTTTGATTGGGATCCAACCGGGAAGACTGGTCGAATTTTTCATAAGCTCCCTTCATGTTCCCGGACTTCGCCAGGGAAAACCCCCACAACGTATGAGCCTCGGCGTTCTTGGGATTCATACCAGCGGCTCTGGAAGCCGTTTCTGCTGCCTGATCATATTTCCCAAGAGTGTTCAATTCCCTGACTTCTCCCATCAACTTCTCGAACTGAATCTTCAACTCCTGGTGTTTCTTATTTTCTTCAACTCTTCGTTCCTTCTCTTCGATATCTCCCTGGCGTTGCACATCAATATCCTGCATCCGGTTTTTGGCCGACAGGTAGACAAACGCCACAAAGACACAAATACAACAAAGAACCCAAACGACTTTAAATTTACGGGGCATTATTTTCGTCTCAAAAGTTTCATAAAATTAGCTTCAGAAGTATACAGACAACCGCAACCGGTATCAAAGTTTCTTTATTAGCCGTCAGTCAGGAGTTAGATTTTTGAAGAGCCAAACTCAATAGCCGGGTGACGTCGGAATCATAGGGCAACCATTCGCCCACCTTTTTTAAAACCACCACTGCCTGATCCGGGCGGTTGGTCTGCAGGTAAAGCCTGGCGAGGGAAAGGGATCCGAAAACATAATAAGGGTTGATCTCCAGAGTCTTGCGATAGGACTGCTCCGCCTTTTCAAACTCCTGCACGACGGAGTACACGTTACCGAGATTCAAATGAGTCAGGATGTGGTCCGGCTCCTGCTCCAGGATTTTCAGATACAGATCAGCGGCTCGCTCATAAGCCTGCCGGCTTACCGCCGCCACCGCTTCATCCAGATACTGATCGATGCGGGCTTTGCGCTTGATCTCTTTTACCTGAATCTCGGAACGCTCCAAAGTCCCGATATTTCCCAGCACCACCCTCCTCTCTTCTTCGCTCAATTCGTCAAATCGCAAAAGCGACGGCATCACCTGAAAGTGAGGGGTGATCTGGCGGACGATCACCTGCCGTTCATCCTTATAAATATATTCGGGCGCACCGAACTCCAACAGGGAGTTATCATCTGTATGAATGGGAGCACCCTCACTGAATTTTTTCAACTCATCCTGATTCATGACCAGCAATCCCATCAAGTCGCGGACACTCGATATCCCCAGCCGCTTCAACTCCCTTCCGCGAACCGGATCCTCCAGCAATCGTTTGACTTGTTCATAGGGCAACGAGTAAGGCTGGTGAGAGCCGATCAACAGATAGTCGTCCCCGACAATGGACTCCCACATGGTGACATTGGGAAATACGGAAAGGAACGCGCGGGAGATGGACTTGAAACTCTCCGGCGACATATTGGTGTGCATCCAGATGCACATGATTCCACCCGGTTTCAATCGGGTATCCGCCAACTCGTAAAAATCCCGGGTGAACAACGCTCCTATCCCGGAAATCCAGGGATTAGAGGGTTCGGAAATGATAACGTCATATTTTTTATCCGTGAGTGTGATGTGATTCCGGCCGTCTTCCAGAATGACGCGTACCCGGGGATCGTCCAGCGCACGATGATTGAACGGATCAAAAAACCGACTGCCTTCAACCACCGTGGAAGAGATTTCCACCAGGTCAATATCTTTCGCCGGGAATTGTTCCACCGCTCCCAGGGTCACCCCGCTCCCCTGCCCCACGACCAGAACGCTCTCCGGATTTTTACTGAAAAACATCGGGAGATAACCGGACAACAATTGCGTGCGCATGTCCATCGCCAGTGAAGCGTCGGTCTTGCCATTCACCCGCAAAAAGATGTTGCCGTCAATGGACAATTCGGTGGTCACCGTGGTGTGCAACCCCTCTTTGTAAAAGAGAATTTTATTTTTATGTTGGAGGGCACCCTCCAACTCACCAATCCGGTACGGCATGAATGAGCCGCTGGAAATAACGGCTTTATCCCAAGAGTCAATACCGCGTGCACCCAGGACCCAGATCAACAGCAAACCCGGCAACACATAAGTTTTCAGATTGATGTGTAGGCTGGAGGTGTAGAGCAAAGTGATCCCCAGGATGATATTGACGAACACCGCCCAGAGAATCGTGTTTTGCACTCCCAGGATGGGAATCAATAGAAACCCGCCAATCAAAGAACCGAGAATCGTCCCCACGGTATTGAATGCGTACGCGGTTCCTACATGATGTCCCAGCGTCTTGAGATTACGCGCCACCAGCCGCACCACCACCGGAAACTGGGCACCCATCAGAAACGTGGGAATAAAGATCAGCGTAAGAATAATTAAAAAATTCGACCATTGGATTAAAGAAAAATCGAGGCCCCAGTTCAGGTACACCCAGCGGTTGACCAAAGGGACTTTCCCAAAGAAGGGCAAGGCCGCCAGAGCGGACAAGCCGATGCCCACCTGAAGCCAGCCGAATACTTTTTTCAAATCCTCAAAACGCCCAACGATCCGGGAGAACACCAGCGTCCCAAATGCCAGCCCCAGAATGAAGGCGGTCAGAATCAAACTGAACGCATACACCGACGATCCCAACAGCAGGGAAAAAATACGGGTCCACGCCACCTGGTAAATCAACGACGCGATGCCGGTCACACAAAATCCGCCGAGGATCAAAATCACTTCCGGGGTATAAAACCGGGATTCTTGTTCCGAAGGGGGCAGTGTCTCTGCCAAATGGGTATGGGACCATTGACTGCGAAAGAAAATCAAGATGACTGAAGCGAGACCGAGGTTGAGACCTGCCGCAATCCAAATAGTGGTGCTCACACCATAAAGCTTCATGAACACAAATGCGCTGGTCAAGGCTCCCGCCACTGCTCCAAAAGTGTTCACGGCGTATAGGGTGCCGACATCCCGACCGATGACTTCCGGTTTCCCTGAAATGAATTTCCCCAAAATCGGCAAGGTTGCCCCCATCAGCGAAGCCGGGACCAGGAGAATCGCCCCGCATACCAGGAATCGGAAAAAACTGGTCAGTGTGTAGGATTGCTGGAAATTGGAATAGATCCACTGGAAGAACGGCAGGGAGGCGTCAATGAAGTGGGGAACAAGAAAACAGTAAATACCGATCGCGCCTTCGAGCAAAGCATAAATCAAAAGTGGTTTGCCCCCGCGATCGATCAACCTTCCGCCGAAAAAACTGCCGAGGGCGAGGCCCCCCATAAAGGTGGTGAGTACGGTAGATACGGAATAATGCGTGTTGCCGAGGACAAGGGTGAGCAGACGGGTCCACACCACTTCATAAATAAGACCGGTGGCACCAGAAACGAAGAAAAAAATTAAAACCCAAATGCGAAAATAGGAGCGGCTCAAATGAGACTGTTCCAAAAGTTAGGGTTACTTGGTCTTGGAGTTCTTTTCGACCGATTTTCCACAGCGGAACCCGACAATACTGTCCTTGCGTCCGGGGGTAGCGGCGAACCGTTTGGCAGAGCGAATATCCACTTTACGCGCGTCCCAGGAACCGCCACGAAATACCCGATTCTTGGTTTTTTCAGCGCCGGGAGGATTGAGCATCGGGGATTTCTGGTAATAGTTCTGATCATACCAATCCTCCACCCATTCGGAAACGTTCCCGGACATATCATAAACCCCGTATACGCTCCGTCCCATGGGGAAACTTCCAACCGGGGCCATGTATTGAAATCCGTCGGCGGTTCCCGAGATATTGGCGCGCTTGGGGAGAACATTATTCCCCCACGGATACACCAGGCCATGAGTGCCGCGTGCGGCTTTTTCCCATTCTGCTTCCTTGAGGAGACGCTTGCCCGCCCAGGTACAAAAATTAACCGCATCGCTCCAGGAAACCCCGACCACGGGATAACTGGGAGTTTTCAAAATATTATGGTCCCCTTGAAAAAAAGGCACCTCCGGTTCTACATAATTGGCGGCGCGGCGGAACACGTTGTAGGATTCCACACTCACTTCGTACTTGTCTATGTAGAAGGCATCGATATAAATCTCCTGCTGGGGCTTTTCGTCAAATCCGCCGCTCTCCGATCCCCGCGTGAACACGCCCTCGGGAACCAGGATCATTTCCCGTCCATCGTCGCCGACGATGGTTTCATAAATACTGAAATCGCGGTTATCTTCAATCGTCACCTGTTTAGTTTCCGCCTGCATTTTGCGGATATCCGCATCGTGATCGATGGATTTTTTAATTTCCCAGACGATCACCAAAAGAAACACGATGGAAATAGCGAAGCAGAAGATCACGCCTATGACTAACTGTTTATTATTCATATTTTTATATGTTTAAAGGAGATAAAAGGCTAAACTGGATAAGTGATTATAGTTTAACATGATTGGAAAGCAATCCTAAACGATACGAATGAAAGACCTCCTCGCCGCTAAAGAAGCCGCCCTCTCCTGGTTGAAACCCGTCAACCGGGAAATCCTCAATTGGTTCCAGAAAGAGATTACCGTACAACAAAAAGCGGACCAAAGTCCAGTCACCATTGCCGATCAAAGGGCCGAGGAAATGTTGCGCAAAAAAATTCACCGGTACTTCCCGGATCATGGAATCATCGGGGAAGAATTCGGAGAGATGGACGCCTCCAGAGAATGGGTGTGGACGGTCGACCCGATTGACGGCACCCGCTCCTTTATCCAGGGCCTGCCACTGTTTGCCACGCTCCTCTCCCTGCTCCACAAAGGCGAGCCTGTGATGGGCATCATCTCCCTGCCTGCGTTGGGAGAAACGGTATGGGCCGTGAAAGACAAAGGCACTTATTCGGGAGACCGCCGACTCCATGTTTCCTCCCACTCGAAAATAAAAGATTCGGTTCTGGCGACGGCGGACCTGTACTGTTTTCGCGAAAAAAAACAGCTCCGATTCTGGAGTCAATTGCATTCCCAAGCCAAGCTGGTGAGGACCTACCCCGATGCGTTCGGACACCTGATGGCCATTCGGGGATCGGTCGATGCCATGGTGGACCCCTGGGCTTACATCTGGGATTTCGCACCCTGCAAAATCATGGTTCAGGAAGCCGGAGGGGCTTTCATTAATTTCACGGGGAATAAAAGTAGCATCAACGAAGGGTCCGCGCTGGTGGGAAACACCAAATTGGTGAAAGCGCTTCAAAAATCGATTCAAACCACCAACACTAAAAAAGGTTAGCGCGTCTTTACGCACTAAATCGGTTGACGTCCCGCAAACCCGGTATCCAGATCATGCCAGAACCGGATTTCCTGCTCAGGAACTTTCCAACATAGGTAAACCTCTCGATCATCCCGGATAGACGGGAAATCCACCAACCCCATTTCAATTCCTTTTAGAACACAGCCCTTATTTTCGAAGTTCTTGGTAATCTGATTGGCCTTTAACGCCACATTTAAATAATCCGTCCCGTAAGCACTGCCCCCACCGTATTCGGCCTTGGAGCGGGCTTTTTGAATATCCGGGAAACCTTTGTGCATGAGTGCATATAATTCCTGCAACCGGGGAATCCAATCGTTCAATTCGGGAATCAGAGCGTTGGCTTCTTCAACGGTAAAGTACTTTTTTGCCATGGAAACTCTTTCTGAAACGTGATTTTCTGAAAAGGGTTTAAAATCGCAATCATACATGGGAACTCCATAAATTCAAACGGCTTCTGGGAAAATTTTTAAATTTAAAAAATTCAATATGTTAATCTGATTTCGGGCTTCTTTCCTGAAAAACGACCGAAATCCCTTCAAGACCCGTAAATTACTGAAAATCCCATATGTTCAAATGATTAGCCTCAGATAAATCAAAGTTTTTCTATTGACAAATCGCCCATAAAACTATAAATTCGCGTGCAAGACACCTCAGAATGTCTTCAAAAATGGCCGCTTAGAAAATAGCGTTGCGAGCCTGATACTGTCGGAATTTAGTAATTCATTTTTTGCTGTTTGTTTTTTGTTAATGAATTATTTATTTATGAGTTTTACCTATCAAGTCCAAACTTTTTTAGGGGAGACAACAATGAAAATGAAAGTAACTTTCTTAGCAGTATGTTTCGCAGCTGTACTGGCTTTCGGTGTGAACAGCGCCGTTGCCGATGACTTGGTTCCAGGTGCATATTCACAGCAGGATCAGAGCGTAATGGGTGTTGGTCAAACCATGGTTCAAATGGGTGCTCATCAACGTACTCTGACGGACGCTACCAACCGTGCATCTCGAGCTCATATGTCCAGAAATTCTGCTTCTGGAATTAATGTCGATCAGCAGTTCGGTTCCTCTCAGTCCGATCAGTCTTGGAAAGCTGCCAAGACGATTGAAGAAGCCAACATGCAGACCGGTATCATCAAAGGCGATTGTCGTGGTGAAAATTCTGACGATGCTTACCGGAAGGCGATGGGTCAGAACCGCAAAGGTTACATGAAAGAAAACCTGGTTCCGAATTCCATGTGTGAAAAAAATCATCCGACTTTAAAATAAGCTTAAGAAGTTGGGACTCTTTGTCCTGCTAGATTCAATTAAAAAGCCGATAGAGTTTATACTCTATCGGCTTTTTTTATTACCCGATCAACTCACATGGAAAATCAGAAGTCACTCAACAGCATCTCTCTCATCGGTTCGCCGCCTTGCAATGCAAAATGTATCAACATCTGAAAAAGCGTTAATTTCCATAGCCGTTATTTTTATTATAGGATTTCAACTAACCTCCCCGGCTTATTCTTTCGAAAATATTTCCCTCAAGAGGTATAAAACCCAGGCCATCAAGACAGACAACCCGGTGGATTTAACCCGCCTCCCGCTCAACAAAACATTTCAGGTCAATTCGCCCGACTTTGTCCTGCAATTCTTTTTCAGCGGTCCCGATGTTCTTGGAATTATCTTCAAGCGTAATTTAGACAAAGCTCTTTTCGTAAAGTGGTGTTTCTTTCGAAACTGCGAGGAAAGCCCTTTTGATTACGTTTCGGCCATCGCCCAGCCCCATAGCCCTCCCCTGGCGAACGGTTTTTTTGAAACCAAGTTCCCCTCCGGACTGAACTACCATTTCCAGGCCCTGCATTTTTACACTCGCGACTGATTATTTCTGGGACGAGAACCCATCCAAAGTCCTACACTCCAACCTACCCTTCTCCAAACTCTGGTATAATGGCCTTCATCTGAAAATTATTTACGAGGTCTCCATGTCTGACAACAGGTTTATCGATAACGGCAACGAAACCATTACCGACTCTTTGACGGGGTTGACTTGGCTGAAGAAGGATACCCGGCAGATGCTGGGAAAATGGCGAAACCTGGAACAATGCCAGGATTATGCCCAACAATTGAATAACGAAAGTTTTGCCGGATTCAACGACTGGCGGGTGTGCAAACTTGAGGACATCAAAAGTATCTATGATAAAAGCTTCTCTTTGAAAGCCAAAGGCGGGGATATCATCTACCTGCCTCCGGTATTTGAACCGGATTGCGCCGATGTCACCTGGACAGATACCGTCAACAAAGACCGGGCGATGATGTTCAATTTGATCAAGGGCCGATCCAATTGGATCAACAAGCTGGGCGAAGGCCCTTTCGCGGCAAGAATCGTCCGAGGCCTCCTGCCCGGAGAGGGAATTTCCTGATGGTTAACAGCAAGCGATGCTCGCTGGGCGCATCCAAAGATTTTAAAATTATCAGCGGCGATTCGCCGCCTCGGCTGACTAAAGTAACTCATTGAGAGTGGGATAATGCGTCAGCAAAATGGGTTCCAGCGGCACGCTGGCCGGTCAGGCGGCACTGCGCGACTGAACCACCAACCAGATGGCCAGGAGCACCAGAATGCCCGCAAAGAAGCGCTTGAAGTTCTGCTCGGACATACCCTGTAAAATCATTGGGCCTACCTGAGCGCCCACAATTCCTCCAACGGCGATCATCAGGCCGGTCTTGAGATCAATGTTCCCCAACCGGTAATGGGCGGCAACCGACGATATGGCAATCAGCAACACCACCAGAAACGAAGTGCCGACCGCCATATGCGCTTTCTTTCCCAGATAAAGTAAAACCGGGACCACCAGAAACCCGCCGCCCAAACCGGACATGGACGCCAAAATTCCAATCACCAGCCCCAACAGGGCCAAAAGTATCCATTCCAAGTGACTATCCTCCTTCCACATATTTTTCTTCAAGTTTATCAACCACCGCCGCTCCTATGGAATCGCCCCAAACGTTGACGGTGGTGCGGCACCGGTCCAGAAACCAGTCGATCGACAACAGCATCCCGATGCCTTCCAACGGCAAGCCGACGGATTGCAGAACCATGACCAGGGTCACCAGCCCCGCCTCGGGAATTCCCGCGGCACCGATTGCCGCAAGTGTGGCGGTAACGAATATAATAATCTGTTGGGTAAAGCTCAGCTCAATGCCCAGCATTTGAGCGATGAAGATGGCCGCAATCGCCTCATACATGGCGGTGCCATCCATGTTCACCGTCGCACCAATGGGCAGGACAAACAGAGAGGCTCTGCGCGACACTCCATTGTTCTCTTCGGCACATTCGATGGTGACCGGTAAAGTCGCGGAACTGCTGGCGGTCGAAAACGCTGTCATCAAGGCCGCGCTCGCCCCCTTGAAATATTGGAGCGGACTTCGGCGGGTAACAAGCATCAGAATGGCCGGAAGAACTACCAGCGCGTGAAACAGCAACGCCGCAATGACAGTGGACGCATATTTGCCGATCTTCATCAACTCTCCCCAAAAGGCGTCCCCACCTCCGGCGGCTCCTAAATTGGAAGCAATGAGAGCGAAGGTACCAATCGGTGCAAAATACAGCACCAAGTGAACCATTTTCATGATGGCTTCGTTCACGGCGTCAAAAAAATTAATAACGCTTTTACCCTTTTCACCCAAAGTGGTCAACACCCCGCCAAACACCAGCGAAAAAATAATGATGGGCAGGATCTCCATTTCCATCATCGATTTAATGAGATTGGGCGAGATGAAACTCATCAGGATATCGATAACCCCCGTGCCCTCTTTACCAGCCACCTTTTCCGGAATTTCTGTCACCATTTCCACGCCAAGGCCGGGGTTGATGAGGTTCACCATGAACAGGCCGGTAACTACGGAAATACCGGTGGTCGCCATAAAATAAAATAGGGTGATCGTCCCGGTTTTCCCAACTTTGGTGATATCTCCCAAACCGGAAACCCCTACAATCAGCGATGAAATTATAAGAGGAATGACCAGCATTGTAAGGGCATTCAAAAAAATCTCACCAAGCCAAGCCACTGCCTTCATCTGGGGTCCGAACCACCACCCGCAAACTCCCCCTAGAAAGATACCCACCAACATAAAATATAAAAGCCAGTTGTTATTTTTCATATTGAGCCATCAGTTATTTAGGTTGATTACTGGAAACCTCTTTGAGAAACTCTAGTGTAGAGCCGTTCGGATTTTTGATTTCCTGCACACAAACACACAAACTACCGCGAACAACCTAAATGGAGGTTGCCATGAGTAAGACCGTCGAATTGATCTACCAAGGCAAATCATACACGTTACCCATTATAGAGGGAACCTGTGGAGAACAGGCGGTGGATATTTCGGCCTTGCGCAACACAACGGGATTGATTACCTACGATCCCGGTTTTGTCAGTACCGGTAGCTGTCAAAGCGACATCACGTTTCTGGACGGGGAAAAGGGAATCCTGCTGTATCGAGGTATTCCGATCGAACAATTGGCGGAACACAGCAACTTTATTGAAACGTCCTTTTTGTTGATCCACGGGCATCTTCCCAATCAAAGTGAACTGGACTACTTCAAGCATCATGTAACACACCATTCCATGGTCCATGAGTCCATTAAAAACTTGTATGACGGATTCCCCAATAACCCGCATCCCATGGCCGTCTGCAGTGCCGTCGTGGGTTCCCTGGCCACCTTTTACCAGGACCAACTCAACGTCCAGAATGAGCGTGAGATCGAAATCGCCATTCACCGTCTCTTGGCCAAACTTCCCACGATTGCGGCCTACAGTTACAAGAAGTCCATAGGCCAACCCTTTTCGTATCCTCAAAACGCGCTGAGTTATACGGAGAACTTCCTGCACATGATGTTCTCCAACCCTTGCGAGGATTATGAAGTGGATCCTCTGGTGGCCAAGGTGCTGGATATCCTTCTTATCTTGCATGCCGACCATGAACAAAATTGCTCCACCAGTACCGTGCGTCTGGTCGGCAGTTCCCGGTGCAATCTATACTCCTCGGTATCGGCTGGAATCTACGCCCTGTGGGGGCCGCTCCACGGCGGGGCCAACCAGGCCGTAATCGAAATGTTGCAAACCATTCAGGATGCCGGTGGTAATGTGAGGCAGTTTGTGGACAAGGCCAAGGATAACGACGATCCTTTTCGGTTGATGGGATTCGGGCACCGGGTCTACAAAAATTTTGATCCCCGGTCGAAGATCATTAAAAAACTGGCGCATGAGGTATTTGACAAGCTGGGACTCAATGAACCCCTACTGGATATCGCCCTGCAATTGGAAGAAATCGCCCTCAAAGACGACTATTTCATCTCAAAAAAATTATATCCCAACGTTGATTTTTATTCAGGTTTGATTTACAAAGCCCTGCAAATTCCAGTCAACATGTTTCCGGTGATGTTTGCTATCGGTCGTCTGCCGGGGTGGATTGCGCATTGGATTGAGTTGCAGGGAGACAAGGATTTTAAAATTGGTCGACCCCGGCAGATTTATCAGGGCCAGGAAAAGACAGACTATACCCCTCTAAAGAAAAGAAAATAACTCTTTGAAGCGGAATATTGATCTCTGTTCTCAACGAACCCTACAACGCTTCGATCGAACACTTGAACGGATAGTTTTCAAAAGCGGCGGCCATATGAACCTGCTGAACTTTGAATTCGGCACGCTCCAAAGGTAGGGTGTCGACGTGAGAAGCGCCGGTAAAGTGGACTTCCAACATCAGTTTTTCTGCGGTATGATAATCCTTTTCAAAGATCTTGACCAACATACGTATCACAAACTCCTGTGACGTGACATTATCATCCCACATGATAACTTTATATAATGGCAAGTAAGCCGTCTGTTTTCGAGTCTCATCTTCGGTAACGACTCCAGGGGCAGGCGCCTCAATATCAGGTAAAGTTTCGGGTAAGGTTTCGGTTGTCATAATTACTAAACTCATAGAAACAAAAGGTTAATCCAACAAATTCCAGAAGTCTATCTCGTCAGATATTAAATTATTCAACACTCTTTTTCAATAAGTTTTTACGGACTGAATTATGACCCGGTCAGGAGCAAGATACTCTAAGTATTTAATTTTTCTAGCCTTAGGCTTATCTCTACTCCTGCTGAGCGCTTTCTACCCTGTTCTCAATGAAATTTCCGGGTCGATTAAAACCTCCGCTTTCATCAACGCCCGGGGAGAATATCCCTCATTTGCCCCCAAGGGGGATATCCGGCGCTTTGCCGGGGAAACTCTGACTTACGACATCGACTTTCTTTTCTTCGAAAAGGCGGCAACTGCAAAGGTGCACTTTTATGAGTATCAGGGGAAATACTTTGCGACGCTATCTGCTGAAACCAAGGGGGTAGTGGGTTTTTTTACCAATTACCGGAAGCACTATTACAAGTCCTCATTCGATATTATCGACCAGGGCCGACGAGTCCAGACCCATAAATTTGAAAGAGATGTGGTCGTCGGCAAGGAAAAAGAACGAACCATTCACTTCCTGGACTATATCTCTCGAACTCACCACTGGTTCCTGTTCAATGGAGGGGATCTGAAAGACCGTAGCACGGATCCCATTCCAGAAGGGGTCATCTATGACGATGTCCTTGCGTCCTTTTACAATCTTCGGAATGGTGTCTACGGTGATCTGGAAAAAGGGGGGACTTACAAGATAGATACGGTGCCGGAAAAAAGCATGAAAAGCATTACCGCCTACATCAATACAGAACAAGAGCAGGAACAATTTCGCATCAGTGAAAATCGAGCCAAAAACAACGAGCTGTTATTGAAGATAACCGTCCCAAAAGATGTCTTCAAAACTGAAACGGGCGAGTTGGTCTTCTGGACCTCCAGACACTATATTCCTCTCGAAACCACGATCAAGGACTATCTCTTGCTGGGAGACTTGCACGGGAAACTGACCAGCGGAATACCGGGTAAATTAAAATAAACCACGGTTTCCCGAATTTCCACCAGATCTCAAGTCCGGTTTTTTAAACATCCCAGGTGGGTAACGGAGGATCCTGCCAGATATTAACTTCCGTCGTATCGTCCAACGTCACCGTATCAAAAACTACAGAGTACGGAGGCGTGTGCTCGCAATCGTAATCCATTTTAATTTTGCGGACATCCCATTGGCCGGACTCCGGTCCTACCAGCGTCAGCGAGTGAACAAAACTGCCTATCTCGAACCCGCCGGAGAAAGTTTCCGCCGGTCCTACTCCACCCTGAGTATCCTCCAGGGGCATCTTATGGTTGTTGATGGTGAAATGGACCGGTAGATCGGTTCCCGTTTCTCCAGTTTCAATTTCGATCGTGAATCGGTTCAACTTGGGCATCGTGTCCTCTAACGGTAATAGGGATTCAAACCACCGGCGTGGTCGGTTTCATCATAAATTGCGCCGACATACGGCACTGCTTTCCTGAAGGCGCCGTGGATGCCCTGCTTCAGTGTCAAATCCGCCGCACTGCACCCCTGGCATCCCCCACCCATTAGAATGGTCACGGTGTTGCCCGTGATCGCAGTGAGGGTAATGTTGCCACCGTGTCCGGCCACTCCGGGATTGACCTCGGTATCGATCACCTTCTGAATTTCTTCCTTCACTACTTCCTCTGCGGGGATCTTAGCGACGATATCCTTTGACACCAGATCCGTTTCCGCTTTCAATGTTTTGCGTAGCACGCCTCCCACTTCTTTGGCGAGAGCTTCCCAATCGGACAATCCCTTGGCACCCGTTTTAGTGACCACTGCGGTGGATTCGTGGACCAATAACGTCTCGACGGATTCGACGCTGAAGACCGCCTCGGCCAGAGGAGAACCCGCGGCCTCTTCAAAATTCGAAAACAACCAAGAATGCCCTTCGAACAAAGGACGGTTCACCATGAATTTGCATTGCTCATAATCCCGCGAAGGCTCGGCCTTGATCAGGATTTGGTCGGACGAACCACTCGCCTTCGCCTCTTCCGCAATGACCGAAGCCTGAATCACTCTTCGATGGACCGGCGGTTCCTCGGCAAATGCACTTGGGGAATCCGACGGCTTTGGATCTTCACTCACCGTTTCCCCTGCCACTTGCTGTTTGGAATCCGAGCCCGAAAACATTTGCGATAATTTCTTAAGAACTGACATATATAAATACTCCCTGAATACCGGGTATGAATACCCGGATACGAATTCAATTAAGGTAAAGATCGTACCCTAGAAAGCTCATTACCCAAAGACCGGAATTATTCCTGCAAAAACCCCGTCTGCCATAAAGCAACAAACTAAACCTGACAATACAATATAACTATCTGTTTTTAAAGACATTTTAATACCGCCATACTCAGCCTGTCAGAAAGCAAACTACAGGGTTCTTCACCCGGCAAGGGAAGTATTTACCAGAACGGTTAAAGCCGGAAAGCGTCGGGGACGAGTTCGATTTGCCAGGTTTTGGGTGTATCGGGATCGCCTTTGATGCCCACGACATCGAACCGGCAATCGCGGTTTGTGATCCGATGCTGGGTCATGAACCCTTTGGCGACTTGACCGATCTTCCTCTGCTTGTGCGGAGTGACGGCCTCCAGCGGATCGCCGTACTCCCCGTCGGCACGGGACTTCACCTCGACAAACACCAGCACTTGATCCTGCTCGGCGACGATATCGATCTCTCCGGATTTATTCCGATAGTTTTTCTCGATAATCCGGTATCCCTGCTTCTTGAGAAACTTGACCGCCGCCTTCTCGCCTTCCTTGCCAAAATGTAAACGTTCCTGGGTCATGGGCTCTCTCCCCGATTGCGCAACGGATTCCCGCCTGCTATGCTCTGGGCCATGATACTTGGCCTCGAAGATATTGCTGGTGGGACCACCCTGTTCGCCTTTCTGATATGGCTGGGCTTTACCGGATTATTCTATCTGGTGTGCTACCTGGCCGCCCTGAACACCCTCGACCATATCACCAAAAACAGCCCGGTCAAAATCCCCCTGATGTTAGTGATCGCACCACTGGCCGCATTTATGATGTCGATCTTCAACTACAATCCGCTGATGCTGTTTCTGTTGATGATGATCTCTAACTATTTCCGGATCAAAAAGCTGGATGCCCCGGACAACAAACGGTTCCAGGGCCTCACACTCAACCGGCCCTTGTTCTACACCGCCAGCTACCTGTACATCATCACGCTCTATGGTTTCTCCGCTTGGTTTCAAAGTCCGGTGGAAGTGGGCGATCTCACCCAACCCCTCTGGAAAACCTGGTTCCCCGACATTCATGAAGATTGATGCCGCCGGTCAGCGCATTCGCTTCGGAAACCACATGCCGGTTTTGTTCCGGTACTCCACATAGTCCTCGCCAAACTGTTCCAGCAGGGCTTTTTCTTCGTGATAAATCCGGTACTGGAATCCGAACCAGGCGGAGGCCAGTCCCAATCCTCCTGCCAGCCAATGATGCGTGGTCAACGCGTACGCCAGGATAACGACCATCATCGCCGTGTAAGAAGGATGCCGTATCCAGGAATACAATTTTTCCGTGCGCAGAGTCTGCTGTTCGCGAAAAACGATATCGAATTTGAAAGCCTGTGAGCCCAGCTGGTAGACCGCCATCACCCGCATGATCGAGCCTGCGACAAAAACGGTCATGATGATGGTTAATTCCATTTGACCCAGAGGAACGTCACTCATCCGGGAAACATAGGACAATCCGATCAAAGCGGCGGCAATCGGCAAAGTGTGCCCCAACAGTTGCTTGACGTGCGCCCGGTCGAATGTGGCATCGGCGGGTTTGACGGTAATCACAAAAATCACCAGCTCAATGACGCCAAATACCATGTTGTGAATCGACTGCACCACGAACCGGGGCTCGATGGTCGTCTCCCATCCGATGGGAATCAGGGGCAATAGATAAATTATCCCAACCATAAAGATGGTGAAATTGGTGTTGATGCACAGCGCCACCCCAAACACGGCCAGATAGATCAAAAAATTGGCCAGTATCCACCAATAGGCCCAATGCTCAATTATCCATATCTGATCCATCCTCACCGATCCCCTTTACTCTGTTTTTTCGGCCCATTTTCAATAACCCACTCAATTCTTAATCCATTGAATTTAAAGCCAGATCCTGTATCATAAACCCAACTTGGGTTCTGCCCCTGCAGGGTGTACGGAAAATATAACCCAAAACCGCATTCTTGTGTTTTTTGAAATGGTTTTGTTATATGATTGATTAATTGTAATCAATAGTTAGAGCTACCCGGCTGGGGATAACATAATATCTTTCAGTGCTTTTAGCCGGTACTCTCCTCATCTGAAATTGAATCGACCGCTGGCGGCAGAATGGGTCGTCTTAAGCGCCGATTTTACAAATTAAAACAGGTTTATCATGGATTTGGAAACTCTAAACCTCCCACCGGAGGTCAAACAGGAAATCGAAGACTTCGCCGCCGAAGTGGAACGGCTTGAAAAAGGCGAAGTGGGTGAAGAGGATTTCAAGCGGTTCCGCTTGCAACAGGGTATTTACGGACAACGGCAGGAAGACGTGCAGATGGTCCGCACCAAACTGCCCTTCGGCCGTATCACTTCCGACCAGCTCAACTGCCTGGCCGATTTCGGGAAAAACTATTCCAACGGGATTCTCCACGTCACCACCCGGCAGGACATACAGTTTCATTACGTCAAAATCAAAGACGTCCCCCAGGGCCTTCAGGATTTGGCGGAGCATGGCTTAACCACGCGCGAAGCCTGCGGCAACACCGTCCGCAACGTCACCGCCTGCCATAAATCCGGCACCTGCAAAGAGGAAAAGTTTGACGTCACTCCCTACGCCGGAGCGGTATCCCGCTTTCTCCTGCGACACCCTTTAACGCAGAACATGGCACGCAAATTTAAAATCAGCCTCGGCGGATGTAAAGGCTGTGGCCTGGGGCCGATCCACGATATCGGCTTGAACGCGGAAGTCAAAAACGGAGTCCGTGGATTCAAGGTCATCATCGGCGGTGGTTTGGGTTCTTCTCCGCACTTGGCGAAACTTTTTTCAGATTTTGTGCCAGCCGACCAATTACTGCGCACATGCGAAGCCATTGTTCGGGTTTTCAACCAGCTTGGCGACAAGAAAAATCGTAATAAGGCTCGTTTCAAATATGTTGTGGAAAAACACGGCATCGAAAAAGTGAATGCGTTCGTGCAGGAAGAATTCAAGAAACTGGAAGGAACCCAATTCCCAGCAATCGTAATTCCAGAAGAGGCTACTCCCAACATTCCGGAATTTTCAACCAATGGAGATATGGAATCGGACAACGATTTTGTCCAGTGGAAAACGCGTAACGCGTACGAGCAGAGGCAGAACGGGTTTTACAACGTACACATTAAATTACAGTTGGGCGACCTGACCCACGACGAAGCCCGAGCCATCAGCAAAATTGCCTCAGACTATGCGGCAGGTATTCTCGTTTGCACCGTGTTTCAGAACCTCATGATCCCATGGGTGAAACCGGAAGCGTTCGGACCTATCTACAGCGCCCTTAAAAAAATTGGCCTGCACAAAGCCGGCACCGAAGAATTGAAAGATATGACGAGTTGCCCCGGTTCCGAGACCTGTAATCTGGGCATCACACACTCACGTGGACTGATCAACAAGTTGACCGAGGACGTGGACAATCAAACCACCGACTCCACCGATCTGGATCACATCACCATCAAAGCCAGCGGTTGCCCAAACTCCTGCGGTCAGCATCACATCGCATCCATCGGCTTTGCCGGTTCCGCGAAAAAAGTGAACGGCATTCTCGCTCCCCATTATGAAATGATGATGGGCGGCCGCATCACCGAAGACGGAGCCGTTTTCGGCACCAATGTCATCAAGCTTCCGGCAAAAAATGCTGCTAACGCGGTGCGCCGTTCCGTTGATGCCTACAAGAAAGACAAGCAGGGCGACGAATCATTTGTACAGTTCTTCGACCGGGTTGGGAAAGCCTACTTCTCCAACCTGCTGATCGATTTAAAAGAACTGCCGGATATCCAGTCGTCTCCCCAATCGTATATCGATTTCCATGCGACCAAGGCTTTTTCACTGGACGACCGGGGACAGGGCGAATGCGCCGGAGCGGTAACGGATATGATCTCCGACCACCTGTCCGAAGCCGAGCGTGCCCTCTTTCAATGTACCCGGGCCTTTGAAAAGAACGAATTTGCCGAAGCGGCCCGTCAGGCCAACCGGTCAATCGCTTCCTCCGCCCGCGCTTTGCTGGTGACGGAGGGTATGGACTTTACCGACAACGTGGAAACCCTGAGCAAATTTGAATCGTTGATTGTGGAAACCGGCATCGTTTCGGAAACCCACGCCGGCGTCACCAAGCGTTATCAGGAAGATCCTGAAAAAGCGGATAGCTCCAAAGCGAAGGCGATGTTGGATGAATCCCAGGCATTGGTCGATGAATGCAAGAAAGCCAACGATAAGATGCAGTCGGATAAATCGCTCCGCATCCGAGTGGGTTCTACGGGCAACGTTCCCAAGGGTGGCACCGATGCTGAAGGCATCACCCAATCCATCGATCTGCTGGGTGTCAAATGCCCCTTCAATTACGTCAAAACCAAACTCAAGCTGGAGACCATGCAATCGGGTCAACACCTTGAGGTTCTTCTGGACGACGGCGAACCTGCCACCAACGTTCCCCGAAGTGTCCAGAACGACGGTCACAAACTACTGTCCCATGTGGAAGAAAACGGACACCACAAAATCGTCATCGAAAAAGCATAACAAGGGCAGCAGACGGAATGCTTAACAGTATGACCGGTTACGGTCGGTCGGAAAAACAAAATGGACAGTTCGCGTGCAAGGCGGAGGTCCGTTCCGTCAACAACCGCTTCATCGAAGTCAATACTCGCCTGCCCAAGTTTCTGTCCGCACTGGAACTGCCCCTCAAAAAACTGATTAAGTCCAAATGCGGACGGGGGTCGTTCGACCTGTTCCTGACCCTGGAAAAAGAAGACGCGGCCGGCGCCGCTCTTGAAATCAAACCCAACCTGGGCCTTGCCACTCAATACTTCGAGGCCTTTAAGAAAATCAAAGACGAACTCGGTCTGGCAGGCGACATGCCCATCGAAGCCCTGCTGGGAGTGAAAGACATTATCAAAACAGAACCGTTGACTCTCGACACGTCTCAGGAAGAAATGATTCTGGAAACCGTCGAAGAGGCGATGTCGGCTCTGATAAGTATGCGGCAGGAAGAAGGCAACAATCTGCAAAAGGACCTTGCCGGCCGGTTGCAGGACATTCATCAATTGGTGCAAACAATCCAGGAACGCCAACCCGTGGTGCTGGTAGAGTACCGCAACCGTCTTAATGATAAAATCAAAACACTGACCGAGGGACTGGAGCTGGACGAAACCCGACTGGCACAGGAAACCGCCCTGATGGCAGACCGGTGCGATATCTCAGAGGAAATCACCCGTCTGGGAAGTCACTTTGAGCAGTTCAACAGCATGTTTGAAAAAGCCGGGCCGATTGGTCGGAAGATGGAATTCGTCACCCAGGAAATCAACCGGGAAACCAATACCATCGGTTCCAAGTCGGTGGATTACCAAGTTTCGCAGAGTGTGATCGAGATCAAGAGTCTTCTGGAAAAAATCAGGGAGCAAATCCAGAATATCGAATAACCCCCTTTTGTTGGGCGAACTTCAACAACCGCACCTTGCTATGGCTGGACTACCCATTATCCTCTCAGCACCCTCCGGGACCGGCAAAACAACCCTCTGCCGGGCCTTGAGAGAACAGTTACCCGATCTCAGTTTTTCCATATCGCACACCACACGCTCTCCGCGCGAGAATGAACAGGACGGGGTGGATTATCATTTCATCGCGAAGGAAAAATTTATTGGGATGACCGACCGCAGCGAGTTTCTGGAGTGGGCACAAATCCACGACAACTATTACGGAACGGCCCGGAAAAATATCGAGGACACCCTGCAGAAAGGGAAAGACCTTGTGCTCGAGCTGGATGTCCAGGGGGTGGAAACCTTGCGCAATCTAAGCTACCAGGGAGTTTATATTTTTATTTTGCCTCCCTCCATGGAAGAACTCGAAAAGCGATTGACGGGACGCGGTACGGAATCAAGTGATCAGATCAAACAACGCCTCGAAACCGGAAAAAGAGAAATGTCCAAATACCGTCTTTATGATTATGCCGTGACCAATGTGACTGTCGAGGAATCGGTGGATACGATTCTCGCTATCATCCGTGCTGAAAAAAACCGAATGAGCCGTTACCAACCCACTTGCCCGGAAATCCGTAAAATCATTGAATCGGGAACCTCCTGATCATGTCTAATCTTGATTTAATTCAACTCGTCAAAGAAAAGGTCCAATCGCTCAAGGCCTATCATGTGGAGAATGTCGATTGCGAGATCAAGCTCCACGCCAATGAAAACTCGTTTCCACTGCCGCCCGAAATACTGAAACAGTTCGAAGAAGTTTTTAAATCCACAGAGTTGAACCGCTACCCGGACCCCGACTGCGGCTCTCTCAAGCAAACACTCGCCAAACGGTTGGACGTGGAACCTGAAAACCTGGCTATCGGCAACGGGTCCGATGAGTTGATTCAGATCCTCCTGCAAGTGTTCTGTGATCCCGGTGAAACGGTCGGCTTCCCCGATCCCACGTTTGCCATGTACTCCATCATAGCGCAGGGAATGGGCCTGAAATCACAAACCCATCCGCTGGATGACCAATGGGATTTTAAAGCAGAACTGTTTCTCGAGACTATGGAAGCCAGCCAGGCCCGCATCGCTTTTTTGAGCTATCCCAACAATCCTACCGGCAACTGTTTTTCCGCACCGGAAGTGCAAAAGGTCATCGAAAATTTCTCCGGCATCGTGGTGCTGGACGAGGCGTATCATGATTTCGCCGGGAAAAGCTTTCTTTCCGAATTGCCGAAGCACAACAATCTGATCCTCTTGAGAAGCCTGTCCAAAATCGGATTGGCCGCCCTGCGAGTGGGATATGCAGTCGCGGATCCCGTCATCATCAACCAGATCGACAAAGTAAGGCTTCCCTACAACTCCAACGCTCTTTCCCAGAAATTAACAGAGCGATTGCTGAATCACTTCGCTCCCGTGCAAAAGCAGTTGGATGCCCTGATAAAAGAACGGGACGGGATGATCCGGGAGCTTTCCAAATTCAAATCCCTCACCGTCTTTCCAAGTGACGCCAACTTCGTGCTCTTTCGAGTGGAACAAGACGCCAACGCCCTCTTTAAGCAGTTGATGGAGAGTGGCATTCTGGTTCGCAATTTGAGCGGTCACCCACGACTCAAAAACTGCCTGCGTGTCACCATTGGCACACCCGACGAAAACAAGGCGTTTTTAGAGAAAACGGCACATATAATCAAATAATTATGGATATTTGGGTCATTTTCTGATCTCCTATTAGTATGGTAGATAAACCAACAAAAACATTTCGGCAGAGGCTCCAATCCAGATTGATTCTATTCTTCGCCGTGATGGGTGTCACTGGAATCGTCTTTATCGTCCTCCTATACAATTATGGGAATACCCCCGCCAGCTCAAGCCCGATGGAGCAGGTAGTCGAAATAAAACCCGGCATGAATCTCAGGCAAGTCTCCAATTTGCTCGCCGATCGGAAATTGCTGAACGAGCCCAGCGCATTCATCCTGTACACCTATCTCCAGGGAAAGCAAAACCGTATTAAGACAGGTGAATACCGATTTTCCCCATCCATTCCTCCCTGGAAAATCCTGGAGTCCCTGACCAACGGCACGGCTATCCTATACACAGTCACGATTCCTGAAGGTTACCGAATCACGGAGATCGCAGAACTATTGGAGACAAAGGGGTTGGTGAGCAAGGAGTCATTCATCGCGGAAACGCGCAATCAAGAACTACTGGACGCTCTCCAAATTTCATCAGGTGGCAGTCTGGAAGGCTATTTGTACCCTGATACCTATAAGTTTTCTAAATCAACGGGAGCCGAGAAGATCATAAAAACCCTGGTCGATACTTTCAAGGAACGTGTCCAAAAATCCGAACTGATGGAGCAGGCAAAAGCCGGGAAGCTCACGTTTCACGAAGTCGTTACCCTGGCCTCCCTGATTGAGAAAGAGACCGGACTCGGAACCGAAAGAAAACTGATCTCCTCGGTTTTTCACAACCGCCTGGTTAAGAAAATGCGTTTGCAAACGGACCCGACCGTCATTTACGCAATGTCTAATTTCGATGGCAACATCCGAAAAAAAGATCTGTCCATCGACTCACCTTACAACACCTACAAACACTTTGGACTCCCCCCCGGTCCGATTGCCAGCCCGGGACTGGATTCCATTCGTGCGGCACTGGAACCGGAACGTTCAGATTATCTCTATTTCGTTTCCCGCCAGGACGGGAGTCATCAGTTTTCCACTAACTACAAAGACCATCGCCGGGCCATTCAAAAATACCAGCTGAGCCACCGCGCCAGCGGATAACAAAACCCCCATATATTCAAACAAGTTACAGCATAATTATTAAAGTAAAACCTCATCTAAGTGCGTTCCTCAATTCAGCATCCAGTCGGTTATTCCAGCGGTCGTAATTATTACTATCAGCGCTTGTTTTTTCTCTGCACCATGACGATAAGGAACCAATAAACCCTTATCCCACGTCTCATGAAATTTAAAATCATACTCCCACTGCTCTTACTGCTGGCCTGGCACCTGCCGGCGCGCGCTGATTTTCTGAGAGTTGATGAGTACAAAGCCGCGCTCAAGGTCGATCCCAAGGATCATATTGCGCATTACGGCTTGGGCCGGGCTTACCGGCAAATGGGACTGTATGAAGATGCCATCAAGGAATTCGATGAGGTTTTAAAGCTGGAGCCGTTATTCCCGGCGGCTTATTTTGAAACCGGCGAGAGTCATAAAGCCCTAAAACGTTTCCAACAAGCCGCAGACGCTTATCTGGAAGCGACCCGACTGGACCCTCATTATCCCGAAGCTCAATACGGCTTGGGCGATACCTATCGCATCATGGGACGGTATCCAGTGGCCATTGTCCACCTGCAGGAAGCCATCCGCCTCAACCCAAATCTCAGCGAACCATATTTTGCTCTGGGAAAGACCCATGCCGCGCAAGGCCATCACAAACGCGCCATCCAGGAATACAACAAAGCGCTAAATTTGAATCCTCTGCAACCGGAGTGGCTGTATGCCCTCGGCCGAAGTTATGAAGTCAAAAAACAATACCGGCGAGCCATGGAGGAATACCGTCAGGCGCTGGACCTGGATGCCAATTTTTACAGGGCCTATTCCGGTATCGGGCGGATTTACTTCAAACAGGGAAAACCGCGCAAGGCCCTGCCTCTCTTGCAGGATGCCTTACTGGTTTACCCAAAGGACGATGCCGCGCTGGACTACCTGGGACGCGTCTACTTTGCCCTGGGCCAGCATAAGAAAGCCCTGCATCATTTGGAACAATTAATCCGGATCCGCCCGAAAAGCGCCGAGGCTCATTTCCAGTTGGGCGAAGCCTATCGGGCCCGCAACAATTACACAAAGGCGCTCGAATACTATCAGAAAGCCGTTCAGTTGGATGACCGTCATAAGCATGCGCATTTTAAACTGGCCAAATCGTTTGAGAAACTAAACGACTTGGTACAGGCGGCGCGGGAATACGGTCGAGTCGTACAAATCGACCCCAAACATTCACGCGCTTATTTCCGATTGGGATATATCCATATCAGCCTGAAGCAATACGATCAGGCTGTGAAAGCTTATGAAGCGGTGCTTCGGAATCAACCCGACAACAAGGATGCCCATGAACAACTGGCTATCGCTTACGTTCACATCGGAAACTACAAGGACGCGGTTCTCGGCTTTCAAAAAATCATAAAACACAAATCCAAGTCGGCGGACCTCTGGTTCCAATTAGGGAAGGCTCACTATTTTGAAGGCAATCACCGGGAAGCCATTCCCGCACTCAAAGAGTCCTTACGCCTGAATCCCAATATCGTTTGGGCTTATTTTTATCTGGGCGAGTCGTACCTGAAATCAGGAAATTACAAACAGGCCGTCTCCCCCTACCGCAAAGCCCTGGCTCTGAACCCCGAACTCAGAGAAGTCGAACTGGGCCTCGGAATGGCCTATACCCAGCTCCACCAGCCAAAGCACGCGTTATTTTATCTGAAGAAAGTTATCGAACGGGACAGCAAAAATTCAGAGTTATATTTGCTGATGGCGGAAAACTATTTAAGGCTTGGCCAACACAAAAAAGCCATCGCTCCTTACAAAAAAGCGCTGGAGGTAGATCCGAGCAATCAAAAAATATGGCTCCATCTGGGTACGATTTATCTAAAAATGAAACGGTACGATGATGCAATCGCAACCTATCACAAAGTCTTACAACTGTTCCCCAACAACCCTCTTGTTTATTACGAGATGGGGAAAATCAACACCACCGTGGGACGTCACGAAACAGCCCTCAATGCCTATGTTAAGGCCATCCAGCTTCGGCCCAATTACCTGAAAGCCCGTTACCGGCTGGGCATGCTATTGGAATTGATGGGGAGGCATAAAGAAGCGATCAAATTATTTCAATCCGCTTTGAAAATTCCGCACAAAGGGGACCGCATCTATCTCAGCCTGGCCTGGGCTTTGACCGAAGAGAAGCGTTTTTACGAAGCGGTGGACGTCTTGAACAAGTCCATCGCACGGAACCCGAAAAACCCGGAGACCCACTACGCCCTCGGATCGGCCTACCAGGGATTAGGCCGCGTGCCGCTGGCGGTTCAATCATACCGGAAAGCTCTGCTCCTCAACCCGGATCATTCGGGAGCCCAGTTTAAATTGAACCTTGCCCAGAGCGGAGCTCAGGGGAAACATCCTGTCCCGGTTTCCACAACCCCCTCGATACCCGTACCTATTCTGGATGATTAGCCCCCCCCTCAACTGACCAAGGCAACCTGCTGATTTCCTTCAACCTCCCGTTGTTTTGAAACAGGTACAGGCGGGTCCTCAAAAATCCGTCGCTGTACCCCGAAGGCTCCCATTCGTCGAAAACTCATCCACATTAAACCCCTTCAATAATGGATGATTAGACAGGTTCCCCATTAAGATCCGGGTAGAAATAACATCACATTTCCATCCCTATATTTAAGTTGACAGTCGCCGGACCCCCCCTATATACTTCGGATTTCGTTTTGGATTTGATATAGTTCAATCGGCGAATATCCTTGTAAAATTGGGAGTCTCAGCAGACTCCCGATACTTGGCAACCCTATATTGGAATCTCTTCATGGATACTCCAGAGAACGAAAATACAGCTGAAGAAACCGCGACTGAAATCGCGACCGAACCCACTCCGGAAGAAAAAAAGATCTGCATGGAGACGGTTTACGCGATTATGGACAGCTTTCCCAGCCGGTCCCGACGATATCTGATTCCCATGATGTCGAAAATTCAGGATAAGTTCCGCTTTCTCCCTGAGGACGTCATCAAAGTGGTAATGAAGGAACTGAAAATCACCCGCGCGGAAATTTATGGGGTGATCTCTTTTTACCATCAGTTTCGTACCACCGAGCCGGGGAAGTATATATACAAATTATGTTATGGCACCGCCTGTTTCGTCAAAGGGGCACCCATCATTGCCGATAAATTGAAGGAAAAATTCAATATGGGGCAGGGAGAGACGGATGCGACCAAGCTGTTCACCCTGGAGTTTGCTTCTTGCCTGGGGAACTGCGGCGCCGCACCCATGGCCATTATCGGGGACGATACATACGGAACCATTGACCCTGAAAAAACCATCGAAATTGCCAATAACTATACCCTTTAATTGTAAATAAAACCTGGGAGCCCATAGCTGTTATGAGCACCGTTGTCAAAAAAGCGATCAATTTTACTCTCAATGGAGAACCCGTCACCGCCCCTGAGGGAACGGTGATTCTGGACGCCGCCAAACGTAAAGGCGTCTTTATATCCAATTTATGTTCCAGTCCGAAGCTGAAGCCCTTCGCCGCCTGCCGTACCTGCATGGTGGAAACCGTGGTCGACGGCAAAAAAGAGCTGGTCTATTCCTGCACCCATCCGGTCTCCGAGGGGATGGAAGTAAAAACCGAGACCGAGGAAACCGACCGCTATAACAAAGCCTGTCTGGAAATGCTGTTGGTCGAGCATCCTCTGGACTGCCCGATTTGCGACAAATCCGGAGTATGCCCGCTACAGGACAACACCGATGCCTTGAGCCTGTACAACGGACGGTTTGAAATACAACGCCGCAACGAGCCGAGCATCAAGACCAATCCCATCATCGAGTTTTATCTCAACCGATGCATCATGTGCGGCATGTGTGTTCGCATCTGCGACGAGACTCAGGGCGTGCAGGCACTCGATTATCACAAGCGCGGCTACAAAATCTCTATCGGTACCGCCAACGAGGAACCGCTGGATTGCGAATTCTGCGGACAATGCGTCACCATCTGCCCTACCGGCGCTTTGATGGACCTGACCTCCCAAGCACGAGGCCTCGCTTCGATGTTCACCGAAACCGAAACCACCTGCAACTTCTGTTCGTGGGGCTGTACGATCAAGCTGGAAACCAAAAAAGGCCAGTTGGTCCGTATTGAAGGTGACGAAACCTTCGATGTCGGAATCAACGAAGGCAACCTGTGTGCCAAGGGGCGGTTCGGGCACGGTATGGTGCAAAACGAAAACCGACTCCAAACCCCTCTGATGAACGTCGGTGGTGAATTCAAGGAAATCGGTTGGGATGAAGCCATACGAACCATCTCCGAACGGATCACCACAACGGTGAACCGAAGCGGACCTGAAAGCCTTGCGGCGATCGGTGGCGAAACGCTGACCAACGAAGAAAACTTCCTGTTTCAAAAGCTGTACCGAGAAGTCATTGGGTCCAACCAAGTCACCAACCTGAACCATTTGCGCGCACCCTACATCAACACATTCCAACAACAATGCATTGACAGCGGGATCGTCTCCAAGCCCATCACGGAGCTGGAGGAAGCCGATGTCGTTCTGATGTTTAACACGGATATTCCTTCCGAGTATCCCGTGGCGGGCAACTCCATCCGCAAAGGCGCCATTTACACGGGCACGGATATTTTGATCGCCAACCCCAGAAACGTAGAGTTCAGGCACGAGTCCCGGATGGAAGTGCGAATGACTTACAAGCCGGAATCGGATGCCGCGGTGGCAAACCGGATCAGCCGGATCCTCATCGAAAAAAATCTCATTGATACTGCCAAAGCTCAAGCAACACTGCCCAACTACGACGCCTTCGTGCAATCCCTGGCAAAATATACAAGCCAGTACACCGAGGAAGCCACAGGTGTGAGCGATGCGACTCTGATTCAGGCGGCTGAGCGGCTGGGGCGAAACGCCGACCGGTTTATTCTGATCGGAAACGACGTTGTCGAGACCGGCCAGGGCGAAGCCATCCTCAGCGCCTTGCTGAATATGAGTTTACTGCTCCATATTGGCGGTGAAGGCAGTGTCAACATCTACCCGCCGAGAGAACATTGCAACTCGCAGGGTGTCAACGATATGGGAATGGTTCCCGAGACGCTTCCCGGATACCAGCCGACTCATTTGAACCAGAAAAACCTGGTAGCCGATCTTTGGAAAAACTGTTCTCAGGGCGCCATCAAAATGCTGTTCATCGCCGGGGAGGATCCCTGCCATTCCGGCAAGCACGCCTCCATGGTTCGCGACGGACTGCAAACGGTTCCCTTTCTCGTTGTTCAGGATATGTATATGACGGAAACGGCACGCATGGCGGACATTATTTTACCCACCAGCTCCTATGCTGAGAAGGAAGGCACGTTCACCAATATGTCCCGCCACGTACAACGAGTGGCACCGGCGGTTCTTCCCGAAGGACAGTCACGTCCCGACTTCGAAATATTCGGCGATCTGGCGCAGGCTCTGGGTAAGCCGTTCACACATACCTCCGTGCGGGAAGTTCAAAAAGAAATCGAGAATGCGGCTCCCAGCTACAAGGGAACGTTTCCCGGCAAAAAATCGGCGCAATGGATTCCGACGGAATCTGGAAGCCAACCCGAGTTTGCCATCGTCGAAGAGGAAGCCGTTGAGACTTCCTCACAAGACTATCCGATGAAATTGATCACCAACAATCATATGTTTCACATCGGGAGTTATTCGCATTACGCCAAGGCACTGGTCGACATCGGACCCGAGTGCGTGGCGGAAATCAGCTATGAAGATTCCCAGTCAATGAATATCAACTCTGGAGATACGATCCGAATTAAATCGGAAACGGATTTCCTGGATGTCCCGGTGACGGTAACCGACCGCACCCCGCCGGGCGTAGTGTATTTACCCAAAAACTGGGTGAACGTACCGGTCAACAAACTGAGAAACGGACATCAGGGACTCATTCCCGTCAGCATCAACAAACAGGGCTAACGGCCTTTAACTAAAGATAGAACACGAGCAAAATTATGTCTGATCTGAAGGATAACTTACATACCGAGCATATGGTTCTCAATATGGGGCCGTCGCATCCTGCAACCCATGGAACCGTCAAGTTCCTGTTGACCCTGGACGGCGAGACGATTGTGAACTGCGTCATCGACGTAGGCTATCTGCACCGTGGTTTCGAAAAAATGTGCGAAAGCGTTACCTACACCAACGTTTTCCCCTACACGGACCGGCTCAATTACTGTTCAGCCATCATGAATAATATCGGGTATGCTCTGGCCGTTGAAAAACTTCTCGGGATAGAATGCACCGACCGTTGCCAATACATTCGCGTGGTGATGAATGAGCTGTCCCGCATCGCCGACCATTACACCAACATCGCCGCCGCCGCGTTGGAACTGGGGGCACTTACGGCGTTCATCTACTTTGTAGAAACTCGCGAGATCATCTGGGACTTTCTGGAAATGGTTTGCGGTGCGCGCCTCACCTCCAATTACGTCCGCATCGGGGGACTGATGTGCGATCTGCCTCCCGATTTCGATGAAAAACTGCAGGCCGCGTATCCGAAACTGGACAGCCTGTTTGATGATGTCGACAAACTGTTGACCAAAAACCGGATCTTCCTCGACCGCATGCGCGATACCGGAACCATCTCCAAAGAAAGCGCGATTTCGTTCGGCTTCACCGGCCCCTGTCTCAGGGCCTGCGGAGTCAACTACGATGTCCGGAAAGCTCAGCCTTATATGCACTATGACCGCTTCGATTTCGATATCCCTCTGGGTACGGTCGGCGATAACTTTGATCGGTATCTAGTACGCATGGAAGAAATCAAGCAAAGCTTCAAAATTGTCAAGCAGGCGATGCGGGAAATGCCCGACGGTCCCATCAACGTTGACAACCCCTACATGCGCCAACCCTCCAAGCAGGATGTTTATTCAAAAATGGAGGAAATGATCGCCCATTTCAAGATGACCATCGAAGGCCTGAAACCGCCGGTCGGCGAAGTGTACATGGCCACCGAGGCGGCCAACGGCGAACTGGGCTTCTATATCGTCAGCGACGGTAGCGGACGGCCCTACAAATGCCGGGTACGACCTCCCTGTTTCACCATGACCGCCGGAGTGGAAGAAATCGTTCAGGGCGCCATGTTGGCAGACATTGTCCCGACCTTTGACATGATCAACATGATTGGTGGAGAGTGCGACCGCTAGCACCTCCTCCAACGCGTTACCCTTTGCATTCTTCTACCCACAATGGTTTCCGGGGAAACTCCTTCCCATAATCCCTGCAATCCCTGAACCTGTCATTCCATGACGCGATTTCTAAAACCTCTATTCCTGATCCTCGGCCTGCTCCTGTTCGTTTGGGCACTGCGGAAGGTGGACCTTTCACAAGTCGGCGATCTCTTGCTGGAAATGGGCCCGGGTCTGCTGGTCGTTATTCTGGCCTACGGGCTGGTGGCCTGGTTCGATGCCCTCTCCTGGAAATGCACCTTTAAACCGGAAGAATCTGAGACCATTCATCCCTTCGCCATTTTTCGTATCCGAACGATTGGCGAAGCATTCAATGTCATTACCCCACTGGGCACCATGGGTGGCGAACCGGTTAAAGCTCATCTGCTGAAAGAAAAATACGGGCTGACCTACAAACAGGGGGTGGCATCGCAAGTGGTGGCGCGCACCACCTTGACGGTCTCGCTGATCCTGTTCATGGTTCCCGGCGTCGTGTTCCTGTTCATGGATGAGAGTATCTCCGAGACCTTCAAAACCTCCAGCCTGACGGGATTGATCACCTTTTCCGTCCTTATATTTTTGTTTCTCCTGTTTCAGATCACCGGTACCTTGAGCCGGGTTGCTCACGGGTTCAACCGAATATTCCCCACTCCAACTCCGCGCCCATCGTTGGAGCATCTGGTCGCCCTGTGCGGCATGATGTCCGGCTACTACCGCCAGCATCGCGGATTATTTCTGAAATCGATTGCTTTCGCTTTTCTCGGGTGGGTGGCAGGCGTGTTGGAGCTTTATCTCACTCTTTACTTCCTGGGGATTCCTGTGGGCTTCGAGGAATTGTGGATCATCGAATCTCTACTGCAGTTGATCCGGGCGGGGAGCTTTTTTATTCCGCTCAGCCTGGGTGCTCAGGAAGGCGGATTGATCCTCATTTTCACTTCGCTGGGGATGGCTGGCCCTCTGGGCCTGGCGGTGTCATTTGTGCGGAGAATCCGCGAACTGGTCTGGATCGGCTTGGGACTGCTACTGGGCTGGGGAATGTCTTTCAGGCCTTCCACGGTACCACTGGAGCCGGAGGAGTAAACCTGAGGTCGAACAACAGCAAAAAAATCTTTAATCAGATGACATCGCGTCGGACACCCTTGTCGCGCCTGCTTCCCCAGGGATTGCGCTTCACCGATTCGGTGAACACGTCGTTCTGCTGAACCAGACCGTCGTGCGGTGTCCGAATGGTCCCAATGCGTTTTTCCTTCAACTCATTGATGGCATCTTCGATCATTTTTTCTTCTTCGCTCTTCACACGCTCTCCCTTGCCTTTGGGTTTGCCTTGAGCGGTTTTGGCCTGCGCGGCTGGCTGTTGCGGTGCAGGTTTGGTAGAAGTGCCGGTGGTAGCCGGCTTGGCCACTGGCTGACTCGTGGATGGACTGGAAGAAGATGCGGCCTTCGGATGAGCCCCTCCCAACTGGGCGGTGACTTCCTCTTCGGTGGTGGCCGGGGCATTTTCAGGATTGGGAAGTTCGGCGGACTCTCCGCCTTCCGCCTGCGCTACCTGATCAGCTGATTCCTCTTCCTGGGCTTCCTTCATCGAGGTTTTAAAATTCTTGATACTGCGACCGAAGGCGTTCCCGATTTCTGGAAGTTTTCCGGCGCCGAATATAATCATGATAATGACCAGTATGACCATTAACTCTGGAAAGCCGATGCCCATCATAACGTCTGTCTCCGTAGGGTGTTTAAATCTAACGTCAAAAATTCAAAGTTATTATAGCACAATCGCAAAGACCCCACCGACTAACCCGGAAACAAATTAACTCGAATAAATTCAATTAGTTATATGGGAGGTTGACTCGCCAAAACAACAACGGGAAGCCGGTTATCCCCGACTTCCCATTGTGGGTAATCCTGAAAATCTGGTCAGTGTCCGATATGGGCATTCAAAATACTGGACCCTATAATCGCTTTGCTGCCCTTGGCGTGCTTTTTGGCCGCTTTGAAATGCATGGTGGCTTCGCCGTGACGTCCCAGTTTATCCAGACTGATCGCTTCGTTGAAATGAATTTCACCGATGGAAGAGTCCGCCTTGGACGCCGCCTGAAAATGTTTCAAAGCCACGTCGTAGTGTCCCTGGCCCCAGTGATCGATTCCTTCTTTGTTGTGCTTCACTGCGTCAGCATTCGAACCGTCCGGCAACGACATGGGGCCCTCCCCTGCAAATGAAGTAAGCGGAAGGCCGAGAAAACATAAAGCCGCCAAAACAAGCATGACTTTTTTCATAGGGTGTTTCTCCCAAAATAGTTAAGAGGGGTAATTTTCACGGTTGAGTTTATCATTTTCCGGGCTTAAAAAACAATTTTCTTGAGTCCCGGAACTCTCTAAAAAGAGGCCCCTGGCCGCAATATATTCGACAACCTCATTTTATGGTGCGATTTTCCAATAGAAAGCCCTTCCTCTCCACTTATCGTGCAAATTGTCCCAATAAAATTATACGGTTAAGGGCTTGAACGCGCGCCCGAAATTCAATAGACTGGAAGACATAACTTAACGGCCCCATCCACACGGAATCCTACAATTCATGCCCATCGAAGAGCAGGTCAAAAAAAATCTGGTTAACGGCGATACCCTGGAACTCGAAAACTCAAGCTTCGGTGACGACGGAGTCAAAGCGCTCGCGCAAATGGAAATTCTGGCACAAGTCACTCGTCTGGAGTTGGGGGACAACGGGATCAGCGACGCGGGAGTTGCTGTCCTGATGGCAAGCCCTCACCTCACTCATGTAAAAATCCTGAACCTGAAATCGAACGAGATCAGCGAGCAAGGAGCCCAGGCCATTGCCAATTCCCCCCACTTGACCCGTCTGGAACAGTTGATCCTCAAGTTCAATAAAATTGGAGGTGAAGGTGCCCGGCACCTGGCGGCCTCCGAGTATTTCCCGAAACTCAATACTCTGGATCTGTTTCGCAACAACCTGGGGGAAGAAGGCGTCGCCGCCATCAAAAAATCAAAATTTTTCAAAAATCTCAGTCGGGTGCGGCTGGATTGAAAGTCCGCACTTCATCAAACCCATTAAACGAATTACAAAAATGAATCTAGCGCAAGAATCCCCCAGAAGCCCCAGAGAAAAACTCGCCGACCTGGTTCATCTTCCGAGAATGATTGACAAGGCCCGCGCCGCGCAACAAAACACCTTGGGAGAATATATCTATCCCTGCCCATTGGACCAAATCATGCTGGAATTTTTGGGAACGGATTCCGATACTTTCCAGGAAAAAGCCTGCAACAATACAGAAGAGACGCTATCCGACTGGATCGCATCACAATGTCAGAACCGTTCTCTGGGAGACAAGGATGCGGTGAACAATAAAATATTGAAGGGCCAGCCCGATAGTCCGGAAAAATGGGAATCCTTCCATGAAATCCGCAATCGTATTGATCCCACCCGAACCGATCTAACCACCTGGGTGGATTTGATCGATCTGGATGAAGGCCGGCTTTAAGTACTCCTTTTAACACCGTCAAGAAATTCTGATCCAACCATGAAAAATATCTTAAAAAATCAAAAAGTAAAACAACCTCCCAATCCCAGGCGGGCAGGCAAACCCGGAACATGGAAAAGAACTTTATTGAAAGTCACACTATGGGGGGGGCTGGTTTGCCTCGTGATCGGTTTTACAGGAGCCAGCATCCTGTATTTCAAATATTCGGATGGCCTTCCGGACATCCGGGTGCTCAAAGAATATCAACCCAATATCATCACCAAGGTCTATTCCGATACGGACGAATTGATCGCCGAGTTTTTTATTGAAAAGCGAATCATGGTTGGATTCGACCAGATGCCTCTGCGTTTGAAACAGGCGACGCTGGCGGTGGAGGATTCTGGTTTTTATTATCATCTGGGGATTGATCCCAAGGCCATTATCCGGGCTTCTATCGTCAACTACCGGGCCGGCCACGTGGTGGAAGGCGCCAGCACCATCACCCAGCAATTGACTAAAACCCTGTTTTTATCTCCGCAGAAAAAATTTGAACGGAAAATTCGGGAAGCCATTCTGGCAATCCGAATGGAACTGATTTTCAGTAAAGACGAAATCCTGGAAATGTACCTCAATCAGATTTATTACGGGCACGGCAGTTACGGGATCGCGGCGGCGGCACGCACATTTTTTGGAAAAGAATTGAAGGATTTAACGATCAGCGAATGCTCCATGATCGCTTCCCTGCCCAAGGCTCCCACGCATTATTCGCCTTACAACAATCTTGAGAAGGCGCTGAAGCGGAGGGACCATGCCATTCGCCGCATGGAACACCATGGATTCATTACGGAGGAAGAAATGGAAGCGGCTCTGGTAGAGCCTCTCGTGTTGGGAGAAGTCAAGGGCATGCTCAACAAGGCTCCCTATTTCGTCGAACATATCCGCCGGTATATTCAGGAAAGCTACGGAAGCAAACAGCTGTACCAGGACGGGATGAAAATCTACACCACCCTGAATCTGGAAAACCAACTGGTCGCGGAGCAGGCAGTGAAGGACGGCCTGCGAATGGCGGATAAACGTTATGGTTACCGCGGTCCTCTGGATCATATTGATCCCAATCAGGACATCCAGATCCTGGACAACCTGCTGATGGAACTCAATCAGCGACCCACCGGACCCGCCCAGACCGCGACGGAATCCAACGAACCAACAAACACCGTTCCCAACGAACTTTCAACCAACGTCCCTCCCGCGACAGAAACCGATACGCCTCAGCCGCTTATTCAATTTTATAAGGAAGGCGAACTGGTCAAAGGCATCGTCACCCAGGTCAAAGACGAAGAGGTTGCTGTTTATCTTGGGGGCGCGCAAGGCATCATCCGGATCGAAAATATGAACTGGGCCCGGGAACCAAATTTCAAACTGGACGGGAAGTACCACCAGATCACATCCCCCAGCGAAGCCTTGTCCAAGGGAGACATAATCGAAGTTAAAATTCTGCCTCCGCCGGAAGAAGAAGAGGAAGGAAAAGGAAAGAAGAAACAGGACGAAAACATCCTTAATTTAGGCTTGGAACAGGAGCCCGAAGCACAAGCGGGCCTGATCAGCATAGAGCCTTCCACCGGTTACATCAAAGCTATGGTAGGCGGTTATGATTTCAGCAAAAGCCAGTTCAACCGGGCCACCCAGGCGGTGCGCCAGCCCGGCTCGGCTTTCAAGCCGATTATTTTCGCAACGGCCCTTCAGGATGGCTACACTCCCGCAAGCATCGTTATTGATTCACCCATTATCTTCAATGAGAAGGAAGATACTTTCGGCAAGTGGAAGCCTGTTAATTTTGAAAAGAAATTTTACGGTCCCACCTCGGTCCGGACAGCTCTGACCCATTCCCGCAATGTGGTCACCATCAAACTTCTCCAAAACACCGGCGTTCCCAAAGCTATTCAAATGGCCCGCCGGTTGGGAATTACGACCGACCTGTCGAACAATCTGTCCATTGCCCTGGGATCCTCCGGGGTCACTTTGTACGAACTGGTTTCTGCTTACTCCATCTTCGCCAACCAGGGCGTACGGTTGCCTCCCGTTCCCATCCGGTACATCAAGGACCGAAACGACGAAGAATTGTATACCTACGAACCTGTGGGAGAACCCATCCTTTCTTCCGGGATGGCGTTTATGGTGACCAACTTGATGGAGAGTGTGGTACAGCACGGAACGGCTCACATCATACAACAAACCTTGAACCGTCCCATTGCAGGAAAAACCGGAACCACCAACGACTATAACGATGCGTGGTTCATCGGATATTCTCCAGATCTGGTCACCGGCGTTTGGGTCGGAAAAGATCAGGATGAATCATTGGGAGTGAACGAAACCGGAACCCGAACAGCCATCCCCATCTGGATAAAGTTTATGCAGGAAGCGTTGAAGGACGTGCCCATTAAAAGCTTTCCTATTCCCAACGATGTGACCTACGTCAAAATAAATCAGAAAACAGGGGAGGAAACCTCTTTCGACGATCCGGAGGGGCGGTTTGAAGTGTTTCTAAACGAAAATCTGCCAGACAAAGGTGAATCGGGGATCAACCCTCTCGAGGTAAGTAACTTTTAAGGAATTTCTTCTTCCGGCACAGGTTCGAGAGCCGGATTTTCAGGAACCTGTTCGGCAATCTCCCCTTCCTTCACAGTCAGCTTGACCAGAGACTTGAGAGAATCACCAGAGGGTAAAATGGTGGTATCCCCGGATACGCCGGGGAAATCTTTTAACGCACGCAATCGTTCCAACACATCAAGACGATTAAACACCCTGTCTTTGATGAATGATGTAAAAATATTTGCAGCATCGTAAGATTGAGCCGAATGAATGGTAGGATTCTGCCCAAAGGTGGAGAGGAACATATCGACAAACTTCACCGTTCTTTCGTTTTGCGAATTGGCATAAAACCCATCCACAAATAAAACCGTTTTCAAATAATTCCGGGCGGCATCCACCAATTCACGGGAATTCCAGCCATTGCCTCCCATCAGCAGGGTGTCTTCAATATTGTAGAAAGCCAGTTGAGGGACGATCAATCCCACTTTGTCAAACGATCCGGGGATAAAGATGGCATCATAATTCAACTCCAGAGCAACCTTCAATTCTTCAACTTTATCATCCGCATAAAGTCCTCCCTCGACCAGCGGTCGGGAGTTTATACCTTTGTCATTCAAAGGCGGGGGCTGGGAGCCTCGTTTGATATGCCATTGGACCCGGGCTTTTAACTGATCATCCGCCATCCCGCCGATTCGTAAAATTTCTTTTTTAAAATCGGTCTGTTTCCGATCAAAGGGAATGGATTCGACAATCTGTCCGCCAAACGAACGGACCTCATCCTCAAACACCTGCCGCATGGTTTCGCCATAAGCTTCTGTCGGATAGATCACCACAAAACGGTACATGTTCAAGTCATTGACCGCATGGCGGGCCAGGTAGATGGCCTGTAATTCCTTGGTGAGCGCGTTCCTGAAAATATAGGGACTCTTATCAGCCAAACCGGGAGTCGATGCCGTTGGCGAAAAAATGGGCAACTGATACTTTTCAATGACGGGAATCACGCTTTCCACATCTCCGGACAATACCGGCCCGATAATACCGATGACATTGGGATCTAGAGCCAGCTCCTCCACCACATGAACCACCTCCCGGCCTAATCCCGAGTCCTTCACCACCAGTTCCATCCGGCTTTTATCCCGGGAGTTCAGTTGGTTGATCGCCAGCTGAATCCCCTGCAAAACCCGTTGCCCCACAATTGCCCTTTTCCCGGACAAGGGCAATACCACTCCAATCCGTATGGCTCGAGTTGGATCGGTTTTCAGCCGGATCAGTAATTTCTCATAATGTCCCCTTAATTCATGATCAGGGAAACGAAAAATCAAATCCTCCAGGCTGACTTGATAATTCCCCAAGTCTCGTTCAATTCTGTAAATTGAAATCAACTTTTGTAAAATCATATCCGCCGGAAACTCAGAACCCAGCGATTTGGCAAGCGACACCAATTGTTTTTTATTTAATTTTTCATTAACAACACTTTTGATGTAACTGACGGCTTCCTGTTTGATTTCGGGATAGGGACTCCTATCCATAATTTGTTTGAATTTTTTAAAGGCCTTTTCGAGCTCTAGCCGTTTGTCATCAAGGTAACCCAGGTAAACAAAACCCGTCCATTTTTGAATCGGATCGGGATTGTGTTGAACTGTTTCCCGCAACAGTTTTTCGGCATCCTCGTATCGTTCTATTTCAAAATAGCAACGGCCCATATCCAGTTTGACATTGTAGATCAGCGTGGAATGAGGAAAAGTGTCTAGAAAATACTGGTAGTTTCGCAGAGCCGAAAGGTAGGATTTATTCTTGTAATCAATCTGCCCCAACCGCATGACAGCCTTGGGACTGCGGGAGTCTGTTGAAAATGCTGCGAGGAAATCCTCATAAGAGACACGGGACTCCAATAACTTGTTTTCGTGGTACAGGGTTTCAGCCTTGGCAAACAGAGTGTCGGCACCTTGACGTGACTCTAAATCCTGAGCAGTGACGGAGGTTGCCGTGACCAGTAACAAGCAAAGTAGTGTTAAATGAAAACGTATCATCTGGAAGGAGTATCGCATAGCCAATGGCCGTGAAAACCGGCTCATTCATTTCCATCCGATTTGGCATTGATATTATGTTTTTTGACCCGGTATCGCATCGAACGAAAACTCAAATTGAGCAGTTTGGCGGCCTTGTTAATCATTCCATCCGTTTTACTCAAAGCACCGAGAAGCATACTCTTCTCGATATCATCCAGAGTCTTCTCCAAATCAACCGGCTGGTCTCCATCCATGGAAGGAATCAGGTTGTCTGCAGGCGAAGGCGCCTTGAATATCTCTTCAGGCAAACTGGATATCCCAATCAAATTCTGTGTTTCCAGAACCACTGCCCGCTCGATGGTATTTTCCAGTTCGCGAATATTTCCAGGCCACTCGTAGTTTTCCAGGCTTCTCAGCGCATCGGGCTGGATTCCCTGAATTTTATGTTCCTTATCGTGTTGCTCGTTGTACTTGCTGATAAAGTGTTGGACGAGTAAGGGAATATCCTCTTTTCGTTTGCGAAGAGGCGGCAAGTCAATCGCAATCACTTTTAATCGGTAATACAGGTCTTCACGGAAAACCTTTTGTTTGACGCCTTCAACCAAGTCCCGGTTGGTCGCCGCAATGATGCGCAAATCAACCTTGATGGGCTGGGTCCCCCCTACCCGGGTCATCTCACGCTCCTGCAGTACCCGCAATAATTTGACCTGGATTGAAAGCGGCGCATCGTATACTTCGTCCAGAAAAAATGTTCCCTTGTTAGCCGCTTCCATCAGCCCGATCTTGGTGGAGTCCGCACTCGTGAAGGCGCCCTTTTCATGTCCGAACAATTCGCTTTCCAGCAGGTTTTCCGGCATGGCACCGCAATTGATGGAAATAAATGGATAGTTCTTCCTCGAACTATTGTAATGGAGTGCTTTGGCGACCAATTCTTTTCCGGTTCCGCTTTCACCGCCAACCAAAACCGTCGCGTTGCTGTTGCTGACTTTCTCGATATAGTCGAACACCTTTTTCATGCCCTCGTTTTTACCGATGATGTTGCCAAACTGGTATTTATCTTTGAGAGCCGATTTAAGGTAGGTGTTTTCTTCGGTCAGTTCTTTTTTTTCAGAAGCGTTGCGGATGACGAGTTTGAAGTCGTCCATGTTGAAAGGCTTGGTGATATAGTCGTACGCACCCTTCTTCATGGTTTCGACGGCGGTTTCGGGGGAGGCGTAACCGGTCATCATGATGACTGGCGTTCCCGGACGAATACGGTTGACCGCATCCAGAACATCAATGCCGTTGGAGCGAGGCATGTTGATATCGGTGATCACAACATCAAAATCGCTACTCTCGACCATTTCGACCGCAACTTCGCCGTTGCGGGCGGTCTCCACTTCATAGCCCTCCTTACCCAGGGCGATGGTGAGCATTTCCCGCATGCTCTTTTCATTGTCGACGACTAAAATACGGCTCATATTGGTTTAGAACAGTTTGTCACCTAGGATTTCCGAAAAGCGCTTCAATCGGAGAGCATTGAGCCGGATAAATCCTTCGGCATCGTTTTGACGGTAAACATCATCCTTTTCAAAGGAGGCGGTCGATGGGCAGTAAAGAGAGCGGTCCGCTTTGCGTCCCGTAACTATGCAGTTGCCTTTATACAACTTGATGCGGACGGTACCGGTTACCGTCTTCTGTACTTCGTCCACCATTTTCTGAAGCAGAAGCCGTTCCGGCGAATACCACATTCCATTATAAACCAATCGCGCATAGGCCGGTATGAGTGAATCCCGAAGATGCATCACTTCCCGATCGACAGTGATCGTCTCCAGATCCCGATGGGCGGCATGCAGGATGGTGCCTCCCGGGGTTTCATAAACACCCCGCGACTTCATTCCTACAAAGCGGTTTTCAACGATATCGATCCGTCCAATCCCGTTTTGCCCACCGTACTCATTCATCCGGGCCAGCAAGTTGGCCGGGCTCATCCGCTCTCCGTTGATAGCTACAGGATCGCCGTTTTCGTAGTTAATTTCAAGCACTGTCGACTTATCCGGTGCCTTTTCCGGCGAGACCGATAACATGAACATTTCATCGTGCGGCTCGTACCAGGGATCCTCCAGAACTCCGCCCTCGTAACTGATGTGGAACAGGTTCCGGTCCATACTGTACGGTTTGTCCTTGGACACGGGAACCGGTATGCCATGACTGGTGGCATAATCAAACAGGCTGGTGCGCGAGTCCAAACTCCACTCTCGCCAGGGGGCGATGATGACGATCTCCGGATTGAGGGTCATATAGGTCAATTCGAACCGGACCTGATCGTTACCCTTGCCCGTGGCTCCGTGCGATACGCCTTCGGCATTCTCGAGACCGGCCACGCGGATTTGCTCCTTGGCGATCAACGGTCGGGCGATGGCGGTGCCCAGCAGGTAATTGTTTTCGTAAAACGCGTTGGCCCGCAACATGGGGAAAACAAAATCTTTGACGAACTCTTCTTTCAAATCCTCGATATAAACCTTACTCGCTCCAGTAGCGAGAGCCTTTTCACGGACCGGGTCCAACTCCGCCCCTTGACCGAGATCGGCACAGAAGGCAATGACCTCCGCATCGTATTCTTCTTTCAGCCACTTGATGATGACCGAGGTGTCCAGCCCACCTGAATAGGCCAGAACAATTTTATCCAATTTCTTTTTCATGTTTCCATTCCTAAGCGCACTGTTGAACAAATAAAAACAATCACTTTATCACTGAATCTTGTTTTCTCCCAGCGCAAAATATGCCGCCCCCAATAGCGGAGCCCGTTTATTCATAACGACTTTCACCGGGACTTGCTCCATAAACTCCCTGAACTTGCCCTTATCGCGAAACGCTTCCAAAAATAAATCTGACTTGAGAAGCGATAGAACTTCAGGAGCAACCCCTCCGCCGATAAACACCCCGCCCCGCGTCATCATCTGGAGCGCCAGATTACCCGCCACCGCCCCATAAATCGATACAAATATTTCGAGGGCCTGTTCGCAGGATTTAAACTTTTTGGACAACCCGTTGCGGGAAATCACCGATGCCGGGTCCTCCTGCTCAAACTCCTCAGCCAACCAATCCGGCTCGATTGCTTGATCCTGCTCTTTCATAAACTCAAATATCCGGATCAATCCGGGTCCGGACAAAACATCCTCGATACATACCCGGCCCGAAACCTGCCCCAGAGACTCCCGGAGGCGGGTCTCCAGTGGGTTGCGGGCGGAAAAATCGCATTGACCGCCTTCGGTTTCCAGAACCCTAAAACGCCCCTCGTCTTCTGGGATGAGAAAAGCCTGCCCCAAGCCGGTTCCTGCCGCCAAAACTCCAATTTTACCGTTGGGATGGCCCTGCCCTTTCTGGATCACTTCCAATTCTTCTGGCATTAAATAAGGAAGCGCACATGCCAGAGCGGCCAGATCGTTGATCAGTGAAACGGAATCCGTTCCCAGGAGGGGTTGTAATTCACGGACGTCAATTTCCCACGGCAGATGAGTGATCTGGCACCGGCCTTCGTGCACCGGGCCGGCCACTCCCAGGCAGGCATGGGTGAGTTTCGGTTGGGTTTCTTTCAGGAAATCTTGGAGCAGGTGGACCAGGTCGGGATAATCCCGGCTGACGTAACTGCGCTCCACCGACAAGCGGGGGATGCCTTGTTTGATATCGAACAGGGCCAGGTTGACTTTGGTCCCTCCAATATCGCCTGTAAGGATCATGGGCCGATCCTATTTAAGGAAGGATTCTATCCTTGCGTCCAGAGCGTTCTGGTCCTTGGTGAACGATTGCAGGGCGGAGTGAGTCATCAAATCGTCCAGCGCGACGGAACCGGACCAATCGGCCAGCTTGGGAATTTTACCGTCGTCCTGGATTTTTTTCAGATCCTGCGGTGAAAAGGGATGAAACAGGTCCAACCCATTTTCATTGCAAAATTGCACCAGGCCTTCGCCGGTGAGTTGGTCCAGATCGTTACGCGCCATCAACTGGTCGACCGTTTTTCGAAAACCTTCATCCATCTCCCAAAGATTGGCCACCCGGGCGCTCCAATCATGCGCTGAGTCCACACTGGGATTTAAGGTGGTCCCATCCGTTTTTTTAATCTGATCGGGAGTGCGGCCCGATTCCTGGAATTCCTTCATCGCTTTGGGTGGAATCGTGTGGACATCCAGCCCCGCCAGAGTCGCGACCTGATCGCCGTTGCGAATACTGGCGGCAATCAACTGACTGCCAATATCGGAGTGATCGCGGCGCACTTCTTCCAAAGCATTTTGGGTATGTAAGGTGACTTTTTCGCCGACCCACTCGCCAGTGCCGGCAGAGTTGTCCGACACCACGGCATTGAGCCGTCCCAGAAAAACATTCACATAGTTCGGGTTGGAAAGGCGGGCGGCGAGGTAGTTCTGCCGGGCGGAAAAACCCAAAGTGAAATTCACCGGGATATTTTCCTGACGAATTCGCCGGGTCGCCAGCAGGCCTTCCGGTGTCAAAGGCACCTTGATAATAAAATATTCAGGGCAGACCCGGAAATACCGTTTGCCGTATTCCACACTCTTATCAATATCGCCTGATATCGAAGGATGCAGTTCAACGCTGACCTTTACTTTAAAAGCTTCCACCAGTCTCAGGGCAATGCGGCAGTTGATCACGAAGCCGATTTCCATCACCAGTTCCTCACGGCTCAGACCGGCGGCGGCTTCTCCCAGCTTGTCCACGGTTTCCTGAATTACATCGTCCATCACCCCGCTCTGCACCACCTGATTGGCCAACGTGTTGTTGGTGGTGAGAGCCGTCAGTTCGTTTTTCCATATCGACTGAGCCAGCTCCAACTCCCCGGTATCCATCCACAACTCCGTACCCAGTTCCTTGAGGCGGGCCAACAGGGGGTCGCTTTGGTATTGCGTGGACGGTTTATCTGAACTGATTTCCTTAAACGCGATGCGGTGAACGGTTTCACTCAAATCCTTGCTGATGGTCCCCATTATGTGTCCTTCCCATATCCTGGTTTATTCAAAAGTCGAAACATATTATTTTTATAAAACTCCACTCCCGGCTGGTCGAACGGATTGACACCCATCAAATATCCCGATAGAGCCACGGCCCGCTGGAAAAAATAAAACATCTGGCCCAGTGTATAGGGGCTGCGGTCTTGCAGGGTCAGGGTCATGTTGGGCACGCCGCCTTCGAGATGTGCATGGGCGGTGCCCTGCCAGGCTTTCTCATTCACTGCGTCGAGGCTCCGGCCCGCCAGATAGTTCAAGCCGTCCCGGTCCCCGGAGGACTCGGATATCTTCATGGCATGATCGGATCCGGCCACCCGCAGAAACGTCTCAAAGATGATTCGGTTGCCTTCCTGAACCCATTGTCCGAGAGAATGCAGATCAACCGTGTATTCGGCGGTAGCCGGGAAAATCCCCTGGCCGTCTTTGCCTTCGCTCTCTCCAGCCAGCTGCCGCCACCACTCTACCACAGTTTGCAGGGCCGGGTGAAACGCCGCCATGAGTTCGATGGTTTTCCCCTTTTGGAACAATAAACTGCGTATGACAGCGTAGCGATAGGCTGAATTTTGATCCAGAGCCGAATGTTGAGAGGTGTGCTTTTCGCAATCGGCGGCTCCCGCCAGCATCTCCCTGATATCGAGTCCGCCGACCGCAATGGGCAATAACCCCACAGGAGTCAGCACGGAGTAGCGTCCCCCGACATCGCCGGGAATGATGAAACGCCGATACCCCTCTTCATCGGCCAGCTGTTTGAGAGCGCCCTGATCCGGATCGGTGGTCACGAAGATGCGCTTTCGCGATTCCTCCGCCCCGTATTTTTTCTCCATGAATTGCTTGAGCAAACGAAACGCGATGGCCGGTTCAGTAGTGGTTCCGGATTTAGAGATGACATTCAGGCAGACTTTTTTATCTTCCAGAATTTGCAACAGATCGTGAAGGTAATCGGAACTGATGTTTTGACCGGCAAATAGAATTTCCGGCCCTCCCCTCGCTGACAACGGGAGTTGATTTGAAAAAGTGTGGCTTCCAAAATCAATCGCGGCTTTGGTGCCCAGATAGGAACCGCCGATGCCGATGGACACAAACGCATCACAATTCTCCCGGATCCAGGTGGCAGAATGTTCTATTTCCTTGAGTTGCACCGGAGTGGTTTGCGAAGGCAGATGCAGCCAACCCAGGAACTCGGCACCCTTCCCTTGTCCGGCTTCCAAATCCTGATGATGCCGGTCCACGTCAGATTGCAGACGGGCGATCTCCTCATCCGTAACAAAACTTTTTATATTTTCCGTGTCGAGTTTCAGAGTCTTGATCATGGTTCGATAAGAGGTAGGCGCACTCAATGGAAACGCAGATTATTGGGTCCGAGGCTTTTGGGCCGGTGGCTGGTCGTCAAAGGCAATGATGAAATAAGATCGAATTTTTTTCTGATTCATCAGGATGGCAGCAATTTTTTCTGCCATCGCACGCTCGCTGAATTTCCCCACACGCACTTTATACCAGAATCCTCCCTCTTTACGTGGGATTTTCACCACATACACATCTTTCACCTTTTTCTTTTTGAGCTTGCCGACAGCGGCGTCGGCCTGCTTCTTGCTTTTCACTGCGGCCACCTGAAGGGTGAACACTTTGACCAGTGGAACCTCCGCCTTTTCAGGGGCAACCGCTGGTAGCGGTTGAGATGCCGGAAACAAGACTTTCCAGTCCACCGCCACTGCGGCGTAATACATCCCTCCAAAAATAAGTCCCACAAGAATCAGCTTGGTCGCTGTATTCATGCCTCCCATGATATTCAATCCATCGAACATCTTGAAAATCACTTTTTTGATCAGATTGAAAACGCCGCCGACCAGTCCCGCCACTTTTTTACCGACCACCTGCCAGAATGTGGGACTCAATCCAGTGCAGACCTTTAATCTCTCCAACGCCTGTTTATCATCGGAATGAAATAGTTTGACTCGTTTCCATTGTTCGGCAACATTGGCTTCCTTGATCATGCGGAGCAGGCGCTCTTTGGTATCGGCTTCCAAAGAATCGAACACCTGTTTGCATCGGTTATGCAGAACTGGATCGAGCACTTTGAATCGATCTTCGCAGTAGCTGGTACTCACGAGGAACGCTACTGTTCCCTGTTGATCCTCAGGCAAAGAGGTCAAAGACTCCAGATAAAAATTCACTGCCAAATAGTCAGATCGCTTTTTATCCAACAAATGGGGAAGCATAAAACTAATAATTTTATTTTCCTGGCCTGTTTTCAGTTGCAAGGCTTTCAGAAAAACCGGCTCTGACTTATTGGTAAACCACTCCTGCTTCAGAAAAATGGTGATAACATGCTTGAGCAGTTCCCGGTCTTCATATCCCTCCGTCTTCATAATCACCAGCATCAGGTCAATTTCCTGATGGGTCAGTTTCTCTTTTCGAGTCAGAGCGGAAACCAGAACATTCCGGAAGCGGGTTTGTTGTGTATCTTGCAGGAAGGCTTTCAGATAAACGTTCAGGGCTTCCGGGTCTTCAGAACCGGTACTCATCAGAAATTCGGCATAATCCTGAATCAACTGCTCCCGCAGTTCGCGGCCTTTTCCCGGTAAAAAATAGGAGGACCTGGTAAATTCGACCAGATTTTGAAACTGTTCTCTGATTTCAGGACCTACCGTTTTAAGGTCGATATGCTTTAGGTTGTTCAGAGCGCTAATAAAACGATGCTCTCCGAAGATTCCATAAACCACAAATCCGAAAAACAGGCAGATACCGGACACAACCCACTTGATCCACAGGTCGTTGAAATACACGTTCGGCAAAGCCACTTCGTGCACGAAGTACAGTGACATATAGCCAAAGACTACGACCAGGAACAATGTCAGCCCAGTTCGGACTAAAAAGTATTTAAAGCTCTGGTAAAACATTTTCCTCTATGGTGTTAGGAGAAGGAGTCATTTCAGGATCGGGTTCATCCGAGGGGAAATAGCCCTGGATAGAATCTGTGGACGGTGGCAAAGTCAATACAACGTCATTTTTCACCGCTACCTCCATCGTTTTCTCGGTGCTGATATTGGCGATGTAACCGGTTTCGGAATCCACTTCAACAAATCGGATGCCCTCCGGTACGGGGAAATTGACCAGGCTTTTGCCACTCAACGCTTTCTTCATGAAGTAGGCCCATATCGGTGCCGATGCGCCACCTCCCGTCAGCCCCCGACCATTGCGGTCGACCATGGAGATGTTGCTGTCGTAACCCACCCAAACCGAAGCCGACAAATCCTTGGTGAACCCGTCAAACCAGGCGTCCTTATAATCATTGGTGGTTCCGGTTTTGCCACCCGCAGGATGCTGGAAGCCCATGCGCCGGACCACTCTGCCGGTCCCTTCATCCACGACGCCACGCATCATGTCCAGGAGGGGGTAAATAGATTTCTGAGAAAACCTTTGGACGCCGAAATAAAAATGTTCGTAGAGGGTGTTGCCTCTGAAATCTTCTATCCGATCAATCAGGTAAGGCTCGTTCAAAATCCCCAAATTAGCGATCACGCTGTATGCGCCCGCCATTTCGAGCGGCGAAACCCCGGTGGCACCCAACGCCAGCGACAAGTTTTCCCCCAAGGGACTGGTGATTCCCATTTGACGTGCGGTTTTGATCACGCGTTCCGGAGTGAGATCGCTCACTAATTTTGCCGATACCACGTTTAAAGATTTCATCAAAGCCTGTTTCAAAATCAAATTCCCAAAATATTTATCATTGAAGTTTTTCGGCTCCCAGGTTTCACCCGGTGAAATTTCCAAAATAACCGGCTCATCTTTCACCACGGTAGCAGGTGAGATTCCCAAATTTTCCATAGCCGTCAAATAAACGATCGGCTTAAAGGAAGACCCCGCCATACGGTTGTTGGAAACCGCACGATTGAACTGGCTCTTGGAGTAATCCCTGCCACCCAGCAACACACGGACGGCACCGGTTTTATTCTCTAACGCCACAACCGCCGCTTGCAGAGTTTCTTCATCCTCACGGGATCCCATTCGCTTATCGAGACTTTTCATATGGGTGTTCACGGCCTGTTGGGCGAACTTCTGCAGACTCGTGTCAATGGTGGTGAAAATCTTGAGACCGCCAAAATGAACAAACTCCTTACCGTACTCTTTTTCAAGATTGAAAATTACGTGCTGTATGAAATACTGATTGGGGTTCGATTGAATCCGGTGCGGTACCAGCTCCAGATCGGTTTCCAAGGCTTCTTCCATCTGGAGAGAGCCTATAAAGTTGGAACTGACCATTCGATTCAGAACCGTCCGCGTTCGCTTCATGGCACGTTCGAAATTATTGAATGGATTGGCACTGTTGGGAGAGTTGGGCAAGCCTGCCAGCATGGCGGCCTGAAGCAAGGTCAAGTCCTTCGCCCGCTTGCCAAAATAGACCAGTGACGCATCTTCTACGCCGTAAGCGCCGCTCCCGAAATAGACCTGATTGCAGTAGGCTTCCAGAATCTCTTCTTTGGAAAAGGTCGCTTCGATTTGAAGAGCAACCATCAGCTCCTTGATTTTGCGTACCCATCGTCTCTCGAACGAGAAAAAAAGATTTTTAGAAAGTTGCTGGGTGATGGTGCTGCCACCTTGCGAGATTCTCATATTCCGGATATTCCGGAGTATGGCCCGCGTTAGGCCGATATGATCCACCCCGCTGTGACTGTAGAACCGGGAATCCTCCGTCGCGATCATGGCTTCGGTAAACCGCGGGGAAATTTCGCTCAATGTCACCGGATGACGTTGCCCCAGAACCTTGATCACATTGCCCTGTGAGGAATAAATTTCGGTCGGCAAACTCAGGTTTATTTTTTCGAGACTGTCCGGCAGTTGCGGAAGATCGTCCTTCAAGTCAATATAGAGACCGAATCCCAGCAGGAAAAATGCCATCAACAGAGTAAACATTGAAAAGGCAATTTTTTCAAAAATGCGTCGCTTCAATTCAGGTCTCCCTGATAATCGCCAAAAGGAGGAACGCCTTCGGTAGGCTCTTCATAAACCGGAATTTCAACCTGAGAAAGCAGATTGTCCGAAATATCCATGGGTACGGGAAGGATGAGAACTTCCGTGTAAAAATCACTTTGATATTCGACACCCATTCGGACAGGAGGGGGATATTCATCCGAGTTTTCAATCTCTTTCACACCCACCCGGGTCACATGGTAGTTCTTGCTGAAGAACCAATGGGGATTGGGAAACAAATCCGACTGAGCATCCGGATCCAGAGTTTTCATCACTCTCATGAAATCGGCAATCGAAAGGATCGAGCTTTGACTAAACCCGGCTTCCTCTAACGTGCCCTTGAAAATGTCACGGTTCAACGGGTTTTCTCCCATTCCCTCCGCAGATAAGAACACTTCCCGAATGGGGAAATTCTGATTGTTGATGAAGCTGATGGTGACCCACTCGCCCAACTGCGTCAATAAAACGCGTTGCCAGTCGCGATTGGAGTCGATTTCCAGCAATTCGTAGGGAGAAACCATCTTGTAGGACAACTGCTCGGGAAAATCGAAATACAGCTGTAGAAACTTTTTGCGGGAGACCATCTGCGGATCGGAGGGTTTGAGCTTTTCGAACAATTCCTTGAAGGACTGGATGGATTCGGCGCTTTGTTCCTGAGTGTTCAGGTTGGAAAGGATGGATTCAATTTTTTTCTGAGCGACGATCTTTTCGCGGTCACGCTCCCAGACTCGCCCCAATTGAGGACGGGTATGATTTTCCCATTTAAGGTAATGCCCGACCCCCTGTTCGATCACCTTACCAAAAATCTCAAGGGAAAAAATCACCAATAGGACAACGATAAAAACAACGCCGTTTAGATTTCCCAGAATTCCAGCTTTTTTCAAAACCTCATCTCACGGTAATTTTCGGAACAGATTTGGTAATCATCTTCAACCGGTCAATTTTCTCCTTGAGAGCTTTTTTATCCAGTTTTTTCCGGCCAGGTTTCCCTTTCTTTTTAACGCCCTTGACGTTTTCCTTTTTAGCCGTCGGCTTGTTCTCAAGAGGCAAAACCAGAGCCGGGCTCGCCGGTTTTGAGGAAACCAGTCTTCTGGCTTTCAGGCCAGTCCCTGTCACTTTATAGTTGCTCTCCAAGTCTTTGAGAAAGGCTGATTTCAATTTCTGGGGCATTCTTCTGTAGGCGGAGATAGCCTTTTTTTCGGCTTCATCCAAGGCCATCATTCCTTCTTTGGATAATTTTTTAAACGCAATATGCCCGGTTTGAAAATTGACCGATTTAATTTCTGGAGGCATCAGGTTGAGCGTATCGGTATCCATCGGCAATATGGCAAGCGAATCAATTTTTTGAGTCAACAGGTGTTCCAAAGAAATATTCCCCAGCCGAGCCATTTTCACCAAAACGGCAACCGGAGCATCTCTCTCTCCCGCTTCGTAGCGAACGTAGGTTCTGAAACCCACTTTTAAAATATCGGACATGGCGGATTGGGTGCACTTTAATTCGCGCCGGATGATTTTCATATTCTGAGCCAAAATTGACATTTACCGTTCTCCTCTATAAGTAGGTTTTTCTTTTATTATATCCACGGGGGAACTTATTAAACAACAGATAAAAATATCCTGGAAAAAACATCCTGTAAATGGGGATGTTAAAATTCAGGAGTTGAGGATTTTGGCGGCTTCCTGAGCGGAGTAGGTCAAAATCATTTTGGCCCCGGCACGCTTGATACTGAGCAGGACTTCCATCATCACACGGGAGCCGTCAATCCAATCCCTCTCGGCGGCGGCCTTCAGCATGGAATACTCGCCGCTCACATTGTAGGCGGCAACAGGAACGGTGCATTCTTCGCGCACCCGCCAAATAATATCCAGATAAGACAGCGCCGGTTTGACCATGATAATATCCGCGCCTTCTTCAATATCTTCCCACACTTCCTTAAGCGCCTCGATGCCGTTCGCCGGATCCATCTGGTAGGATTTCCGATCGCCAAACTGCGGGGTGGAATCGGCCGCCTCCCGGAAAGGCCCGTAAAAGGCCGACGCATACTTGGCGGCATAGGACATGATAATGGTATCGATATGACGGGTGTCATCCAACGCTTCACGGATAGCCTTCACCCTTCCGTCCATCATATCGGAGGGCGCCACGATATCCGCCCCTGCCTCGGCATGCGTCACCGCCATTTTGGCCAGCAGTTCCAGAGTGGCATCATTCAGAATTTCATTTCCTTCCACCAGGCCGCAATGCCCATGATCGGTATATTCGTCAATGCATACATCGGTGATAACCACCAGTTCGGGAACCGCTGACTTGATTTCACGGATGGCTCGCTGCACCACACCATCGGGATTGTAGGCTTCAGAGCCTCGTGCATCTTTTTTGTCAGGGATACCAAAGAGAATTACGGCGGGGATGTTGAGGTTGTGCGTTTCCCGGGCATCGGCCACGGCTTTGTCAATGGATTGACGAAACACCCCCGGCATGGAAGAAATCGGCTCCCGCCTGCCCTTGCCCTCACAAACGAACATGGGATGAATCAGGTCATCAGAAGACAGAGCGGTCTCTCTCACCATTCTTGAAATCGCCTGGCTTTTTCGCAATCGTCTGGGTCGGTGAATAGGAAATGGCATGAGAAACTCCTCTACCCCTTTAAAATAATTATTTTGCCCTAATTCAGGCAAAAAATCATCTAAAACCCTTACATTAAAAGGGTTACATGATATTTAAACTTTCCGAAAAGAACTACCCCACTCAAAACGTTTAATCACCTAAATTAGGGTAGCGCTAATAAAAAAGAAGGGTTGAATTATTGACGGTGCCCCCCTTCTAATCAATTTTTTTTCAGATTCCATTATACAACTAAGTTTTTTAAATACAATAAGTTAAGCAGTTTTTTTGGAAGCCATATTTACATGGCACGCATATTGCTGTGTATCTATTTCAAAAAATGGCGTTATAATGTTATCATTATGAAGGTGGCAACGGAGGTATTGCATGGATTCTGACGAATCTTACCAAGACGAAATTTACGAGAAACTCAGCGCGGCCATTATGAACTCAATCACCTCGTCCAAGGATGTGAAAAATCTCCTTAAGGAGCTGGGGTCCAATGGGTTGATAACGGAGTCTGCAGTCTTCAACCTTCTTCTGAGTCTGGAAGAACTGGATGACTATGTAAATCCCAAACCGTTTTCGGAAAAAATCTACAAACTGGAGCCCAACGGCGAACCTCCCAAGCCTAAAACAGTACTGGAGTTTGGCTTCGCTAACAAAGAAGAGACCCAAGCTATTGATGGTGAGCGGCTCTCCAACAAAGAACAATTGTTTGAAGACTACTGCAACACGGATTTTGATGAAAAAGACTGGTTGAAGAAAGCCCGCATCAAACTGTAAAACAATTCAAAGCCCAATCTTAATCAGAGCGCCCTTGTGGCGCTCTTTTTTTTTGCCTTCCTAAGAGCCGCCTTGCTTGAAAATCTTGGAATCGCACGCGATGTACTTGATTTGCCGTACCGGCACAATCAACACTTCCTTGGCCGTGGTGACTTCCAACACCTCCAGGTCGTCGCTGATAAAATGCTTTTCCGTGTCATCCAATTTCAACTCACTGTTATCCACAAAAACAACTTTCAGCCAATATTGCATGTCCCTACCCCATGCGAGAATTGATTAATTTCTGACCGTTTCGTGTCCTGTCTGGAGCTTTACCCCTGACCGTCCGGAGGAGAGTCCGGGGCATTTTAATTGGGAAGCGGTGCCTCCGCAATTTTTTTTGCAAGCGGATTACCTAAATAATCCTCTACCATATTTTTCAGATATCCCTTTTCATAAAGCTTGCTGTTGGACATCTTGGAATTAACTTTGTGCAGAACCTTGAACCGAGTCCGCGGAAACCGCTCCTTGAACTCATCAAAGGTGACTCCAGCAATATCCCTCTCCGTTTTAGACGGATGCTCCAGGATGACCTTGGGCAAATACACCTGTGGCTCGCCATTCAACCGTTCAGCCACATCATTGAACGTCAACAAAGTAGAGCAATCCGAATCGCCGCCCAGCATGTGATTGGGAACGTAAAGATAGCGAGCCCGGTTTTTGCGCAAGGTCGAAAGCAGGCGGTAAACGCTCGCCGATACCACCACCGTATCCTTCTTTTCCAACTCGCAGGCATCAAAGGTTTTGAGTATTTTCTGCCGTGCCAGAAAGGTGGAGATGTACGATTCCGTATGAATCATCTGGCTATTGGGCAGCCCCGCGTTATAAATCTTGCGGGCTTCATCGGGCAGGTAACGTCTCCCGTGACGCATCAACTTGCTGGTTTCCTCATCGACATACTTCAAGGGTGTCAAACACCCCATCCATAAAGCACAATTGGGATTGATCTTCGAAATCGTCAGGGCATCCTTGAACATGGTATCCGGTCCAAAGGAATAAAAATTAGAGGAGGTCACAGCCGGTCCCCCGATCAATTCCAGCACCTGCTTGACCGTGGGAGCATGGGGCATGAGTTTTTTTCGGTGTTCTCCAAGGGTGATCACCGAAAGCTCGAAATTGATGCGGCCCGGGTACCTTTCAACCAGATGGCGAATGCGGTCCGGCTTGGCATATCCGACGGTAAAAAATATAATCTGCTTATCCGTGGTATCCAGAAACTCTTCCAACCAGTCCATGGCTTTGGGATGCAGGAAAATATCCGTCCATTCCATGTATTCGTTACCGCCCAGAAGCCAGGCCTCTCCATCTTTAGTCGGGTACTTCCGGATCTCCCCAAGAATGAATTCCCATTGTTCCTGGGTGGTCAGAGGAGGATCGATGGTGGGACGATAGCTGTGATCTTTCTCATAACAAAAAGTGCACTTGACCGGACAGGTTTTACCCAGACTGATCGGAATTTTTCGCTCCCGGATCTCCTGCCTAAATACATCGTACAAAACCTGTTCGTCCATACAAATGCCTCAATCCCATTCCTTAAAAGCATCCAGTAGCGAGTCATCCACCGGAACCAGTTCTTTTTCATCCTCACTGAGTTCATCAATCACGCCTTTCAAATGGACAGCGGCGCATCCCATGTAGGCAATGCTCTCTTGAACCAGCTTGACAGACATCGCTTTCAGTTTTTTACTCAACTCATCCAAATGATTTTCTTGAAAGGGAGTGATACTTGCCGCATTTTTAAAAGATTCTATCGCTTCCTTGAATTTCTTTTCGCCATGAAAATCCACTCCGGCTTTAAAATAATCCTGAACCTGCGCCACTTGCTCCACTGTCGCCCGTTGCCTGGACATAACTTCGTCTTCTCCTTTGAACATAAGTTCCCCCGTCCCCTGATGTGCCTTGCTGGGAGTCTGGGATTACCCAAAATTAATAGAATTTTGCCCACATTCTATCATCGCCCTCGGCCCCGTTGTCAAAAATTAACGGAAAAAGACCGTCAAATTGGGGAAATTCGGATGACTTTATTCGGAGAGCCTTAAGAGGTGAATATCAGGTCGAAACGGGATGTTTCAAAATATGGGGAACTACTGGGGAATGTAAGGCGGCGGGAGGAATCGAGAATCCCAAAATCCTGTAAAAACCAAAAATACCCCGTCTCAAGATCAGTTGAGAGGGGGTATTTTTTAAAATCAGGGGGACGAAATTACTCCCCAGAATCTGATCCGGGAGGACCCGAGGACTTGGAATGCTCCTCGTTACACACGCCGTGAGGACAATCTCCGGTACCATAACAGCCGACGCCTACAACCGAAAAGCTCAACAGCATAAAAATAATCAACAGTTTTTTCATTAAAAAGCTCCTCATTATTTGACTCACTTAGGCCTCAATCCCTAATAGAGTTATGGTTTGTATCAATATTTGTCAAACATTTCAATCAATTTTTTCATATATCGGTGCATTTTTCTCTTTGAGCCGCTTGAGCCGCTCGACCTGCTTCTTGGCTCTTATGATTTGCATATGCGCTTTGGTATCAATCCCCAAGACCACAAAGTAACCGATGGCGGCCAAAACCAACCCCACAATCAACCCTCCCACCCATAGAGAAACAAAAACGTCCTGAAAACCTTCCCATAGGGGAGTAAAAGCTGATAATCCCGACGCCCACACATCTCCCCATTCAAAACCATCGAGGAGGCCGTCCAACTTGGCCTGGTCAAAGGGACGGTCGAGAATAACTGCCCCCAGATAATAGGTCCCCAGAAAAATGAACGGAGCCGTTAGGGCGTTGCTCAACTGGGCGGCTACCACTGCAGAAATCTTACTGCATCTCAAAAAAGCGGCCAAAAACAGAGCGATGAACGTTTGAATCCCAAAAGTAGGAGTGGTGCTAATAAACAATCCAAGAGCCACACCCCGGGCCAGACTTTCCGGAGTAGCCTGAAGTCGAATAAACCTATAATAAAAATATTTACAAGCGCGCTTGATGGATTCCATAACTTTGCTTTATAGTAGCACTGACAAGACACTGACTTTCCAACTAATTATAACCCAAACTTTCTCATAATCTTATGCCTTATTCTCAAGAAGATCAGCAATGGATCAAGAGCCAACTGCAGGCTGAGCACATCGGGCAGGAAATTCTAATCTATGATGCCGTCGAATCGACCAACGATACCGCAAAACGTATGGTGGGCGAGTCGGACAATGAAGGTACGGTTATTTTGGCTAATAGCCAGACCCAGGGTAAGGGGCGCCTGGGCAGAAGCTGGCACTCAGAGGGAAATGTCGGTGTTTATCTTTCTATCCTTCTAAAAACCTCCCTGCCCCCGGAACAAATTTCAAAAATCGCCCTGGTCGCCGGTGTGGCTCTGGTTCAGGCCATCAATGAATTCAGCCAGCCTCGGGCCTATTTGAAATGGCCGAACGATGTTCTTCTCAATGGCAAAAAAGTCGCGGGCATCCTTACCGAATATTGCAAAAAAAAAGAACACTCAGAAGTCATTCTCGGCATCGGGATCAACGTCAACCACGCTCACTTTCCGATCTCACTCCAACACATCGCCACCTCAATGGCCATGGAGAACGGTGAAATCTTTGAAAGACTGCCTCTGATCTCATCCCTTCTCAATCACCTGGACCGGGAATACCAATCCTTTCTTAATGAAGGCCTCTCACCCACGGTCGATCAATGGAATCTAAACAGTGACATGTTTGGGAAACACATTTCCCTGACCAAGGGAACCCAGACGTTTTTCGGAACCGCAATGAAGCTGGATGCCGAAGAGGGGAACCTGGTGGTGTTGACCGACAACGGTGAAGAACTCGCATTCGATTCTGGAGAAGTCACCTTGATGGAGTGAATGTTCACCCTCGAGCCGGAGCTTCTCCCCGCCCTCCCCCGGTCACCCCAGCGACCCTACCAAAATCACTGAAAAACGCGACTTTAAACGATCTTTCATGACTTCAGGAGGACGCATCCAAAGTAGTCTGTTAAAATTGAATTTACCGGAAATAAAAAACAGGCCCATCGTATAAACGCGATTTTGCGGAAGATCAGATATGCTCGAAATCGGCATCACTCTACTTATTCTTTTATTTTTCATCTTTCCCATTCCCGGCCTGGCAGTGTGCCTGGGAGCCTGGACCTGCTACCTCATCTACGGCAAACTTCTTTTACTCAACCGCCAGCCCCAGCGCTGGAAAAAAATCGTCTGGATACATTTTTTAACCGGGACCGCCGATACGATTTTAAGTTTAGCAATAGCACTTATGCTGTCTCTCGTCGTTTATTTTTTAATTTTCGACAGTGTGCGTCTTTTTATATTTAATCTCACTTTTTGTTTTCTGATTTCTATTCGATGGTTTGATTTCACCCATGTCATTTACCGTCGTCTGATATCAAAACTACAGCCGATCTCCTTACCCGCCCCAAAAAACTCCGTCTTTAGCATGTTGATTGGACAGCGTTCCGGGACCGGCATGGGAATCGGGATGAAATCCGTTTCGCTCGACTCGGGCTATATGTATTGGGACGGTCATCAACTGATATTCGATGGAATCATGGCTCACAAAGTGTTTTCCCGAAACTCCGTCTTAACCGTTGAAAAGGTCAGTTCCGAAAAAATCAAAATCGTCCCGGCCCGGCAAAATTCAAACGAAAAGGCGGAAGCGTGGATTATTATTATCCGACAACAATTCTATCCTTTTAAAACCCGGGAATTGCGCGACCGGTGGTTTCAGCAACTGTCAGGCCTTCAGGATTCCGATACTCGGGGGTTTGAGGTGGATAACGATAGAAATCCTCCCGGATTCCCTCCGCTTGAATACCCGCCCGTCAGGATATAGAATGAAGTCCTCAATGAATTCAGAGCCAAACCCCATAGGACAATCATGAAGATTTCTACAGAAAAAGATTATTACAAAATCCTGGGGGTCAAGAAAAACGACAAGACCAAGGATATCAAAACGCGATATCGCGAGCTGGCACGCAAATACCATCCCGACACCAATCAGGGCAGTAAAAAATCCGAAGAAACATTCAAGCGAATCTCCGAAGCCTACGAGGTTTTGGGTAACGCCAAAAACCGGAAAGAATACGACTCTTTAAGAGCCAATGGACGCAGACACTCAACGGGCCGCCCCTCCGGAAACCGCAACGAGAGCTACTCTGATCCTTTTGATTTTGGACGGCAATACACTCGACAGGGACCCAGAGAAAGCCAGCAAGACCCGTTCAGCCAGCCTCCCTTTGCCGACGAGACGGTCATGGATCCCAATATGCCCTCTCGCGGATTCGACCTCCAGTTTATGGTCAAAGTCCCCTTTGTTGTCGCCGCCCTTGGCGGCCAAATACCCTATACCTACGAAAAACACGTGACCTGCCCGGAATGCAGAGGGTCGGGAACAGATGATTACGAAGAGCCATGCACCGTGTGCCGGGGCAAACAACGCGTGGTCGAGACCGCAACTCTGGATATAGACATCCCGTCCGGCGTGGCCGATCAATACACTCTGAAGTTTCCCAGACAGGGAGGCGCCGGACGCAACGGAGGTCCGCTGGGGGACTTGATGGCCAAGGTCTGTATCGAAAAACACCCGCATTTCAAAAAAATCAAGACCGACGTCCACTCGGTCGTCACAATTTCACCGAAACTGGCTGAAGAGGGAGGCCCGCTGGAAATTCAAATGCTGGACTCCACCACGACCATTCATGTTGAGGAGGGTACCCTGACAGGCGAAGAATTCCGTATTCCCGGTGCCGGGTCCACGCAACCCTGGGGCAAAAAGCGCGGCGACTTTGTGGTCAAATTCCAAATTGATGAAAATTCAGAAAAATAAAGAACGCACTGTCTAAGGCCTGCCGGAAATACACTCAACTCAAAAGGATGGAACTTCTTGGAGGGGGACTAGGGAGCAGGAGTGGGCTCGGCGGGTTTGGGTTCCGCCAGTGGGGCTTCTTCTTTCTTCACTTCTGCCGCTTCTTCTTTTTTGGGTGCCACGTCCCTCACCAGCCGGATCGAGGCCCAGATCTCCGCCGGGGGATACTTGAAGTCGCTACCGATTTTGAAATCGAACCGGACCACTTCCTCTTCTGAACATTCGCTGATCCAGGTATTGCTGACACAGCCGTCGGAAAAAATGGGATCGAATGGAAACTGGGTCCCGTTTTTATCCATCACTGTTTCCTTCCGGCCTTTCTCCACCAAAGTCATGGCCTCCGCTTTGCTCGGGATGCGCCAGTCCGAATAGCCCGCGAATTTTTCCTTATTAAACTTTTCGACATAGGCAGGGTGGTCCTGCCAGGTATAAAACTTGTGCATATCCAGCCAGGCATCGGTCTGTTTCCACATCAATCCGGAATTGGGATCGGTGATGGTGCCGTCCTGATTATCGACCAGCGGTTTTTTCTCAACCTTGGGTTTAGCCGCAGGTTTGGCCGCAGGCTTGGGAGCCGCTTTTGGAGCCGCCGTCGCATCTGCCGCGGGCTTGGCCTCTGCGGCAGGCTTAGCACTCTCAGCAGGCTTGGCTTCAGCCGCCGGCGGTGTGCCTTCAGTCGATGGGGCTGTTTCTTTATCGGGAGGTGTTTCAGACATTGTTAATTTATCAAAGTTTGATTCAAATTATTTTTCAACAAAGGCCGGGGCAACGTTCAGGATATCTTTCAAATCCTTATCTGTTTCGTTGAGACATTTCAAAATTTCGCTCAATTCCCCGGTGGAATAGGCTTCCAGCTGTTGCTTGTAATGATTGCGATAACCACAAGCGTTATTCTTCACCCATTCCAAAACGGACTGCTCACACGCTTCAGAACGCTCCGCTGTCCACCCTTTCTTATTCAGGTACCGGGTTTGGGACTTGCGGATAATCTCGCAAATCAGATCACTTTTTATCTGAGTCATGGACCATCTCGTCAGTAATACACCCTGGACCAAAACCCCGATCCTTAAGAAGTCGGTACTTTAAATCGACTGTTTCACATTGTCAACCCGAAACCAAGGGTGTTTATTATTCAAACTTAAAAATCAAACCTGCCAGCGGCTCACAATGATAGGCCGCCTGCTCCCTTACAGTTTATCTCTATCTCACCTCTAAAAAAAACCTAAAAATGACCTAAAAATAATCCCGGATTATATCCTTCAAACTATTAAAATTATTAGCGTTATTAATGCGTTTTTCGCGGGTCCAGCCAGTCTCTCAGACCTTCTCCCAGAAAATTGAACGATAAAATGGTCAGGAAAATCGCCAGCGAGGGAAACAGAATCAGGTGAGGATAAAACTTGATCGCCGTCCAGCCGTCATTTGCCAGCGTGCCCCAACTGCTGACCGGCGGCGCGATCCCCAGGCCAATAAAACTCAGCGTCGACTCCGCCAGAATCGCTACGGGAATGCGAAAGGTGAGGGTCACTATCAGGACGCCTAAAATATTGGGCATGATTTCATGGAACACGATGCGAGTATGGCTGGCACCGATGGCCCGCGCCGCTTCGATATACGCAAACTCTTTGATCCGGAGCACCTCGCCCCGCACCAGCCGCGCCACCGTCACCCAACTCACCACGGTGAGCGCCAGAAAAATTCCCCAGAGGCCTCGCCCCAGCACCACCATGATCAGGATGATCATCAACAAATCCGGCAAGGCAAACACGACATCGACGATGCGCATCATAACGTTATCCGTCCTCCCGCCGACGTATCCGGACACGGCGCCGTAGATCGTCCCGATCACCAGCGCCACCAGCGTGGTGAACACTCCGATAAACAGCGAAATCTGCGCGCCGTAAATCATGCGGGAAAACACATCGCGCCCCAGCCGGTCCGTGCCCATCCAATGCGTGCCATCGGGCACAGCGAGGGTGCGTAGAGTGTCCTGCGTTTCATAGGAATACGGGGCCACCCACGGCGCGAACAGGGCGCACAGGATCAATCCCAATAAAAAGACCGCGCTCAATTTGGAGGGCAATGACATTTTAGCGAACATCCATCACGTCCTCTGCCCGGTGAGGGAAACTCGCGGGTCCAGTTTCATATAAATCAGGTCCACAAAAATATTGGCCAGCACGATCAACACGGCGTACACCAGCGTCACTCCCATGATCAGCGGATAATCCCGGTTGGTCACGGCGGTGATGAAAAAGTTCCCCATGCCGGGTACCGAAAAAATAAACTCGATCACAAACGAACCGGTCACCAGCCCCGCTGTCAGCGGACCCATCACCGAAACAATCGGGGTGATCGAATTGCTGAGCGCATGCTTGATCAGAACCGTCGTCTCGCTCAACCCCTTGGCGCGGGCGGTACGGATATAATCGGCCCCCAATACTTCAATCACCGTCGAGCGCGTCAAACGCGCAATATAGCCAGCGAATCCGGCACCCAGTGCGAAGGCGGGCATCAACACATGTTTAGGACCCTCCCACAATGCCGGCGGCAGAAGGTGCCATTGATGTGAAAACAAAAGTATTAATAACGCCCCCAGCACGAAACTGGGCAGGGAAATCCCCAGCGTGGCGGCGAAGATACAGGAATGATCGACCCACGAATTCCGCCGCGCCGCCGAGATCACCCCGGCGGGAACGCCCAGTCCAATCGTAATCAGCACGGCGCACAACCCCAGCGTAAGTGACACGGGAAACGCCTCCAGAATGATATCGGACACGTCCCTCCCGATATACTTGTACGAGGGCCCCATATCACCCTGCAGAATCTGCTTCATGTACAACAGGTATTGTTGCCAGACCGGCTTGTCGAGATGGTACTTGGCTTCGATATTCGCGATGATTTCGGGCGGGAGTTTTTTCTCCGTATCAAACGGCCCGCCCGGCACCATATGCATGATGCCGAAGGTCAGGGTGGCGACGGTCAGGAGGACCGGGATACCGTGCATCAGACGTTTGAAAAAATACATCCACATGGCGGGTATCCTACAAGAGAATATCGCTGGGTGCAATTCAGGCTTATAGTTTGCACCGGGATTTGCCTGGCCTGCCCGGAGAGGGAGCTTGCTGACCCTGACCGCTTAAAGAATGCTATAGGAGCTTATTTAAAAAAAAATGGGTCCAGCGTCACGCTGGTGAGATATAATGACTCGTTTCGCTCCAATTACCGTAGGAAAACGACGTTTCATGAACTATGACTCCCTTAGAGAATTTATAACGCGGCTGGAATCCGAAGGGGAACTGGTGCGCATCACCGAACCGGTTTCTCCTATTCTGGAAATCGCCGAGATCACCGACCGCGTATCGAAAAGCCCGGACGGCGGCAAGGCGTTGTTGTTCGAGAATGTCGAGGGCTCACACATGCCGGTGCTGATCAATGCCTTCGGCAGTTGGCGGCGCATCCAGATGGCGCTCGGTGTCTCCAGCCTGGAAAAAATAGCGCGGGAAGTCGAACGGTTTATCAAAATCGCTCCGCCTGCCACGCTCATGGACAAAGCCAAGCTTCTTCCCATGCTTCTGCAGGCGTCCAACTTTCCATCGAAAACTGTCTCAGCGAAACAAGCCACCTGCCAGGAAGTGGTGATGACCGGCGATGCCGTGGACCTCGGCCGCATTCCGATTCTCCAGTGCTGGCCGGACGATGCCGGGCGGTTCATCACCTACCCCATCGTCATCAATCGCAGTCTCGACCAAAGCATTCGCAACGTGGGGCTGTACCGCATGCAGGTCTACGACAAAAATACCACTGCCATGCACTGGCATATTCACAAAGACGGCGCCCATTTTTTTCACGAATACCAGAAAGCCAACCAACGCATGGAAGTGGCGGTGGCCATCGGGGCTGACCCTGCATCCTGTTATGCCGCATCGGCTCCCCTGCCCTACGGCATCGACGAATTTCTGCTGGCGGGGTTCATCCGCAAAAAAGCGGTACCGCTGGTAAAGTGCAAAACGGTTGATCTCGAAGTCCCGGCGCACGCTGAAATCGTTCTGGAGGGTTACATCGATCCCGCCGAGATGCGCCTTGAAGGTCCGTTCGGCGATCACACCGGCTACTATTCGCAGGATGGCGACTACCCGGTGTTTCACGTCACGGCCATCACGCACCGCAAGGATCCCATATACCTGACCACCATCGTCGGCATTCCGCCACAGGAAGACTTTTATCTTGGCAAGGCGACCGAGCGTATTTTCCTGCCGCTGTTACGCACCCAACTGCCGGAGATCGTCGACATGAACATGCCGCTGGAAGGCGTGTTCCACAATTGCGTGATCGTCTCCCTCGAAAAACGTTACCCGATGCAGGCGCGGCGCATCATGACCACCCTGTGGGGCATGGGTCAGATGAGCTTCGTCAAAACCATCATTGCTGTCGACGCCGACGTGGACGTTCAAAACGAAGCCGAGATTTTAAAACTCCTGCTGAATGAAGTCGACCTGGAGCAGGACTTATTTTTCTCGGAAGGCATTCTCGACGTACTGAACCACGCATCTGATCAAGCGTTGTATGGTTCCAAGTTGGGCATCGACGCCACCCGAAAAATAGACGGCGAAACGCCCCGCACAATCTTGCAAAGCGGAACTCAACCTCCCGATTCCGAAATCACCGGGCGGATCAAAGAAAAATTCTCCGAGGTGCGATCCAGCCGCTTGATCCATACATCTCAACAACGACCGATTCTTTTAATCGCTCTCAACAAGACGGGTCCCGGACAAGGAACCGAATGTATCCGAAATTTTTTGGAAGACGATGCACTGCAATCGGTCGGCGTCCTCCTGGTACTGGAAGCACATGTGGACCTCGATAACGCCTCACAGGTCATCTGGAAACTGTTCAACAACCTCGATCCAAAACGCGATATACAGATCGCCAATCAGCGAATCGGCATCGACCTCACCCGCAAACTGCCCGAGGAAGGCTACCAACAAGACTGGCCGGAGGAGATCGTCATGTCCGACGACATCATCCAAAAGGTCGATCAAAAGTGGCATAAACTACTTAATCTATAACATTAAGATACTGGATATAACTTAAAAAATGGCTGTAGAAAACATAACGATCAAGGGTGCCCGTGAGCACAACCTGAAGAATATCAATCTGGTCCTGCCCCGTGAGAAACTGGTGGTCATCACCGGTCTCAGCGGGTCGGGAAAATCATCGCTCGCGTTCGACACCATCTACGCCGAGGGCCAACGCCGCTACGTGGAATCGCTGTCCGCCTACGCCCGGCAGTTTCTGGAGTTGATGGAAAAACCGGACATCGATTACATCGAAGGCCTGTCGCCTGCCATCTCCATCGAACAAAAAACCTCCAGCAAAAACCCAAGGTCCACCGTTGGCACAGTCACCGAAATTTACGATTACATGCGCCTGCTGTACGCCCGCGTCGGTCACGTGTTCTGTTACGGGTGCGGACGCCAGATCGCCTCGCAAACCGTTCAGCAGATCACCGATCAGGTGCAGAGCATCCCCGAAGGCAAGAAAGTGATGATCCTCGCGCCCATCGTGAAGGACCGTAAGGGAGAATTCAAAAAGGACCTGCTCGACCTCCAGAAAAAAGGCTTCGTCAGGGCTCGGATTGATGGTGAAGTGCGTTCACTGGAAGACGACATTCAACTCAATAAAAAGTTCAAACACACCATTGATGCAGTGGTCGATCGCCTCATCATCAAAAATAAAATGGGAAAACGGCTGGCGGACTCCATCGAGACCGCCCTGCAACTCGGCGAAGGCAGTCTGGTCGTCTCCATCCTGACAGGCAAGAAATCAGAAAAAGATGAAGAACTGCTGTTCAGCGAAAAATTCGCGTGCAGTTACTGCGGCATCAGCTATCCGGAGCTGGAACCGCGCCTGTTCTCTTTCAACAATCCCACCGGTGCCTGTGTCAAATGCGACGGCCTCGGCAACAAGATGGAAATCGACCCCGACCTGGTCATCCCCGACACCTCACTTTCGATCCGCGACGGGGGAATTCATCCCTGGCAGAAAAAAACCTCCATCAATTTCCATCAGATGGTGGAGGCGTTGTCGCATAATTTCAAATTCAAACTCAGCACACCGCTCAAAAGCATGCCGCAGGAGACACGCGATATTCTGCTTTACGGAGCGGGTGACCAGGCGGTGAAATATTTTTACGAGAAGGGTGCTAAACGGCACACCTACACCGGCACCTTCGACGGCATCATCCCGGATATGGAACGGCGTTACCACGAAACCGAATCGTCCTCGCAACGCGACGAGATCGCACGCTACATGCGCGCTCTACCCTGCCCTTCCTGCAATGGCACCCGGTTGAAGAAAGAGGCGGTCTCGGTGCGCATCCACGATAAAAATATTGTGGAGTTGACCGGCCTCTCCATTGAGGCGTTACGGGAATTCTTCGATACAGTGAAATTCAGCGAGCAGGAGTTTTCCATCGCCCGCCGCATCGTCAAGGAGATCAAGGAGCGTCTCAAATTTCTGGTGGATGTCGGCCTCGACTACCTGACGCTCAACCGAACCTCCGCCACCCTCTCCGGCGGCGAAAGCCAGCGCATCCGACTTGCCACGCAAATCGGCTCCAGCCTGATGGGCGTATTGTACGTGTTGGACGAACCGAGTATTGGACTGCACCAGCGCGACAACGACCGCCTGCTGGGCACGCTCACCAAACTGCGCGACCTCGGCAACACGGTGATCGTGGTCGAACACGACGAGAACACCATCATCGCGGCCGACTACGTGGTTGACCTTGGACCGGGAGCGGGCATCCACGGCGGCGAAGTGATTTTCGCGGGCACGCCCAAAGCCTTGATGAAAAACAAAACCTCTCTCACCGCGCAATACCTTTCCGGCCGCAAAAAAATTCCCGTTCCCATAAAACGCCGCCCAGGCAACGGACATTTTCTGGAGATCAAGGGCGCACAGCACAACAATCTAAAAAATGTCGACGTCAGCATTCCGTTGGGTTGCCTCACCTGCATCACCGGCGTGTCCGGGTCGGGGAAAAGCACGCTGACCATCGACATCCTGTACAAGGCGCTGGCCAGCCACTTCTGGAACTCGGTGGACAAGCCGGGAGCCTTTAAAAAGATCAAAGGGATTCATCATCTCGACAAGGTCATTGATATCAATCAGGCACCCATCGGCCGCACGCCGCGGTCCAATCCGGCCACTTATACAGGTCTATTCACCCTTATCCGTGATCTGTTTGCCGAGGTGCCGGAGGCGCGTCTGCGCGGGTACCGTCCGGGCCGGTTCAGCTTCAACGTGAAGGGCGGACGCTGTGAGGCCTGTCAGGGCGACGGCCTGATCAAAGTGGAGATGCATTTCCTGCCGGACGTTTTTGTGACCTGCGAAGTGTGCCAGGGCAAACGCTTCAACCGCGAAACGTTGGAGATTTTATACAAAGGCAAAACCATCGCCGACGTACTGGAAATGACGATCGAGGAGGCGGAGGAATTTTTCAAAAATATCCCGGCATTGAAGATCAAGTTGGAGACGATTACCAGTGTCGGACTCGACTACATCCATCTCGGCCAGCCTGCGACGACGCTTTCCGGCGGCGAAGCGCAACGCGTGAAACTCGCCAAGGAACTCAGCAAACGTAGTACAGGTCAAACTCTCTACATCCTCGACGAGCCCACCACCGGCCTGCACTTTCACGATATCGGACATTTGTTGGGCGTCATCTCCAAACTGGTCGACGCCGGCAACAGCGTGATCATCATCGAGCACAACCTCGACGTAATTAAAACGGCAGACCACATCATCGACCTTGGACCCGACGGTGGCGACAAAGGCGGCGAAGTGGTCGCGGTGGGAACCCCGGAAGAAATCGTGACCGTTAAAAAATCCTACACCGGCCAATACCTCAAACCCTGCCTGAATAACAAATAAACCTCTTCCACATCTGACAGCAAATGGTTTTATTTTAATAAAATCAATTAGATCGATAATCCCCATCGTTGGCCGGGGCAAAAAAGGACCCCCTTCTTCTCAAAAATCATTTAAAATAACATTCGAATCCGCCCTCGGGCGAAACAAATCATAATTCCAAGGGCGAAACAAATCATAATTCCAAATTTTGTTGATCCATTTCCAATACAAATATCCTCTTATTCAGAGTTCACTGTTGCTGAAGGAGAATGAACTATGAAAAAACGAAAAAGTCCATCCAATCCCAATGAAGAGATCGGTGACTACATGGTCAGTCCGGTTTTGAGTATCAGCCCCGATGCATCCGCTCAAGAGGCGGCACAGATCATGGAAACGAGCCATATCGGATCGCTGCTGGTCAAAGACGGAGATGCCTTCGTCGGTATTATCACAGAAACGGATTTAACGCGGAAAATCCTGGCAAAGGGACTCAAGGACAAGAATCCGAAGGTCAGCGACATTATGACCGCTCCGTTGCAGACCATCGACTGTCACGAACCGATTGTGGATGCTAACCAGTTGATGGCCAACAAAAGGATTCGTCACATCGCGGTTACGGAAAATGATGAGGTGGTGGGTATGCTCTCGGTCAAGGACCTGATCCATTACTACGCCAATCCGCGTATCCGGTCCTGGTAGAGCGTAAAGCGTATTGGGAAAGAAAAACGGGAAGGTAAATTAATTCGATTTTTTGGTTTCGAGGCGAGCCAGGGCGCGGAACAGTTTGTCTTGGGTTTCTTTGAATTCTTTTTCTTCGAGGTCTCCTTTTTCAAGGAGTTTTTCGGCTGCGGCGCGGGCTATTTCGGCACGGTCGTGGTCGACTTCGTGCATGAACTCGGCGGATTCGGCCAGCACGGTGACGCGGTTATTGGTGACTTCGGCGTAGCCTTCGCTGACGACCAGTTCGATTTCCTTTTCCCCCTTCTGATAGGAGAAGCGGCCCGGTCGCAGGATAGTGAACAGGGGCGCGTGATCGGCCAGGATACCCAGGTCGCCTTCGATACCGGGGATATTGACCTGGTCCACGTCCGGATCAATCACCATTTCTTTTGCCGGGGTCACCAGCGATAAAAAGAGTTTATCGGCCATCAATGCTTATCCTTTTTTCATTTTTTCAGCTTTTGCGTAAACTTCCTCAATCGCGCCCACCATGTAAAACGCCTGCTCGGGAATATCGTCCATCTTGCCGTCGATGATTTCCTTGAAGCCCTTGATGGTATCCGCGACCTTGACGTATTTTCCGGGTGCGCCGGTAAACGTTTCGGCCACGAAGAACGGTTGCGACAGGTACTTCTGAATCTTTCGGGCACGTGCAACCAGCGCCTTGTCATCTTCGCTCAATTCATCCATACCGAGAATGGCGATGATATCCTGCAAATCTTTGTAGCGTTGCAGAATCCGTTGAACTTCACGGGCAACGGCATAATGCTCCTCACCAACGATCTGTGGATCAAGAATACGCGAGGTGGAATCCAACGGATCCACAGCCGGGTAAATCCCCAGCTCGGAAATTCGGCGATTGAGAACGGTGGTGGCGTCCAGATGCGCAAACGTAGTCGCCGGAGCAGGATCGGTCAAGTCATCCGCCGGCACGTAAACGGCCTGTACGGAAGTGATGGACCCTTTCTTGGTCGACGTGATGCGCTCCTGCAGGTTACCCATTTCGGTCGCCAGCGTTGGCTGGTAACCTACCGCCGAAGGAATACGTCCCAAGAGAGCGGACACTTCGGAACCGGCCTGTGAGAATCGGAAAATATTATCGATGAACAACAGAACGTCTTGGCCACCGACATCGCGGAAATACTCGGCCATGGTCAGTCCCGTCAGTCCAACACGCATACGAGCGCCGGGAGGTTCGGTCATCTGGCCATAGATCAGTGCTGTTTTGTCGATAACTTTGGAATCGACCATTTCGTGATAGAGGTCGTTCCCTTCACGTGTTCGTTCACCCACACCGGCGAATACCGAGTAACCGCCGTGCTCTGCACCGATATTTCGGATGAGTTCCATGATCAATACGGTTTTACCTACACCCGCACCACCGAACAGGCCGGTCTTACCGCCCTTCAGGTAGGGTTCGAGCAGGTCGATGACCTTGATGCCGGTCTCCA
>JAJDBJ010000059.1 GCA_029261395.1 Nitrospinaceae bacterium
TCCCTCGACCGGGAAAATCATTTTTGAAAAGATGCTTAAAATCATGCCGACGGGCGGGGCCGCCAATCAATACACCTCGTCGGCTAATTCTTTTGTTCCTGCTTATGCAAGCTATTCATTGCGGAGAGGTCAGGCGCCATCGTAAGAGTCATTTGATTAAATGGAATGGTGAAGCCTTCTGCATTGCATATGGCTACCAGAGTTTTGTTTATTTCCCGTTGCAATGAATAGTACTCAGAGGCATGCCCTCCGTCAACACTCGCCAAAATGATCAGATCCAGAGAGCTTGAGCCTGCATGATCAAATTCAACTTTGAAGTGTTCTATAACGGGTGGATGGCATTCCATTTTATCCCTGAAATTTTTTTCCAGGCCTGAATGAAACAATTGGGGGATGTCATCGCAAATCTTATTTTGAGTTGAGTAATCCAGCCCGAACTTGAGAACAATCAAATAACCCGACGACAGATTTCTGGGCTTAAGCGTGAGGAACTCGGATGCCATATACACCCGCCTCGATCCCCTATTTTTCAATATCACCTGCTCTGGAGTCTGACTGACCACCTTCCCATAAATATCCTCATCCAATAGAACCCAATCATTTAATTGGGTGGGAAACCATTCTTCATCCTTGACGAACGATCGTGAGGAATGCCCAATCAGCTTTCCAACGGGAACGCGAATGATCCCGCCCTCCAACCTTGGGTTGTGTAAGATGACATGAAATCCGATTTTCTTGATCAACCAGGGTATTCCCTCATAAAAAATCCGTTCTCCTTCCCGCACCGTTCCCAAATCCAATATCAGGTTCAATTCTTTTAAGAATTTAGGAATAAATTGTCGAGAAGTCCATCCGATTGCCACGAGGACTAAAAAAAGCAGGCTTAATAAAAGCCAATCATCAACGATGTAAAGGCTGACCAGACCTGCAGAAAACGCAATAACCAAGGCGGTCAAGTGATATACAGCCTTGATTAATTTCTGGGAGGAGCGTTTGACTTTGCTCAGCAAATGAGTTTTGGATTCGACGCTCTTATAAGCCAGGGTGAAAGTCCACCAGACTCCAAAAAGAAATCCCAGGGCCACGAACAAGTTTCGCCCTCGGACACTCATGAATTGAACAATGGATTCGCCAACCAAAGAAAATATATTCTTATTAGAAGTCTGAAATTTTTTCAGGTTTCGTTGGGCCTCCTCTAATTCTACCAATAAAATTTCAGGGTTATATTGATCCTTCAGCTTGGCCAGATCCTCCCTGAATTTTATCTGAATCTCAGAAGAGCTCAGCAGTCCTTTTTCAGCTTTTTCAATGATATCCGGGAAATCCAATTTAGCGGCTTCCAGGGCAAGAATATTTTTCCGAGCAGTTTCATAGGTTTTAATCCGTTCTTCAAGATCCACAATAACGGCTTTAAGGTTATCAATCTTTCTGGGACGTTCTGTTAATTCTCTCAGAGAGTTTAATATGGGTTCGGTGATTTCATATAACTCCACCAGCCACCCTTTTTCCTCCGGCTGATCTTTAGGGATTTCCTCTTTAGGAATTTGCGTTGCTAGCGCCTCATAATTTTCAATCAAATTACCTAGCTCAGCATTTAAACTTCCGATGCGATCAATCACTTCTTTCGAAGAGGTTTTCTTTTCAAGCTCTTTCAGTTCTTTTTGTATGATCAACTTTCTCTTGGTAATTTGCATTAATTGGAAATGGGTTTTATTGACAGGCTTTGAGGCAACAGGACTTACTTCTTTTTTGGGAGAGTCTTCGGCCCAAACAGGAAAAACTCCTCCTATCCAGAAAGCAAGAACAATGACAAATAGATTTTTTTTCACGTTTTCAGATTCCTCGTATTTTGAAAGTCAAAACTTTAGTACCTTCCCTATCAATACACACCTGAGATAAGACCGGATCGCATGTTTTAAAGCAAATCCGCCCGGTATTTATGGTGTAAACAATTTTCCCGCCGCCAGTTATCCCAGCAGTCCCATTTTCTGCTCATACTACACTGAATTGCACGAGCCTTAAAGAATACTCTTGCGGGTTCTACGACGGACGACCCTCCTCTACAGCGTACTTCTGTCAATTGCATCACTTCTCGAGTGGGTATTTGTTCTCTTGGCAACCCGTTGATGCCAAAGTAGATCATGTCAATGGACATCGACAAGATGGGATTGAACGCGCGGACGTACGACCACATTTTGAAAGTCTTCCGCACCCTCGCCGATCTGGACGGTGCGGACACACTCTCCACCGGGCACTTCGCCGAAGCCATCCAATCCCGTTTCTTAGATCGGGAAAATCATTTTCAGGTGAGGAGACGACCGTCTATCGGAACAATAACAACGGTATTTTGCAAGCCTTGATCAGCGATGCCGTGGTACTCCCGAGGAAGAGGCTGATCATACGGGAATGGCTGTATGCTCCTGTAACTAGAAGATCAATCTCATTTTCCACCACGTAAGAGGATATCGCCTGGTCGGCGTGAGGATTTTGTTCGGTCTTCTGTATGACGGTGAATCCCGCTTTGCGCAAAGTTTGCTCGGCTTCCGATGTATCGATGTCGCCTTTTCCACGATCCACTGCCAGGAGATGACATTCCACATCCTTTGTCAGCAGGGGATGTTCGGTGATGTAGTCGATCGCCTTATGCACACTGCTTTTACCATCATAGGCTATCAGGAAACGTTTGATCGGACGCACAACGGCAGAAATAATAAAGAGAGGTTTATGGATGGAGCGCGCCACTTTTTCCAAATTGGACCCCAGAAAAACGGAACCTCTATCGGCATGCTCGCCACGTTTGCCCATGAAAATCATATCAACAGAATCTTCGAACTCTTGAATTGTTTCCACCAGGCTACCGCGCCGGTGGATACGGTTGATTGTTTCGACGCCTGCTTCTTTCAGGATTTTGGCACCGTGTTCGAGAATGATTTTCCCTTTTTCCTGATCCAGACGCCCCCGCTCTTCATCCACTCTTGTCAATTCATCCAGCAGATGACTGCGTGCCTCAAGGCCCATTACCCCGGTATGGTCTGTCGGTGCCTCATAGTCTGAAGGACGACGCAAAACATGAAGAAGATCAATTTCAGCATTTAAGTTTTTGGCAACCCAGGCCGCATGCGTGCAGAGATTGTCTGCATAAACCGACCCATCAATACATACTAATATTTTTGCCATGTTTTCTTCCTCTTAATGTTTAGGCATGAGCTCAAGCGCATTCGGTTTATCATGCACTGCCAGACGATCAACAATGGTGGCGCTTGCTTTATTCATACCAATCAGATGGACCGCCGTTCCTTCACGGCGGAATTTCATAACAACTTTATCCAACGCACCGACAGCAGACAAGTCCCAAAAATGAGCTTCACTGAGATCAATGGTGACATGCTGAACCACTTCCTTGAAATCGAAGGAATTGGAAAATGACCCTGCGGAAGCAAAAAAGACCTGCCCATAAACGTTGTAGGTGCGCTTTTCTTTATCATCGGACAGGTGCGATTCAATTTTCAGTAATCGCGAAACCTTGCGAGCGAAAAACAGTGCGCTCGTCAAGACACCTACGAACACACCGATTGCCAAGTCATGGGTCAGAACAACAACTATGACAGTGGTTATCATGACAAGACTGGAGGTTTTGGGATGCGTTTTCAGATTCGCAAAAGACGACCAGCTAAATGTTCCGATCGAAACCATTATCATGACGGCAACAAGAGCGGCCATGGGAATCCGGCTCACCCATTCGCCTAAAACCAAAAGTAGGAACAAAAGAAAAAGCCCGGCGAACAGCGTCGACAGGCGACCCCGCCCGCCCGATTTAATATTGATCACCGATTGCCCGATCATCGCACAACCGGCCATGCCTCCAAATAAACCCGATACGATATTGGCAATACCCTGCCCTGCGCATTCGCGATTCTTGTTACTGGGTGTGTCCGTCAAGTCATCGACTATGGTTGCTGTCATGAGTGACTCCAGCAAACCCACCGCCATCAGCGTCAGTGAGTAGGGGAAAATAATCCGCAAGGTATCCAGATTAAACGGAATGTCGGGTAAAAGAAAAATCGGGAAGGTGGAGGGCAGTTCACCCATATCCCCCACCGTGCGCAAATCCATCCCAAAATAAACACTGATTCCCGTAATGGTCACGATGCTAATCAGCGGTGACGGCACCGCCTTTGTGAAACGTGGAACGATATAAATAATGGCCAGGCCGAGAGCCACCATGCCGTACATCTGGATTCCTGCGCCTTTGAACTCGGGCAGTTGTGCCATGAAAATCAGAATGGCCAGGGCATTCACAAATCCGGTCACGACAGAACGCGATACAAATCGCATGAGGGAGCCCAGCTTGAGAAAGCCCGCAACGATTTGCAAAATCCCGGTCAGGATGGTTGCCGCAAGCAGGTATTCGAGTCCATGCACTTTCACCAGCGAAACCATGACAAGCGCCATGGCACCCGTTGCGGCGGAGATCATGCCGGCACGACCACCGACAAAAGCAATGACAACCGCAATACAAAATGAAGCATACAAACCAACTTTGGGATCAACACCCGCAATGATGGAGAACGCAATCGCCTCCGGAATGAGAGCCAGCGCGACAACCATGCCTGCAAGCACATCATTGCGTATATTACCCAGCCAGTTATGTTTTAAATAGGAAAGAGATAGAGAAATCATAGAATAAAATTCAAAAATTTTCCGCGTAAGGGGGTTACTCCATAAAAGGACTCGGCCAAACAGCCCGGCACTTTCACAGAAATACAAAAACAGGTATCCGGAAAATCCGGATAGTGTTATCTCAAATTTTTAATTGGGTTGGAGCGAGGGTAAGAACTTTCAGAGAACCACTTCGAGAATAAACCGGGTTTTGCTGGGTTTACTAGGCCTAACAATCTTTTTAGGTTTGCTCAAGGCGAGAAACTAGAAGGAACTGACTTAAACTGCAAACAAACAACCCTGCATATACACTATTATAGTAGCATAACTGCCGGAAATATCCTAATCCCGCGTGCGCTCGCTTGCAAAATCCTGACGGGGCATAATCTATTGGAAAGTTGCGCTAGCAGACATACTTCGAGACTTTCACCTCCAGCAGACGAATCAACTCCGTCTGCATGCGTTGGTAGTTGTCGGGGATATCCAGCACCACCAGATGTTTGCCCTTGAGAAGCTTTTTGTATTTTGCGGATATTTTATCCCGGTGGATCGCTTCCATGACCAGTATGACGTCGGCCCATTCGATGAGATCGCCGGATACCGGGGTGATGGCATCCTTATTGGTACCGGCGCCTATCGCCTCGACTCCTTCATATTCGGAAAAAACCGCTTCCGCCGTGGCGCTTCTCAGCCTGTTCTCACTGCATACAAACAAAAGTTTCTTCACGGCTTCATCCATGGCCATAGTTTAACCGCGAATACAACGTGTTGACGATAAAACCCGCCTGACATCAATAGCGTGACCTGCGTTACAAGAGCTTGAAGTTCAAGGGAGTCTAACCCACCATAAATCAATACGACAGGTTGCACCCGGCCCCTGCCCGGTTGACCCACCTTCCAAAAAACGCAAATTTTGGGTTATAATAATCCAAGGAGAACAATCTATACCGTCGGGATTTATGCAATCCAGGCTCGCCCAACGCATTCCGGGAAGCGGACGGTTACCCGAATGAATTTCATTTTCAAAACCGGAGAACACTATGAAGAACTTGAATAACCTGGGACTGCTGGGATTGTTGATGGGCCTGGTCCTTATGATTCCAAGCGCCGTACTGGCGGCGGATTCCAAACAAGCCGACCCCTGCGAACAGCATAAAGATCTGGATGAGTTGAACCTGTGCCGTGCTTTTGAGATCGACAAAGCCAAGACATCTGAGCAAAAAAAGAATCGCTATCAGAACAAAAATCACACCACGTATTACTGTTCCCTCATCAAAAAACGGGAACTCAAAAATTATTGTTTTGCAGTTACAACTCAAACCCGATCCGGATGCGCCAATATTGTGGATGCCGAACTCGAGAGAAAATGTAATGCCATGATAAAGTAAGAAATCGCACATTGATCCATGCCTGCCAGAAACTTCTGGCGGGCATTTTTTTTGTCCCCTCCCGTTGTTGGCATTCACCCCTCACCGTCAACCCTGTAAAATTAAAAAAAACGGCATCTCCAAAGCCAAGGGCATATATTTACGTGCAAGGAGGAGTCAAATCCTCCCCGAGTCCGGTTTAGGAAAGGAGAATGTCATGAAAAACAAATCAAGCGCACAAACAAATCTGGAATCCATCCAGTTTCACAAGAATAAAGAGCGGATAGACCCCTTCAAGATCCAATTCCGGGCACCCGGCGTCGATATCCCCGGCTTTGGCAAACGTTACCCCTGCCTGATCCCGAAAGGGCCGATGACAAGACCTCCGGCTTCCTTTATCAGAGACCTTGGCGGCCATCACGATCCCTGCTTCTGGAACCGTGGGGGCGGACGATGGTTTCATTCCAGGCGAAGAGGCGGCCAAGTGGGTCGGCAGAGGGAACGCGGGCTTCCCCGGGCTCCTTTCCCGGCCTGAAACGCGCTTTATCAAAGGATATTTTAGGGTCCGTGAGCGGTCTTTTTGTCTACTTGGACCGCTCGGGAAAACGCCCTATCCTATTGATTCTAAATGATTTGAGTCTTTGGCGAACAATACTTGCCCATAATTTTATTTACATCTCCCCTAAAATCATAATAAAGTGTTGAACTTGTGGTCAGGATTGCAGAAAATGAATGGCAAGGTTCATAACTCGCAACTCACAGGGTGGACACCATGGATTCTTTGGACTATCACCAAATCAAAGGGTATTGCCGAGAGGCATTGGAAATTTCCGACGAGTATGGCATTGACGATGGTCTGTCTTATTTGATCGGTGAAAAGTTCTGCCCGCTGATTGTTGCGCTTAAGCAGGCCGAATCTAAAACCAAGTATCTGTACAGTACCGAAGAGGAAGCCTCCATCTACAACCCGACCGGCAAAGGGGATCTGGAAGTTCAGGACAACTATTCTCTGACCGTAGAAAATACTTATCAGAAATCTCTTGAGCGGTTGGAAGATTTAAAACAATTGCGGGCTGATTTCATTTCTGAAATCAAAGAGGCGTTTGAGCTTTCCGATATTCAGGATTTTCTGGAGTCTTACCCACGGCTGGGCTTCAAAGACAAAAAACAACCGTTCTGGGAACAGTCTTTGGAAGAAGAGGATGCCGATAGCCTGGAAATTGAGGATGTTATGTCGGAAGTCGACGATATCTTCATGGTGGAAGAAATCAAAAAGTATTTTTGCTGATGCTTGGGCCTAAACCCCTGTCTCTTCCTTTGACAGACTCCGCACCCTATCACTCTCCACCTGATACTCCCGGAGCTCAATGAAAACCAAACTCAATCAAAAAACCCGGCTGGCCATCGCCTTTATTATTCTTTGCGTGATGACTTTTGGAGTTTTATTTACCGGGCCGGGCTTCGGGTTCGTCTGGCAGGTACTGATCGCTTCCTTCATGCTATTTTTCCTGTTCTGGCTGATCACCTGAGCTATCGGGTGAGGAATGCAATCGCCGCCCCAACCCCCGCCAGCACTGCGATACCCAAACTGACCCAGACCAGCTGTTGAGTTTTCGCCAGACGATCGCGAGTCGTTTCCCGGATATCCTTGAGTGAGCCGTCCACTTCTTCGCGAACGGCGTCACCCAGTTTCGCCCGCAACTCCACCATTCCCTGCCCCACCCGGTCCCGAACGGTTCCATCCAGCGCACCCAGTAGTTTCTGGTTCAACTCGTCAGATTTCTTGTCTATTTCCGTGCGCACCGATTCCCGCGCTTCGTATTTCAACTCATCCATCTGGTGACGAATCACGTCCAACCGCTCCTGAATGATTTTCTCCAGCTTGGGTTCGATATTTTCCTGAATCCGTTCCAGGCTGTCGCGGGCATTCTGTATGGCCTCGTGGAGGCTTTCCTCGATCTCCTCCTCCAGTGCATCTTTGCGCGATTCTACATGCTCGGATAACAACTCAGTTTTTTCCTTGATCTCGGATAAAACTTTCAGCGTTTCCCGGGCGCGTTGTTCGTCTTCAGGTGAAGAGGTCGTCATGGCACTCACTCATTAAAAGGTTTTGTTACTTATTAGATGCCTTGGATTATTATCGATTCACGAAAAGGCAATGATTCTCCGAAAATCATACTTCATTTCCTTAAAAAAGTATTGCCTAAGCTCCGCAAGTGGCGTTCCTTGACAACCCTTGCCCTCCGGGTTAAAGTTTATAATATATTGATTTAAAAGGGGTCCCCCTTGCAGAACCACATCGACAAATTCAAAATTCACCTCGTGGCGGAAAAAAGCGCTTCGGAAAACACGGTGGAGAGTTACCTCAACGACCTCCACCAGTTTTCGTCGTTCCTGAAGGAAACCGGACACGCCTGCAACGCGAAGGGAGCGGTCGACCTGAAACAGATCGACCGGCTTGCGGTACGTTCTTATATGGTCTATTTGCACGATCAGAAGTTTACCGGGACCACCATGAGCCGCAAGCTATCTTCACTCAGTTCGTTTTTCAAGTTTCTGTGCCGCGAAGGGTATCTGCAAAACAACGTCGTCAAATCCATTCCGGCCCCAAAAAAGGAAAACTATCTGCCCTCCTTCTTATCGGTGGATGATATCTTCCGCCTGCTTGAATTGCCCGATGCCGGAACCTTTATCGGAGTGCGCGACCGCGCCATGCTCGAAATGTTCTACAGTACCGGAATGCGGATCAGTGAGCTGGTCACCTTGCAGATGAATTTCATTGATCTCGAAAGCCAAAAGGTGCGGGTTCTGGGAAAGGGTAAGAAGGAACGCTGGTTGCCTCTGGGAGGGAAAGCCATCGCCGCTCTGAATACTTACCTTATCCAGAGGGAACCCCTGATCCAAAAGAAAAAACCCGATCCCCTCCCCTCAGCTGTCTTTTTAAATACCAAAGGCAACGGTTTGACCACCCGGGGCGTCCGAAAAATCGTCGGAAAATATCTGGATCAACTGGTCTCAGGCCGGCATTCTCCGCATTCGATCCGCCACTCCTTCGCCACCCATCTGTTGGAAGGCGGGGCCGATCTGCGCACCATTCAGGAGATGCTGGGCCACGCCAGCCTGTCGACCACCCAGAAATACACGCATCTGACGGTCGACCGGTTGATGGAAACCTACGACCAGGCCCACCCCCGCGCGCAACATCCAAATTCCCTGCTTCCAAAACAATCCTGAGTTTCAAAAACAAAAAATTCCCAAGCCTCGCCCTGAATCGGAGAAGCCTGGGAACGGAGTCGTCGAAAGGAAGAGCAGACTCTTTATTGGAATATCAACGTGAAAGCCACCCTCTCATCTGCGACAGCAATTTATTCACTTCCACGGGTTTGGATTGGTAATCACTGGCCCCTGCTTCAATACATTTTTCCTGATCGCCCTTCATCGCCTTTGCCGTCAGGGCAATGATGGGAAGATTATTGAAGCGCTGATCCTTGCGGATCATTTGAATGGCTTCAAAACCGTCCATTTCCGGCATCATCATGTCCATCAGGACGATATCAATGCCGGGATTTTCGTCGATCAACTTCAAAGACTCCTTACCATTCCCGGCGACCAGGATTTTCATGTCCCAATCTTCAAGAGCGCTGGTGAGAGCAAACACATTGCGCATGTCATCTTCCGCCAATAATATTTGTTTTCCCCGCAGGATCGAATGCAGATCCGGATGATCGATCAGTTTAGTTTTCGGCCCATCATCCTGAAAATCACTTGCAGGAATGGATGTTTCGGCTGTTCCGCCTTCCTCTTTCAATTTCTTTTCAACCAGGCGCCTGGGAATATAAAGGGTGAACGTACTGCCAACCTCTAACTGGCTTTCCAAATGTATCTCACCACCTATCAGGTTGACAAACTCCCTGGAAATAGAAAGTCCCAAGCCCGTTCCTCCGTATTTTCGACTGGTACTGCCATCTTCCTGCTGAAAAGCCCCGAAGATGGACTCCTGCTGGTCTTTGGCAATCCCCTTCCCGGTATCGGCGACCGAAACGGCCAGGCTGTCATCATGCTTCAGATCTTGCCGTAAAAAGACTACCGAGGAATCGGTCGGATGAAACTTCACAGTGATCCCTCCCCTGGAGGCGAACTTTAATGCATTGGAAAGCAGATTCCTCATGATCTGCTCAAATAACTGTCGATCAGTTATGATGGAAGCTGGTAACCTGCCGTCAGACTCCACTTTCAGGAACAACCCTTTATCCTCAGCCATATGTTTGAAGTTTGACTCAATGGAGGCGGCTAAATCGCTGAGGGTCACCTCTTCAATATTGATCTCCACCTTTCCCGCCTCCACCTTGGAAAGATCCAGAATATCGCTGATCAAGGCTAAAAGATCCGATCCGGAACCATGGATCGCGCTTGCAAATTCGATCTGTTTTTCCGAAAGGTTATTGTCTTTATTGCCCGAAAGCATTTTGGACAGAATCAAAATACTGTTCAAAGGAGTCCTCAATTCATGTGACATATTCGCCAGGAATTCGGATTTGGCCTTGGTTGCCTCTTCCGCCTGCTCTTTGGCCAATTTCATATTGTCGTGGGTTTCAAGGAGCTCGGCATTGACTTCCTCTCTGGTTTTATGCCTAATAATTGCCCTTACCTGGGAAATCGAGTCATCCTTCGGCTCAAAGGCCGGATTCGGCAGCCACTTAAAAAGTTCAACAGATTCCTCTCCTGCCTCGGCTCGGACAACTTTTGCTTCGTCAAAAACCTTCAAGAATAACTCTTGATTCAATGAAGCCTTGTTTTTTGATACAAAGGACAACTCCAATCCACGCAACCTCTCGCGTTTGGACAGGCTGATCTTGATATACAGGTCCTGCTCGCCTCTTTCCAATATTCGGACTATCTCTGAAGTTGCGGTAGCCATCCGCGTCGCGCTAATGGAATCAAAGTTAAGGCTCAAAGCCAGATCGCGGATTTTACTCCGCGCATCGACCACGGTAGCACGGCTGTCAATTGTGATGATTCCCAAATCAATCATAAAAATAATTACACCAACTTATGTGCAACGCAAAACGATGCACAACTGATCATCCATATCTCTTCCGAATTTTTCCAGAATGTTCGTGGCAATCGTTTCTGGATCACTATCAAGAATCTTTGGATAACTATTGATATCAATACGGCTCTCTAGTCCATCACTGGCCAGGATCAACACATCACCACGACTCAACTGCATGGCCTCTACTTTAGGAGCGGATATGGAATATCCAATAACCCCCTCTGCCAATACACCTCGTTGCGGAGAAGCTCCAAGTTTTATCAAGGCAATATTGCCTATTCCTGAATAACGTATTTGCAACGACTGGACATTTATGGAACAAATGGCGGCAACACATCCCCGTGAGCCGCGGATATGTCCATGCAGGCCTTTCATCGTTTCATCCAGTCTCTCGTTTGCTAAATTCTCCTTTAAAAACTTTTGACTGATCAACGCTATGTTGTGTGCTTCCGGCCCATGCCCGAGGCCATCGATCAAACCTATAAAAAAGTGACTGCCACATTCCTCAACAAACCCAATATCGCCATTGACCTGATCGAATGCTCTTTCAGCAATGAAATACTCGATGCCAGCATTTTTCATCGCACCCATTTTCTGATTGTAATTTTAGTCCCTCGGGGGCGGTTCTCTTCAATTACAAATTCATCCATAAGCCTCTTCGTCCCAGGGAGCCCCATCCCCATGGAATTGCCAGTACTAAATCTATCTTCCATCGCTTTTCCAATATTCGGAATCCCCGGCCCATTATCCTCAGCAATCACCTCGATGCCTTTTTCTTCCTCTTTACTTATGGCTTTCAGAATAATTTTCCCCTTTTTAGCGTAGCGAAAGATGTTTCGTGCCAGTTCACTCACCGCCGTGGAAACCATATACCGGGCGACCTTTTGAAAACCGATAAGCTTGGCGTAGTCACTGGCCTCCAGGGAGGCATGGGCAACATCAATGTCTTCGGTAATGGTAATGCACATTATTTTTTGCTTCATTCGTTTGCTTCAATAACTTCCGTACCCACATCCTCATCATCCGGATATTCCTCTTCGTAATCCGAATTTTCCTCTATATCTTCATCCATTTCTGGCACTGCCGCCAAATCCAAAACCGACAACCCATCCTCCAGAGTCAAAGCCGTTTGCATACCATCAAGCTCCATGTCCAGATCGACGAACGAGGCGACTACCCCCGGCTGTAAGCCTGTTACCACAGTGTTCGCACCCAGGAGAGTTGCCATGGCGACCGTATTCAATAGAGTTTTACCTAGAAAGGAGTCCAGAATATTCACGCCAGAGAGATCGATCACAACTCCCTTTATATTTTTGTACTGGATCCGTTCCAGCAAACTCGCTTGAATCTGCAACAGAGCCTCGTCCTCAAGTTCGACCTGGATAGGAACTGCCAGGAAACCCCGCGACATATACATCGGTACTTTGATTAAATTGATCGAATTCTGCATCGCCACTCCTCTATTGTTCTCAATTCCCTGGCGAAGGTAGGTAATTCAATAATACCTTTCAATCTAAAACTGGTGTCAGAGGAACCACTAAAAAACCCTAAGCTCGTATATTTTTAGAATCATCCTGGATCTTTTTCACTTTAAAACCGAGTGTCCTTAGAGCTTCGGAAAGACTTTGTTTCAAGGACGCCTGGGTTAAGACCCCCCCTAACCCTATACCCAATTCAACCATTGTCTTGGCTACCTCTGGGGACATGCCGGAGATGATACAGTCGCAGCCCATTAATTTGGTGGCTTTGGTGATTTTGACCAGGTGGTTGGCCACGGCCGTGTCAACAGAAAGTACTCCAAGAATATCCAGAATAACCACCTTAGCTTCTTTTTTCTCGATTTCTTTCAACAGCCCATCCATTGTCACCTGAGATCTATGGGTATCGACAACTCCGATAATCGGAAGAAATAAGATGCCCTCCCAAAGGCTCATAATGGGTGTAGCCATTGCGTCTATCTGGAGCTTTTGCTTACGAATCATGTCATCACTTTGCGCCTGCTTCTTGCTGGCTTTTTCGTCCATGTTCTACTCCTTGTTGTTTGCGTGACTGTATTGTTTGTATAATTGGGCGCATGAAGAAATGATAGCCACGTATTTTTTATTAACTCTCTGTTATTAGGCATCTTAAATTAGTATAAGAGGGCTGTTCGTTATAGTATAGTTAAAACACCTGACTTCAGATTCTCCGAAAGACCCTTCAGATGAAGCTAAATCTTGGATTGCAAAAGGATTTTCGTGAAAACTCTGGATATTTAAAATGCCATCAAAGAGGTTAAAAATAGTTCCATGACTCAAAAACCGGAAATGCACGGCACCACCATACTGGTGGTCCGGACCCAGGGAAAAGTAGCAGTCGGCGGCGATGGCCAGGTCACTCTCGGCAACACCGTCATGAAGCACACCGCCTGCAAGGTCCGCCGGATGTATAAGGATAAAATCATTGGCGGCTTCGCCGGAGGCACCGCCGACGCCTTTGCCCTGTTCGCCCGGTTCGAAGAAAAGCTGGAAAAGTACAACGGCAACCTCTCCCGCTCGGCGGTGGAATTGGCCAAGGACTGGCGCACCGACAAATTGTTGCGCCGTCTCGAAGCCATGCTGGTGGTGGTCGATGAAGAAAAATCATTTTTGATTTCAGGAACCGGCGACGTGGTCGAGCCGGACGACGGGATCATGGGTATCGGTTCCGGCGGCATGTACGCCCAGGCCGCCGCTCAAGCCCTGACAGCACACACGAAAATGGGCGCGCGGCAAATCGTGGAAGAAGCCATGAAAATTGCCGGATCCATTTGCGTCTATACCAACTCGAACCTCACCATTGAGGAATTGTAATTCATGGAACAAGCAGTAGAAACACCCAAGACAGACGAACAGTCCCGGCAGGATTTTATGGCGTCGTTGACCCCGAAGCAAATCGTCAGCGAACTGGACAATTTTATTGTCGGACAAGACAAGGCGAAACGAGCGGTCGCCATCGCCCTGCGCAACCGGTGGCGGCGGCAACAACTGCCGGACAACATGCGCGATGAAGTGGCGCCCAAAAATATTCTCATGATCGGCCCCACCGGCGTCGGCAAAACGGAAATCGCACGGCGGCTGGCCAAGCTGGCTCAATCCCCATTCGTCAAAGTCGAAGCCTCCAAGTACACCGAGGTCGGGTACGTCGGACGCGATGTCGAGTCGATGGTGCGCGATCTGGTCGAGTTGACCAAGCGCATGGTTCAAGAGGAGATGGAGCTGGACGTACAGGAAAAAGCCAAACAGTATGCCGAAGAACGCCTGCTGGATATTCTCCTGCCCCCGCATCCCAGCCATGATTCGCCGGAGAACCGGGAGTTCGGATCCGATACACTGGGCAAACAGCAATACGAACAAACACGCGAAAAATTCCGGGGATATATACACGACGGGCGCTTCGAGGACCGCGTGGTGGAAATCGAAATCGAGGAAAAATCAGGCCCCATGATGGAAATTGTCTCTCCTCCAGGAATGGATGACATGGACAACAACATCAAGGATATGCTCAGCAACATGATGCCCAAAAAAATCAAACATAAAAAAATGAAGGTGCCCGACGCCCTGAAAGTCCTGATCAAACAGGAAGCGGAAAACCTGATCGACCATGACAAAGTCGTGCAGATGGCCATCGACCGGGCACAGCAGAGCGGTATCATTTTTATCGACGAGATTGACAAGATCACCGGAGGCCGGGGCTCTCAGGGGCCGGACGTATCACGCGAAGGGGTGCAACGCGACCTGCTCCCGATCGTTGAAGGTTCCAGCATTAACACCAAATACGGCATCGTGAAAACCGATCACATCCTGTTCATCTCCGCCGGAGCGTTTCATGCATCGAAACCGTCGGACCTGATACCGGAGTTCCAGGGCCGCTTCCCGATCCGCGTCGAGCTGGAATCGTTGACTGAGGAGGATTTTTACCGCATTCTAACCGAACCGGACAACGCGTTGATCAAGCAGTACACGGCGCTGTTGGGAACGGAGGACGTGCATTTGAAATTTGACGACGACGCTATCCGGGAAATTGCGCGGATGTCCGCCCATGTCAATGAACGCACCGAAAACATCGGCGCGCGGCGGCTCCAGACCGTCATGGAAAAATTACTGGAAAACGTTTCGTTCGACGCGCCGGATATGAAAAACCAGAAACATGAAATCGATGCGGCAACCGTCCGGGACAAACTGACCGACATTACCGAAAACGAAGACTTGAGTCGCTACATCCTGTAATCAAACTATGAAAGAAAGCATCCAGAAAGCGGAAGTCCTGATCGAGGCGCTTCCCTTCATCAAAAAATTTTACAACAAGACCATCGTCATCAAATACGGCGGCAACGCCATGGTGTCCGAAGAGCTGAAGGAGAACTTCGCTCTCGACGTGGTGATGATGAAATACATCGGCATCAACCCCGTCATCGTGCATGGCGGCGGACCGCAGATCGGCAAAATGCTGGAGCTGTTCGGCATCAAGTCGCGATTCATCGACGGCCAACGCGTCACCAGCGAAGAGATGATCGACGTGGTGGAAATGGTGCTGGGCGGCAAAATCAATCAGGACATCGTCTCCCTCATCAACCGGCACGGCGGCAACGCGGTCGGCATCACTGGCAAGGACGGCGACCTGATCCAGGCCAAGCGGTTCCGCGGGGTCAAAAAATGCCCCGAAACCAACCGACCGGAAATCATCGACCTCGGACTGGTGGGAGACATCAAAAAGATCAATCCCAGTATTTTAAAAACACTGGATGACGCAGAATTCATCCCCGTCATCGCGCCTATCGGTCGCGGTGAAAAAGGTGAAACGCTGAACATCAACGCCGATTTCGTCGCCTCCAAAATAGCCGGAGCGCTGAAAGCGGAAAAGTTGTTGCTGATGACGGATATCGAAGGCGTTAAAGGCAAGGACGGCAAACACATCACCGGCCTGACGCGGAAAGACGCGCTAAAGCTGATCAAGTCCAAGGTCATCAAGGACGGCATGCTACCCAAGGTGAACTGTTGCCTCGACGCGCTCAAGGAGGGTGTCGCCAAAACCCATATCGTCGATGGCCGGGTGAAGCATGCCCTCCTGCTGGAAATATTCACCGCCGCCGGTGTCGGCACCCAGATCGTCGAAAAGCTTTAAATTCCCCCTTTTAGAAGGAAACCTTCTGCATAACTCCAAGATTCCAAATAAAGTGAAGAATCTATGTTTTGTAGTTGCTCGATTTATCGAGCGGTTCTAAAGTTACCCGTGGCGGTTCGCCACTTTAAGCTTGATAAGCGACCCTCAACCCTTATATATTGAACAGTTATGAGCCCAGTGATTCTCGACGACAGAAGCCGCACCATTTTACTGGAAACGGTCAACGATTTCGTGGCGACCGCCGAGCCAGTAGGGTCACGCACGCTCTCCAAAAAACTGTCGAAACGGTTGAGCCCGGCCACCATCCGCAACGTGATGGCAGACCTGGAGGAATTGGGCTACCTGTACCAACCGCACACGTCTGCAGGCCGCGTTCCAACGGACCGGGGCTACCGGTATTTCGTCAACCAGATCCTCAACGCGCAGAAACTGGAACCGGTCACGCCGATCGTCAGCGATCCCCGCTCCTACCGCAATACCGAAACGCTGGAAGAAGTGCTGGGCTCCGCCTGCAGTCTGCTGTCGCAGAATTCCCATCAGACCGGATTGGTGATGACCCTGGGGTTCTGGAACCTGTCGCTCAAACACATCGAATTCATCCGTATCGAAGGCAAACGTGTGCTGGCTGTCTTCATCTCAGAAATGGGCATGGTGAAGAAGAAAATCGTGCGCCTCAAGGAAGAGGTTTCGCAGGACAGCCTGGTCGCCCTCGCCGCGTATCTGAACGAGGAGTTTGCCGGCTGTTCCCTGAACTCGATTCAGGCCGAACTCCTCCGCCGCATGCAGACCGAACAGGAGCATCACGACCAGTTGATGAAGAAGGCCAACGAATTGTGGAACCGGATGTTCACCGACGAGGAAGAAGACGGCGAACTGTTGATCGAAGGGGTGGTCAATATGCTCGATCAGCCGGAGTTTTCCGCCGATCTGGAAAACATGAAAAAACTGATGAAGACGGTGGAAGAGAAAAATAAACTGATCAAACTGCTGGATCTGTGCATGAAACAAAACGGCCTGAGCATCATCATCGGCGAAGAAAACGCCGAGGAGGAAATGCAGGCGGGCAGTCTGATCGCGCAGAGCTACCAACTGGACGACCAGAACATCGGCACCCTGGCGATATTCGGACCGAAGCGCATGGACTACCAGAAAATCATCGGCATCGTCAATTCCACTGCCAATAACGTATCGCAAATCCTGTCGAGCAAACGATATAAAGGAGCGTAACCCGATTTATGAGCAATAAGAAAAAGATTCACATAGAAACCGAAGAGGAAGAAACAGATACTCCGGAATCTGCGGAAGAAACCCCTGTCGCCGAGATCGTGGAGGATGAGGAAGGCCTATCGGAACTCGAACAGGCCCAGCAGGAAGCCAAAGAAGTCCGCGATGAAATGCTCCGGATGCGGGCCGAAACGGACAACCTCCGCAAACGCCTGCAACGCGAAAAACACGACAGCGTGCAGTTCGCCAACGAGCGGCTCATCAAGCAGTTGATTCCCATATTCGAAAATCTGGACCGCGCCCTCAAGGCACCCGACACCAACGTTGAAAGCCTGAAAGAAGGCGTGCAGTTAACGGCCGACCAGGCCCACGCCCTGTTCAAGAAAGAAAACGTCGAACCGATCAACGCCGTCGGCGAACCCTTCGATCCGTCCATCCACGAAGTGCTGAGCCAGATCGAATCGCCCGATCACGAAGAGAATACGGTGATCGAGGAATATTCAAAAGGCTACCGCATGAACAGTCGCGTGCTTCTTCCATCACGGGTGGTCATCGCCAAAAAACCGGCCAAGACCGAGCCGGACGATCAGGATGCGGACAACGCCTCCGCCGAAGCCCCGGCCTGACCGAAAGGCCGATGCCTGAACTGCCGGAAGTCGAAACGCTCCGGAATGCACTCATTCCCTTGGTCCGCGATCAAACGCTGGTTGAGTTGAAATTTCTGCGCGCTGATCTGCGCTTTCCCATCCCACGCAAGCAACTGCAAAAGGAAATGACGGGTTTACCGGTGCACGACGTCACACGCACCGGCAAATACCTCCTGCTCCACAATGACAAGGGAGCCCTACTCTTGCATCTGGGCATGAGTGGAC
>JAJDBJ010000060.1 GCA_029261395.1 Nitrospinaceae bacterium
GGAGATGGGCATTGCCGAATGGATGCCGTACTTGCGCACTTCGTAGGATGCCGCCGCGACCACGCCGCGTCCGTCGGGGTCGCCGCCTACGATCACCGGCTTGCCTTTGAGAGACGGATCGCGCACCTCCTCCACCGAAACGAAAAACGCGTCCATGTCGATATGCAAAATATTTCTAAACATAAAATCAATTTTCCACAGATGAAGCGGAGAACCTCCGCTGGTAACATTGGGTCACCCTTCGACAAGCTCAGGATGACACTTTGGAGGAATCCCCCCGACCCCCTTTACAAGGGGGAGTAAATTTAGCTCCGGCGCTACGCCGGTTAGAATTTGCGGAGGACGCCGATGACGACGCCCTGGATTTTGAAGTCGCCTTCTTTCACGATGATGGGCTCCATCGTTTCGTTAGCCGGTTGCAGGCGCACATGATCCTTCTCCCGGTAAAAACGTTTGAGTGTCGCCGATTCGTTGTTGAGCAGGGCGACGACGGTCTCGCCATTTTCCGCCTGATCGCGCCGCTCAACGATGACGTAGTCGCCGTCCTTGATATGGTCTTCGATCATCGACTGGCCCTTGACTTGGAGCACGAAGATGTCCTTGCCCGACGGGTCGGGCATGAGCGACATCACCTCGCGCGCTTCGATCACCTCAATCGGTTTACCGGCCATGATGTGGCCGAGCAGTGGGAACTCCGGCAGGGGTGCCTTGGTCTCCTCCACCAGCTCAATGGCGCGGCTCAGGTTCTGCTCACGGCGGATGAGACCTTTCTCCTCAATGTGGCTGAGGTGCTTGTGCACCGTGGCAGGTGACGACAGGTTGAACTGCGCGCAGATCTCCATGATGCTCGGCGCGTAACCCATCGACTTGATATGCTCCTTGAGGTACTGGTAAATCTCCTTCTGGCGTTTGGTCAGATACATTGTCCTCCGCGGACGGCGAGCCCTGCGCGGGCGGCGAATGTTAGAATCGCCGACTTTACCGCAATTGCCTGCCTGTAAAGAGTTGCTCGAATTGTCGGCCCTATCTTAGGCGAGTCCTGCGCGGACAGCGAGCCTTCCGCAGGCGGCTAATTCTCCACCGCTACCCACCTATCAAGGGTTGTTTGAATTGCCAGCTTATCTTAGGCGAAAATATAGCAAAAATCAACTGCTCGCCGCAGGGGCAATATAAAAATCAACCAGCGTGACGCTGGCCCTGCCCCCTTTTAAAGGGGAACAATACCAATTGTGCTAAACTTCCAGCGCTATGGCTGTTAAATTAAAAATATTGTTTTTATGCACGGGGAATTCCTGCCGGAGCCAGATGGCGGAGGGCTGGGCCCAGCAGTTGAAGGGTGACGTCATCGAGCCGCATTCGGCGGGCACCGACCCGCACGGCATGAACGAACGCGCCATCAAAGTCATGGCCGAAGCAGGGGTGGATATTTCAAAACACACATCGAAGCACGTTGATGATGTGATGTACGTCCACTTCGATTACGTGGTGACGGTGTGCGGTCACGCTGACGAAACCTGCCCGGTGTTTCCCGGCAAAACGAAAGTCATTCATGTGGGATTCGACGATCCGCCGAAACTGGCGCAGGCCGCCGCGACGGAAGAAGAAGCGTTGTCGCATTACCGGAGGGTGCGCGATGAGATCAAAGCGTTCGTGACCGGACTACCCGACAATCTGGAACCAGAGCCTGCCGCATGATCCAGAAGGTTTATATATGGACGAGTCCCCTGCCCCTGCTGATGTTCTGGGGAGTGTCGATCTACCTCAACCAATTCGAGGGGTGGGGTCAATGGGCCGGAGGCATTCTTTTGCTGGGCCCCGTTCTGCTCAGCCTGCTGATGGCAGTGATCGGCGTGGCGCTGATCGTTCAGGCGCGCAAAAAGGACGAGCCGGTGGCCAACCTGTGGTTCAGCACCTTGATGGCGGGATCGTTGGGTCTGTACATTATGGCCAAAGGGATTGTTCAGGAATTAACCCTAAGTTTCGGATAACGTGATGCGAATAATTTTTCTATTCATTTCCATTTTATTTCTCCCCGCTCCTCTGATCGCCCACGAGGCGGAATCCATCAAGGTGGTTGTGGTGGGCGACACCGGTATCGGCGAGCGCGCGTTTCATTCCGGATTCGAGGCGGTGCAGAACGCCATGCGTAAAGAACAGGCGGACGCGATTCTGCATCTCGGTGATTTTGTCTACCAGCCGGAAAAGTTCCCCTCAAGTTGTCCCGATAAATACATCAAGGAGATTCAAGAAACACTGGCCCAGCCTTACTCCATCCGCATTTTCGTGGCAGGGGATAGCGATCTGGAACCCAAAATGTGGAAGCCGAAAGCCTCCGGCTGTTGGGATAAAATTGCTCCGATGGCCACACCGTTTGACACGCTTGCCAAACACAATCAACCAGATGAAAAATGGGAAGGCGTCATGCATCTGGGAACCGCTCTGTTTGTGGTGCTGGATGTCTATGAGTGGAACGATCCGGCGCCCTGGCTTAAACCGATAGTCGACGATGCGCGGCGGAAGGGGCTTTGGGTGATCTTCGCCATGCACGAACCGGCAATCACCACTGCCTGGTATAAAGAGAAACGCCAGACCGTGTTAACCCAGGTCAACGCGTTACACCCCGATCTCGTGTTCTCCGGCAATCAACACGCCTATGAACGATTTTTTCCGATGGGCATTCCCCAGGAAGACGGAACCCTGCCTGTGGTGAAGAAATCGAACTATAAAAAGGGAGCGGGGGTGACTCATGTGGTGTCGGGTGGCGGAGGTGCCCTGCTCAAACCGTTTGCCGATCTACAAGGGAAGAGCAAACGTACCGCGCCGGAAGCTGTGTCCGACGCGCTAGCGAAGCGCGCCCTCATGTTCCATTACCTGACTCTAGAGATATCCCACGATACCCTGAACGTCACAACCCACCGCGTGTGCCCTTCCCCACCGGCACCCGGTGAGAAACAAAATCCACGCTGGCACGCGGACGATCCCATGTGGAACAATATTGTTTTGGAATGCGATGGCAAGGAAACAGGAGTGGCGGTGTTCGATCAGTTTGAAGTTAAGCGGTAGGATAAATTAGCGCGAAGAGACTTACCCTTCTTCCTGCAGGAAGGCGTCGACTTCGTCGATCATCACTTTTACATCGGCGGCAGACGTATCAAGTGCTTTCTTTTCACTCGGAGTCAGGTTGAGCTCGATAATTTTATCGATACCCAACGCGCCGAGTTCCACCGGTACCCCCAGGAAGATATTGCTCCAACCGTACTCTCCATCCAGATAAGCGGTGCACGGGAGTATTCTCCGTTTGTCCAACAGGATGGCTTCGATCATTTTGAATACTGAAGCGCCGGGGGCAGAGAAAGCACTTCCGTTTTTCAGCAGGCCGACGATTTCCGCACCGCCTTTTCGGGTGCGTTCCACCAGCCGGTCGATTTGCTCCAGTGTCATCAGGTCAGTGATGGAAATACCGGAGACGGTGGTATAGCGCGGCATTGGGACCATCGAGTCACCATGCCCACCCAGCACCATGGCATCAACATCCACCAGCGAGCAGGACAGTTCCAGTGACACAAAAGTTCGAAACCGGGCGGAATCCAACACGCCCGCCATACCGAGGACATGATTCCTCGACAGGCCGGAAACCTGTTTGGCGAGATACACCATGGCATCAAGCGGGTTCGATACTACAATGATGATGGGGTTTTCTGAATACTGCATGACCTGCTCGGTCACGCTCTTCACGATCTTGGCGTTGGTGCGGAGCAAAGCGGAACGATCCTGTCCGGGTTTTCTGGGAAGGCCCGCAGTGATCACCACGATATCCGAATTGGCGGTATCCTTGTAATCATTGGTACCGACAACAATACTGTCGAACGCCTGCAGACAACCAGCCTGCTGGAGGTCGAGGGCTTTGCCCTGAGGGACTCCTGGAACGATATCCACCAGCACAACATTACCCAGATTATTGTATGCCACCAATTGAGCCACCGTGGTACCCACCTGGCCGGCTCCAACTACAGTTATTTTGTTTCGCATTGGTAGCATGAGTCCCATTTTTATCCTCGCAAAATAAAGGTCATACAGTAAAGATAAACATGTCGCACTGTTTACGTTCTTCTTTAAAATTTGACATAAACAAACTGTCTGGCACAACTATCTCAATAAAGCGTTGTAAAATACTTGGATACTCGCAGTGAAGCAAATCGACGATCAAATCGGTAAGCAGTATTGTGATAAAAAAATTTGTGAGAAACGACAAACTATAGGATTAACCCCCGTTTTGTCAAGTAAATTTGGCCGGATACGTTCCGGTGAAGAGGGCAACGACCCTCCAAAAAATTAAGCTCGGTGCCCGGGCACTGACCCGAAAAATTTAATCTTTTATATTCATTTGTTTTCTTTAAAATACATGATTCAATTAACCAAACCAAAAGCGCGTCCTAAAATACTTTTTTGGAGTTCCCAACAGGAATCATGAGCCCCAAGGATCCTTGCCATCAGTTCGAACTCGATTTTTCCTCGGTCCAGCAGATCCCGGCGGACCCCAAGGTACGCCTGGACTATTTCCGCACGTTCAGAAGCCTGATTCAACAGGACCACGAAAAAATAAAAGCCTGGCACCGGGCGGGCGCCGGCGGAAGAGAAGTCATCCAGGCGTTGACCGGTCTCATGGACGAAGTCATCCGGCATGTGGTCGCTACGCTTTCTGAGTTGGAAGAGTATCAAAACAAAAATCTACCGAGCAAGTTCGCGTTGGTAGCGGTGGGTGGATACGGTCGGGGAGAACTCAACCCCGGCTCGGATATCGATCTATTGTTTCTCCTGCAGAAAAAAATGGACAAGACTCTGGACCGTTTCATCCAGGATATTATTTCCATCCTGTGGGGAATCGGGATGGAGATCGGTCCGAGTTGCCGAACCATCAAGGAGTGCCAGCAATTGGCGCTGGACGACCCCACCATCCGCACGTCCATGATCGAAACCCGGTTCCTGACGGGCACCTACCCGCTCTACCAAAAACTATGGAACTCGGTCCGTAAAAACGTCCTCAAGAAAAACGCCAAAGAGTTTCTAAACGAAAACCTGAAAACTGTTTTCGAGTCTTCGGAATCCCGCGAAGGCGTAACCAGCCACCCGGAGCCGGATATCAAAAATGGTCCGGGGGGATTACGCGATTACCATGCCGCGCTGTGGGCGGTGGCGGTGTCCTTCGACGGCATCTCTCTGCAGGAAATTCAACGGGACGATGTGGTCACTTTGGGGGAATTGGATCAGCTGAGAGAGTCAGTAGATTTTCTGCTCAAGACCCGCAACGAGTTACATTTTCAGAAAGGCAAGAAGTTCGATGTGCTGGAGATGGATATTCAAAAGGAACTGGCGGCCAATCTGAATTACCGCGGGGGAAAAGATGAAGGTGATGCCGAATCCTTCATGCGTGATTATTTCATGCACGCCACCCGGATACGGCACATCAGCGCAGACATATTTCATCGATGCCTTGAGGTAAAACCGACGCTTCAAAACATCCTGACGCAACTGCAACAGACCCATCTGGAAGGCGGATTCCTTATCAATAAAAATAAACTGTCTGCGCAAGCCTTGAATGAAGACCTGTTTAAAAACGATCTGTCGTTATTCCTCAAAGTATTCCAACTGTGCCAGCAGTATGAATTGCAACCGGACACGCAACTGAACCGCCTCATTCGCAAAAATACGGACCGGGTCGATTCCCATTACGTTGCAAACCCCAAGGTAGCGGAATTCCTGCTCGGAATTCTGGATCATCCGCACTCAGAAAGCGTTTTACGCCTGATGCACGAGGCCAACCTGCTGGCCCGACTGCTTCCCGAATTCGGTCAGTCGCAGTTCCGGATCAGCTACGATTTTTATCATCGCTACACTGCGGACGAACATGCCCTGCGTATGGTCCACTTTCTGGAAAACCTGCCGGACCTGGAAGACGATGGTCTGCACGTTTTCAGGCAAGTCTACGATGCAACGGGCCACCGGGTGATTCTTAAACTGGCATGCCTTCTTCACTCTCTTGAAAAGGAAGGCGAGGAATCAACAATGTCGCAAACCCGCGCATCGCTCTCCCGGGTATTTGAAGATATGGCATTGCCTCCGGAGCAACGTGAGTTGCTGACTTTTCTGATCGGCCAATTGCACGCTCTGAATGAAATCGCTTTCCATCAGGACATTCACGACCCAACGATCATCCGCAAACTGGGCCAACTCGCTGAAACTCCGCAAAAGCTCGACCTCTTACTGTTAATGAGCTATGCCGAGTTGAATGCGGTGGCACCGGGGACATGGACCTCCTGGAAAAAAATTCTTCTGACTGAAGTGTACCAACGCGCCCGGAACTATCTGGTGCGGCCGGAATCTTTGGAAGAAAAACCCCAGACCACCCGCGAGGCCGTTTACTCCATACTGTCCGATCAACTTCCCAGAGAAGTCATCGACCTGCACCTGGAAACCATGCCGGACGATTATCTGCACACGGCAGACTCCAGTGACATCGTCGACCACATCCGGCTGGTGGAAAAAAAAGGAGAAGACGATTTTGCCATTCAATTCATTGATCATCCCTCGGGCGGATTTTTCGATTTAATCCTTTGCGGACAGAGTAATGCCGGCCTGTTCAAGGACCTGGTAGGAACCCTGACCGCGCGGGCGTTGAACATTCTTTCCGCGCAAATTTTTTCCAGGCAGGATGGCCTCGTCATCATCGTCGCTCAGGTGGGCAGTCAGGCGGCTATCAATATTTTTGGCAGTGTCGAAAACGTGTGGAAAGAGATTGAAAAAAACCTCAAAGACCTGCTGAACCAGACCACCACTCTGAGAGATTTACTGAAGGAACGCACCCGGCTATTAAACGAGACGACCCGCAAGGCGGCCATCGAACCTCGAATTCAGGTCGAAAACTACTCGGAAACCCCCCATACCCTGATCCGCATCGAAGCGCGCGACCATCCCGGTATGCTGTACAAAATCGCCCATGCCTTTAGAAACTTCGGGATCCGACCCCACCGCGCCAAAATCGCCACCCGGGGCGGTCGCGGCATCGATGTATTTTCGGTGTCACTGGATGGACGCAAACTGAACTTCCCGCCACTGATCCAACGGGTCAAGGACACCCTCGTCACCACCCTCTTGGTCAAAAATCCGGAGGATTTGGAGTGATCGGTCCGGGAATATAAAAACCAGGCCGTTTTTAGGCCCGATTCCCTGCGGCAAACCAAAAATTTGATGAGTTTTGCTTTAACTTAGGCTATATTATGCGCAATTTGGCAAACTAAATTCAGTCTGTTGTTATGATCGACTGTCGGCAAGGTGCTTGCGGCATTCTGAGCTGTTTACTGAGCCTTGATAGGCCTTTATCATCCGGCGGTTGGTTCTCTGATACAGTTTCGTATTCGGATACAGACCAATAATTCGTAAATAAGAAAGTATTGAGATGCAATTTACGAATTGGTAATCATACGATTTTTATGTAGTATCTCTGAAAATCAATCTAATTAAGCAATCTTTTATGGGGACAAACGATGTCAGACCAGCCAGATATCATTTACACAAAAGTTGACGAAGCACCTGAACTCGCAAGCGGATCTTTTCTTCCGATCATCCAATCCTTCACGCAAGTGGCAGGCCTTAAAGTGGGCACCAAAGATATTTCGCTTGCAGGCAGAATCATTTCCCAGTTTCCCGAACGGTTGACCAAGGAACAACAGCAACCGGACGACCTGGCTCTGTTGGGTGAAATTGTCATGAAGCCGGAAGCCAATATCATCAAGCTCCCCAATATCAGCGCTTCCATCCCGCAAATTCAGGCCGCCGTAAAGGAATTGCAATCTCAAGGCTACGATATCCCCGACTACCCGGAAGACCCCAAAACCGACGAGGAAAAAGATATCAAAGCCAGATTCGGCAAGGTCATGGGAAGCGCGGTCAATCCCGTTTTGCGACAGGGCAACTCCGATCGCCGGGCAGCTAGTTCGGTCAAAAATTACGCCAAGAGTAATCCTCACAGAATGGGGAAGTGGTCCAAGGATTCTAAAACCAATGTCGCCACAATGAGCAGTGGAGATTTCTGTTCCAATGAAGTTTCAACGACCATCACCGACCAACAGGCCGGTAAGGGAAAAATTGAATTTGTCGGCGCTGACGGAAGCACGCAGTTATTGACCGACAAACTGAAACTCGACGCAGGCGAAGTCCTTGACGCGACCGCAATGAGCCGCACAGCCCTGCGTAAATTCATCAAAGAGCAGATTGCTGAAGCCAAAAAACAGGGCGTCCTGTTTTCCCTTCACATGAAGGCAACGATGATGAAAGTTTCCGATCCGATCATTTTCGGCCATACCGTTGAAGTATTTTTTGAGGATGTGTTCACCAAACACGGAAAAACCTTTAAAGAGCTGGGCGTCAACGCCAATAACGGTATCGGTGACGTGTATGCCAAAATCGGCAGTCTGCCGGCCGCACAACAGGATGAAATCAAGGCGGACATCGACGCTTGCATCAAAAATGGTCCGGAAATGGCAATGGTGGATTCCGACAAGGGCATCACCAACCTGCACGTGCCGAGCGACATCATTATCGATGCCTCGCTCGCGGCGGCGATCCGCGTCGGCGGCAAGATGTGGGGACCGGACGGCAATGAGCACGATACTCTGGCTGTAGTCCCGGACAGCAGTTATGCCGGGATTTACCAGTCGTCCATCGATTTCTGCCGGGAGAATGGCGAATTCGATCCGACCACCATGGGAACGGTTCCCAATGTCGGCCTGATGGCGCAAAAAGCAGAGGAATATGGATCTCATGACAAAACGTTTGAGGCGCCGGGCAAAGGCTCCATCCGCGTGATCGATGCGGCAGGCAATACGGTACATGAACTCGCCGTAGAAGAAGGCGATATTTTCCGCGCTTGCCAGGTTAAAGACATCCCAATCCAGGATTGGGTGAAGCTGGCGGTCAACCGGTCCCGTTTATCCAACACCCCCGTGGTGTTCTGGTTGAATAAAAACCGGGCGCATGACGCGCAGATTATCAAGAAGGTGAATCTTTATCTGAAAGATCATGATACCAACGGTCTGGACATCCAGATCATGGCGCCTGTCGATGCCATGAAGCACTCACTGAAACGTGCCAAAGCGGGACAGGACACGATCTCCGCGACCGGTAACGTTCTGCGGGATTACCTGACCGATCTGTTCCCGATCCTGGAGCTGGGCACCAGCGCCAAAATGCTGTCCATCGTACCGCTGATTGCAGGCGGCGGCCTGTTTGAAACCGGGGCGGGCGGTTCGGCTCCCAAACATGTTCAGCAGTTTGTTAAAGAGGGGCACTTGCGATGGGAATCACTCGGCGAGTTCCTGGCGCTTTCGGAGTCGTTGGCGCATCTTGGCCGAACACGCAACAACCCCAAAGCTCAAGTCCTGGCAGACACCCTGGAACGGGCCAGTGGCACGTTGATGGAAAACAAAAAGTCCCCCGGCCGCGAAGTCGGTCAGCTGGACAACGCGGGGACCCATGTTTACCTGACACTGTATTGGGCACAGGAGTTGGCCAAGCAAAATGACGATCAATCTCTCAAAGATCATTTCACTCCGATCGCCAAAGAGCTGGAAGCTAAACTGGATACGATTCTTGGAGAGCTGACTGCCGCTAAAGGCAAGCCGGTTGATTTAGGGGGTTACTTTCACCCAGATCCAGCAAAGGTGGCGGCGGGGATGCGTCCCAGTGCCACGCTCAATGCTATTCTCGGATAGCCTGGAATCTAATAAAACGCAGTAACGTATAGATCCAATAAAAGCCCTGCGCCTTTTGGCGTGGGGCTTTTTGTTATGAAGTCAAATGATGCAGAGGGGAAAATTAACTATTTCATTGCCAATTTGTCAGAGGAGCCGTGCCACCCAATGAGCCTCCCTTTCCACCACCTCCTCCCGCCATAGCCCAAATTCCCTTAATTTTCACTACCCTCTGCTACATAGTCCCCTTATCCTATAAATGAACGACCACAACTCATGCCCCGATTAATTTTCAGGGATTCACGGTGATGGACTTGATGAGCAGACAGGAATTTCTAAAGAAGTGCCGCTTTCCAAAAGAATGGCAGGCGTGGAAAATGCTTCCAAGCGAAATGCTGGAGGCCCTCTATCAATCCTATCAATCGAATGCCAAAGAGAACGCCGAAGGTGAAGGCTACCAATATTTCAGACTGGATGCCTTTTTCTATTGGCTGGAAGGGGATTTAACCGAAGATCAAATTAAAAAATTATACCAATTAGCTTCCTTTGAAAAATCCGAAAAACACATGAGAAGTTCCATCAACCGGCATAAAGACTGCACCGAACCTCTTAGAAAAAAATTATTCGGTTACACCAAAAAGGAAATCCCACGGTTCACTAAAAGCAAGCTGGCGGAAATATTACATTTTCCAAAAGAATGGCTGGAATGGAAGATGTACCCGGACAGTCTTTTTTTTGGTCATCGTAAACAATTCCAGCCGGGCAACGAGTCCGACTCCGAAAACGAAAGAAACGAAACGTTCCATCATTGGTTATCCCGGGAACTCACCGAAGACCAACTCCTCAAACTGGCCAAGCTATCCCAACTCGACCCCGACCCCGCCATGGCGAAAAACATCCGCGGCCATATCCAAAAACATAAAAACTGCACACCTAAAGTTAAGGAATTGTTAGAGCAATAACAAAACGCGGTGCCTACCCCCCCCGGCTCCCTTTACAAGGGGGAGCAAATCACGTGTTCAGCTTTTTCCCCAGTTTGGCTTCGACGGAGGCCATTTTCGATTCGAGTCGGCCGCTCTTCCCCTTGCGGTAATCGATCTTGATCGAACAGGTGATGCGGTCGCAGTCGGAGCTCATTTTATCCAGACATTGTTTGATGACGCCCATAACCTCGTCCCACTCCCCCTCCAGGCAGGTACCCATCGGCCCCAAACGATACGGCACACCGCTGTTCGAGATGATATCCAAAGACCGGCTAACGTACGGGCTGACGCTTTCGCCCTTGTCCATCGGTGACATGCTGAATTCCAGAAGAACCATGATTTTCCCCTCATAAAGTTTAAAAACAATCGGTTGGATTCACATTATGCTTGCATTTTAGGGCCATAATATGGAAAATCAACCTTATCCATTGAAAGCCTAACGGTTTCTCGGAAATCCTACGAAAGGGCGGTACTTTTTGCATTGCCAAAAATTGATGAGATTCGCGACCAGATCGACAAGATAGACGAAAAGTTACTGCAACTGTTCAACCGACGCGCCAAGCTGGCCATCCATATCGGTCAGGAAAAATCCAAAAATAACGCCTCGAACCATTTCCACGTTCCGCATCGCGAACGGGAT
>JAJDBJ010000061.1 GCA_029261395.1 Nitrospinaceae bacterium
GAAAAAGCTTCCCTCACCATCCCCTTCCAAACAGAATAGAGTACGCTTAAACCGATGACGACAAATGCAAAGATATCGAAGGAAATCATTTTAATTGTTCCTGACGGTCAATATGCTCTGAAAATCATGAATCCCACCCTCGCCATACAGGGTTTTGTAAATCACATAATTTCTCAGTACTTTTTTAACGTAGTTTCGGGTTTCCTTGTAAGGAATACTTTCCATGAATTCCAGTGGTTTTAAATGAGAACGAATCTCCATCCACTGTTTGACTTTACCCGGGCCGGCATTGTAAGAAGCCAGTGCAAATATAATATTATCCTCAAAATCATTCAACAATCCACTCAGATATTTTACACCCAATTGAATGTTAACATCAGGTTTTTTCAGGTCATTTTGATCCGGAAGCTTTGTTCCCATGGAACGCGCAACCCGCGTGGCTGTGGTGGGGAGAAGTTGCATCAACCCGATGGCACGGGCAGAGGAAACCACTCTTTTATTGAATGCACTTTCCTGACGCATCAACCCCAGCACCAAATAGGGACTCAATTGGTATTGAGAGCTTTCCTGTATGGCTTTTTTAATATACGGCTTGGGGAAAAGCATTTCCACGAGGGACGGAGAAATGGAATCATGGTGATTCTTTCTGGAAATTCCCCAGGACAAGCTGATGGCTCTCTGATATCCGCCGGCCTTTTTGAACAATTGCGCCAGGTAATATGAAAACTCCTGATTCCCCTTCTTTTGGGAGATCAACGAGAGTTCCTTCATGCCCATTTCCAGAAACCCAATAGAGATCAATTTTTCCGCCCGGTTAATCCGCTTTCGGTTGACGTCTCCCAATCCCCATTTACGCGAAGAGGATTTCTGAATGGACCGGGGCTCCAGAAAATTCAGAGGCTGCATGGACATTTCAATTCTTGCGACCATAGCATAAAAGTCCATGGGGAATTCTTCAACCAACCGTTTGAGCACTTCGACCCTCGATTCATGATGATCCAACTGGCGTTCCGTTTCCGCCAACCAGAACATCGCGGCCGGACGAAAGTCATCCGGTTCCTGAAACCCATTATCCAGATTCCTGAACTTTTTAGGATCGGCGTAATTCAATAAATCATTAAATCCCACTCGAGCTTCCTCCAACTGGCCATGTTGCCGGTGTAGCCAGGGAATTTTGAATTGGGCGGAAGGTGTGAAATAACCCCAATTATATTTATCCAGAAGTTTCTCGTAATATTCGATGGCCTTCAGGTATCGTAGGTTGTCCTCTTCGATCCGTCCCATAAAATATAGAGCTTTATGACAAGCCAGGGTTTCGGTGGGATGATTGTCGAGAATCTTTTGATAAACCAACTGGGCGGTCTCGGGAATTCCACTCTCCCATAGACGGCTGGCCAGTTTACTCAAATGACGAACAGGATATAGATTCACCAATCGGTCCATCCCCTCATTCCATTGCTCTCTCCGAACCTTTTTCAAAATCGAATTATTGATGTGATTAAAAACTCCCCTGATATTTTCATCTCCAGGAAATTCTTTCAGTACTTTTTCACCATGCTCCACAATTTTAGGGAAATCATCGCTATTCAAAGCACGATACAGTTTGGCGAAGACAGCATCGTTAGGGTTGGGCCATTGCGGAGGTTTTCGCGCCACCGATTTCATCGGCTCATGATCTCCGTTGCCATTTAACAGTTGTATCAGTTGACTGGCGCTATCATTGATTTCTCCCAAAGCTTCCATATTTTTATCAAGAAAATCACGGGCCGCTTTTCTGGTTATTCTTGAAGGATAATTATTCAAAATATAAATATGAATATCCGCCGCTTCGCTCAGATCTTCTCCAGCTTCATAAGTTTGGGCCAAGGCCGTATAAATTTTTGAATGCGCTTCCTTATGGTTCGGATATTCACGCATCAGAGCCTTGTTGTAACTATTCCAGGCGGCAGGATAATCCTCTTTTTTGAAATACACGTCTCCCAGTTGAGTTTCAATTTGCGCCAGGATCTGAGGAACATCTTCATGGAAGGGACTTGAGGGAAAGCTTTCAAACAGGATCGTTTGATTTTTAGTGGCTTCTTTCAGATATTCGATCGCCTGATCAAAGTCCTTTTCCTGAACGCTCTCTTCCGCCAAAGCGCGCAATGCGACGGTTAGAAAATAAGTTCTGAAATCCTCTAAAATAAAATCCTCATTTTTTTCTACATTTAAAATCTCAAACGATTTTTTATAGTTTTCTTGAAGCAGATAAATATAGGAAATGCCCAGCTGGATTAGATTATTTTGGGTTGAGGATTCCGCTCGATCGCGGGCATCCATAAATTTTTGCAAAACAACTTCCATCTCGTCGGGGCTGAGGTTTTTTAGGCTGGGAACCTCTTCTTTAAACAAAAAGTCGGAGGGAAAGGTCTTTCCGGTTCCAAACGTATCCAAATGGTCGGCAAGAGCGGGTAAGGGACACATCCCGAAAAGCATCAACAGAATAAAAAACGCTCGTTTAATAATTTTCATTAAGGTGTCTTGATACAGGACTATCGAGTGATAACTCCAACCGGTTGTGCTTACGACTCCAGCAAAGCTCGAAAAAAAGATTAAATAAGAGGGATTCTGGAAGCCATCTCCAGTTCATTAGTATCAGGCAATCGGACTCGATTCTCAAGTACTTTGGGAGGATTAACCTATTGATTTTAAATAGCTAGCAAAAAATAGATGGAATGTGGAGGTGAATTGGCCGGGATTGTTGCGAACCGACTCTTTTAGAACGGATATCGGCCAAAACCGGCCCTCACTGATCTCAAGAAGGTTGATGGTGATTTTCTGGTCGGTCGTGCAGAAATAGGTTTCGACATGCTCCCAATGGGTTTCCCGACTAGCGGGGAACTTCATATAAAACTGCAATTCCCCGGAAATCCCTAGCTCTTCCAAGAGTTCCCTATGAGCGCTGGCCAGATACCCTTCGCCCGCGTTCAGATGCCCCGCCGCCGAGGAGTCCCAATAACCCGGATTATCATCCTTGGTCATGGCCCGTTTCTGAAGGAACAGCTCACCCCGGGAATTGAATACCCATATATGCACGGAACGGTGCAACAGACCCTTCGCATGAACCTCGCCCCGAGTGGCCTGGCCAATGACCCGGTTCTCGGAATCCACCACATCAAACAATTCTGAGGAGTCGTCCATACACTAATACTCGAAAGGTAAATTAAAAGGCTGTGGGTATGAGGTGATAGAAACCCATCAAGCGGTATCCCGCATCGATTTCAAGTAGCTGAGTTCACTGGGAATGTTTGTGTCTTCGCAATAGTTGTGATCGGCCAGAATTTGCAGATCATCCAAAACGCGCTTGTCGCCTTCGAAGACTACCGTTTGATAACCCTTGTCCGCCACCGCACCGCCGGCCTGGAGCAGGCTCATTACCGACCGAGCATTGAATTTTTCATCATCCACAATAAGAAACGCGTCGACATCGTAGTTGCGCACAATCAGAGAAATGTAGGTCGAAGGACGGGCATGAAATCCCAACGGGGTGGGAATGGGTAATTCATAGCGGACGGTCTTGACAAAATTCTTCAACAATTCCTTGCCAAGACAGTTCCCTTCTCGAATATAAAAAATACAGCTTTTAAAGCAGAAATTCACTATTTGGCTCAACAACTCATCCTTGTTGACCAGCGTGGAAATAATACGCTTGCATTCTCCCTGACGGATCTCGTCCTCGTGCCGCTCATAAAAATGGGTCAGCCAGATGGTAGCTTCCAGCAAGTGAAGCGGCATGGCAATATATCCCCGAAATTTTTTGAGCTTCTCGTATCTTTCCTGAATGTAGGTTCCCTTGATATAGGTATCAAATTCGGACTGTACGCTATGCACCAAACTCATCACCATCCGGGCTTTCTTTTCATCGATGATTTCGGGAACGATTCTTTTAAGGTCCCCTTTCTTCTGCTGAACCTGCGCATTCATCTCCTCCATCATGCCGGCCACATTACTCATTTTCTCAAACATATCAATGATACGTTCTTCATCTTCCTTGATCTGCTCGTCCTCGGCATTTTTGGGAAGTTGTTTATTCACTTCCACTTCTGAGAATTGGTTTGGATCAACCGATTCCCTGGAATAATTCAGATTATTTTTTTCGCCGGCGCGAAGGCATTCTTGATACAAATTAAGAATAGACTGATTTAAGAAACCCAGCGCCACTTGAGATTCTTTGTAGAATTTTTCTTTTTGCTCCTCTGAATCCCGCAGGTTATAAAAGGGATAACGGTCCACCAAATGCTTGAGAAAAAAACCTGCCTTGACCAGGTTCCGTATCGAAGCCACGTATTCGGTAAAAAAAGACCAGGTCTTGTTTTGTCGGGCGCCGTGCTCATCGAGGAAGCTCTCCAGAAGATCCGCTTGCTGAATCAAATTGGAATAGCACTTACGGTTGACATCGCGCCTTTTATCGGGAAGTGATGCGAAACAATTGAAGGTTTTAAAAAATTGAGCTCCCGCCTCTTCCACCAAGGGAAGAAATTCTTCTTCGGAAATGATCTGGATGAGTGATTTAGGTTCCAAGGATGGCTTTCATTGATATCGGACCGATTCAGGCAGACCGAATAAGATTAATTCATCGAAGTCCGGGCAACGAACGACTTGGGAAGATACTTCATCCAGCTTTCGACGTGTGAGGTAGGGCCTACGGGAACCACCAAACGGTGAAAACTAAAATTCGGCCGTTCCGGGTTTTTACTCAGTGGCATATTCGCCTCCCGGGCCGTCCGGCTACCCTTTTTCATATTACAAGGTTTGCAGGCCACCACCACATTGGTCCAGCTGGTTTTCCCGCCACGGGATTTCGGAATGACGTGATCCACCGTCAGCGGATATTCCTGGTCCCCGCAATATTGGCAGGTAAAATTATCTCTTCTCAATATATTTTTCTTGCTGAAGGATACTCCCTTTCGTGCTTTGCGTTTAACCATATTGAGTACACGGATCACCGTAGGCACTTGTAACGACATCGAGGGAGATCGTACCACATAGCCGTCGCACTCAATTTGTTCGGCGCGACCACTCAGTACCATCACAAGTCCCCGTTTGGCGCTACAAAACTGCAACGGCTCGTAGGAGTAATTGAGGATCAATATTTTTAAGGAATTCAACATAGTCGCTTAATCCAAAAGGAAATTCGCATATCTATGAAAACCCAGGGTAAATCTTGTTGATTCTACTCTTTAGCCACCTTACCGTCAATATCACGAGCTTCCCGGATATCCGCTCGATAAGGCATAAGCCTTTATTTTAAAAAAGGTTACCTGCCCCAAGACGACACTGTGGATCCAGCTTTTTTTTGATTTCCCATAGTTCCTCAAGTGCTTGATTCCCGATCATTTTATGATAATATTCCTTTTTCAACTTGCCGACGCCATGCTCGGCGGAAATCGTGCCCCCCCATTCTAAAATCTGATCCACCAAAGTGCTGTACGTTTCCCGCGCCAGGGACATTTGTTTCGCATCCGGCAATAAATTGATGTGAAGATGGTTATCTCCAATGTGACCAAACATCACAAAGTCCAGACCGCTCCCCGTCAACTCATCCTGGTAGAACTGCATCATCCGTCGGAAATGCCCATCGTCCACCGCCATATCCGTTCCCATCTTCACCCGTCCCAGCCGGGAGTTTTCTTCATTGATCATCAAAGGAAGCTGGTGACGGAAGTCTTGAAATTTTGCGATGTCCTTTGGGCCCTGCGCAAACCAGGAGTCTTCTAACAGAACTTTTTCTTTTTCCAAAAATTCATACCAGATTTCAAGGCAGAGATCATACTCCTGCTGACTGGCTACATCCTGCTCAAAGAAAAGAGCCACCTGAGCTTCCTCCGGAACGTTGCCAAATTTTTGCTTGAGACGCTGCAAAGATCTGCTGTCAAAATATTCTAGTGAGCACGGTGAAATTTCAGACGATTGGGATTTTCTTATTTTCTCCAGCAACTCCCAGCATGCTTCCTCTTGTTTCAAAAAAAGAATGCCGCTCAAAAAATCAAAAGGCGCTTGCAGGAGTTTCAGCGTGCACTCGGTAAAAACACACAAGGTTCCATCCGACCCGATAAACAGATCCAGCCAGTCCATCCCCGGTCGAACAAAATAACCTGCGGCGTTTTTACACTCGGGGCTTTTAAAATTCACGGAAGGAAAATCGATGGCCGACCCATCATCCAATTGCAAGGGCCGGTCTATTGTATTTCCCCGGCGGACTGAAGCGGTGCGTCCGTCCGACAACACAATATCCGCCTCAAGAACGAACTGGCGGGTGGTTCCGTATTTGTAACTGCGGGCACCGGAGGCATTGGTGGCCAGGGTGCCACCGATGGAAGCCAACCATTCGGTCGGATTGGGAGGATAAAACCAGCCGCTGTTTTTCAAATGGTCTTGCAGATCCTGTAAAGTCACCGCGGGGCCGACTCGAATGGTGCCATCTTTAACTGAGCCTAACGTTTTGAACCGTTCCATGGAAACTATCACGCCACCTAAAGGAATGCGGGATGCGGTGAGCCCAGTACCGGCTCCCGCCAGTGTGACGGGAGTTTCATTTTCCTTCAAATAGGCGATCAACTCCTCGCGGGATTCAGGAATGATAACCTCGCTGGCCTGACCTTCGGAAAAGTTGGAGGCGTCCTTGAGATAAGGAGCAATCGTTTCAGGATCGGTTTTTTTAAACATGGATTTCAATCCACTCTGTCATCGCCGGGTGGATTCCATTAAGCCATCGGCTTGTGGGGGAAGAAAACCCTCGTAGCCATGGTGACGTTCAATCAACTCCAACACCGTGTAAACCTCACCAGCCTTCATTTCCGGCTCGGTAAACACCTGTCGCAAATCGGTACCCGGATCGCCGACCACCTGGCCCGCCACCTTAAACCCTCTTTTACCAACCGCCTCGATTGCCGCGTCGATCTCTTCAACGAGAATGGCGATATGATGGAAACATTGATCGCCATGAGCATTCACCCATTTGGGAATCAGGCTTTTACTGCCCCGCTCATCATCATACGCCTGGTCGATAAACAAGGCCGGGTATCCGGGTTTCCGGAATACTTTGGCCCACCAATGATCGAATTCCAAAACTCCGATCTTTGCGTCGTACTGGAAACCGAGATCGATGAATTGCTTGGATCGGGCATCAACATTCAAGGTTCGAATCGTGCAGTGGTCGACCAGAGGCATCCATCCTGCCCCACAGCGTGCCAGTTGACCTGCAAAATCGGCCGCCGCCCGGTTTCCTGCGAGAAATCTACCGAGATAGTCTTGCATCAATCGGTCCAGAGCATCCATAACCTACTCACTGTCCTTGTTTGAAGGATTATCGGATTCATCCTTCCTCTCAGTCGTACCCGGTTTACCCGATGACGGCCCCCGATGAATAAACCCGGCATAACGAAACATCACAACCACCAGGCTGATCAAAGCCCCAATCACCACTACTATAATTATTAAGTCCATAATCGTGCCATCCTTATAATTTCAAGTGCCTTCAGTTTACCACTCACAACGAAAACCGCCAAGATATCTACATGACATAGCTTAATGTATTGACAAAATGGATTTAAGGGCATAGATTTAGAGGGTGAGGTATTCCAATATGTCGAAAATGCTTTCGAGAAGATATAAGAGATTCGTTTGTGGCGTGGCATTCGTCCTGTTCTTTTGCCTGAGCCTGCAAGCCCCCCTTATGTCCTACGGTATGGACGGCATGAATTGCGCCACCAAGATCACTTGTGCCGCCTGCGGATGCGTCGTCAATTCTATTTCCTCCCCCTTATCGCTGTCTCCATTTTTTACCGAGCTGAATTCACAGGCGGAACTTCAGAGTCCCAAAGCTCTTCTCGTTCTGGAACCCCGGATCGAACCTCCCAGATAGTCTACACCCAGCCTTTGCAAGAAGCATAATCGCATTAGCCTATTTAGGCTACTATTTATTCGCGTTCTCTTCCTGCACATCCCTGCATTTAATTTCAAGAAATTGGAGGCACCCATGAAAAGAGTGGCCTTGATCACTTTAAGCCTATTACTGTTTACGCTTGAAGCCGGAGCAACCAACAAGCACGCCGGTCATTTCAAGCACACGTTGAACAAGTTTATCGAGACGGCAAAAAAGCAGAACCCAAACCTGCTCGAAGCCAAAAACCGCATCAACATCTACAAGCAGATCCCTGACCAGAGAAGTTCATGGAAAGACCCCATGCTCACTCTCGGTCTGGCCAATCTTCCAGTGGACACGTTTTCTTTTCGGCAGGAGGCGATGACTCAAAAGCAGATTCAAGTGACCCAGGAAATACCTTTTCCGGGTAAAACGTCTCTCAGAAAAGAAGCAGCGGATAAAGACGTCTCCATCGCAAAATGGAACCTCAAGGAATTAGAGTTGAATATCATTCGGCAGGTTAAAGAATCATTCTTTGAATTGTGCTTCATCAACTCATCCCTCGTGACAACGCAACAAAACAAAGTCCTTCTCAAGCAATTCGTCACCATTGCCGAATCCAAATACTCCGTCGGAAAGGGTATCCAGCAGGATGTATTGAAGGCCCAGGTCGAGTTGTCCAAAATCATGGACGAATTGATCGAGCTGAGACAATTGCAGGCCAACGAAACGGCAAAACTGAACATCCTGATGAATCGCCTGCCGCAGGAGCCTCTCGAAATTCCACATGGACTGACCCAAACCGATTTTAAATTTGGTATCAAAACGCTTCAGGATTTAGCGACAACGAACCGGCCTTTCCTACAGGGTATTCAGTCGGCGATTAATAAATTTACGATCACCAAAGAACTTGCCGAGAAGGAATACTATCCCGACTTTCAGGTTGGAGTCCGGTACGGGCAACGCCAGGATTCTCCGATTCAGGATCACCCGGACTTTGTATCAGGATTTATCGGAGTCAACATTCCCATCTGGTTTGCCACTAAGCAAAGAAAAAAAGTGGCTGAGGAAAATTATCGAATTCTGACCGCCAAAGATTCTTTTAATGCAGCGAAAAATGATATCTTTTTAAAAATCAAAATAATTATGGATAAAGAAATCAAAAGCCGGAAATTAATTGATTTAATCAAGACCGGTATCATCCCGCAGGCCAGGCAATCTCTGGAGTCGGCTTTAGCCGGTTATAGCGTGGATAAAGTCGATTTCCTGACGCTCATCGATAATCAGGTCACCCTTTTGAAGTGGGAGATCAAATACCACCGTCAACTGACGGATTACGAACAGAATCTGGCGGCGTTGGAGCATGTGGTGGGACAACAACTGTTCGATTCCACCTCGTGAGCATCAATTATGAATGATAAAGACAATATAGAAAATAAAACGGATCCGGTCCCTCCCAGAGGACCTCTCGCGGAACATTCTGCAATACAACCAGCAGAGCAAACCGAGGAACAATCCGTAGAGCAGGAAGAGAAGATTATTTTCCCGAAAAATAACGAAGAAAAAGTTGATACTCCTCCGGCAAGAAAATCCGGCATGAAGTTTTCTTATCCGAAATTTCTGGCGTTGATTCTGTTGATCATAGGAATTTACTTCGGTGGATTTTTTACCAGCTCGGAAAATCTCCAGGGAACAATGGACCGAATTGATGGGTGGGTCCATATTTCCGAAGAAAAATTCGCTTCCTATAAAGAGCAACTGACTCAGGTCATTGAAACCAAGGTCAAGAATAAAGAGGCCGAACCTTTCTCTCCGGCGGTGACGGAAGGTGAGAAAACTCCTGGAAAAGAAAAAAGAAAAATCAAATACTGGAAGGCACCGATGACCCCCGGCTACATTCGGGATAAACCCGGCAAAAGTCCCATGGGCATGGACCTGATTCCGGTTTATGAAGACGAATCAGAAGTCCCCGGGCAAATTAAAATCAACCCCACCATGGTCCAGAATATCGGCGTAAAAACGGTAAAAGTCAAAAACCGCACGCTGACTCGTAAAATCCGAACTATCGGCCTCCTCACCTACGACGAAAGAATGGTGTACCACATTCATACCAAATATGACGGGTGGATCGAAAAGCTTCATGTTGATTTCACCGGGCAGGAAGTTGGCCAGAACGAATTGCTATTGGAAATTTATAGTCCGGAACTGGTATCAACTCAGGAGGAGTTTCTGCTGGCTTTAAAATACAAGGAGTCCCTGAAGCAAAGCCCGTTCACTGAGATCGGTGAAGCTGCAGACACTTTACTGGCATCCACCCGCAAGCGGCTCCAATTGTTCGATGTCCCGGAACATCAAATCGAAGCTTTGATTCGCGACAAGGTAATCACAAAGACGATGCACATCCACTCGCCGGTCCGTGGGTTTGTTATCAAGAAAACGGCCTTGCAGGGAATGCGCGTCAAGCCGGGAATGAGCCTCTATATGATCGCCGACCTGTCGAATATCTGGGTAATGGCCGATGTTTATGAATATGAACTGCCCTGGGTTAAAGTCGGCCAAAAGGTAGAAATGAACCTTTCGTATTTCCCCGGAAAAAAATTCTCCGGTAAGGTGACCTTTATCGATCCCTTTCTCGCCCCCAAGACCCGGACCCTCAAGGTGCGCATGGAGTTTGCCAACCCGAATTGGGAACTGAAACCAGACATGTACGCCGACGTCAACATCAAATCCACCATCGCCAAAAGAGGAGGGGCGGTTCCCGCGGAAGCGGTGATCCACTCCGGCGAGAGAGATATCGTAATTGTCCAAGTCCCTTCCGGAGCATTTGAATCCCGGGAACTCACCCTGGGAACCCAGGCGGAGGGATACTTTCAGGTTCTCAAAGGGCTTCGCGCTGGAGAAACTGTAGTCACTTCTTCCAATTTCCTTATCGATTCCGAAAGCAATCTTCAAGAAGCCCTAAATAAATTGCAGACTGGGGAAAAAAGGGAAGAGCCCGAAAGACCGGACCGGAGCAAAGCAATGGATATGCCCAAAATGAACCATAAAAAAATGAAAAAAAAAGTTCCTGGTATTGTGGAAATATATCCTGACAAGCCAAAAAAATGAACGTGGAAACCATTAAATGAATTTCCTATTAAAAGGCAGGTCGAAACTCTTTTGGAAAATTTACGGCATAGTTGCGGTCACACTCCTGGCAACGGCCAGCTTTTATTTCCAAAAAGGTTTTCTTGAAGGACATCATGCGGAGATTATGATGGTTTCACTATTACTGGTTGTTTTTCTATCTCTTCTTCTGTATTTCGATACCTTGAAAATAATGAAATCTCAACAAGAAACGATAGAAGGTTTGATGGGAATTAAGTTGTCTCTGGCCTCACTCATTGACCTGAAAGATTCTTACACGGAAGGACATTCCAAGCATGTTCGTGATTTGGCAAGACAATTCGCTGACTATTTGAATTTGCCTTCAACAGAAATTGAGGAAATTACCACAGCGGCGGAACTGCACGATATCGGTAAAATCGGTGTCCCCGATTCTATTTTGAAAAAAAATGGAAAATTAAGCGACGATGAATTTTGTGAGATTAAAAAGCACCCTCTGCTCGGAGCCAATTCGATCAAGTCCCTCAAAGGATTTGAAACTGCCGCCAAAATTATCCGCAACCATCATGAACGGTATGATGGTACCGGCTATCCCGATGGCCTTTCTGCAGAACAGATTCCCTTAGGATCAAAGGTTCTAAGCATTGTAGACGCTTATGACGCGATGGCATTCGGCCGATCCTACCGCGCTGCGATGCAAAGAAATGATATTTTGAGCACCCTGCAACAAGGAATGGGCACCCAATTTGATCCCAATCTCACTTCCGCTTTTATAAAGTTTATTCAACAAAAGAGTAACCGCCATGACTACGATCCGGTGTGTGGAATGCCAATCGATCGGAGAAAGCCCTTATTTCAATTCACACATAAAAATCAAATGTATATTTTCTGCTCTGAAATTTGCCTTAAGGAATTCAAATGTTCCCCGGAAAAATACTCGAGGGAATCTCAGGAAAACAAACCATTATCGAAGTCATAACAGATGCTTAAAAAAATTATAGCGCTCTCTTTGAAGAATCGATTCCTGGTTATTCTGGGTACCCTTTTTATCATCGCCTGGGGGCTTTACTCCATGCAACGTACTCCTTTGGACGCCATACCGGATTTGAGTGACGTTCAAGTCATTATCTTCACCGAGTTTCCTGGCCAGGCGCCGCAAATTGTCGAAGACCAGATCACCTATCCCCTCACCACCACCATGCTCTCGGTTCCCTTTGCCAAGATAGTTCGCGGTTATTCCTTTTTCGGGTTTTCGTTTGTTTACATTATTTTTGAAGATGGCACTGACTTGTATTGGGCGCGAAGCAGGGTTCTTGAGCAACTGAATTTTGTGGCGGGACGATTGCCCCAGGGGATTACTCCCTCCCTGGGACCCGATGCCACCGGTGTCGGCTGGGTTTATGAATATGCTTTGGTTGACACAACCGGGAATAATGACTTGTCCAAATTACGTTCTATTCAGGACTGGTACCTGCGTTACGAACTGCAGACCGTGCCCGGCGTTTCCGAAGTGGCGAGCATCGGCGGATATGTCAAACAGTACCAGGTGGAAGTCGACCCCAATAAACTTCTCGCTTATAATCTTCCCTTACCCACAATCATAAAGGCTATCAAACGCAGTAATAATGATGTAGGCGGAAGACTCCTGGAAATGTCGGAAACGGAATTTATGGTGCGGGGGTTGGGGTACATTCAAAATATACAGGACATTAAAGAAATTGCCGTCGGAGTGGATGCCAAAGGGACACCTATACTAATGCAGGATGTGGCCAATATATCACTGGGTCCCGAATTGAGGCGCGGTTTGGCAGAACTCAACGGGGAAGGAGAGGTGGCCGCCGGCGTGGTTGTGATGCGCTATGGGGAAAATGCCCTGGACGTTATTAACGGTGTCAAACGTAAACTGGAGGATTTAAAAAGCGGCTTGCCCGATGGTGTGGAGATAGTCCCGGTGTATGACCGCTCATCGTTGATCCTTCGGGCCATCGACAACCTCAAGGAGAAGTTGCTTGAAGAAATCTTCGTCGTTTCCATCATCTGCATCATTTTCCTTCTGCATTTGCGGTCTGCCCTGGTGGCCATCCTGACCCTGCCGGTCGGCATTCTGATGGCCTTCATCGTCATGCAGAATCAGGGGTTGAGTGCAAATATCATGTCGCTGGGAGGTATCGCCATTGCCATCGGTGCCATGATCGACGGTCCCATCGTTATGATTGAAAATGCTCATAAACATTTGGAACGCGATCAAGGTCAAAAAAATCATTGGCAAATTATTTATGAAGCCGCCGCAGAGGTAGGGCCCGCCCTGTTCTTCAGTCTTTTGATCATCACCGTATCATTCCTTCCGGTATTCACCCTGCAAGCCCAGGAAGGAAGAATGTTTTCGCCACTGGCTTTCACCAAAACCTATTCCATGGCCGCGGCAGCTATTCTTGCCGTTACCCTGGTCCCGGTCATGATGGGGTATTTTGTTCGCGGGCGGATTCTTCCGGAAAAAAGAAACCCGCTCAACTGGTTGCTCATCAGTATTTACAAGCCCATCATCTGGATGGTTCTTCACGCTAAAGTCCTGGTCATTGTCATCGCCCTGTTTATTCTTACGATCACGATCATCCCGCTCAAACAGCTCGGTTCCGAATTCATGCCGCCTTTGAACGAAGGCGACCTTTTATACATGCCCACTACCCTGCCCGGCATATCGATCACCAAAGCCAAGGAACTGCTTCAGCAGACCGACAAGATCATCAAACAGTTTCCGGAAGTGCATCATGTCTTCGGCAAAATTGGACGCGCGGAAACGGCCACAGACCCCGCGCCGCTCAGTATGATGGAAACCACGATCATGCTCAAGCCGGAAGATCAATGGCGACCCGGGATGACGATCAAGAAACTCGTCGATGAGATGGATGCGGCCATCCAATTCCCGGGCGTGACCAACGCCTGGACCATGCCGATCAAGACCCGGATTGATATGCTCTCCACCGGGATAAAGACCCCCGTCGGAATTAAAATCGCCGGGGCTGATTTGAACATTCTTCAGAAACTGGGTGAACAGGTGGAATCGGCCGTCAGCAAAATACCGGGCACTCTCAGCGTTTATTCTGAACGCGTGGTGGGGGGGAACTATTTTGACTTCGAGATCGACCGGAAACAAGCCGCCCGCTATGGCTTAACTATTGGAGATATTCAAGATGTTATTCAATCCGCCGTCGGGGGGATGAACATCACCACCACCATTGAAGGTCTCGAACGTTATCCCGTCAACCTGCGTTACAGCCGGGATCTGCGTGATGATATTAATAAATTGAAACGAGTTCTGATCCCGACACCCTTGGGGCAACATGTCCCGATTACTCAGGTTGCAAAAATTGTTATAAAAAAAGGTCCACCAGCGATAAAAAGTGAAAACGCCCGACTCAACGCCTGGATTTATATCGACCTAAAGGGAATCGACGTCGGCACCTATGTGGAGCAGGCCAAAAAAATCATACAGGAAAAAATTTCACTGCCGCAAGGATACAGTCTGATCTGGAGCGGCCAGTATGAATATATGGAACGGGCCAAGGAACGTCTGAAACTCGTCGTGCCCTTCACCCTCCTCATCATATTCCTGCTCTTGTATTTCAATTTTAATAATATTACTGAGAGTTTGGTCGTTATGCTTTCCCTTCCCTTAGCCCTTGTGGGAGGAATTTGGTATATTTACTATCTGGATTACGATTTGAGCGTGGCGGTGGTGGTGGGTTTCATCGCTGTGGCCGGCCTCGCTTCGGAAATCGGCGTACTGGTTCTCGTCTATATTGACCACGCCTACCATAAAAAAATGGAGACTGAAGGAATTAACAGTAAAGCAGATTTGATTGAAGTCATCATTCAGGGCACCTCGGAACGAGTTCGGCCGATTATGATGACCGTAACTTCCACCGTTGGCGGCCTGCTCCCGATTATGTGGGGCAGTGGAACCGGGTCCGAGACCATGCAACGCATCGCCGCGCCGATGGTCGGCGGCATGGTGTCCGCCACTTTATTAACCCTGATCGTGATCCCCGCCATATATACTTTGATCTTGGAGCATCGTCTCAAGAAATCCGGTCAATTCACTGATTAGTCACGCTATGAAAAAGCGGAGGATTTAAAATGCTCGATCAAGAACTGGAAAATTCCAACGAAGCGCACTTTGTAAAAGATCCAGTATGCGGGATGGATGTTGATCCCAATGATTCCGAATTTTCATTTAGCCTGCACAATACGACCTACCATTTCTGCAGTGAGAGTTGTCGGGAAAAATTTATCAAAACTCCAGAAAAGTTTATTGATCCTCAGCCAAATTTTCCTGAAAGAACTCACGATAAAAGTCATGAGGAAAATGCCGGTCCAGATGCCAGTGAATATACCTGCCCCATGCACCCGGAAGTAGTTCAACAAGGTCCTGGAAATTGCCCCATCTGTGGCATGGCATTGGAAAAACGGCAAGTTAGTATGGAGGAAGAGACGAATCATGAATTGATTGACATGACCCGGCGGTTTTGGGTCAGTCTTATTCTTACAGTACCTATCTTTCTTATAGCAATGTCAGAAATATTGCCCGGCAAACCACTACAAGATACCTTGCCGATAAGTGTCTTAACCTGGATCCAGTTAATTCTAGCTACTCCTGTTGTGCTTTGGGGAGGTTTCCCATTTTTTCAACGTGGATGGGTGTCTATTTTGACGCGTCACCTGAATATGTTCACATTAATTGCTCTGGGAACCGGAGCCGCCTACTTCTATAGTTTTGCGGCAACCGTTGTCCCGGCAATATTCCCTTCATCCTTTAGAGGTGAGTCTGGAGAAGTCGCGGTTTATTTTGAAGCCGCTGCAGTTATTGTGACTCTGGTACTTCTAGGACAAGTTTTGGAGTTGAAAGCACGGCACCAAACAGGAGCGGCCATCAAAGCCCTTCTGGGTCTTGCGCCAAAATCCGCACGCAGAATTCGCAAAGACGATTCCGAGGAGGACGTTTCTCTCGATCAGGTTCACCCTGGGGACAAGTTGCGCGTACGCCCGGGAGAAAAAGTGCCCGTTGATGGCACTGTCATTGAAGGAAACAGTACCGTAGACGAGTCGATGGTGACTGGAGAGCCCATTCCAGTCGAAAAGCAGCCTGGAGAACGTGTTATAGGAGCGACCATTAACGGTACCGGATCTTTGGTCATGCAAGCTCAGCGAGTTGGAGCAGATACTTTACTTGCCCAAATCGTGCAAATGGTGTCGGAAGCACAGCGTAGCCGCGCCCCTATCCAGAGGTTGGCAGATACGGTAGCGGGTTATTTTGTTCCAATAGTCGTTTTGATTGCAATCATCACATTCATAGTCTGGGGGATTATAGGGCCTGAACCCAGAATGGCTCATGCGCTCATAAATGCGGTAGCTGTGCTCATCATTGCTTGTCCTTGCGCATTGGGACTTGCAACCCCAATGTCCATCATGGTAGCGACAGGAACCGGTGCGAACATGGGGGTTTTGTTCAAAAACGCTGAAGCTATTGAAGAAATGCGAAAGATCGATACCCTAGTGGTAGACAAAACCGGAACACTTACAGAAGGGAAGCCAAAACTGGTTACCGTAGTGCCTGAAAAAGAGTTTGATGAGAACCGTCTGCTTCGCCTGGTCGCCAGCCTTGAACGTGGAAGTGAGCATCCTTTGGCAGCTGCGATCGTCGCTGGCGCACAAAATCGTGGTATCGAGCTAACGGGCACAGAATCCTTTCAGTCCAAGACAGGCAAGGGGGTTACTGGGCGTGTGGATGGACATTTCATTGCACTCGGGAATGATAGACTTATGGAGGAAATCGGAGCCGATATTGTAGAGTTCTTATCAGTGACTGAAAAATACCGTAGCGAAGGACAAACAGTAATGTATGTGGCGGTGGATGGTCGGATCGCCGGACTCATCGGGGTTGCCGATCCAATTAAAAAAACCACACAAGAAGCTATCAATCAGCTCCACCATGAGGGCATCCGAGTAGTCATGGTGACGGGGGATAACAGGATCACGGCCGAGGCCGTTGGCAAAAAACTTGGAATCGATGATGTGATTGCTGATGTTCTCCCGGATAAAAAAGCGGAAATTGTCAAACGATTACAAGCCGATGGGAAGATTGTTGCAATGGCAGGCGATGGAATCAACGACGCCCCAGGGCTGGCACAAGCTCAAGTTGGAATAGCGATGGGAACTGGTACAGACGTGGCTATGGAAAGCGCTGGAGTCACCCTGGTGAAAGGTGATTTACGAGGAATCGTGCGAGCACTTCGTTTGAGTCGGGCCACCATGCGCAACATCAAACAGAATTTATTCTTTGCGTTTATCTATAATGGATTGGGGGTCCCCATCGCCGCCGGCGTCCTTTACCCGGTATTGGGTATTCTTCTTAGTCCGATGATCGCAGCCGCGGCTATGAGTATTAGTTCAGTTTCCATAATAGGAAATGCGTTGCGACTTAAACATACAGAATTTTGATTGATACATTGTAAAATAATCTGGGTGAACACAACCATGATTATTAATTTTAATTAAACTAATGAACCTTATTGCAAATATTTTTTTAAATATGGGGGCTTTGTATTAGTGAAAACAATAAATATACTTTTCTTATTATTCTCTATTGTTCTGACCAGCCTGACCGCGGCACCTGCCTACAGCCATGTGATACCGGAGGACCAGCTGCGCAATCAGGTTTACCTGAGCACCCGCCAAGCGCTACAAAAGGTTTTTGCAGGTGTTCACAAAATCAAAAAGGAAAGCCGAAAATTGTCTGCGTCCCAACAATTGCAAATTGAAAAACTCCTGCAACGCAAAATTGAAGATCGGCGCATTGAGTTTTTTACCGCCCGCAAAGATGACCTCACATTATACGCCACCGTCGGTAAAATCTATGTCAATTCGCATCCCGTCACCAAAGCCAGGTTCATTGTCTTGATGGACTCTAAGGGACAGCTTGAGGAGTGCCGTATCATGGAGTACCAGGGCCCACAACGTGCAGAGATTATTTCCCGTACTTTTCTGGATCAATTTCTGGGCAAATCCGCCGAATCCGATTTCAGCACGGTGACCAGCAACCAGGGCTCCACTCCACCGGTTAAGGCCCTGATCCAGGAGGTGCAAAAAACACTGGCTTTATACAAAGTACTCTATATGGATTCCAGTAATTGACGCTGACATCTTAACCCTTCTTCCTTGACTCCCTTTTAGGCCTTCCGTATGCTGAGGAAAACATGAAGGAAATATAAGGAGCAGTGTGCATGAAAGACGACGTTAGAGGGAGTGAGATCCACAATCAGAAGGTGACCATCGGCGGCGTGCAATTGACGCTCAGCCAGGCGGACACCAGTGAAGTCACCTGGATTGGCCAGAGTGAGATCCTCAAGCAGGTTCTGGCCTGCTGGTTGGTGGTGGGAGAAAAGGATCTGCCGTTGGCTCCCCGGATTGTCGGTATGCCCGGCATCGGCAAAACCACGCTGGCCATGGTCGGCGCACGGACCCGCAAACAGCCGCTGTATATTTTCCAATGCACGGCTGACACGCGGCCGGAGGATTTACTGATCACCCCGGTGCTTTCCGAAGCGGGAAAAATTTCCTATCATGCGTCTCCTTTGGTGACCGCCATGGTCCAGGGTGGCATCTGCATCCTGGATGAAGGCAACCGGATGAACGAGAAGAGCTGGGCTTCGCTCGCGCCTCTGCTCGATCACCGCCGCTATGTCGAATCCATCATAGCCGGCATACAGATTCATGCCCATCAGGAATTCCGCGCCGCCGTCACCATGAACAGTGACGAATCCACTTTCGAAATACCGGACTACATTCTGTCGCGCCTGCAACCCACGCTTCAATTGAAAATGCCCTCGCATCAGGACGAACTCTCCATTTTGAAATACCATTTACCCTTCGCCGAAGAAGACTTGTTGAACATGACGGTCGGGTTCCTGCAACGCGCGCATCAACTCGATCTCGACTTTTCGCCACGCGACGGTCTTCATATCCTGCAATACGCTCTCAAGCGGATGAGTCAGGATAATGAGCATCCTCTCTCAAAAGATGCTATCTGGTTGGAGTCTGTCGAAATGGTACTGGGCAAAGAGGCCTTGAATCTGGACGAACTGGCCGAAAAGAAACAACGGGCGCTGGGTTCAGAAAATCTGCCGATGGGATTGGGTGACTTTTTCTTTGATGAAGACAGCCCCCTGCACCCGGATTCCGATCCCGAGCGCTAAGCCCCTCTTCCGGAGTTTTAAATGGCACACATTTTTGAACTCAGCGAGAAAGTTCAACTGCTTCCCGTGATACACGGAAGCGGCAACTTCAGCCGTGAAGTCCGCCAGAGGATTTTATCCTCCGGGTGCGATTGCCTCGCCGTCTGCCTGCCGCCGGAATTTCAAACCACCGTCGAGCAGGGTCTCCGAAAACTTCCCTACATTTCCATCAGTGCTCTGGAAGAATCAGAAGGAACCTTGAGTTACGTTCCCATTGATCCTGTGCAACCTGTCATCATGGCGCTCCGCATCGCACAACAGGAAGGCATTGCCCGGAAGTTCATCGACCTCAGCGTTCCTCAATATGAAACGCGCCATATGGATTTCCCTGACTCGTTTGCATTGCAAGGCCTCTCACTGGAAAAATTTGCCGTCGCCTTACTCCCGTTCATCGAACGTCCCCCGGCCAACAGCCAGCACGATCAAAGGGCGCGGTGGATGGCGTACCAACTGCATCAGCTGGAGATGGATTACTCGAAGGTCGTCCTGGTCTGTTCGGTATTGGACTGGCCGTGGATCAAACAGGCGTATGACGAACGTTCCGAGTATCCCAAGCCCAGTGTACCGGACGGACATCCGGTTTTATATGGGTTGGAACCCAATACCCTGTTCTTCGCGTTGAGCGAGTTCCCCTACATCACCTACCTGTACGAAAAGAACCGGCAGGAGTTGAAATCGGATCGGAGCGTGGCGATCGACGGCGTGAAGGAAATCATGCTGAAGGCACGCGAGAACTTTCTCGCCAAACATAAAGTGCGTTACCACAACCTGACATCGCAAACCTTTCAGGTTTACCTGCAATACGTGCGCAACCTCACGCTCATGGAGAACCGACTCACACCCGATCTTTACACACTGGTGGTGTCCGCCAAGCAGGTCGGTGGCGATGCCTATGCCATTGCCCTGATGGAGGCCGCCCGCGATTATCCGTTTCAGAAAGAAGAGGCCGGACTCGACACGCTGGCAATGGGTATCGACCAGGCGGTACTGGACGAGGACCACGTCATCAATATGAGAAACCGTCTATCGGAAACTCAGTTCGAATGGCGGAGTCTGGATCTAAAACCCAATCCCGAACAGTTCAAACAGGAACAGTGGAAATACACCTGGAATCCGTACGGGCAATGCTCCTGGCCGCCGGAGGATGAAAAGATCGAGAGCCTCAACACACATGTCCGCGAACAGACCAAACTTCTGCTGTCCAACGACCTGGCACGTACCGAAAAATTCACCTCATCGGTCAAGGACGGGATTGATATACGCGACACGCTTCGCAACTGGCACACGGGCGATATCTACGTCAAAGAGATTCCACCTTCACGAGGCACCATCGAGGTGGTGGTCATGCTGTTTGAAATGGAACCTCAGCCGGATCAATACAACTGGCGGCAAACCTGGTTCGCGGAGCACAAGGAAGAATCGACGTTATGCTTTTTCGCCACGAACTATATGGATAACATGATCGGCCCCGGCATCGGCCAGGCCACCTACGGTGGGTGCATGATGATTTTTCCACCACGTCCGATCATCAATATCTGGGAGGATCCCCGACTGCTCATGAGTGAAACACTGGAAGAAAAACTTCTGGAGGCGGCGTTTTTTCATTCCAAAGAAAAACACATCACCGTCGTCTCCCCCGGACCGCCCAAGGCCAGCTGGCGGCGCATGGCCCGTCAATACAAAAAGCGGATCATCCATATTCCCCTCAAACGATTTTCCGTCCAGACCATCGAAAAAGTCCGCCAGTTTCACGTGCTCAACGGCAAACACATCCGCTCCTTCGCCACCCGCTTCATTCAGGATATCTGACCTTGAGGTGGGACTCCGGGTTTTAATTTGCTATACTTTATTCTTCAGGTTTTTAATTCAAGGAATCCCCTATGACCTGTTGAGTACATGTTCTAACCGGCGCACCTTTCTTACCCGACACCAACCCGACCTCAGGATTCATTTCTTCACACATGGAAAACAACAAAAAGGTAAGCAGAGCGGCAGGCACAGTGGGTTCGATGACCTTGATCTCCCGGCTATTCGGTTTTGTCCGCGATCTGGTGATAGCAACAACCTTCGGCGCTTCCGCGTCCGCCGATGCCTTTTTCGTTGCGTTTCGTATACCCAACATCCAACGCCGCATTCTGGGAGAAGGCGCAGTCAGTGCCGCCATGATCCCGGTGTATGGCGAGTACCTGAACACCCAAAACGAAGAGGAAACCAAAACATTCGCGTCCAACCTGTTCAATATCCAATTTACCGTTTTAGTCATCACTTCATTCGCGATAGTCACATTGGCTCCTTTCCTCATCATGGCGTTCGCGCCGGGCTTTATAGATGAACCGGGCAAGTTTGAATTGACGGTCACGCTAACGCGATGGATGGGGCCTTATTTGATTTTGGTGGGAATGAGCGCGTTCTGCATGGGCATTCTAAACACCCATGGTATATTTAAACCCTCTGCCGCGGCGCCAATTCTGGTCAACGTTTGCATGATCCTGGGCTCACTGATCCTGTCGCCCTATCTGGATCAACCCATCATGGGGTTGGCCATTGGTGTCCTTGTGGGGGGACTTCTACAACTTCTGGTCCAATTTCCAATCACCTTGCGCAACGGTTTGAAACTGTCGTCTCACTTCAACTGGAAGCACCCCGGCATCATCAAAGTCGCAAAATTATTAGGTCCAGCCATCCTGGGTTTCGGCGTTTATGAAATTAACCTGCTGGTGGATACACTGTTGGCTTCCCTGCTGGCGGGCGGGTCTGTTTCCTATTTGTATTATGCCAACCGGATGGTGCAGTTGCCGCTCGGCGTTTTCGGCGTAGCGTTGGGGATCGCTATTTTGCCGATGTTGACCGGACAGGCGGCTCGAAAGGAAATCGAAGAGTTCCGTGACACATTGGCGTTCGGCATCCGGTTGATTCTGTTTATCACCGTACCCGCTACGGTGGGATTGATTATCTTAAGTTTTCCGATCATCAATACATTGTGGGAGCGCGGTGAGTTTGTTCGGTCCACGACCGAGGGTACCAGCCTGGCTTTGATTTATTATTCGATCGGGTTATGCGCATTTGCCGGAACCAAAGTATTGGTTTCGGCCTTCTATTCCTTTCAGGACACCAAGACTCCGATGAAAATCGGAATCTATTCCATGTTACTCAATGTGGTTCTCGCCATTATCCTGATGGGCCCGCTCAAACACGGAGGCATCGCGCTGGCCACCTCTCTTTCATCCATATTCAACGCGGCGGCGCTGGTATTTCTCATGAAGAAAAAATTGGGACGCATGGGGGGACGCAAAATTATAAGCTCTCTCACCCAATTGGCAATCGCCGTCACCCTGATGGGATTGGGCGTCTACTTTGCCAACGCCTGGTTGTTCGATCCGCAGGCATCCCTGGTTGAGCGCATAGGGATTCTGTTTGGAGAGATAACGCTGGGTCTGGTTATTTTTACCTGCGCTTCCTGGCTAATGAAAAACGAAGAGCTGAAATTTATCCACCAGTTGATACGCGAAAAAAAGGGCACCCGCCCCGCCTGATTTTTTTGACGAAACGCCCTTGTGTTCTCTCCCCTGTTCCCTATAATGAACTTTCCCGAAAATAATAACCTGAACCAAGGAATAAAAAATGCTGGCCTGTTTGGATTTGGAAGGAGTGCTGATTCCCGAAATCTGGATCGCGTTTGCGGAGAAAACCGGAATTGAAAAACTTCGCCTGACCACCCGCGATATCCCGGATTATGACGAACTGATGCGCGGTCGGCTCAAGATACTGGATGAAAATAATTTGAGACTGGCAGATATTCAGAAGGTCATCCGCGAAATCAAACCGCTGGAGGGAGCCTACGATTTTTTGAACTGGCTGAAATCGGAGCTTCAAGTGATCATTCTTTCCGACACCTTCTACCAATTCGCAGGACCTCTCATGGCACAATTGGACTATCCCACTTTGTTTTGCAATGAATTGGATGTTGGGGAGAACGGTCGAATCGCCGACTACCGGCTGAGACAGCCCGATGGCAAAACCAAGGCTGTAGAGGCGTTCCAGGGTCTGAACTTCAAGGTGGTGGCGGTGGGAGATTCCTATAACGATACCGGAATGTTAATGAAAGCGGATGCGGGAATATTTTTTCGGCCGCCGGAGGGTATCCTGAGGGAATTTGCACAATTTCCCGTGACTCATCAATATGAAGAATTGAAACAGGAATTTCGAAAAGCAATGGTACTGCTGGCCCAATAAAACAATTCGCCCGCCGGATCATTCAATAGAAGTGGAAAGCAGACGGGTAGCGACCCAACCTTTTTTACCGCCCATATCCACCTGGGTCCAGTCGTCCTTTTTCTCAAGAATAACCAGATGCTCTCCCTTACCGGCGCCACCGATAATCTTAGCCTTTTTGCTCGGCTCTTCCCGGATATTGGCAAACGACACATTGACGTAGTGGATCAGCTGGTAGTCCTCATCCTTCGGGATTTCCTGCGCCTTCTCCTCCACCGGGGCCTCGATCACGCTACTCAAAAAAACCTCGTAATCCCAGCCCACCTTGTAGGCCACCAGCACCGCGAAGACCAGAGTGAGCAGGGAGATTTTCGTCATAGCCTGCCAGAATGTCGTTCCCGATCTGGAAGTATCCTCAGGCCGTATCGGCGGACCGCAATACTCACAAAAGACCGCACCTGACGGCAGAGGCTTGTTGCAGGAAATGCAATAATCCTTGATCAAGGCATCTTGTGTTTTGGTAATCTCATCTAAATTCATAATTCACTCACGCTGAAGAACTCAATCGGTAAATCACATCATATTTGTTTTTCAAGTAGGTGATGAAGTGCGTGGGGTTCAAGGCTTCACCGGTCACCTCTTTCAACAACGCATCGGTGGAGAGCAATTTCCCCTTAACGTGAATCTTCTGGCTCAACCATTGTTTGATGGATTGGAACTTGCCTTCACGAATCCAGTTTTCCAGATCAGGAGTCTCCTGCTTCATCGCGTTATAAAACTGACAGGCGTACATGGCTCCAAACGTGTAGGACGGGAAATATCCAAAAGCGCCTCCACTCCAATGCACGTCCTGTAAAATGCCTTCGACATCCGTCGCAGGACGGATTCCCAGATACTCCTCCATTTTATTATTCCACACCTCGGGCAATTCCGAAACCGTATAGGTGCCGTCGAAGATCCCTTTTTCAATCTCGTACCGCAGGATGATGTGCATGGGATACGTCACTTCATCCGATTCCACACGAATGAAGGTAGGCCGACAAATATTAATGGCTTCGTAGAAGGCCTGCGAATCCACTCCCTTTAGATTATCAGGAAAAGTCTCGGCGAACAATTCCATATAATGATCAGTAAATGCCTTCTGCTTACTGATCATACGCTCCCAGAACAGGGATTGGGATTCATGAATGCCGGTGGTCAACGCTTCGGAAACCGGCAAAGCGCGGTCGCGGTCCATCCGTCCCTGCTCGTACATGGCATGGCCAGTTTCATGGATGACAGCAAACAGGGATTCCATAAAGTTGTCGGACCCGTAGCGGGTGGTGATCCTCACATCGGTGGGATCTGCCCCGCCGCAAAAGGGATGCACGGAAACATCCATTCGGCCCTTTTCGAAGTCGAATCCGAGGGCTTCACTGATCGTGCGTCCCAAGGCCTCCTGCTTGTCGACTGAAAATTCGCCCTGCAGAAAGGAGGTATCCGGTTGATAAGCACTCTCCTGAATGGCACGAATCAAAGGAACCAGTTCCACCTTGAGACGCTCGAAAATAGGATCGACCCGCTCCATCGTCAAATCACGTTCATAGATGTCCATCAGCACATCGTACGGTGGCTTGTTCGGTTCGATATGATGCGCCCACTGCTTTTGGAGTTCAATCAGTCGCTCCAACACCGGAGCGAAATCCGAATATTTATTTTCCGCACGCGCCTGGGCCCAGACGTGATGGCCCTTGGACCCCAACTCCGCCATCTCCTGCACCAGTTTCATCGGCACCTTGGTTTCCCGGTCATACGCCCGGCGGGTTTCCCGGATATTGCACAATTCGTAGGGATCTAAATCCTTCGAAGAGGCGGACTCCAATAGATCCAACAATTCTCCAATTTTGGAATCCGTCAGCTTTTCATGAGCCACCCCGGCCAATGAAGCAATTTGCCCGGCCCGCGCCTGAGTCGCACCACGCGGCATGATCACTTCCTGATCCCAATGCAATATGCCCATGATCTGTTCCAGCTGACCCAATTCCTCAAGTTTCCTGGCTAGTCTCTGATACGTATCCTGCATTATGTAATTAGAACCTCCTATGAACCCGGATGATGGACCTCAATAAATGAAAATCAATTTAAAGGGTTTTATTATATAATTCCTACACACTAACTCGAATTTATTATCCTGAATATGTGAATGAGGAGATCAAGATGAACAAGGGAGAAGAAAACAAAACCACCATACAGGCCCGGCTCAAGATATTGAACAAATCCCTCGTCAGCGAGGAAAACTCAGTACAATACTATCAAACCCTCTTGGAAAATACCGCCCCAGATTCCGATGAGAAAACCGGGGAACGCCGGATGTATGAAGACCTCCAGGCAGAAGAAAGAAAACACGTGGAGGCTCTCCAGGCGATGATCCAACATTGGGAAAACGAACTCAATAAACTATAAAAAACATTAATTTAAACAATTAAATAGCTATATATTATTAACTTTTAACATCAACTAATTCCATCGCCGCTTGCCCACCTTTCTTTGCCTTGCTCCCTCTATTTTCCCTTTAAAAGTAAACATTTGACAACTTATCACCGTTAATATACATTGATAATCATTATCATTATTAAAATAATAAGAATAAGATCCATTTTACAAAGTCTATTAAAGAGACTGTTAATAAAACCAAAGGATAAAATGTTCCTCAAAAATAAACCGCTGAACACAACAGGACTCTTCGCCTCCCTAATGGGATTCCTTTTATTGGCCCTGCAATTCCCAACCTTCGCAGTGGCTCAACCTGCGAAATTGGAATCCAACGTCAAAAAGATTGTGATGATGATGAATATCGTCAAAAAAGAGTACCACGCAGGAATTGCGGAGGGGAAAATCATCAACGCGGCGGAGTACGAAGAGAGTCAGGTATTCCTGGAACAGGCGCTTGATCGCTATCAAAAACTGGTTAATGGAGCAAACCCACAAGGACAAAAGGACGACCTAGCCAATCGATTTTCTTCGCTGGGTATCAAGATAAAGGCAAAAGAAGACCCCAGTGTAATCCAATCTGAAGTTAACGCCATCAATTCCGGAATCCTTAAAAAATTCAATATCCAGCTCAGCCAAACGCCCTCTGAACCTGTATCATTAGAGAATGGTCGCATCTTATATATGAATAATTGCAAGGTATGTCATGGAGTTGAAGGTAAAGGAGATGGCCCCATAGCGCTACAATTGGATCCCAGGCCAGCGGTATTGTCCAATCCTCAGTTCACCGGCGACAAATTTTCAAAACCTTTTGACAACTTCCAAATCATCAACGTGGGCATTGCTAATACGGCGATGGTGGGCTGGGCCGATCAGTTTTCTGAGAAGGAGCTTTGGGATGTCACTTATTTCATCCGCACGTTTTCGAATGAAAACGTAAAAATTCCACTATTGGCTTCCCAGGTCTCATCCACAGACCAGAAAAAAATAACCAATAAAACCTTCGACCAGGTTTTTTCTTTACTCAAGCAGAGCATGGAACTTTATCGGCAAGGCCTAGGCCCGGAGGCGACGGAGTCTATTGTTGACACCTACCTGGTTTATGAAAAAGTAGAGACCGTTTTAATCACTAAACAAAAAGAACTGGCACTTAAGCTGGAATCTTCCTTTGGGAGATTGCAGGCGGAGATTAAGAGAAAAGCATCTATCGAGTTAGTAGAAAAAGTTGGCCAGGGAATTTTCGATGATCTAAAAGAGGCGCAACAGGTTCTGACTCAGGAGATCGGGTTTACCGGTTTGTTCATCCAATCCCTCTCAATCATTGTACGGGAAGGGTTTGAAGCGATTTTGATCATCGCGGCGCTGATCACGTTCCTCGTCAAATCCCGCAATAGAGACAAGTTGAAAGCCATTTACATGGGTGTGTTGATCGGGATCATTGGTAGTTTTATCACCGCCTATATCCTGCAGGAAATTCTGGATATCAGTATGGCCAGCCAGGAAATGATGGAGGGAGTCATCATGCTGGTGGCGGTCGTTGTTCTATTTTATGTCAGCTACTGGCTGGTCTCAAAAATCGAGGCGACCAAATGGCAAAGTTACATTACCGGCAAAATGCAGAAAGCGGTTTCCACAGGCAGTGCGTTTACCCTGAGTATGGTTGCTTTCCTCTCAGTTTATCGGGAAGGATTTGAGACGGTTCTGTTTTACAAGGCTCTGTATCTTTATGCTGGAGATACCACTGCCGGGATCATCCCGGGATTCGTTGCAGGATGTGCCGTTTTAGCCGTGGTCTATTTTCTGATCAACCAATTGGGGATGCGCATCCCGGTTAAATGGTTCTTCGTGGTCACCAGTTTTTTCCTTTATTACATGGCATTCATGTTCATGGGGAAGGGACTTCACCAATTACAAATGGGTGGCGCCCTGGGTATAACCGGCGCTGACTTTGTTCCGGAAATTCCCTGGCTCGGTATATACCCGACCTGGGAAACGTTCATCGGCCAAATGATACTCGTGGTGGCCTATGCCGGAGCTTTGATTTATACCTTCGGCATCAAGCATGAACGAGCAACTCATGAACTTAAATCGGAGGCCACCCAGCTCCAGCAGAATATTGCCGTGGTGCACGATCTAGTCGAGCATATTTCGCATCACGCCAAACGCTGTGAAATCTTCCTCAAGGATACCGGCGACCAGGATCTTAAGGAACTGTCCGAGCATTTGAAGGAAATCGACTCCAAAGTCCATGAACTGTTCGATCAAGTGAACTATTTTGAAAATAGCCTGACGGATGAGTACGATCGCTTGACGCAACCTATTGGCGCCAAGGAAAAGGATTTGCATTGAGATTCCGGTTTTTTAAAACCTCTCGTGATTTTCACAAATGGACCGGGTTTGTCTGCGCAATTTTCATCCTGATACTTTCCGTGAGCGGTATCCTGCTCATGCACCGGGACTCCCTGGAGCTGGGGCAGATAGAAGTTTCCGCTCAATACCTGCCCGATAAATATTTCCATCTGGTTAAAGACAAACTCAAAATCCAAACCGTTGCGGTGAATCCTCAAAACGAAAAAGTTATTTTCGTGGGCACCGGTAGCGGATTGTTCCGCTCCCAAGACGGAGGAGACACCTGGCAGTCTCTTCATGAAGGATTGCGTGATGAAAATATCCGTGCGTTGGCTTTATCCCCTTCCACACCCAACATGATTTATGCCGGCACTTCTAAAGGAATTTTCTTATCCGAAGATGGCGGGGATCATTGGACCGACTGGTTTGAGGAATCTTCCGGCTTGTCGAGCATGGATATCCAAGACCTGGTCATTCATCCCGAAAAACCGGAACTCCTGTTTGCCGCCACCTCCGGCGGTTTGTTTGTTTCGCAAGATGAAGGCGACACCTGGGAGTTCGCCTTTGAAGGAAGCCTGGCCAAGGGAAGCCGGGATGTGCGTTTTATCCGTTTTTCCTCAAAGGCTCGCTCTTTGTATATAGGAACGGCCGGCGGAGTTTTCAAAAGCGCCGATGGCGGTAAGCAGTGGGACAAAAAATGGGAGGACGCCCTACCCTCGCCTCTGTCACTGGTATCCTTGGACACCGACCCTGAATTTATTTATGCCGGCGCGCCGGACGGGCTTTACAAATCTTACAACAAAGGGATCACCTGGATTCACGACACGACACAGGACAAATCCGTGAGCCAATTACTGGTGGACCCCGGAAACACGACCCATATTTACATGGCGACGACCCATCGTGTTTTCGTTTCCCCCGATGGCGGAGACACCTGGAATCCCCTGGGTTTTGAAAAAGCGAAGGGAATGACGCTGGACAACCTGACTCTGATTCGTTCCGCCCCGCAATCCTCCCCTACCCTGATCGCTGGTACTTCAAGCGGTCTTTTTATTTCCAAAAATGGGGGACGCACATGGGAGGAAACTTCACTCGCGGCAACCATACAACAAAAATCCGGCGGCCATCTCAAAATGGACCTCGTCAAACTGATGACGGAAATCCACACCGGACGCTTTTTTGGTGATTACGTGTATCTACTGGTGGACATCGCCACCGTCGGACTGATGGCGCTGGTATTCTCCGGATTCGGCTTGGCATTCTACCGAAAGCGGATTGCCAAATCCAAACAGGTCAAAAAACAAATTACAGAAGAAGAAGCGGTGGATAATATTCTCGATATTCAGGAAACCGCAGACGATTTATCGCAGGAGAGCGCCGAAATCCATGACATGATCGAGCATATCAACACCCACCTGGCCAAGTGCCGATCAGCCTATATCTCAAAGGAAAAAAAGGAAGTCGATAAAATAGGGCGGCACATCACAGAGTTAGACAGGAGAATGCATCATTTGATGGGGAAAATCGAGGAGTTCAACAAACTCACAGAGGATTGAAAAACAAGAGAGTGGATCCATCAAAACTCTCATGAATGATTAATGCAGTAAGTTTTTTTCTTTTGAGCTGGAGCCGCTGGACGGACCCAAATCGCGGTTGAAGTCCATTTTTTTGAATTCCTCCCACGAGTCACGGCAAAGATTGAAGCCGACGAAATCGATGGCCTGCATCAGCTCAAGGTCGGATATTTTATTGTCACCCGCCTCTTCTCGCGCTTCGTGGATCACTTCTTCAAGGTTTTCACAGAGTCGGGCAAAGCGTTCTTCATCTTCCCAATGCAGGATGTTTTTCATAAAATCGAAACTCATATCGCTTCCCCTTTTATAGAACTTCAAAAAATTGAAACTGACTTCATTCCATTGTATTCAAATTTTTTCTCACTGCAAATAAAATTTCCTGCAGGTCATCGTGTATCTTTGAATACTCCCCGTTTAGCATTCGTGACAGCGAAAACACCGATCCCCCCACTGCCACGGCAGATGCGCCGAACGAAAAGTATGCGGGAATATTGTCGGGTGTTACTCCACCGACCGCCATCAGCGGGATATCTTCAAATGGCCCTTTGATCTCACGAAAATATTTCGGCCCCCACAGGGAAGCGGGAAACACCTTGACCATAGTGGCTCCGCCGGTTTGCCATGCCTTTTCGATCTCGCTTGGGGTCAAGGCACCGGGGAAATAAGGGAATGCCTTGTTTCGGCAGTAGGACGCCACCTCTTCATTCAATGCGGGGCTGACTAGAAACTGAGCACCGGAAGCGACGGCCTGTTCTGCCTGCTCCAAAGTGCGCACGGTACCGGCTCCAATGCACAGGGAGCCTTCATACTTTTTGACGGCGGATTCGATCAACTGGAGCGCTTGGTCTGTATTCAGCGTGATTTCAAGAAACTTGAGCCCGGCATCCCGTGCAGAGTCCAAAACTCCCTCGAGACTGGTTTTCGACACGCCACGTACAATCCCCAATACGGGCTCACGTTTGAAAAACTCGGAGTCAAATTTCAAGCCGCTTGTTTCCCGGGTCAGACGTTGGCTTCATTGATGACTTTTTCGTAGAACTCGAGGAATCCATCTTTATTTTCGGTTTTCATCAATGCCATACCCGCTCGCGGATGCAAATCCAGCGTTCCTGTAATCATATAGGGAATGACGTAGCCCCATTCAATTTCCTCGCGAATTTTGAGAAAATCAGTCCCGATAATTTTCAGGATAGGGCGAATATCGTATTTGGGATTTTTAAGAAAACCCAAGAGCAGTTCCAACGGACAATTACCCGCGGCCCGGCCTATCCCGTAGATGGTCCCATCCAGATAGTTGATGTTGTTGATGATGGATTCAATGGTATTGGCAAAAGCCAACTGCTGATTATTATGAGCATGAATTCCGAGCTCCTTACTGGGCATCAGTTCTTTATACTTTTTAGCCAGATAAGCAATCTGTTCGGAATAAAGCGCTCCAAAACTATCCACCAAATAAATCACATCCGCGGCGCTTTCTTTTTCGACCTGCACCAGCGCTTCATCCAGTTCCCGCTCACGCGCGTGGGATACGGCCATGATATTGATGGTCGTTTCGTATCCTTTACCGTTCAACTTGTTCACCAAGTCGATAGCCTTATCAATGTCTTTGATGTACGAAGCCACCCGGTACATATCGATATGACTTTCGCCACAGGGAATGACGCTGTCTGGATCGAATCGTCCGATATCGGCCATGACGGACATCTTGACTTTCTTTTCAATTCCGTCGACAACCTTCTCAATATCCTTCTCGCTACAGAACTTCATCGGACCGAATTCAGACCGGGAGAACTGGGATTCGTCCGCCTTATAACCCAACTCAATATAATCAATATGCGCATCATTGGCAGATTGATATACTTTGCGCACCAATTCGTCGGAGAACAAATGGTTATTCATCAATCCGCCATCGCGAATGGTGCAATCCAAAACTTTAATTTCCTGGCGATACATATGTCACAAGCTCCAAAGGCAAATCTACCTCAAGTTAGGTAGAGATCATAAAAACTAATTAAACTAATTGAATTTGCTGATTATATTTAGGTCGGACGTTTCAGTCAATTAGATAATCCCAAATCCAGACTTTATTCAAATTTTATGTTAAAATCTTAAAACTTTGTATTATAAAGAGTTGCTCTGATTTCTTTAATATTTATCTTAAAAGTATAGCTTCAACCTGTTGGAAAGGAAATAGAATATGCAGTTCTGGCTGGTTAAACAGGAGCCTTCGAAATACAGTTGGGAAGAATTTTTGAAAGACAAGAAAACCTATTGGGACGGGGTCCGCAATTATCAGGCGCGGAATAACCTACAGGCGATGAAAAAAGGCGATCGGGTTTTCTTTTATCACAGCGTGGTGGGAAAGCAGATTATGGGTATCGCAGAGGTGACTCGTGAGTCCTACCCGGACCCGACCACTGACGATCCGGCTTGGGTGGTGGTCGATTTGAAACCGATCAAATCTTTAACCGTTCCAGTCACTTTGGCTCAGGTTAAATCTCATCCGAAATTAAAAGAAATCCCACTGGTCAAACAATCCCGCCTATCGGTTACACCTTTAACTCAATCCGAATATAAAATTATTTTGGAGTTGGGAAAAACCAAGGCCTGATAAACGTATTCTGATTTTTGGACAGGCAAAAAGGGCATTGACTTAAAATATAAGGGCGTTTAAATTGACAGAGAGTGGGGTGTTCATTCCATTTACCCAAGTCATTAGAAAGTTTGGCCGTCTTTCTCCTTCAAAATAAAAACCACCCATGCGAAACAGGTCCGCTTTAATTTTTTTATTTTTTGTTTGCCTGCTTACGACTTTTATCGAAACAGCATGGAGCCAGACACAAACCCAAAAATGTGATGGCAAATTAACTCCTTTGGAAAAAACCAAAAGCGCGATCATTGGAGAGGGTGGCATGTGGGCTGTTTTCGAACGTTATAAATTATTCCATAAGGATTCCGGCAAAGCCGTACAGTTGGACTCCAAAGTCCAACAATTGGTCTGGCTGTTGGACTATCTATGCGAAACCGTTGATGGGGTTCCGTACAATGAGCTGGCGAACTATCTGAGTGAAAACCTGAAAGAAAAAAGCAAGCCGCAGTTCAAACAGGAATTAATCATCCTGGGAAAAACGGAAACTGAGATTGATATCTGGTTCGCTTTTTCGGATATCTCCCTTAAAAATAAAACCAGGAAGTTAAACGCAGAAACTATTTACAAGGCCATCCAAAAAGCGTCTCCGTTAATACAACAATACAAACGATTGATTGAAGATATTGGCCAATCTCAAAATACAGAACAAATTAAAAGGGTGGACAATCTTTATCGAGAAATTGAACAGCTGAAGTCTTCGGACTCCTATTTAGCGCAGGCCTTGCTGGAAACATCGCAGGTACCGCATTGGGATATCGACGAAAGCACCGGTGGTTCCTAAGCTGAATCAACAAATAACGTGTGACACTACACATTCAAACAGGGAGACAGACATGGCAAACTTTCTAGTGATTGGCGGATCCGGGGTTATGGGCACTGCCGCTATACAGGCAGTGCGGAAAACCTTTGGCAAGGAAGCCAACATCGTTGCCAACTGGTATGGCAAGGAAGACACCGGCCTGAAAATTGAAAACGCCGACCACACCCTGTTCGGGGATGTGTCCGATCCCAAATGTCTGGAAGATATTAAATCCATAGCCACCGCTTACGATTATTTGTTTTACGCCACGGCCCTGGGAGATGTCGGTATTCCTATTAAAAGCGCAACTCAGGAACAAATCGACCGCTCCAACCGGCTTTCTTTTGACCCCATCCCGATGCTGGAAGACGCTCTGGATGTCGGAGTGATCGTTGCCTATTCGACGTTTTACGTGACACGCCATCAATTGGGAAGTTATGGCGCTATGGGTTATTCCAAAGAGGCGATTGAGAAATGGACTCTGGAAAGCGGGAAATCCGGGCATGCCTGCATTCGGGCCGGTTTGTTTGAATCGCAATCTTCCCGTGGCATTAAGCTTCTACTGAGGAAAAGCGCCAAGCACCCCGAAAATTTAGAAGACCCTTTGATTCGATCCTACTTTGAAAATGTAAGCACCAAAGAGGGTGTAGACCGTTATCTTGAGGGCATCATTAATGAGGAAAAGGAGTTGTTTGGAGACAGCCCCACAACGGCAGAAGACCTCTATAAAGCCCACTTAGAGCTCTTCAAGACGGATGACCCGAAATTCGTCAACGTCTGTGGCAAGAAAACCTGGTTGTCCGAGGACCCGCAACTGATCAAAGATCATATTTAAAGCGACTCATTCCGGAGGAAAGTCTCTTTATCCGGTTGAAAGAATGAGTCCTAATTAATTGCGACTATTGCTTTTATCAGGTGTTTGACAGATAATGGACTATCTGTTCTATTCCCATCAAGTTTGGGTTAACCGTTAAGATCCTCATGGCACAGTCGCAATCAGGAAAGACCTCACCCGCCGCAACAGAAAAGGATTCCGTTTATGCTTTTCTGACTTCTTCTAAAAATGCGGATAACCCTTATGTTGAGCATCTGATTCAACAGATCAACCGACTGGCGGAAATTGGTCGGGCCCTTTCCGGCGAGCACGACCTCAATACCCTCTTGGAAAAAATTTGCGATGAAGTCTGCAAATTCACTTATGCAGATGCCTGCACCCTTTATATCGCCAAAGAAAACCAGCTTCATATAAGAATATTTCAAAACAAATCCATGGGAATTCGGATGGGAGGCAAAACTGGAGAGACCCTTAACATGTCTCCTGTGGATCTGATCGAATCTAATGTATCCGCTTATGTTGCCCTTAAGGGAGTTTCAGTCAACATACCGGATGTCTATGATACGGACTTATTCGATTTCACAGGCCCGAAGGAGTTCGATCAGGAAACGGGTTACCATTCCACTTCCATGCTGGTCTGCCCCATGCGCAACCATGAGAACGACATCATCGGGGTTCTGCAATTGGTCAACGCGATTAATCCGGACACTCGTGAGATCATCCCCTTTTTACCCGATTACGTCAGTCTCACCGAATCTCTGGCCTCGCAAGCAGCCGTATCCATTACCAATGCCCGCTTGATTAACGATATGGAGCATCTCTTTGAGTCTTTCGTAGAGGTCATGGCGACCGCGATCGATGAAAAATCCCCGATCACAGGAGGGCACATTCGTCGAGTGGCCAACCTGACAATGGTCATGGCCGAAGAACTGCACAAAAACACCAAGCCCCCGTTCCAGAATGTCCATTTCACTCCGGAAAAATTTCATGAACTACGGGTGGCCTCCTGGATGCACGATATCGGCAAGGTCACAACTCCCGTGGAAATCATAGAAAAAAGCAAAAAGCTGGAAACCATTTTTGACCGGGTTCAGTTTGTGGACCTGAGAATGCAATTCATCATACAGAGTATCCAGTTGGAAGCGGCCCAAACTCTATTAAAATTGACCCGTGATGGAGACGCTCCTGAAAAAATTAAAAACCTTGAAGGGAGCACTAAAAAAACTATTCAAGAACTAAAGGAAGTCAGGGAATTCATCCTGAAGTGCAATGAGCCTTCTGAGTTTTTGGAGGATGAATGCATTGAGCGCCTCCAGGCTATTGCCCAAAGGACTTACAAGGACGAGGATGGGAATCAGCAACCCTTTTTAACTTCAGATGAGCTCAAGAATTTGTCTATCCGCAAAGGAAGCATTAACGACCAAGAGCGCCAAATAATGAAAAATCACGCTCAAATCACCTTGGACATGCTCGATAAAATTCCTTTCACTAAAAAACTTAAAAATATTCCTAATTTTGCGGGGGCGCATCACGAATGTATCAATGGATTGGGATATCCTCTGGGGCTCCAGGGCGAAGAAATTCCATTTGAAGGGAAATTGATGGCGGTCACAGATATCGCAGAAGCGTTAACCGCCAAGGACCGGCCGTATAAAAAAGCGATGCCTCTGGAGCAAGTCTACAAAATTTTAAGAAAGATGGTGAACGACAATGAGCTCGACCGAGATCTGGTAGATTTTTTTATCAACGAAAAAGTGTACGAAACCTATCAGGCAATATATGAAATACCCGACTCACCCCAGTCATTAAAAGAATCACCCAAAAACAAAAAAGACCCCTAAGGGTCTCCTCTGCTACTGCCGCAATATATGTATAGCTGTTAAGCTTTTTTAAAGATTATTTTTTCTTGGGAACGTACCATCCCGTACGCATATAAGAATCATTCATTTTGACATGCTCATCGATGCTGATGCTAACATCGTCGTTGATTTTGGCATCAGGCTCATGATCATCATCAAATTTCTTTAATACTTTTTTCGTGGTTTTGTCGGACATCATAGTAGCCCGCGTTTTGCGGTTCCGGTTCGGCCTCCTGTTTTGGTTCTCACGGAGTTGTTTTATTTCGTTGCTGGACAATCCATCAATAACCATAAAAGCCTCATTTTCTTACTTTTAGTTTTATAATCCCAAAATAAAGTTAGCGCTTTAAATTGATGTATTTATAATACCAAAATCATGACCATCGACCAATTAAAATCCCTATTCTCAGAAACCGGCATTCCAGAAAGCCAGGCACGGGAAATGATCAATTCCATGGATCATTTCGACATCGCCCGACTCCTTCATCAACTCAGCACAGATGAAAAAGTCCATATTTTCCAATATATTGAGGATGATGTCAAACGCCAGGAATTGCTCTATGAAACCGATCAGGAAAGTCGCAGGGAAATCAGCGATGCCCTGGGCCTGGATTTTATGGCGCCTTTTCTCGAAGGCATGCCCAAGGACGAAGCGGCCGATATACTTCAGGAGCACGAACCCGAAGACCAGGAAAAAATCCTGGGACAAATGGTACCTGATGAAGCTCGGGCTCTCAAAAACCTGATTCGCTACGAGGAACAAACGGCCGGCGGAATGATGACCCCGCATTATTACCGGGTGGCCCCGGATGAATTGGCGAGCGAAATTCTAACCAAAATGATTCGAAATCCTTCCAAAGATTCGGTGACCGATTTCTTCGTGGTCGGAGCGGACAACAAACTGATAGGTTCTTTTACCTTGAGGGACTTGCTGAATGTCCTGCCCAATGCCAAAGCCCTAGAAATTATCCGGGAGGAAACATCGACAGTCCTTCTTGATGAGTCCTGTGAAAAAATTGCAACCCTGATGGACCGCGAACATCTAAGCACCATACCCGTGGTCGACGAACAAAACATCATCCACGGAATCGTCACCTTTGACGACGTATTTAGAGGCCTCCGGCAAACGACCGACGAAGAAATTTATACGATGGTCGGCGCAACGGAAACCGATCCCTTTGCCAAAAAAACCTCACGAAAAATTGCCGCACGGGCACCGTGGCTCTTCACTACTTTTATCGGCGGAATGATCAGCGCCTTTATATTGCAATCGTTTCAAATCACTATAAACGAATTCACCGCTGTAATCTTCTTCATTCCATTTGTACTTGGCCTCGCCGGAAACGTAGGGATTCAAGGAGCTACCGTCATTGTACGAGGCCTGGCCACGGGAGATATCCAAAGCGATAATTTGAACAGAGTACTCAGAAGTGAAATAAAAGTGGGGCTTTCCAACGGCATTATTTTTGGAACGATTTGCGGAGTGTCCATCATATTTCTCGCAGAGCCGCTGTTAAACACCTCTCCTGCATTGGGCGTCACAGTCGGTTTGGGAATCATATTAGCAGTGGCCACAGCAACATTGATCGGCTCGTTCACTCCATTACTTTTCATAAAATTAAAAATTGATCCAGCGATCAGCACAGGCCCCATGGTTACGGTGATTAATGACATCATCGGATTAGCCATTTATTTATTTACTGCAACAAAGGTATTTTCAATACTATAGAAATACGCCTGCCTCACTACCTGCCATACGGCTAAAAACCTTCTTGCATACACTATAAAAACTTTATAAAGTAGTTCGTGAAGGTTCCTTAAATAACCTTAAAACCTTCATAGCATCACACTGTTTTTGAGCCTCTCCTTTTAATCTGACTTGGTTTTATGCCATGAAGTCGTCTATCAGGTTTCTCATCGCTTGTATCCTTGCCTTGGGCTTATCAGGGTGGCTTTCTATAGTCTCCGCCTCCGCTCCCGGAAAGCTTCAATCAAATACCTCTTCCGGGATTACGGAATATTCCTCTCAGTCTTTAGGGTCTTTTATTCCTCTCAAATGGCCGCGGGGAAGCCTGATCTTCCCGGAAAGCAATGACCCAAACAAGGCCGATGAAGTGTTCCTTTTAAATGAAGTCTTCACTTCCCAGGCTGACCGCCAAGCACTCCATCAACATTTAGGAGTACAACTTTTCTCACACAAGAAATACAACCAGGCTAAAGCCCAATACCTGAAAGCCCTCAAATTCAAGCCTGATATTCCTGTTATCCATAAGAATCTGGGTTTAATTTACTTTAATTCCAAAAACTACAAACGCGCGGAGAGAGCTTACCGTAAAGCATTACAACTCAATCCTGGATACACTCCCGCCCTCGCCAAACTTGCGCTCTCCCTGGCGGCTCAAAGAAAATATATCTCGGCAGAAAGGAAATTCAAGCAGGCGATTCGGGCAGAACCTTCCAAAGCAGAACACTACCTCAACCTGGGGCACTTTTATTACTACTTGAAGAAGGATTACAGGGGAGCTAAAAACTCTTACAAAAAGGCCTTGAAGTTGAATTCCGGGCTGATAAAAGCCAAAAACAACTTAAGAGATATTGACCGGAAATTCAGAAAATGGAAGGACCAGGAAAGCACCTTTGAGAGTTCCTGGGGAAGTGATTTTGACTACGACAGTTTAAAAAGTACGGAGAACCTGGAACTCGCACCCAGTTATCCTGAAGAAGCGGATATTGCCGGTGCCTTGGACGAGGAAAGCATACAGCCCCCGCTTTTTTAAAAGCCTACCAAAGAACTCACCAGCCTTACTATTCCTTTACTTCTTCTATTTCGATTATGGGACTATCGGTCTCGATATATTCCCCCTCATTTGCATAAATTTCTTTCACCACACCCTCGTACTCAGAAACAAGAGTGTAATAACCCTCCGCTACAATTTCCGCCACCGGCATTCCCACTTTAACCGTATCTCCGATACTGACGAGAAATTCGTCTACTTTACCGGACGTCATCGTCGGGTACATCGGTGCCATGGTAATATAGGCCATATTCCTCCAGAATTAAATTGTGGGCACTCGCCCATACTTAATCAAAAAGTTCATGTTTGATCTTATAATGCAATCGCTGTGATAGTATAAGAATCTATCATAATCCACGGAGCTTAATCATGAAAATCAAAGTCGGGGATTGTCTGTACGAGCCTCTCTCCCAGAACAATGGAGAAGTCACCCAAATCATCAGCCATCCCAACGGAAAACTCGTGACCGTACGCTGGAGAGTGGAAGACCATCTTCCCCATGACACGGAACATTTTTATTCCAAGTTGATGAAGACCATCAAAAAAGGGGAAATCGAATACACTGCCGGCCCGGAACACGAGGCGGAAGAAAACCCTTCTTGATTTCTGTCCAAGATCCTCATCAAAGGTTTCAACCCGCCTCATGAGCCTCAACTTTTGGTTATTTCCGGTACATGGTGTGACTGGGTCGCCCTGCCAGAATGTTTTCCTTGCCCCAGTCTACGACTCCCGCAAATTTTTCTGAATTGATAAAAGCTTTGTAAGCTTCTTCAGAGTTCCAGTCGGAAACGATCAGATAGGAGTGAGAATCATTCACATCCTTATATAAGTTGGACTGCGTGTGCCCTTCCATTTCATTCATTACTTTGATGACGCTTTTGAACGCATTTTCAAAAACTTCTTCTTTTCCGGGAATAACCTTATAATTCATACCAATCGTTACCATTTTATTATCCTCTTTCTCATAAATTTACGAAGGGGTTCAAGCTATCAGCTCTGGAGCGATGAGGTCAGGAGTCTGCATAAAGATCACTTCTTTAACAGCAAACTTTTCCTTCAGCATCAAAATATTCTCTTTGCGGTGCCCAGTATAATTAGAAACTTTTCCCAAGGGAACTTTAAAAGTCACCCGATCCGGTAAAACTGCCTCCCGGGACAGGAGATCGGACAGGATATCGAAGCCGATTCGTGATTCCACGAGGGATCGCAGGGCAGGATGATGAGGTCCGTCCACTATATTGGCCAGTAATGAAGGCTCCGGATGAAGTCCCAACCGGATTACGGATATCCCCGCATCCTCAAATCGCTTGACCGCCTTCTGGAGAGCGTTGACCGTGCGGTCCAGACTCCAGGGGATATACTCCCCTTTTTTATACATTTCATGGAGGGCGGTCCCACGCACCACGAGAGCCGGATAAATCCGCACAAAATCCGGTTTGAAGCGAAGCGTATCTGTAACCGATTGCTGAAATATTTCCTCAGAGTCTCCGGGAAGCCCCAACATCAACTGCAAACCCAATTGGTAACCCTGGCCTCGGATTAAATGAATCGACCGCTCCAAGGATTCAGGAGTATCGCCCCTGCCCGATTGTCTGAGAACTTCCGGATCGGTGGACTGAACACCCAATTCGATGACTTTCACCGCATACTTATCCAGAAGCGCCAACGCCTCGGCATCCACCGCACCCGGATGGGTGGATAGACGCAGACTTTGGATATATCCCTGGTCAACCCAGGCCTGAACTGAAGTCAAAAAAAACTCCTGCCGCTGTACGGGCAAGGCGGTGAAGGTTCCTCCATAAAAGGCCGCTTCACGGATAGCAGGGAGCTCCCTCAGGGGACGCGAATTGAGATAGGTATTGAACGCACTGTCCAACCGATCCTGGTCCTCTTCCCTCTCAGCCCCGGAAATCTCATTCTGGTTGCAGAAAACACAACGGTAGGGGCATCCCTGATGAGGAATAAAGATGGGAACGATCATACGTTGGCGAGGCATGGTATCAATCGATGGGAGTTAAATTAAAACTGTCCAAGGCGGTTTTGGCGGCACCCTGCTCGGCTTCTTTTTTACTTTTTCCGCTTCCCTGTCCGCGGGCACTATCCTGAACCAGAACGGCCACTTCAAACTCCTTGGAGTGGGCAGGGCCCTTCTCATTTACAATCCGGTAATGGGGAATGCAATTGAAATGTGTTTGCGTGTATTCCTGAAGCTCGCTTTTGTAATCCCGAAAACGAGACGTATCGGCATACTTGGCAATTTCCTTGCCAAGAACGGGGAGATAGAGTTCCAACGCCGTTTCCAGATTGCTATCAAAGTAAACGGCTCCGGCCAGAGCTTCATAGGCATTGGCTAAAAGAGAATTCTTTTCTCTACCGCCCGAGGACGCCTCCCCTTTCCCCAAAAGCAGATATTTTCCCAAGTCCATTTGGCGGGCCAAATCAGCAAAACACGATTCATTGACCACAGCCGCACGTATTTTTGAAAGCGTTCCCTCCGCAAAGTCAGGGAAGGTTTTGATCATATAGCCACTGACGATCAAATCCAGAACCGAGTCGCCCAAAAACTCAAAGCGCTCATTGTCTTTCATTGATTCCGAATTTTCGTTAACGTAGGATTTATGGGTCAGGGCTTTGTTGAGGAGTAAGATATCCCGGAAGGTGTATCCCATTTGCTTTTGAAGAGAGGTTAATTCCTGAATACGTTCAGTAGGGAGCATTGAAGCCTGGCGGTTAACTCACCATTTCCTTGAAAATGATGACTCCGTTGGTACCTCCAAATCCAAACGAGTTGGACAAGGCGGTGGTTATTTTTTTCTTGCGGGCTTCATTGGGAACATAATCCAGATCGCAAGCAGGATCCGGCGTGGTGTAGTTGATGGTCGGGGGAATAATGCCATGATGAATGGCCAAAATTGAATAAATCGCCTCCACCCCGCCAGCCGCTCCCAACAGGTGTCCGGTCATGGACTTGGTCGAACTGACAGCCAGTTTGTAGGCATGGTCGCCAAAGACTTTTTTAATGGCGGCCGTCTCAGTGGCATCCGCCCCTGTAGAGGTGCCATGGGCGTTGACATAGTCGATATCCTCTTTATTTAACTTGGAGCTTTCCAGAGCCAACTGCAGGCACTTCACGGCCCCTTTTCCTTCAGGAGCCGGCGCAGTGATGTGATACGCATCTCCATTCAACGCATACCCGGCGACCTCGGCATAGATCTTGGCTCCCCGCTTTTTAGCACTTTCCATTTCTTCCAGGATCACCACACCACAACCCTCTCCCATCACAAAACCGTCCCGGTCTTTATCAAAAGGCCGACTGGCCCCTTGCGGATCGTCGTTGCGAGTAGACAGTGCTTTAGCGGCGGCAAACCCACCGATGGCAAGAGGCGTGATGACCGACTCGGTACCTCCGGCAATCATCACATCAGCCACCCCGTCACGGACCATTTGATACGCATCCCCGATGGCATGCGTTCCCGTGGCACAGGCGGTCACAACGCAGGTATTGGGACCTTTTGCTCCCAAATCAATAGACACCTGCCCGGAAGCCAGGTTGGGGATGAGCATGGGGATAAAGAAAGGCGTGATTTTTTTTACACCTTTATCCAGATAAATCTGGTGGTACTTCTCAATGGCTGGCAAACCGCCCAATCCAACGCCCACCAGGACGCCGACTCTCTCCGCATTTTCATCGGTGATCTTAAAGCCGGAGTCTTCCATGGCCATTTGACTGCAGGCCACGGAATAATGGATAAAGGTATCCATTTTCTTGATTTCTTTATGATCGATGTAGTCCTCAGGCTTGAACCCTTCAACTTCCCCGGCAATCTTCACTGGGAAATCCTCAGGGACATCAAATCTCGAAATATGCCCAATGCCGGACTTTCCTTCACAGACCCCATCCCAGTTCGCCTTCACACCAATACCCAAGGGCGAAAGCATACCTAATCCTGTAACGACCACACGTCTTGACATAATTATTCCCGAATGGATTACAAAGTTTAGTTGGTGTGCTTGTTGATATAATCAATCGCGTGCGCTACGGTAGCAATCTTTTCGGCATCTTCATCTGGGATTTCGATTTCAAAAGCTTCTTCCAAAGCCATAACCAACTCCACGATATCCAGAGAATCAGCACCCAGGTCATCGATAAATGCCGCAGGACCTGTTACTTGTTTTTCATCTACACCCAACTGATCTACAATGATTTCTTTTACTTTATCTTCCACTGACATAGTTTACACGCTCCTCAATAGGTCACATTAACATCCCACCATTGATACTAATAACCTGGCCCGTTATATAATTGGCCCGGTCTGAAACAAGAAATGAAATACAATTGGCAATATCTTCGGGTAGACCCAACCGAGCCAGCGGGATTTGCTCGATGAGCCGTTCTCGAACTTTTTCATCCAAAACCTGGGTCATGGCAGTATCGATAAAACCCGGCGCAATTGCATTGACCCGGATTCCTCGTGAAGCCACCTCCCTGGCAGTGGTCTTGGTCAGCCCAATTAATCCCGCTTTGGAAGCCGAGTAGTTGGCCTGCCCTGCATTACCCATCAAACCGACAATCGAAGCAACGTTCACGATGGAACCGCTCTTTTGCTTCATCATCTGTTTGACCGCCTGCTGACTGCATAGAAAGGAACCTTTGAGATTGATGGAAAGCACCAAATCCCAATCGGCTTCTTTCATCCGCATCAGCAATCCGTCTCGGGTTATCCCGGCGTTGTTCACCAGGATATCAACCAGTTTAAATTCTTTGGAGACAGAATCAAAACATTTTTGTACCGCACTGGCATCTGTCACGTTCAATTCAACAGCGGAAGCGGAACCTCCATTGCTTTTGATTTCATCTGCCGATTTTTTAGCGCCTTCCAGATTAACATCACCTAGAATTACATGGGCACCTTGACGCGCCAATTCCTCGCCTACAATCTTTCCAATTCCCTGCGCTCCACCTGTTACCAGGGCAACCCTGTCTTTGAGCTCCATCGATCACCTTAATTGATAGATTATCTTTTTAATGCCGCGACTGTTTTTTCCAGGGACTCCTGATCTCCCACCTGGTAACAATCCACGTTTTTATCAAACCGCCTCATTAAACCCGACAATACTTTTCCAGAACCAATTTCCACGACCGCCTCAATTCCCTGGTCGACCATATATCGCATCGTTTCCAACCAGCGCACCGGAGAGCAGACTTGACGAACCAGCGCTTGCTGAGCATCGACTCCTCTGGAAACAGGTTTGGCCTCCACATTGGAAATGACGGGAACATTCAAGTCCTGAAATTCAGTTCGTTCCAATTCACCCTGAAGTTTGATTTCTGCAGGTTTCATCAAAGAACAGTGAAAGGGAGCGCTGACCGGCAACAGAACGGCTTTTTTGGCACCCGCCTGCTTCGCACTTTCGGAAACGCGTTCCACTAATTCTTTGTGGCCGGCGATGACTATTTGTTCTGGACTGTTCAGATTGGCCGGTTGAACAACTTTTCCGTTCGTAGAGATCTCGTTGCAGAGTTCCTGGATTTTCTCCAAGGGTAAACCGATGATAGCCGCCATGCCGCCGACCCCAACCGGTACGGCTTCCTGCATAAAACGACCCCGTTGACGAACCAGATGAACGGCATCCTTAAACTTGAGAGCACCCGCCGCAACCAGTGCAGAAAACTCACCCAAGCTATGGCCTGCCGCCATTACAAAATCTATATCATGCTCTTTTAATCTCTTCAAGGCAATACTACTGTGGATCAACAGTGCCGGTTGCGTGTTCTCCGTTAATTTTAAATCCTCTTCCGGACCATTAAAACAAATATCTCTGATGTCGTTCCCAAGAACATCGCAGGCTTCATCAAACATAGCCCGGCACTCGGCATCCGAATCATAAAAATCTTTTCCCATTCCTATAAACTGGGATCCTTGACCGGGAAATAAAAAAGCTGTCTTTACCATCGAATCGCCGCCGCTCCCCAAGTTATGCCTGCACCTAAAACGGTGAGCAGACTTAAAGTTCCTGACTGAAGTCTTCCGGCTTCGCGTGCTTCATGAAGAGCAATCGGAATGGAAGCCGCACTGGTGTTTCCATATTTATCAATATTGATAACAAACTTGTCGATATTCATATTGAGCTTTTCAGAAACGGTTTCAATAATTCTGCGATTGGCTTGATGAGGAATCACCACATCGACATCGTCGGTGGACAGCCCGTTGAATTCCAGACATTCCCTGGAAGCTTCGCACATACGCTTCACTGCCATTTTAAAAGTCGACTGACCCGCCATTTTCAAACAATACATTTTGTTGTCTACCGCTTCGTGATTCACGGGTTCTCTTCCTATACCTCCGGGTACGATCAACATATCAGAATGATTGCCATCGGAATAAATATGAGATGAGAGAACGCCTATCGGTTCTTCCTTTTCGACACGCTTCAAAATGACCGCGCCTGCACCATCCCCGAACAAGATACAAGTCTTCCGGTCGGTCCAATCCATGATCCGGGAATTCACTTCGGCACCGATCACCATAACGTTCTCATACCGACCGCTTTTAATGTATTGCTCGGCAATCGACAACCCAAACACAAACCCGGAACACACGGCGGAAATATCATAGGCCGCGGCTTTGGAAGCGCTAATATTCTTTTGCACAAAACAGGCCGTCGAGGGATAAAGCACATCCGGGGTGGAAGTGCAGACAATAATCATGTCCAACTCATCCGGAGCCATCCCTGCCGACTTCAAAGCATTTTCTGCCGCGTGCGATCCCAGGGTGGAGGAAGATTCATCCTTTCGGGCAATCCTTCTCTCCAGAATACCGGTCCGGGTTCGGATCCACTCATCCGAAGTATCCAAGGTTTTTTCCAGCTCCGCATTGGTCAGAATTTTTTCAGGAAGGTAACACCCTGTTCCGACGATTTCAGCCTGGTATAGTGATTTTTTTTTCATGCGCAGATTGAGTTGGGCCGTTGGACCCAAAAGAATTGACAATTAATTTTTTGATGGATCCGATGTTTCCCCAGAAGTTTCGGAATCCTTGGGGTCATCCTCCGAACCGGTGACAATCTCCTTGATATGTTGCCAGAGCGATCCGCCGCCATCCAGATTGTATTCAATGTCTTCACAAATATGATCGTTGATTTTCTTTTCGACAAACAGATGCGCCTGATAAATGGCATTTTTGATGGCTTTGGGACTGGAACTGCCGTGGGCGATAATACACACTCCATTGATTCCCAGAAGCGGCGCGCCACCTTTTTCGGAATAGTCGACCTTCTTCTTCAATTCAGCCAAATGAGGTTTTAACAGCATGTAACTCAGCTTGGTGGTCATCCCCTTTTTAAAGAGATTTTTCAAACTACCACCGATCATCTCGGCCAGGCTTTCACTGATTTTGAGTGCCACATTCCCAGTAAAGCCGTCGCATACAATAACGTCGGCGTTGCCCCGGTAGACTTCCTTGCCTTCAATATTGCCAATAAAGTTGATATGGCTTTTCTTGAGAAGCTTGAAGGCCTCTTTGGTGGTCTCGTTACCCTTGCCATCCTCCTCGCCGATACTCAGCAACCCGACTCCGGGATTGTCCTTTTCCAGAATATATTTGGCATAGGCATGCCCCATGATTCCAAATTGAAACAGCTGGTTAGTTTTGCAATCTACATTGGCGCCGGCATCCAGAAGGATCGAAGTGCCCTTGGCTGTTGGCAGAAGAATCGCAATGGCGGGCCGGTCCACACCCTTCAAAGGACGTAAAATGATAGTAGAATAGGCAAGCACAGCACCGGTGTTGCCGGCGCTTACGAAAGCAGAAGCCGCACCGCTCTTGACCAGATCAATTCCAATCTTCATGGAAGATTTTCTTTTAGATCGAATCACCTTGCTCGGGGTGTCATGCATCTCGACAATTTCATCCGCATGCTCTACTTCGATGCCCAGCTGTTTCCAGTCCTCATATTTTTCCAGCTCCTGATGCACCCGATGCGAAATACCCGTGAGGATAATGGGAATCCCAAATTCCCGCGCCGCCAACACAGAGCCTTCAACAATGGCCTCTGGAGCGTGGTCTCCCCCCATTGCGTCAACAGCAATTTTCATTTTTGATTTTCTTCCTCTGGAAGGTTCAAGGGGGATTCGCCAATTACCTCTTCAGGATAAAACTAGAGGATACGAGGTTAACAAAAACATGACCTGTAAGCTTATTCGGGATAAGGCGATACCCCTTTCAATGGTTGAAATTCAAATAAACCGACCGGTCTGGACTGGAATCAATAAATCTCTAGACGGCTTCAACCTCTATGACTTCTTTATCCTTGTAATATCCGCAGTGAGGACAAACATGGTGAGGTCGTTTAATCTCATGGCATTGAGAACATTCACTGTAAGCAGGAGCACTTAAATGATCGTGAGAGCGTCTCATTCCTTTTTTTGACTGGGATGTTCTTTTCTTCGGTACTGGCATGCTGATTTCCTTTAAAAGCTATTCAAGTTTATCTTTTAATGTTTTTAATACGGCCAATCGCGGGTCGACCGAATCCCCATCCGAACACTGACAATTTTTTTTATTTCGATTGATCCCGCACTGGGAACAGATCCCCTGGCAATCTTCCTTGCATAACCGGGACAGAGGTAAACTCAACATCATCTGGTCATACACGGCTTGGGTCAAATCAATCCGTTCACCAGTGTAGTACTCCACTTCAATGTCCGAAGCTTGGAGTTCAACATCCAAATCCAAGCTATCGGCCTCTTGACCGGGAACGTAACGAGATAAAACCTTGGACCGAACCTTATAACGCAAAGGCTCCAAGCACCGGGAACAAGTCATTTCCATTTCCGTAGAAATGCTTCCCTTAAGGAGGACTTCCCTCCCCACCTTCGAAAGACTTCCTTCTACATGAAGGTCTTCCTTTAATACACCTTCTTCCGGGTCAACCTTGAAATGACCCTGTTTTTCAACAAGATCAAAAACGTATTCCCCGTCATCTGGAATATCATCAATATTTATAACCAAGCTCATGGTCTACCCGCTGATTCAAAAGGCATCATGAAAACTCTAAATGTGTCACGCGTAAAAGCGGGTAAGATACTAAAAATACTAGCTTTAATAAGGTAAAGAGTCAAGGGAAAATTAACTCTTCAATCCCCATTCAGGACCGAGGATGACACTTGTCAAAAACTTCCCTGATTCTCTTTTGTACCACATGCGTATAGATTTGGGTGGTGGAAATGTCCGAATGACCCAACATTTGCTGAACCGACCGCAAATCGGCTCCTCTCTCGAGAAGATGGGTCGCAAAAGCGTGCCGCAGGGTATGGGGGGAGACCTCCGCCGAAATATGAGCCTTAAGCGCGTATTGCTTCAGGGTTTTCCAGAAAGCCTGGCGGGTCATCGGCATTTTTCGCCGGGAAATGAAAACCGCGGAGCAATTTTGATTTTTGACCAGTTGGGGGCGGCTTAGCTCCAGATACGCCTTTAAATAGGATTGAGCCACCTCTCCCATCGGAATCACTCGTTCCTTGCCCCCCTTGCCGTAGGAGCGAATAAACCCCACCTCAAGGTTCAGGTCGTTCAACTCTAACGATATCAACTCACTGACCCGCACCCCAGTGGCATACAGAACCTCCAGCATGGCCTTGTCTCTGATCCCCAAGGGTGTCTTTATATCCGGCTGATTTAAAAGAGACTCCACATCATTGAGGGAAATAGTATGGGGTAGCTTGCGCCAGATTTTGGGAGTCTCCAGAGTCTCCACCGGGTTCTCGCTGATCAGGCTTTCCCCCACCAGGTATTTGAAAAACGATTTCAAGGAAGATAGCGAACGGGCGATGGATCGCGATGAGAGACCTTGATTGTGGAGACTTAATAGAAACTCTCGAATATCCGATGGGGTGATGGACTTTAACGATGCCTTGGGCTGGAAAGAAACAAACCGGGAAATATCTCGCCGATAGCCATCCACCGTATGGGGTGAGTGTCTCTTCTCGACAAACAAATGCTCGGTAAATTCGCGGACCAACTCTTCCATTTCAAAAACCAGATAAAGGTTTATTTATCAATAATTTATGATAAAGTCGCTGAATAATCAATGAAATTATCGGCTTCCAGGAAAATTTGCCGAAAATATTTAAATCAGTTAGAATTGCGCAAACCTGTCAGCTGAATTATTCATCTTCAAAATCAACCACCCATAAGAAAGACCAATACCCATTATGGAACGAATCACGCTTATTCAACACCTGCGGCGACGCCAGAATATGGCTGAGGGAGCAACCGGGGAATTTACCAGCCTGATGATGGAAATTCTGGTGGCTGCCAAATTTGTGTCCCTCCAAGTCAACAACGCGGGTTTGGGAGAAAATATCCTGGGTTTGACGGGCCGGGTCAACATTCAGGGCGAAGAAGTCCAAAAACTGGATGAATACGCCAATGAAATTTTCACCAAGTTACTGGGAAATTCCGGTCTCCTTTGCGCTATTACTTCGGAAGAGTACGACGAACCGGTGATCATTCCTCAAGATCACGCGGGCAAATATATCTTCACAATGGACCCGCTGGACGGTTCTTCCAACATCGACGTCAACGTCAGCATCGGCACCATTTTCTCCATCTATCGCAAACAAAGCCCCGGCAAGGAAGTGACTGACGACGATTTACTCCAAAAAGGATCGCAACAGGTTGCGTCCGGTTACATCGTCTACGGTTCCAGCACGATGTTCGTTTACACTTCCGGCCAAGGCGTTCATGGGTTCACACTCGACCCCTCACTCGGGGAGTTTTTCCTGTCGCACCACGATATCAAGATTCCGGAGTCCGGCACCACTTACAGCATCAACGAGGGCAACATTGAAAGATGGGAAGAACCTCAGAAAAGCCTGGTCGACTACATGAAGGAAAAAGACAAGGCCACGCAGAGACCTTACACATTGAGATACATCGGCTCTCTCGTTTCGGATTTTCATCGAACACTCCTCAAGGGTGGAATTTTCATGTACCCCGGCGACCAGAAAAACCCTGACGGAAAATTACGCTACGCTTTCGAGGCGGCACCTTTGGCATTTATCGTGGAACATGCCGGAGGCAAAGCCACTGATGGGAAAACTCGCATTCTGGATATCAAGCCCACCGAAATCCATCAGAGAACTCCCCTTTTCATCGGAAGCATCCGCGAAGTGGACCTTGTTGCCCGGTTCCTCAAAATATAATCTCCAACTCAAAATTAAATCCGACTGATTTATGAAAATCAAAAGCATCAAAGGCGTCAAAGACATCCTGCCCGGAGAAATTGAAAAGTGGCAATGGGTGGAGTCCGTAGCTCACATGATATTTTCCCGATACGGCTTCAAAGAAATCCGGCTCCCCATTTTTGAATACACCCACTTGTTCAAAAGAAGTATCGGCGATACCACGGACATCGTGGAAAAGGAAATGTACACCTTCACGGATAAAGGCGGTGAGGAAATCACTCTCCGGCCGGAAGGCACCGCTTCAGTCGTCCGATCCTACATCGAACACAAAATGCACGGCCAGAATCCCTTGACCAAGCTGTATTACTTCGGCCCCATGTTCCGCTATGAACGGCCGCAGGCAGGACGGTTTCGCCAGTTCTACCAGATCGGAGTGGAAGCGATGGGATCACCCAGTCCGGCAATCGATGCCGAAGTGATGACCCTGCTCATTGAGTTTTTCAAGGAACTGGGACTGAACGATCTCGAACTCCAGATCAACTCACTCGGATGTAAAGAGTGCCGACCACAATACCGCGAAATCCTCAAGTCCGCCATCCAATCGCACTTGGGTGAGTTGTGCTCCAACTGCAACCAACGCTACGAACGGAATCCTTTAAGAGTCCTCGACTGCAAGGTGCCGCGCGATGGTGAAATCGCCAAAGACCTTCCCAAGATAAAAGATCACCTCTGCTCTCAATGCGATCAGGATTTTGCGCAAGTCCAAAAGTTTCTGGATTCGATCAACACCCCTTATACAATTAACGAACTAATCGTGCGCGGCCTCGATTATTACAACAAGACCACGTTTGAAGTGATCGCAAAAACTGGACTGGGATCACAGAACGCTGTCTGCGGCGGTGGCCGTTACGATTCGCTGGTGGAAGATTTCGATGGTCCCCCTACCCCCTGTTTCGGATTTGCACTGGGCATGGAACGCTTGATCTCGATTTTGCCCGAAGAAAAACTTCAAGGCTTGGAACAACGACCCGACGTCTATCTGGTTTGTCTGGGTGACGAAGCGCTAAAACTGGCTTTCCCCATCACGCATCAACTACGGGGTGTGGGTCTGTATGTCGAGCGTGAGGTCGAGGGCGGAAGCATGAAAAGTCAGATGCGCAAAGCTAACAAACTGGCCAGCCGGTTTACGTTGATCATCGGGGAGAACGAAATCAAAAACAAGCAATACGTATTGAAAAATATGGATGACGGCGAGCAATGGGAAGTCGCCGCAGATACTTTGGCGGAAGCAATACAATCCCGGATTAAGTCACTTGAATAAAAGCTTGCAAGGAAACTGCGGACTAAAATGATGGATTGACTCGCGTGGAATCTCCGTGATAAGTTTTAGATCCAAGGGAGGTTTTTATGGCGATTGATGAGCACGAAGTTCTTGAAAACTACATCACCCAGCACAACCTGAAAATCACCAAACAAAGACGCGCCGTACTGGAAGCGTTTTTGGCCAGTGAAGAACATCTCAGCGCTGAGGAGCTTTATAAAATAGTTTCGAGCAAAGAACCGAAGATCGGCCTGGCCACGGTGTACCGCACCCTCGCCTTGCTGACCGAAAGCGGACTCGCCGCCGAACTCGATTTTGGCGACGGTCAAAAACGCTACGAACACAATTACGAGCACGCCCACCACGATCACATGATCTGTACGCAATGCGGCAAGATCATCGAATTCCACAATCTCCTGATCGAAAAATTGCAGCAGGACGTGGCCAAAGAGCATGGCTTCGAAATGACCACCCACAAACTCGACATGTTCGGCATCTGCAAAGACTGCCGGTAGCTCGACTGCCGCTCATACTCGTTTAACAATCGGACCCAGTGAGATTTCGCAAGAGGTTGTTTCGGTTATCCATCAGTCGGTTTTTCTTTTGTCGGTGCTGGGGCGGGGATTGATGTTTCGGCAGGTGGGGCGGTTATGGATTTGGCGCAACGAAAGCCGATGAAGTTGTACTTTTCGTCGACACTGCCGCCATAGCTGGCTACTTTCGAGAAGACCCGGTTTTGGGGATTCAGCCAGGTACGATTGGTGATTCTGAGAGCCCCGGCGGATGAGTTGAACGACCCGCCGCGAATGATTTTATTCTCGCCTTCTTTTGGTCCGGTAGGATTGGTCTCTTTGTTGCCAACATAGTACGGGCTGTACCAGTCCTCCGTCCATTCCCAGACGTTCCCCATCATGTCGTACAAGCCAAACTGATTGGCTTTTTTCTGGCCGACTGGGTGGGTGGTTCCATCGGAGTTGTCCTCGAACCAGGCATAGGCGCCGTCCATGACGTTGCCCCAAAAATATCGGGTGTCAGCGTGTCCCCGTGCGGCGTATTCCCATTCCGCTTCCGTCGGCAAACGGCAGGCACCGCCGGACTTCTCTATAAACTGCTGGATGTCCTGATAATTGACCTGCTCGACCGGATGATCCTCTTTAACATTCTTGGAAGGATTGAAATCCATGACTTTTTCCCAACGGGCCTGGGTCACTTCGTACCGGTCCATATAAAAATCGTCGAGGCACACTTCGTGCTCATATTTCTCATCCGCCTGGGCATTGTCGTTGCCCATCGTGAAGCATCCGCCTTTGATAAACACCATGCCTTCGGGAGCCTGCTCGGCTTTGATCTTGTCCTCTTCCGTCAACTCGAGAGGAGCGTTAACTTTGGAAGACGAATCCTTATCTCCCCCGACTCCCTCTATCTCAGAGATGGAAGGTGCCTGCTCCTCTTTCCCGGTATTACACTGAGAGCACCCCATGGGCAACGCCAGCAGTAGTAGAATCCCGACTATCCTGAAAACGCTCATTGGTCTTTAATTTCACCTTAAAATGGAAAAGAAGGCATCATACCCATAAATATTGAATATTACTATTTCTTTCAGAATCCTGGAAAAATAAAATTAAACCGGATTCCACCCCCATATCGGCTAAAATATTTGAAAATTATGCCGATACGAAGATATGACTCGAAAACCCTGCTCCCCTTCTTTAAGAATGCTGACATTGTATCAAAAACCCGTGGCATATAGCGTCCTAATACTGCTCCTGATAACCGGATGGGGTTGCCAAAATACGTCCACAACTCCCGGCAAGCGCAAGGCGACGATCGCCCAGCGCTTCGAAAAGTCCAAGGTCACAGACGAGCAACCATCCAAAGCCACCACTCCGGCTAAAACCGAGGCGGTCAAAGACGAGCAACCGGCCAGGAAAACAACTCTTTTCAATCGTCGCAACGGCAAATCCCAGCAACAGTCGATGAATGCTGTCATCACTTCTGCTCCGGAAATCAGCACCCCAAAATCCCAATTGGATCTCGAATTCGCCATCGAACAATTCAAAGCCAATCAGTTTGAGGTGGCGGAGCACTACCTTAAAAAGTCATTGATCACATCACCGGATAATCCCAAAACCATCCGATTTCTACCCTGGGCCTATTTTTTTCAAAAACGATACGACAAAGCCCTCATCGCTTTCGAAAGCGCTCATACCCATTTCCCCAAAGACGCGGAACCCTTGATCGGGATGGGATGGTCCTACGTCGCGATGAAATTTTATGAGCGGGCTCTGGAGAAATTCAAGCAGGCGGAATCCCTGTCACCCGATTCTCATGAAGCCCATAAGGGGCTCGGCTTTTGCAACCTCTTCCTCGCCAGGGAGAAAGCCGCGCAATTTCATTTCAAGAAAATCTATCTGTTTGGAGAACGCGACGATCTCGAAGACCAATGGGACCAATGGCGACAAGGCCTACCCGGCAAACCGGTGGAAGTAGCGCCTTCCCACATTCGAGTCGCGTCCCTGTTCACCCTTGGGATCGATGCGCCCCGTTACCGCAGTATGTTGTCGGTGTATCCGGATTATCGACCGGGGCATTACCCGGCACTGGAAGATGCCTGGCGCCTGTACCGCAAAAAACTTTTCAAAAGAGCTTTAGTCGCTTTTCAAAGTCTGCCTCAGGAAATCGCGCACAGCCTGGACGCACGTAACGGATTGGCCTGGAGTCTCCTGAAAACCGACAACCTGATCGGAGCGGAAACAATATTCAATGAGACCTGGAAACAACGCGGCCGGTTCATCGGAACCGAACTGGGGATTCTCGAAGTCAAAAAAAGCCTTCAAGCCAAAGCCTCGGTGGCCAAACATTATTTTGATATCCATAAATACCGTATCGCAGAGAAAAAATTTACACAACTGAACCAAAGTTATCCCGACTGGTCCTATCCGCACAGCGCATTGGGCTGGATCGCCCTCAAACGCAATCACGAGGATGAGGCTCTGAAGCGATTCGAAACCGCACTCGACAAGGACCCCAAGGAACCCACAGCTCTGGAAGGCATGCGTCATTTAAGCGGAACGCTGGTTTCCAAGTTGTATCAGGCCGACCAGAAAATGAGAAAGGGGGACTACAAAAACGCCTCCTATCTGTACTTCGACTATATTGAAGAAAACCAGTCCGGTCCCTCCATGACGTTTGCACTGGCAAAGGCCTACAGCGGCCTGGGATTCAGCCAGATCGGCAAAAAGCAATACCAACTGGCCATCCAGAATTTCGAAAAGATACGGGTGCGGCAGGAATACGAATCGCATTGGACCAAGGGATTGGGAATGGCGTATTACCACCTCGGCCAATATGAGGAGGCGGCTAAAAATTTAATTGTCGCCGACACCCTCATACCCGATCAGAAGACAATCGTTTACAAACTGGACTGGAGTATTTTGAGAAGTTGGGACACGGAAATCGCCAAGGAATACTTCCTGGCCAAAGTTCGACGCAAACCCCTGAGAGCTTCCGCCTACATGGCGATCGGTTGGATCGAATATCAACACGGCGATCCCGACCTGGGAGTCGAGTATTTCTTGAAGGCGATCTCGCTCGATCCCGAAATTGCGGCGTCGGACGATTTCAAAAGTATTCTGGATAAGGAACGGTTCGGCTGGCAGGTCTACAACCACATCGGCTGGGCGTATTACCATCGCAACAAGTCCGAAGACTCCATCAAAATGTTCAACACCGCACTGGCATCCCAGTCGCGATCCTCGGAAGCCCTGAAAGGTCTGGGATACAACTTTCACAAGATGAAACAATGGGAAGAAGCGGAGGCTCACCTCAAACGAAGCCTCAAGAGAAATCCCAACACCCACCCCGTCACTGAAAAAAACCGAGGCAGTGAACCCGGCCTAAAAATCGACATCGTGACCAGCGCCCGCACCAAACTGGCGCGCACGTTACTCCAGCAGAAAAAGTACAAGGAAGCCCTGGAACATTGGCTGACGGCATTGAACCAGCATCGGGACTGGCCGGAGGTGTACGACGGACTGGGATGGACTTATCTAAACCTCAACCGGCTGGCGGAGTCCCGGGAAGCCTTCAATCGGGCGATCCAGCATCAGCCCCTCAATCCGCTGAGCCACAAAGGACTGAATGAGGTCAAATACCGCCTCGCTCTGAAAAGCATGTAAAAATAGTAGGATTCGGTAGGGAACTGTGAATAGATTGTGAGTTAAATGTGGATAAAACCCGGAGAAAAGCTCTAAGTCTCAATAATTCAGAAGAATTCCGTTGACAACCCAGAGCAATTGAAATAAAGTAATTTCTTCCAATAAACAAGCGTTCAATACATTTGGGGGAGGAAGGGGGATGTTTCCTTTTCCATCAGCCCGCGAAGAATCCTGGATAGAGACTACTTGATCCACGATTCCTTATAGGTCCCTGCGCTAAATCCTGCCTTCGTTTTTTTCTAAACTCCCCGGTACGTTGATTTCAACTGCTCCACCACCGATGGGTCCGCCAGCGTCGAAATATCACCCAATTGATCCGCTTCATTCGCGGCAATCTTTCGCAAGATGCGCCGCATGATTTTACCCGACCGGGTTTTGGGGAGTCCCGGTGCCCAATGAATGACATCCGGCGCGGCAATGGGACCGATTTCTTTCCGGACAAACACGATGAGTTCTTTTTTCAACTCGTCCGTATACTCGACCCCGTCCATCAGGGTCGTATAGGCATAGATGCCCTGCCCTTTGATATCATGCGGGAATCCAACCACTGCCGCTTCCGCCACTTTTTCGTGAAGCACCAGAGCCGACTCCACTTCCGCCGTGCCCATGCGGTGACCCGAAACGTTGATGACGTCGTCCACCCGTCCGGTCACCCAATAATAGCCGTCCTCATCCCGGGTACTGCCATCGCCGGTAAAATAATAACCGGGGTACATCTTGAAATAGGTTTCCTCGAACCGATCATGATCGCCATACAAAGTGCGCATTTGTCCCGGCCAGGGTTCCTTGAGTGCCAGCACACCGGAAACACCGTTGCCTTCCACCACCTTGCCGGTTTCAGGCTCGATGATCACGGGCTTCACTCCAAAAAATGGAAACGTCGCGGAGCCGGGTTTGGCCGGCGTACAGCCCGGTAGCGGAGTGATCAGGATACCGCCCGTCTCCGTCTGCCACCAGGTATCGACAATGGGGCATCGGCCCCGGCCAATATGTTTGTAGTACCACCGCCAAGCTTCGGGATTGATCGGTTCGCCGACCGATCCCAGAACTTTCAGCGTGGTCAGATTGTATTTGGAAGGAATTTCATCACCATGTGACATCAAAGCCCGGATCGCCGTTGGCGCCGTATAGAACTGCGTCACCTTGTGGCGGTCCACCACATCCCAGAACCGTCCGGCATCCGGATACGTGGGGATGCCTTCGAACATGAGAGTCGTGGCACCGTTCGCCAGGGGACCGTAAATAATATACGAGTGGCCCGTCACCCAACCGATATCAGCCGTACACCACCAGATGTCGCCATCGTGATAATCGAAAATATATTTGTGGGTGAGTGCGACAAAAATCATGTAGCCGCCGATATTGTGCTGGACGCCTTTCGGTTTGCCCGTCGACCCTGAGGTGTACAGGATAAAAAGCGGGTCCTCGGCATCCATGACTTCGGGTTCGCAATCGTTGTCTACGATTGCCATCTCGTCTTCCCACCAGGTGTCCCGCCCGGCTGTCATAGAGGTTTCGATCTTATCGCCAACGTGTTTGGCTACGATGCAGGATTGTACCGTCACCCCTCCATTTTTGGCGAGTTCGATAGCCTTATCGACATTGGTTTTCAGAGCGACCGACTTGCTTCCGCGATAGGAGCCGTCAGCGGTCACCACTACGGTACAGGTCGAATCGACAATGCGGTCGGCCAGCGCCGTCGGTGAAAATCCTCCGAAGACGATGGAATGAATCGCTCCGATGCGGGCACAGGCCAGCATGGCCACCGCCAGCTCTGGAACCATCGGCATATAAATGGAAACCCGGTCGCCCTTCTTGACGCCATGTTTTTTAAGAACATTGGCGAACCGGCACACCTGGTCCAACAATTCCTTATAGGTCAGGCTCCGGGTTTCTCCCGGCTCGTTGCCTTCCCAGAGTATGGCTGTCTGATCGCCTCGGGTTTCGATATGGCGGTCCAGGCAATTGACCGTGATGTTGGTCTTGGCGCCCTGAAACCATTCGATGAAGATATTTCCTTTTCTAACGTCGTAATTAAAATCCCGAACCTTGTCCCATTTTTTAAACCAGATAAACTGCTCCGCCTGCTCCGCCCAGAATCCTTCCGGGTCCTTTATAGATCGCTCGTACATCTCCCGATACTGATCCATGTTCTGAATCCAGGCGGTTTCCGAAACGGTTGAAGGCGGGTTGTATATATCGCTCATGAAGAAAACTCCTCTTATTTATGTATACGTACGGCCCGGGTGGCTTCGGCCAAAGTCCATAACCCGTCGGGATGCTCAAGCTCCTTGTCCCGTAATTTCAAAACCCAGGTGCGCATGCGTCCATCCACCTGTTTTGCGATCATCGAAAAGCCACAACCGCTGGCGAATTTATCGCTGATGTGTATGGTCTTGCCGAACTTGTCAGTTTGTGAAAAGGATTCATCATACAAAGACAACATTTCCTCTTTGGAGGGCAAACGCCAATCGTCATATCCCGCAAACTTGTTCTCTCTAAGTTCGCGAGCGTAATCCACGGCCTCCTGATAATTAACCCATTTTTTCAGATCAATCATGGAGTCTGTTTTCTTCCACATCAATCCCGTTTCATGGTCGGTAACCGTTTCATCACCATTATCGACAAATCGTTCCTGTTCGGTCATAAAGTCACACCTGATTCCTGTAAAGCTTTTGGGTTTAAAATCACGGTAGAGAATATCATTATAAAAACGCCAATTCAAAAGTTCTTCCCCTTTTCGGACATTTATGAAATAAAATCGATTTCATGACTGCAAACCCGGAGGAACTGCCTCCCTTAAAAATTCTATTGAACCAACTGGACTGGAACCTGCAATGGCTCCAGCAGATGAAGAAGAACGAACTGACGGATTATTACCGGGATGCCGCGCTTCAGCGTTTTAAGTTCACTTTCAGTACAGCAGTGAAATGTATCCGGGCTGGTGCCCTGAAGCAGAATATAACCTGTGAGTCACCGGAGGAATGCTTTGCGCTGGCGGAGCGCGTGGGGTGGTTGCCGGAGGGTACGGCATGGCAAAGCATGATAGAGGACCACGAAAAGATGAAGCCGGAGTCGGCCTCTCAAAATGCCAATGCTATTTTCGCCAACCTCGAACAATACCGCGAACAACTCAAAACATTGTTCGACCGGCTTTCGGAACTGGAACAAAACTCATAACTGGCTTTTGAGTGATTCAAACGCCTGCCGGCGATGGGACCGCGCATTTTTTTCTGTGGCGCTCATTTCGGCATAGGTCCGGGTTTCTCCATCGGGGACAAAAATCACATCCCAGCCGAACCCCTGGCTTCCCCGAATATCGGGAGCAATCGTTCCGGACACCCTGCCCTCTCCGATGACCATCGTTGTGCCGTCGTACACGGCGGCCAGACAAACTGCCTCAGCCTGACGGTTTTCGAACGATTCCAGCATTTTCAGCATGCCCTGACACCCGACACTCTTTTCGAACCATTTGACCAGAGCGCCCGGTAGACCGTTCCAAGCGGTAAAGATCAGCCCCGAATCCTCCACCAGGACCGGACATTTGAATTCGCGCCAGGCTTCCATCACCTTGTGCTCGACCAGTTGGCGGATATCGTTGGTTTGAATTTCGTGCAGGTGGTCGGCTGTCCCCTGCTCCATACTGATTCCAAGAATTTCCTCGGCTTCGCGGAGTTTGTTGGGATTGCCGGTGACAAACTTCAATTGCTTCCAGATGGCATGATGCTTCATAATGCTCGACTCATCCCGAATCCGGTTGACTGGCGATCGTCTTGCCGTAACCCGGTTCGTGTGATATAAATTTGGCCTTTAATTTCCTACGAATCCAATACCGAAATGAATCCAATTCTACAACGATCGTGGCTCTGGCTAGTTATCATAGTCCTTTGCGCCGGCGGATGCACCCGCATCTTCGAAAATGACCATGACGCCCAGGCCCGGAAGGCATTGCAGGATCTGATAGTCATCCAGGATCAATTCCATAAAGAGAACAACCGCTACGCCAAAAACCTGACGGAAATCCAAAAGTACAATTTAAAATATCACAACGGAATCGTTTATCTCGAAATCGAATCGGCCGGTAAAGACAAATACCGGGCCATCTCCCTGCCCGCAGAATCCATCACCGCGCGCGTGTTCGCTTACGACACCAGCCACGGTGGATATTACGAGATGGACGAGGAAGAGGTGGCGCAATACGTCCTGGGCGCTTTGAACCATATCCGCCAGGAAAAAAGAGAGAAAAAAGCGGCCGATTATTTGTCAATAGGAATGGTGGTTTGCCTTTTTTGGTTTGGCATGCGCATGCTCATCCGTTACAAAGACTCCAGAACGGGCTGGGTGTGGTGGCCTTATTTCTTATGTCTGGCACCCCTCGCCCTGGCCATGGTCACGCTCAATCACATGGGCATCACTGTCGCCCTCTCCACCGAATTGGCCATTGTTATGAGTACGGGGTTGGGAGTCTCCGTACTGTGCCTCATTCTGGCTGGTATTGGGTTAACCAAAATCCCTGCCAAAGGCGAACACCAAATACTCCAGGCCATCGCCATCTGCACCATTCTCATCTCCCTGTTTAGCGGGGCGGTTGTGACCAAATCCTACTTTCTCTACTCTAAACCCAAAGTGAATACACTGTATTTCAAATAAGGTCGACGACGAGGCGGCATGTGAGTAGACCCGATAGGAAAACTGATGGGCTCTGGGCCCACTGCTCCAGCGTTTGATAGGCGCGTGAGATTTCCTTGAACTTTTCTTCGGAAATCCGGTTCCCGGCGTTGCGGTCTGGCCGGAAAAAATACACAGGTGCCCCGGAAACGACGGCAAACAAATCCTCACTTGTTTTGGAACGGGAATCGAATGATAATACCCCCACAAGGAGTGATTCACCCATGATTAATTTGATAGGTTATCCGGAAGAAAAGTTAAATCAGTTGTTTGCCGAATGGGGAGTACCCGCCTACCGGGTTCAGCAGGTGTTCAGCTGGATTTACCTCCACCGGGTTCAGCAGTTTTCGGAAATGACCAATCTTTCCAAGGATTTGAGAGCCCGCCTGGCGGAGCATTTTGTCATCGCACTGCCCAAAATTGCGGCCAAAACCCATTCGCAGGATGGCTCCATCAAATATCTGTTTGAGATGGATAACGGGGCCCAGGTCGAGAGCGTCTGGATGCCGGACGACACGCGTAAAACCCTGTGTATCTCCAGCCAGGTCGGTTGTCGGCTGGCTTGCTCGTTTTGCCTCACCGCCACCATGGGATTGAAAAGCAACCTGACGGCAGGGGAAATCATCGGGCAATGCCTGGCCGTGAACAATGACCAGCCGGAAGAGGGCCAAGTCACCAACATCGTGATGATGGGGATGGGCGAACCTCTCGACAACTATGAAGAAGTATGCGCCGCCCTGCGGTTGATGGCCTCCCCGCACGCGATGCGTATCTCCAACCGCAAGATCACTTTATCCACCTCCGGACTGGTCGACCGTATTCGGCAGTTTGCGCAGGAAAATATTCACGTCAACCTGGCCATCTCACTCAATGCCACGGAAAACGCGACGCGTAACCAGATCATGCCCATCAATAAAAAATATCCGATTGAGGCCCTGATGGATTGCCTGAAAAAATATCCATTAAAACCCACTCGGCGGATTACTTTTGAGTATGTACTTTTGAAAGGCATTAACGATTCAGATGAAGATGCGGTGCGCCTGGGCAAACTGTTGAGTCAGGTCCGATGCAAAATCAACCTCATCCCATTCAATGGTTACGAGGGCTCGCCCTACCAGCCGCCGTCGGAGGAACGCATCAAATCTTTCCAGAACTACTTGATCCAAAAGAAATTCTCCGCCTTTATCCGCAACAACCGAGGAACGGATATTTTAGGGGCCTGCGGCCAACTGGCGGCCCAGGCGATGACCGGCTCTCCGGCTCAGTGATTCATTTCACTCCACATTTTTAAAATAAAACACCCTCTTTTTTTCATCACAAAATACTCTTTTTTTGAAAGTTTGAAAGACACGTTAACCCACGTATTTTCCAGTATTTATAATTCACTTGACTTTAAAAAACCGCTATGATATTTCTCTACTCTTTTTGCAAGAGATGTTCTCTTTTTCTCCTGGTACAGCCAGGCTGATTTATCAAAAGAATTAAACGCTTTTCAATTTAATTTATTCTCTGACCCTTTAACCCCAGGAACTCTGCGATGCCCTCAAGCAACGTCTCAGAGCAAAAACCCCTTTCATTCAAACTCATCCTTCTGGCACTGGTTGTGTACGGTTTGGCTCACCTGAGTCCTGCCCTGCCTTGGATGTCCTCTTCCTCGATTTTTAACAGCTTCGGACCGCAAACCGTCCTGGCTCAGGAAGATGAAGACGAAGAAGATGATGAGGACGAAGAAGAAGGTGAAGAGGAAGGCGATGGAGAAACTGCTGAAGGGGAAGAAGGAGCTGAAGGGGAAGAGCCTGTTGAGGATGAAAATGCGTATCTGTACGATATAGGCCCTGCGGCGGATATTAAGCCCACAAAAGAAATTAAGGATGGCGGCGGATACACATTCCCCGGCCTGGGTAACCGAAAAGCGACCTGGGGAGCGGCACAACTGCACATCCTGTTTGCTTCCTTTATTCTCGGTTGTCCCATGTTCGTGGTCATCATGGAAGTGATGGGCGCGCGCCGGACTCAGGGAGTCCGAAAAGCGATCATCCTCGCCAATGTGTTCATGGCAGTACTGACCGGTGTGATCATCGGTATCATTGGTGAGATCATTATCGATATCCATCACGGCGTGCTGTACGGGATGTGGGCCTGCGCTTTTGCCGCCCTCATCGTCAGCTTTCTGAATTATTTCCACGTCTGCATGAACAGCAAGGTATCCGCTGCTGTGGGCGCGGTGGTTGGAACAATTTTTGCCTACATTCTGGTACCGGTAGACCACACCACGGGTCCCGCTATCGCCCTGGCATTATTGAATGGTGCGGTGGGTGGTTTCCTCTCCACCTCTATCATGTTTGCCCAGGCGGATTACAAGTTTGAGCGCCTGGCGCATGAGATCACCAAGGTCATCGGTTTCTGTTACAGCTTCACCGCGTTGACTGGCGGGCTGTTCCTGTTCATCATGATGGTGGCGTACAAGGATTTCATCTCCTATCTGGTGACTTCGTTCCCAATCCTGTTCATGATCGGGTACCCCACCCTGTTCATCCTGGAAACCATTGTCCTGTAT
>JAJDBJ010000062.1 GCA_029261395.1 Nitrospinaceae bacterium
ATGGCGATCATTTAGAGAGTGCCTTTGGTGGACGGAATGGTGTTGGACCTGGGGTCCAGCGAACTGGCCTGGTCCATCGCCTTAGCAAACGCCTTGAAGGAGGCTTCCACGACGTGGTGCAGGTTGTTCCAGTAAGGGGCATTGAAGTGCAGGGTGAGTCCGCAGTTGGCAGAGACCGCCTGAAAAAACTCCTCAATCAGCTCGACATCGAATTCACCGAGTTTCGCCTTGGGCAGATCGATATTGAACACAAAGTAAGAACGGCTCAAGTCCACCACGCAATTCACCAGCGCTTCATTCAATGGCACACTGGACTGGGCAAACCTTCGGATTCCCTTCTTGTCTCCGAGGGCTTTTTCAAAGGCCTGACCCAATGCAATACCCAGATCCTCCACTGTGTGGTGGAAATCGATGTGGGTATCTCCTGTCGCTTTTACCGTGAGATCGAAATAACCGTGGCGGGATAACTGTGCCAGCATGTGATCCATGAACGGGATCGGGGTCTGGATGTCCCCCTGCCCTGTCCCGTCGAGGGCCAGACTGATTTCAATTTGGGTTTCGCTGGTAACACGTTTGATTTGGGAGCATCTATCCATTGACCGGCTGTATTTCTATTCCATTTTCTTTTTTATCATTAGAGGGATTACTTTGATCTCCTCCATTTTGGCCGTTACCGCCGGTTTTATGAACTTTTTTTTTGCCCTTACCGGAATTCGGGTCGGCCCCGAGAACGACCTCATTATAGAACTCTTGAACCGTGTTTAAAAGACTTTCCGGATCTAACTTCAAATCTTTTCGGACCAACGCCGGAGCACCATGCTCAATGACTTTATCCGCCACGCCAATACATTTCACCAGAATATTTTTCTCCGGAAGATGTTCGTTGATTTCCTCCAGCACCGCGGAACCAAATCCACCTTGAACGACATGCTCCTCCATTGTGACCAGGCATTTTGCCGACTGGGCATAGCGGCAGATCAGGTCGGTATCCATAGGCTTCACAAATCGGGCATTGATCACAGCCACACTGAGGCCCTCGCCTTCCAGAGACTTGGCAAGATCCTGAGCGGGCGGCACCATATGGCCGTAAGCGATCAGCGCGATATCAGTTCCATCCTGAATCACCTCGCCTTTACCGATTTCCAGTTCCTTCATTTCCGGGTCGAGCGGCACGCCCAGGCCGGCACCCCGCGGATAACGTATAGCAGCGGGGCCGGGATGGATGATAGCGGTTTTCAGCATATGACGCAGTTCATTTTCATCCTTGGGTGCCATGACGATCATATTGGGCAACGTCCGCAGGTAGGCGATGTCGTACAATCCCTGATGGGTCGCACCATCCTCACCAACGATTCCGGCCCTGTCTAACGCAAATGTCACAGGAATATTCATGAGACAAATGTCATGCACCACTTGATCGTACGCTCGTTGCAAAAATGTGGAATAAATCGCAACGACCGGTCGAAATCCTTCCAAAGCGAGACCGCCCGCAAAATCGACCGCATGCTGTTCGGCCATACCCACATCAAAGGTACGGTCTGGAAACGCCTGGCCAAATTTACTGATCCCCGTACCCGAAGGCATGGCGGCGGTGATGCCTAGAATTTTTTCATCTTCTTTCGCCAAATCAATCAAGGCATCGGCAAACACGGCGGTATACCCCGGATTGGATTTCTTTTTCAGAAAAACTCCCGTTTCGACGTCAAAGGGAGACGCGCCATGCCAGGTTTCCGCCTTTTCCTCGGCGACAGGGTAACCCTTGCCTTTGCGTGTGATCACATGGACCAGCGTCGGACCTTTCTCGCCCTTCAGGTTTTCCAGGCTTTCAATCAGCGCCTCGGAGTCGTGACCATCCAGCGGACCGACGTAACGGAATCCCAAGTCTTCAAACAACCGTCCGGGAATAAATACACCCTTGATGGCGTGGTCAACTTTGCGGGCAAAATGCGATATATCTTTCCCCACTCCTGGAATGGCTTGCAGTAGTTCGTCGATTTGTCCTTTAATTTTCCGCATGACCTGCCCGGTCATGATCTGGCTCAAATGAGCCGACATGCCGCCGACGTTGGTCGAAATTGACATCTCGTTATCATTCAAGATAACGATCATGTTGCTTTTAAGATGACCGGTGTGGTTCAAGCCTTCAAAAGCCATGCCTGCAGTCAACGATCCGTCGCCGATAATGGCCACGACTTCGTTATCCTCTTTTTTCAGATCGCGCGCTTTGGCGAAAGCGAGGGCGGCGGAAATGGAGGTGCCGCCATGTCCGCAGTTCCAATGGTCGTGTTCGTTTTCCTCGCGTTTGGTGAATCCGCTCAACCCCTCGTATTGCCGGAGCGTGTCAAACTGTTCCCGGCGACCCGTCAGCAGTTTGTGAACATAGCTCTGGTGCCCTACATCCCAAACAAACTTGTCGCGCGGACTGTCGAACACGTAATGGAGCGCCAGGGTCAGTTCCACAACGCCCAGATTGGACCCTAAATGTCCACCGGTTTTGGATATAGTCGCTAAAAGGGTATCTCGGATCTCGACCGCCAAAGCGGGAAGCTCTTCCCTTTTTAATTTTTTTAAGTCCTGAGGACCATTGATTCCATCTAGTAAACTGCTCATAATGAGTCCATATCAAAAGGTGCGTTGGACGAAAAAACGGGCAATCTCTCGCAGGGGATCGGCTCGTTCATCGAATTCTTCCAGACATTCCAAGGCCTCATCCACTAAAGATTCGGCTTTCTTTTTGGAATCCTCCAAACCAAACATGGCCGGGTAAGTGGCCTTTTCCTTGTCGATATCGCTACCGATATCTTTTCCCAGTTCTTTTTTATCTCCAACGATATCCAGAATATCATCGATAATCTGAAATGCGAGACCGATATGAGCGCCATAACGGGAAAGTGCCCCCACTTGGGAATGAGAAGCTCCGCTCAAGATCGCGCCGACGCGAACACAGGCTTTGAAAAAGAAACCTGTTTTATAAATATGAATGTATTCCAAAGTCGAAGCATCGATCTTTTTTCCCTCCGACTCCAAATCCACGACCTGCCCACCGATCACTCCGGTAGAACCCATCGCCTTGGCGATCTCCTGCGAAGCTCGAAGAATATTTTGATGTGAGACGGCCTCCATCAAATGAGGATTGGTCATCAACACAAACGCCTGCGTCAACAACGCGTCACCAGCCAGAATAGCAATCGCTTCACCGAAAACTTTGTGATTGGTGGGCTTGCCTCTTCTCAGGCTATCATTGTCAAGAGCCGGGAGGTCATCATGAATCAGCGTGTAGGTATGAAGAAATTCAACAGCCACCGCAAAAGGCAAGACGTCAGATCGGCTGCCTCCTACTGCCTCTGCTGAAGCTATCAGAAGGCTGGGACGTAACCTTTTCCCCCCAGCAAACAAACTGTAGTGCATGGATTCATGAATGCTTTTAGGGTATCCATCTTTTTCTGGCAAAAACCGCGATATCGACTGATCGATAAATTCTTTGCATTCCTCCAGATACTTCTTCGCAAGTATTTTTTCTGTTGATTGGGTATCCGGAACCATTTAAAAACCCCTAAAGTATCGTAATATAAAATGTTAGCACACATCCTAACCCAGTCAACCTTTATTCAAAATCCCAACACACCATTACACGTCGATGACCTTAACCTTGCAAATTCCTCAGTAATTCAGGTCGTGGTCCCATGACAATCCTTACATTTTTTTGTGCAAACGCGAGATACCCCCTCCTCCCGGCGCTGTTCCAGAATGAAAAAAGGTAAGACAGAACCGAATATTACCGCTCAACACCCTGCGAGAATTCCCAAAGGGGCGCAAAAAGAGATCAATTTATCAAACGTAAACCTCGATGCTTCGCCGTTACAACTCATTCCTTGAGCAAATCAGTTTCCTTTGCTTTATTGAAATACTGATCAATTAATCAATTGCGCTATTGACAAAACAGAGGAAAACCTTTTTTATAGGCTAGAAACTATTTTTTCATAAAACTGCTGACAACTTCATGCCACATCCCACTCTGTTTGACTCGACCCCAAGGAGCACGACATGGAACCAATGACCACGACATGGGTCGGATACCTTTCTTTGATCATATTTGTTCTCGGCTATTCCCTGGTCGTGGTCGAAGAAAAAATTCACATGAGAAAATCCAAGCCCGTTATTTTTGCGGGGTGCCTCATGTGGTTCTTCATCGGAGTCTATGAATTTCAGCACGGTCATGGCGACGGTCAGGCTCACGATTATGTGAAGCACCTCATCGCGGAAATCGGCGAATTATTTTTCTTTCTACTCGCGGCCATGACTTATATCGATACCCTGGCAGAACGGAATGTATTCAACGCCCTGCGCTCCTGGCTCCTGAGTAAAGGGTTGGGGTTCCGTTCCCTGTTTTGGGCGACCGGGCTCATTACCTTTTTCCTATCTCCTCTGGCTGACAACTTAACCAGCGCACTGCTCATGTCCACCGTTGCGTTGGCGGTGAGTGGCGGCAACTCAAAGTTTATTGTTCTCGCGTTTGTCAATATCGTGGTTGCCGCCAACGCGGGAGGCGCATGGAGTCCGTTCGGCGATATCACCACGTTGATGGTGTGGACTTCCGGCAAGGTCGATACTCTACAGTTCGCCTACCTCATGATTCCATCACTGGTCAACTGGTTGGTACCGGCATTTTGCATGTGCTTCTTTGTTCCCAATGAAATCCCCGAGAAACCTTCGGAGGAAATTCATCTCAAGCCCGGAGCTAAAATTATTATCGTAATGGGCATCTGCACCGTCGCCACTGCCGTAAGCTTTCACCAGTTCTTTCATCTCCCTCCGTTTTTGGGCATGATGCTCGGCCTTTCCGCCCTCATGCTCTTCGGCTTTTACCTGAAACGCTGGGGACACCAACCCTCAG
>JAJDBJ010000063.1 GCA_029261395.1 Nitrospinaceae bacterium
GTTTGCGGAACCGTAGGTCGGAGGTTCGAGTCCTCCTGGGCGCACCATATATCTGGAGAGATGGCCGAGTGGTCGAAGGCGGTTGACTCGAAATCAGCTGTACCTTATGGGTACCGTGGGTTCGAATCCCACTCTCTCCTCCACTCTACGAGTGGGGAAATTTGCTGACAGTCACCGCCAAGAGTGAATCGTTGAGCGCAATTCAGAGTTTAGGTCCAGCGTTACGCTGGCCAGCGGCGGTTCACTGCCTCTTTCCCGGAGGGGGACCCTCTAACGAGGGAAGCAATTGGCTAAACAGAATCGTTAAACGCAGTTGAAGAGTGATCAACAATTGTCATTCTGAGCGAAGCGAAGAATCTGGGTTTTGGGTTTCCGTACTCCCTGTTCCATTTTCCCTGCACCATTATTTATAAGACGGAGAGGTGGCCGAGCGGTTGAAGGCGCACGCTTGGAAAGCGTGTGTAGGTTTACCCCTACCGAGGGTTCGAATCCCTCCCTCTCCGCCACTCTTTCTCCAGAGGGGGAACTTGTTAACAGCAAACTGCGTTCGTTTGTTGAGGCACAATTGGGAATTTGAGTCCAGCGTTACGCTGGCCGCCATTCCTCTAACGAGGAATGGTGACGGGTTGACCGTTGACTGCATGTGTCAATCATTGAGCACAATTCACGGTTTTAAAATTACCTGCGGAGGCACTCCGCCTTTTCTGTAAGACCCGGTCCTTCGAACCGACTAACCGTCAGACAGTCCAACCCGAGGTATTGTTATGGCAGAAAAGAAATCCCCCGTTCCCACTCCCAAATTGACCGTTGCGTGTGACATCCCGATCCCGGGGGTGCCGTCGGCGGCGGAGTGTATGTTCAAGAAGTTGATGGCGCACATCGCTGATTTCGAAAGCAGTCTCATGCCGGACCAGGAAGTGGGCGTGTCGATGATTTCGTTCGGAGACAAGCCGTTTTATATTGGCGGCATCGGCTACCACGGCAACGACATGATCATTTTTTACGGTGCATCACCTGCCGGTGAGCCGATCAAGCTGATGCAGCACGTCACCCAGACCAACGTCATGCTCACCGTCATGGCCAAACGCAAGGGCCACAAAGAAGCGAAACGTATCGGTTTCCGGAGCGAAGATCTGGCGAAGCTGGGGATAGAACAATCCTCATTGAACAGTGGGGAGCCAGAGTGACGCTCGACTCAGGTTTTAAGAAGACCCGAAAACACAGATTCTTCGCTGGCGCTCAGAATGACAAATGGACGTTTCTCTGTCATTCTGAACGAAACAAAGTGGAGTGAAGAATCTATGTTTAGATTTTTAAATTAAGGAAAAAGTCCCCCGGCCCCTCCTTTTATAGGAGGGGGGAGCTACCAGTTTTTAATTTGCCCCGGCATAGCCGGTGAGATACAATCGTCCCCAGAATACGAATTGGCAGTTTTGTTGGGCCTCACGCAGCGAGGCCTTGTGAACCCCGTCAGGTCCGGAAGGAAGCAGCGGTAGCAGGTATCCCCGGGTGCTGTGAGTCACCCAGCAATTCTGCCTTAGATTTTATCCCCCTTGCAACCCATTGTAAAACATGGACTTTCAGGTATCGGCCCGCAAATGGCGGCCCCAGAAGTTTTCGGAGCTGATCGGACAAGAGCATATTGTCCGCACCCTGCACAACGCCATTGGGATGGACCGCGTGGCGCACGCCTACCTGTTTTCCGGGACCCGCGGCGTCGGTAAAACCACCACCGCCCGCCTGCTCGCCAAAGCACTCAACTGCGAAAAGGGACCGACGCCCGAACCCTGCGACCAGTGTACTTTCTGCAAGGAAATCCGCGACGGCATCAGCGTCGACGTGATGGAAATTGACGGTGCGTCCAACAACGGCGTCGGCGAAGTGCGCGACCTGATCGACAACATTCAATACAGCACCTCGGCCTGCCGCTTCAAGGTCTACATCATCGACGAAATTCACATGCTGTCGAAAGCGGCGTTCAACGCCTTGCTCAAAACGCTGGAAGAACCGCCGCCGAAGGTCGTGTTCATTTTCGCGACCACCGAGCTGACCAAAATTCCCGAAACCATATTGTCGCGCTGTCAGAATTTCGAATTCAAACCGCTCACGCATCAGCAGATCATCAACCAGCTGAAAGCCATTTGCGAAAACGACGGCATCCAAATTGATCCGCACAGCCTGGAAGAAATCGCCAAGAACGGCGCCGGCAGTATGCGCGACGCGCAAAGCCTGCTCGATCAGGTCATCGCGTTTTGCGGAAAAGAGATTGATCCCGGCGCGGTGGAATCGGTTCTCGGCATCGTCGGCCAAAACGCGTTGGCAAGTTTTGTCGATTGCGTGGCGCAAAGAGACGGTGCGGGTTTACTGCAACAAGTCTCAGAGGTGGTCGCGCACGGCAAAGACCTCGGTTACTTCTGCCGCGACCTCATCGAATATTTACGCAACCTGATGCTGGTGAAGGTGGCGGGCAATGCCGAAGCGTTGTTGTCCGGGCAGACCACGCATCTGGACACGCTCAAAAAACAGGCTGCGTCGTTCGAGCCGGATGCACTGCAACAGATGTTCCAGGTGTTGTCGAAAGCGGAAATGGAAATGAAACGCAGTTCCCTCCCGCAGATTCTGTTTGAGATGGCGGTACTGCGGTTGACCGACGTGCGACCCTTGCAGGAAATCGACGCGTTGATCGACAAGATCAATACGATGGAGGGACCCACGTCGTCGGGACGTAGCGCGCCTCTCCCGGTGAGAGGCGAAGCGTTACCGGCTAAAAAAGCCCCACCCGCTCCTGCGCAATCCGCGCCGAAAAGGGACGCGCCGGTGGATCCTCCTCAGGCGTCAACAGTCAGCCCGTCGTCACAGGGAGCGTGGCAGAAAATTCGTTCCGCCGCCAGCGCCAACAAGCGCTCGCTCGGTACCTACCTCGACAACTGTCAGCTGGCTTCACTCGACGCGAAAGAAATGCGCCTCAATTTTCCCGATCCGTTTACGATGGGGCAGGTGGAAAAGGAGGAGAATCTGGCGGCGTTGAAAGATGCGGTGGCTCAGGTGTGCGGCCAGTCGGAGCTAAAAATCACATTGCAGTTGGGGACAACCGCATCTGCTCCGGCGGATGACATCCCCGAACCGCCCGCACCGGAACCGGCGCATGCTAAGGACAAAAAAGCGTCCGCCTCGGAAGAGGAAATTTTAAAAAACGCGCTGGATGTGTTTGGCGGTATCGTCATTCAATAGCCCCTTAGCAGGGGAGGCAACGGGCTGACGGTTAACAGCGAACGATAGCCGTTGAGCGCAAGCGGGAAACTCCCGCAGATAATTTGCTGACCGTAAACGGCAAGCGACGATCACTGAGCGCAGTTGGAAATTTTGATCCGGGCCTGGCCCGGCCTCCCCTTTCTAAGAGGAGGTTAGGTGGAGTTTATGACAGTTCCTCTTTTAAGAGGGACCCTAAAACACAGATTCTTCGCTGGCGCTCAGAATGACAATTCATATCTCTGTCATTCTGAACGAAACGAAGTGGAGTGAAGAATCTATGTTTTGCATTAAATAAGGAGCACTATGTTTAAAGGCATGGGCGACATGTTCAAGCAGGCGTCGCAGATGAAAGAAAAGATGGCCGAGATGCAGGAGGAACTCGCCAAAAAACAGGTCGAGGCTTCCACCGGCGGCGGTATGGTGAAGGTGACCGCCAACGGTCTCAACGAAATTTTGCACATCCACATCGACGAAGAACTGATCAACATGCAGGACCGCGCCAGTCTGGAAGACCTGGTCGCCGGCGCCGTCAACGAAGCACACCGCAAGGTGAAAGATCTCGCGCAGGAAGAAATGACCAAACTCACCGGCGGCATCAAAATCCCCGGACTGTTCCCGTAGCGGAGAGCCACAGGTAATTCGAAGACTGTTAATGGGAGTGGATGATTCTGCAGTGAATTGATAACCCCTCCCCTTTCCAAGGGGAGGGCTGGGTGGGGTAGGTTTTTATGACCGAGGCCTTTAATCAATCATCCCAAAAAGCCAGAAGACGGTCTCTTCGTAAAACTATGCCGAAGGCCGAGCAATTACTTTGGTCCCGACTCAGAGACAAGCGATTGGAGGGGTATAAATTTCACAGGCAATACAGCGTTGATCAATACATTCTGGATTTTTATTGCCCAAAAATAAAACTGGGAATAGAGGTGGACGGGCCTTCCCACTTTAGAGATTCCAGTATCCAAAAGGATAGTCAAAGGACCACTCACTTGGAAACCTATGGTATTCAAATCGTCCGGTTTACCAATGATGATATTTACGAAAATATGGATGGGGTACTGAATCACATTTTGAATCGGTTGACCCAATTGAAAACTCCCAATCGGGTTAAAACCAACCTCCCCCTCCCCCCTCCTTGGTAAGGAGGGGGAATATCCTCACCGCTTACGGTAGGATAATATCAACACCGGGCTTGGCCCAGGCAATAACTTCCCATGAAACGACCCGCCGCGGTTAAAGAACTCATTGAAGAATTGAAACGTCTGCCGGGCATTGGCCAGAAGACGGCGGAGCGTCTGTCGTTCTACCTGATGCGCGGTGAGAAGGAGCGCGTCGAAAACCTGGCGCGCACTATCCTCAACATCAAGGAGAAGGTCATCCTGTGCACGAACTGCCACGGCATCACCGAAATCGATCCGTGCGACATCTGCCAGGATCCGAAACGCGATCATAACCTGATCTGCGTGGTGGAGGAGCCGTACGACGTGTACGTGATCGAGAACATGGGCGATTATCGGGGCGAGTACCATGTGCTGATGGGGGTGATCTCGCCGCTCGACGGTATCGGGCCGCAGGATCTGACCACCGAGGATTTGAAGGCGAAAGTGGGCCGAAACGGCACTCGTGAAGTGATTCTGGCGACCAATCCGGACATGGAGGGGGAATCGACCGCCATCTATATCGCCCGCATGCTGAAAGGTGCCGAGGTGAAAGTGACCCGTATCGCGCGTGGATTGCCCGTCGGCGGGGATATCGAGTACGCCGACCCGGTGACCCTCAAAAAATCCATGGAAGGCCGCATGGAAATTGAGACCTAACCCAAAAGCCTATTCACCACAGATGCGGACAGATAAACACCGATAGACTCCCCCTTCTTGAAGGGGGATGGGGGGATTTGACAGGAAAACGGGAAAGAAAACCGAGATCCTGCGCGGAGTTTATCCTGAGCGTGTCGAAGGACTAAGGACTCAGGATGACACATCCTTGCTTTCAGTGGTCATTCTGAGGACCGAAGCAGACTGTCCTGAGCTTGCCGAAAGAAAGAATCTGGCTTTTATGTTTCCTGAGACGATTATGCGCCAGAATTTCCCTTGACCGGGGCCAGTTTTTTCCTTAAATTAGGGAACCTTAGACTCACAGAAGAATTGAGCACAAATACCATTCCGGAGTGGCTCAATGGTAGAGCAGTCGGCTGTTAACCGACGGGTTACAAGTTCGAATCTTGTCTCCGGAGCCATATATGAAAAACCCGCCATCCCCAAAAGGGAGGCGGGTTTTTTTGTTGGGAGCAAGGAGGGCCTGCCGGATCGGGTGTTTTAACCCTTCCAGATACCCTGCCTCAAACCGGTAATATAAATTTTTTGCGGGTGGTGGTCCTTCATCATTCCTTCATGGTCACTTGATAGTTTGGGTGCAATCGACACGGAGAAAACCCTGGTGGTTTTTCGAAACCCGGTGTCGCAACACTCAGTCAAGGAGACATTCTTATGAAGACGAAATGGATTGCAGTTATCGGCACAGGAATCATAGCGACCAGCCTTGTGGTGACCGGCGCGTCTTTCGCCAAAACGGACGATGCGGAGAAAGAAATCCGGAACGGCACAATTCCCATTCCACGCACCACGGAAGCGGATTATCCCGGCATGGCGAAAATTTCTTTCGACCAGGCTATCCAAAAAGCCCTGGCCGCCGTTAAGGGAAAAGTGCTGGAGGCCGAACTGGAAGAGGAAGATGGTTTCCTGGTTTACGAAGTGGAAATCGTTGGCCAGAACCGCTCCGTTACCGAAGTGATGGTCGACGCCGGCAACGGAGAAATCCTGGCGATGGAACAGGAATCTGAAGACGGCGAATCCGACCGGGACCGGGAAGACGATTGATCTCGTGATCCATGATTCTTTATTCTCCAGGTTTGATCCGCCTCGGGCGCCGGGAACCATTCCGGCGTTTCGGGGCGGTCCAACCTTCCCGGACCTGCCTTTTCATCACCTGCGTTCGTTTGCGGCAAAAGGGGTTTCCGGATAACTCTGGAGCCTGCTCCCGGTTTGATTTACTCTGTTCATGCCGAAGGGGCATCCTGGAGTCCGGGACCCACGGTCCGCACAAGCTGGAAACGCCTACAGGAAAAACGCGATGAGGATTTTGATTGTCGAAGATGATGCACAGTTGGCCCGGCAGTTGGGGCGCACCCTGGAAGAACAGCGTTACACGGTGGACATGGCCCGCGACGGGGAAGTAGCGCTGGATATGATTTTCGATCAGCCCTGCGATCTGATTATTCTGGACCTCATGTTGCCGAAAAGAGACGGACTGTCCGTATTGCAGGAAATCCGCCAGGCCGGGATCCCCACCCCAGTGCTCATCCTGACCGCCAAGGGGGAAACCGATGACCGGATCCGGGGGCTGGATCTGGGCGCGGACGATTACCTCGGCAAGCCGTTTTCGCTGGCCGAACTTCTGGCGCGGGCGCGCGCCCTGCTGAGGCGAGGCTCAGAAAACGTCCAACCCGTCCTGGAAGTCGGAGACATTCGCCTCAACACCATCACCCGCGAAGTGACTTCCAGCACACAAAAGGTCTCGCTGACCCCCAAAGAATTTTCGCTATTGGAGTTTCTCCTCTACAACAAAAACCGGGCGGTTTCCCGGCTGAGCCTCGCCGAGCATGTCTGGGGAGAGGATTTTGACCCTTTCACCATGTCCAATTCCATCGACGTGCATATCAAAAACCTGCGCAAAAAAATCGGCGACACCGACTCCAGCATCATTCAGACGCTCCGGTCGGTCGGATATATTATCCGGGACGGTGATTCATGAAAATCCGCCACAAAATCACCCTGTGGGTGGTGGGGGTCGGCTTGTTGACCAGCCTGGTACTCTTGACCGTGGTGTTCAACGAGATTATGGACGAGGCACACGAAATCCACGATCCCGAACTGGAAGCCGCGGGCAGGACGCTGACTCAACATTTTCCCTTCGAGAAACAACCCGGACAGATCGAGCAGGAGAATCTGATTCGACCGGTTCTGGATCACTATTGGGTCAAGGTGTATGGCTCCGGCCGCAGTCCGGTCTATGCCAACAGCCTTTGGGGCATTTCCGAAGTGTCGCTCGATATCGAGGACGAAGAGGACGACGACACCTATACCGTTTCAGTGTTCTTACCGGCAGGCAGTGTTTTGGCCGACGACGATGAATCTTCGGAAATGTCATTCCGCGTTCACATGATCCGGGTATTCTCCAACGGAGAACCTTTCTGGATCCAGATCGCCCGGCCCCTGGGTGAGCTGGAAGAGGAAATGCGTGAACTGCTCGTTATACTGATCATCGGGCTGTTGGGAGCCGTCGGGCCACTTGTAATCGGAAGCTATTGGGCCGCTGGCCGCATCGTCCGGCCCATCGCTGTGATCAACCGGCTATCCGGAGAGATTAACGATAAGACCCTGTCGCAACGCATCCCTTTGGGAAACAGCCGCGACGAATTGCACGAGCTGTCCCGTTCGCTTAACCGCATGTTTGATCGGCTTCAACTCTCCTTTGAAAAGCAGAAGCAGTTTCTCGCCAACGCATCCCACGATCTGAAAACCCCTATCGCCATCATGCGGTTGTTTATTGAAGACGCCATGCAACGGCAGGACCTTCCGGAGTCGTTCAAAAACCAGTTGATGGACCAGGGCAACGCCCTGTTGCGCATGGAGCGCCTGGTGCGGGCACTGCTGGACCTTTCCGTTCTGAACCTCAAAGAAAAACAGGAAATGCAGGAGTTTGACCTGGCGGTGCTCCTCACCGAAGTGGTGGACGAGTTTTCCATCATTTGTGATGCCAGTGATATCCGGATCGAAACCCAAATCCCGGAGCATCTGCAGGTGGTCGGGGACAAGGATACGCTCCGTCGAATGGTGATCAATATCATGGACAATGCGGTCAAATATAATCAGGAGAAGGGCGTTGTCCGGCTGGAGGTTTCCGCGACGGCGGATACGATCCAACTTTCCCTCTATAATACCGGGCCGGGTATCCAGGGAGAGGACCTGGAACGGGTCTTCGAGCAGTTCTACCGGGTGGAAAAATCGCGCGCACTCGAGTACGGGGGTTCGGGTCTGGGGTTGACCATTGTGAAAGAAATCGTACGGCATCACAAGGGTCAGGTGATCATGGAAAGCGAACCCGGTGCCTGGGCACGTATCCGGATCACCCTGCCACGCCACCCAGAGCAGGGGTTGGAACAGGAAGAGAGTGGGTTATAGATTCAAGTTCTATCTATGGCCAGATAAATAAAACCCGCCATCCCCAAAAGGGAGGCGGGTTTTCTCTTTCCCAGAGGGGGAACTGGTTGACATTTGACGGCTGGCGATGATCTTTTCCTTCTTCTGTAGTTGCCCGATTTATCGAGTGTTTTAGAAGTCTAAACATAGATTCTTCACTCCACTTCGTTTCGTTCAGAATGACAGAGAGACGTCCATTTGTCATTCTGAGCGTCAGCGAAGAATCTGTGTTTTTGGGTCCCTCTTAAAAGAGGAACTGTCATCAACCCCATCTTGCCTCCCGCGCTAGGGGGTGCGGCGGTTCTGCATTCTTCGTTTGAATTGGCGGCGCTGTTGCGGCGTCGCATTCTGCATTTTCTTGCGGAAGTTCTTTTTCAGCGACTGTCTGCGGTGTTGCTGGTTTTTGAGAAATTGTTTGCGCTTCTCCGGCGGCATGTTCTGCCAGCGTTTTTGCAGTCTTCGTTTTTTATCCGGCGGCAGATTATTGAACCATTTGCGGGAGCGCCGTAACTGCTGGCGTTCTTCCGGCGGCAGTTTACTGAACTGATTGAATTTTTTGCGGACCTGTTGGCGTTGCTCCGGCGTCATCTGTTTCCAGGTCTTCATCCGCCGTTGCATGTTCTGACGCTGTTGCGGTGACAGCTGACCCCAACGCTTCGCGCCTTTTTTCAATCGCAACTGTTTGTTGGGCGGCAATTGATCCCATCGCTGTGCAAATGGTTTCAGCACCTTTTGTTCGTCAGGATTCAACTGACTCCAGGGCACACCGGATTCCTGCGCCGCACCGGTTCCCGGCAGGGTGATCAGCAGTAGGAGAAATCCCACTGCGACCGCTAAAAATTTATTTTTGTTCAGCATCTTCATTTTTTTGATCCTGATCGGCAATGACGATCTGCTCCAGTTCTTCCGGATCGATCCATTCGCCGTCGTCCGTTTCCCAGTCTCCCAGAAACTCCAAAAATTCCGGGGAAGGCCTTTCCGATTCTTCCGGCGGCATCGCCTGCCGTACCTGCCCCGATTCCTGGGCCAACGCCGGGGAATTTAAAAGACCCAGCAAAAGTACCGCGCTCCATAGAGGTCCCTTACCCGGCGGCATCGCTGTTTTCCTCAGCCAGCCAGGCGTAGAACTCGAGGCTGTCGTAAAACTCCAGATTGTCTTCGGCGGCCAGCAGTTCAATGTCCTCCAGCAGAGGGGTCGACCCGTTGGGTTGTTTCATGTAAATCGTAAGCCCCAGCACGATGAGACATGCGGTGGCTGTCCAGCCGAGGACCGGTCGGGTGAACCATTGCCGGATGTCGAAACCCTTGCGCTCACCTGCGTCCAGCGCCTGATGACGCATACGGGTGAGCTTCGATTGCGTGCCTGCATCCAGGTTGTCGGCATCGAGGTCCAACGCTTTTCTGACGTTGTCGACAAATCGTTTTTCTTTATCTTCTTCGTTCATGGCCAATGGTCTTCCAATACGTTGCGTAAAGTATGCACGGCGCGTGAATAATGAGTCTTCACCGAGCCCTCCGAGCATTTCATGGCGTGCGCCGTTTCCGCCACGCTCATTTCTTCCCAGGCGCGTAACAGAAACGCCTGCTGTTGCCGCAAGGGCAGAGCCTTCATCGCTGAGTCCAGCGCAGTGGCGGAATTCTTGAGAGCCACCTGTTCGCCGGGATGTTTTCCCTTCGGGTCGGCCAGGGTTTGAATCGGATCCTCATCCCCCTCCGTCCCGCGCCATAAGTCTTTCAGGCCGTTCCACCGGTCGCGCACTTTTTTTTTACGAGCCCAGTCGCGGATGCAGTTTTGCAGGATCTGAAAGAACAACGCCTGCCATTCCGCCTCCGGCTTGGTGGAATAATTCTTAACCAAACGTATCATGGCATCCTGCACGATGTCCAATGCTTCGTCTTCACTGCGGGTGGCGAACCCGGCCATGCGGAAAGCCTTGCGTTCCACCGAAGCCAGAAAGTCGTCCATCGCCGGGCGGTCCATCCGCATGCATTTCCTGAAATGATTTTAACGTTAAAAAAGTCCGGCGGAGGAACACCATCCCCCGCCGGTATTGGGTTCCGCTTAACGTCCGCGGCGGTGCGCTTTACGATGGATGCGCTTGCCTTTGCGGTCGAGACGTCGGTCGACGCGATCACCTTTACGGTCGAGCCGCCTTTCAATCCGATTGCCCTTGCGATCCAAACGTCTTTCAACCCGGTCGCCTTTGCGGTCGAGTCGTCTTTCGATTCGGTTACCCTTACGATCCAGCCGCTTGGCCAATCCGGGTTTACCGTTTTCCAGGGCCCGTTGAGATCGCTCGTCCAGTCGGGAGTTGATCGCGGCGCCTTTGTGATCCAACCGGTCATTGATATTGGAACCCTTCCGGTCAAGACGATCATTGATGTTGGAACCCCGTTGGTCGAGCCGGTCGTTGATGACGTCGCCTCGATGATCCAACCGGTCCTGAATGACCCCGCCGGGGCCATCTGCCAGGGCGGTGGTTGCGGGGATGACGACCAACAGGCTGAACACTCCTAAAATCATTTTCTTCAACATAATGCCTCTCCTTATTAAGTATTTAAATAGTGTAACGGTTTTATTGCCACTATCCAGTAAAACGCGCCAGGGAGAGATCGGTTGACACGGAAATTTTTAATTTTTTTAAGTGGGCGTTTTTCAAGGGATTTGAGGTCGAATTATTACCACAGAGGGCGTAGAGGACACAGAGACCAGCGTGACGCTGGACCCGATTCCCTATTTCCTGAAGGGGCTGGGGAGATTTGACAGAATACCAGGATCAGCCGGATGACCCGATAAACCTGTCACCCTGAGCCTGTCGAAGGGCGGCAGGTTTATGCGAGTTATTTTATTTAACGGCCAGACATTTCAGCGGGAGGCAGGCCTGGATGCGGTCGAAGTCGCTGTCCTTGTGCAACAGCGTCAGGTTATTTTCCAGGCAGATGGCAGCGATGATGCAGTCGACGGTTTTGCGGACGGTTTTGCCTTTTTTCCGGCACTGGCGGTAAATGTCCGCCGCTTTGAGGTAGGTCCCGGTACCCTCCGGCTGATAGATGGGGAACTCCATGAGAATGTTTTTCACCCGTTGAAAATCTTTGTCTGCTTTAATTCCCTGAAGAATTTCCGTCAGGATGATCTCGGTAATCGAAACATCTTCCTCCTCTTCGATCAGCCGGTGGAGGCGGCGGCGGTGGGGGGTGTTCGCGCCGTTCAGGAAATCGATCCAGACACTGGTGTCGGCCAGGATCATACCCGGCTTTTCCGCAGGTCATCCAGTTTGCCGGTCCACTTCACCTTGCCTTCCAACTCCAGTATCTTCTTGCGCTTGAGACGGCTGACCAGTTCCCGGAGGGCGTGATTCACCAGCTCCTTCTTGGTCTTCTTGCGGGAGAGTTTCATGCCCTCCTTCACCAGTTTTTCGTCCAGCTCGATATTGGTTCGCAACATATAGAAATCCTCCATTTATCAATACACATAAAATATCAAATTTGTGTGTATAGGGCAAGGGGATATTATGTGGGTTTTATATTACTTTCCATGAACTGGATCATGCGGGTGAGGGTGGTGTTGGCGGGTGTCGGGATGCTGTGCTGTTGGCCGAGTTGAACGACGGCGCCGTTGAGGGCATCGATCTCGGTGCGTTTACCGGCACGGATGTCCTGGAGCATCGACGGTTCATGATTGTAGGTCGGTGGCAGTTGGTGTTTGTAAAAGGTGTCGATGTAATCTTCGGCGCTTGACCAGTGCGTGGCGTTGCCCGCCGCCGTCATCACCGCGAACACTTCATGCGCGATAGTCTCCATCAGTTCCCGCGTGTGCGGCGACTCGCCGAGCAATCCATACGGCACATCGAACACCGTGCTGAGTCCGTTGAGCATACAGTTGTAGAGCAGTTTCGCCCACAGGTCTTTGCTGATGGTAGGCGTCACTTGGCACGGGATGCCGCCCGCGTCAATCGCAGAGCTTAATATTTCGAGGCCGGAGATATCGTCATCGAACAACGAGCCGAGGTGAATCGCGTCTGCATGCACGGTGATATCGACCTGATACTTTTGCGGTCGGCGGAATCCGGTGATGACCCGCCCGCTTTTGATGCGTGACGTCGGAAACTGTTCGGCGAAGATTTCGGCGTTGCCCCATCCGTTCTGGCACAACACGATAGGAGTCGATGCGTTTTTTAAAAACGGGATGGCCGCGATCTGCTCCGCTGATGTGCGCGTGTCGAACGATTTGGTGCAGACCAGTATGAAGTCGTATTGCGTTTCAGGGAGTTCGCTTAAAGAAGTGAAAGCGCCAAACGATTCCGGCGCGGCGGTGCAATCGCCGAATAATCCCGTGCGTTGCAATCCGTTGTGTTGGAGAGCGGCGACCGTTTCCCCGCGGCCGATCAAGTCGACCTTTTGCCCGTTTTTCAAAAGGCAGGAGGCGAGGCCGAGTCCTACCGCCCCTGCGCCGTATAGAAGAAGTTTCATGTCATTATTTTAACATGACTGGCAGAAGGAAGAATCCCCCCGGCCCTCTTTACAAGGAGATAAGTGCGTTAATCAGGAAACACCCAGATCCTTCGCTGACGCTCAGGATGACAAATTGGATGTGTCTTGTCATTCTGAGGAGCGAATGCGACGAAGAATCTGTGTTTTATTTTACCCGCGGCGGTTCGCCGCATCTTTCACGCCGAGTTTGCGCAGGATGTCTTCCATCAGGCACCAGCGGGTGAATCCCGATTGCAGGAGGTTGAGTCCCACGAACGCGGTGAACAACAGCCACCACGGACTGACCCAGTGGGCCAGCGCCAGACTGATGAGGATGAAAGATCCCGCAATGATTCTAATCCATCGTTCGATGCCCATGATAAGCCTCCTGTTTTCCTTTATCAGTTGCAATGCCTGCTGCAGTTATAGGATGACACAAAAAGCACGCTGGGTTCTCTTCAATTTTCACTCTGCTATAATGGGTGTATGATCACGCCCATCACAATGACGGTGTTATCCCTGTGGCTTGCCGCTGTTCCTGTGGGTTCATTGACGGGGCAGGTGGTGGCGGTGCACGCGGGCGATACGTTGACCGTGCAGAGTGGGCCTTCCTTATACAAGGTACGATTGTCCGATGTCGATGCGCCGGAGATGGGACAGGTGTTCGGCAAACAGGCACGCCAGTTCACAGAGGAGATGACGCTGGGTCATCAAGTGCGGGTGAATGTTTCCATGATCGACATGCACGGTCGCCGGATCGGCGAAGTGATCGTTGAGGATGGCTGGGTGCTGAACGAGGAACTGGTACACGCCGGCTTCGCCTGGTATTACCGGGTGCATCCGATTAAGAACGAGCGTTTGCAAAGACTGGAACAGTATGCCTTTTCCAAAAAGCTCGGCCTGTGGGTGGAGCAGGAACCGCTCCCGCCGTGGGAGTTCCGCCGCGAAGCGCATATTCCGGAAGCGCCGGTGTCTGCCGGGCAGGTGGACTACGACCGGATTTTTCATTACGGCATTATTGGTAGCCGACGCACCAAAACCGTGCGCTGGCCCGCCTGCAAAAAATACCGCCTCAGCCGTCCGCAACAAGCCCTCGTTTTCCACAGCCTCCAGCAGGCCCGCCAGATGGGTTTTAAACCCGCGAAAGATTGTCCGAAATGATGGGAGCAATTTAAGGTAGCTGAAAACATAGATTCTTCGCTCCACGCTGTTCCTCTCAGAATGACATTTTGGATATCTATTAACAAATTATCAGACTCCTAAGTTCGACAAGTTAAAAGTTTTACTCCTGAAAGTATTTCTATATAATCAGAGCATCTAAACTTAAATGCGTGGTTGTTTATGAGCGAGATTGAAAAATTGGCCCCGGGGCCTGTCCCGGAATTACTGGCTCCGGCGGGGAGTCCGGAGAAGATGGATTACGCGTTCGCCTATGGTGCGGACGCGGTGTATGCGGGCATCCCGAAATTTTCCCTGCGCGCGCGGGAGAACCCGTTCAAGGACGCGACACTGCGGGACGCTATCGACAAGGCGCATCTGTTGGGCAAGAAGGTTTACATCACCGCCAACATCCTGCCGCCCAACCGCAAAATCGAATCGTTTCAGAAATCGCTGGCGTATTTCGCCGAGGCCAAACCCGACGCCTTCATCATGGCCGATCCGGGAATGATCCGTTTCGCGCTCAAAGAGTTTCCGGAGATTCCCGTTCACTTGTCGGTGCAGTCGAATACCATCAACTGGTCGTCGGTGCAGTTCTGGCAGGAGTTGGGCGTCGAGCGCATCATCCTGTCGCGTGAGTTGTCGCTGACGGAGATCGAGGATATTCATCAGCATGTGCCGGATATGGAGTTGGAGTCGTTTGTGCATGGCGCGATCTGTATCGCCTATTCCGGTCGGTGTCTGCTATCGAATTATTTCAATCACCGCGACGCCAACCAGGGCACCTGCACCAACAGTTGCCGGTGGGAGTACGACCTGTTCAATCAGGCGGATGAAACGGCGCCCCTGCGCAGCACCCACAATCCGGAACGGATACAGGGTGAATACTTTATCGAAGAGAAACAGCGTCCCGGCGAGTTGATGCCGATTGATGAAGATGAGTACGGCACTTACATCATGAACTCGAAGGACCTGCGCGCCATCGAGTTTCTGAGGCAGTTACGCGATTCCGGGGTGTGTTCGTTCAAGATCGAAGGCCGCTCCAAGACCATTTATTACCTGTCAGTGGTGGTGCGCAATTACCGGCGGGCGATTGACGACATGGCGAAGGGGATGAAGTTCGATCCGCAGTTGATTGAGGAAATCAACAAAACCGCCAACCGGGGATTCACCTCTGCGTTCCTGATTGCCAACGCCGACCACGAAACCGAGCGGTTCGATTCGCCGCAGGACGACCAACTGCCGCAGGTGTTTGCCGGGCAGGTAAAAGGCGAGCGCGACGGCGGCTGGATGGAAGTGGAGGTCAAAAACCGTATCGAAGTGGGCGACGAGGTGGAATACATTGCGCCCGGCGGCCAGCGTTATTTCAAAATCGAAGCCATTGAAAATAAAAAAGGGGAATCGGTCTCCGTCGCGCACGGTGGCAACGGATGCGTGTGGATTCCCAGTCCCGGCAAGGTCGAACCTTTCGCCCTGCTGAGCCGGGTAACCCCTTGGCAGGGGAGGCAACTTGCTGACGGTTAACGGCAAGCGATGACCACTGGGCGCAATTTAAAAATGGATTCAGCGCAGGTGACTGACCGGCAACCGGAGCAGGTTGCGTCTCGATAGAAAACCTTAAGGGTTTAATTGAAATTTGTAGTTGCCCCATTTATGGGGCTCTTTTTAAAATCGCTCGATAAATCGAGTAGCTACAAAACACAGATCTTTCGCTGACGCTCAGGATGACAATCCATGTCTCTCTGTCATTCTGAGGAGGCAGAGTAGCCTGTCCTGAGCTTGTCGAAGGAAATAATCTATGTTTAGATTTTTAATAAAATCCCGTTCGTGATCGCCCATCCGATGAATTAAATTCAGCCCGTTTAGAATAATTGGGGTATAAAATACCCCTTGCTCCGTCTGTAACTGCGGGGTAATATTGAAAACCTTGATCTACTAAGTGGTTATTTCAGATGAGGTTACTGGGTAATCGAAGATCCAGGGCGGGTGCTCAAGGTTACTCGGAGTTGTCCTGATCATTGTTTGTTTTTGAGCTGTCGGCAACCACGATGACCAACCCAAGAATTACGATCAGGGCCAGGACGAGCCACATTTTGATGGATTCCGGGCGGGCTTCGAAAATATCGTAACTCATTGTTCCGTCAATAATAAGGGCAAGAATGGCGAGGCCCAGCAGGACGGCTAATTTTTTCAAGGTGTCATTCCTCAGCGTGAGGCGTTTTGGGGTTGAAAACCTGTAGGGTTGACGATCCTTTTGTATCCCCCGGCCTCAATCTTATTTAATATGTAAGTTATTGGTGAGGTTTGCAGACTCAGTATATACTAACGACCGTCTTGAATTTTAACAGGTTAGGGAACCCGGTCAAACAGGTTTTAAGTCGGTATTTTTAAATCTAATTATTGAATTTTAATCCATATTTTGAAAGTGATGGGCTATGGCTATACCTATAGGGCAAGCGTTTAAAGTTGGATCGTACCTTTTCAAACAGAAATTGATGAAGCGCAAGAAGTATCCCCTGGTGCTGATGTTGGAGCCGTTGTACCGGTGCAATCTGGAATGTATCGGATGTGGGAAAATCCAGAAGCCCAATGAGATACTCAAAAAATATCTGTCCGTTGAGGACTGCCTGAATGCGGCAAACGAGTGCGGCGCCCCGATCGTATCGATTGCCGGCGGCGAACCGCTGATTCATCCCAATATCGTGGAGATCGTCAAGGGGTTGATCGACCAGGGCCGTTACGTTTACTTATGCACCAATGCGCTCCTGCTGGACCGCTATATCGACAAAATGCCCAAAACCCCGCGCCTGACGTTTTCCATCCACTTGGATGGTATGAAAGAGCATCACGATCATATTTGCGCAGAGGAAGGGGTGTACGACAAAGCCATTGCCGCCATCAAACTGGCCAAGCAAAAAGGGTTTCGCGTCACGACCAACACCACGTTTTTCGGCGGAGTAACAGTAGAAGAAGCCGAGGAATTTCTCGACCATCTCAAGCCTTTGGGAGTGGATGGCATGACAGTGGCCTCCGCCTTTCAGTACCCGGACGCGCCGACGCAGGACCAGTTTTTCGGACGGCACCGCACTCAGGATTTCTTCAGAGAGCTGTTGGCTAAAAACAAAAACGGCCGCTGGAACTTCAGCCATTCGCCTTTTTACCTCGAATTTCTGGAAGGCAAGCGCGATTACGATTGCACCCCCTGGGGCAATCCCAGCTATTCGGTTCTGGGCTGGCAGAAGCCGTGTTACCTGCTGGATGAAGGTTACGCGGAATCGTTCCAGGAATTGATGGATGATACGGAATGGGAAAAGTACGGCCATCGCAATCACGACAAGTGCAAAGACTGCACCGCCCATTGCGGTTATGAAGCCACAGCGGTGGAGGATTCCACCAACGGGCTGAAGAACATGGCCTATTCCGCGAAGATGGTTTTGATGTAAATCCCTTCTCATATCCAGACGAATCATCGCCCTCCCCTTAAAACGGGGAGGGCTTTTTTATTGGGTGATGCCTGCTGTGAAGTCCGCCCCCGGATTAGCCTGAAAAATTTATTTCCCTCCCCCTTGGGTTTTCGTGAAAAGGGGTCAAAAAAAGGGGTCAAGTCTCTTCTTGGCTACATAAGAAATCCTTCCAAAACCAACTCTCCTTAAGCCATCCATTGAGGCCAGCGTGACGCTGGACTCTCCTTCGACGGTGCCTGTCCTGAGCTTGTCGAAGGACTCAAAAAGGGGTCAAAAAAGGGGTCAAGTCTCTTCTTGACTACATAAGAATTTCTTTCCAAAAAC
>JAJDBJ010000064.1 GCA_029261395.1 Nitrospinaceae bacterium
TCGGACCCGGTGACCAGTGTCACACCTGTAAATTAAGGGAGCAGTGTTTGGATCAGACGCGCTGTCTCCATTTAGCCGCTGAAAGTTACGGCCCGGATTCCCAGCCTGTAGAAGAATGGAAAGACGATTACACCCGGATTCCTTTGGGTGTTGGAAAGGTAGGGCGTTGTGCGGTGACAGGGGAGGTCGCCGATATTGTTTCTCGAGAAGGCGATCTGGATTATTCAATTTCCAAACTTTGGGCCGAGCAAGCCAATGTGATTGGGCTTGCAGTACTGCCGTTGGTCTTTCAGGGGAAAGTCCTGGGTGTGTGTGGTTATTTTGCCTCGAAGGAAGTGGAAATGGAAGGTGAAGGTTTATTTTGGGGCCGGTTGGTGGCCGACCATTTGGCGGTCTCAATCACGAATGCCGAAGCATTTGAAAAAATTGAGAAATTAAATAAACAACTGAAAGATGATAATGAATACTTAAATCAGGAATTGGTTGAAGCTCAGGCATTTGGAGAGTTCGTCGGTCAGAGCCCCGCCTTGAGTATGGTTGTCAGGCAGATCGATATGGTTGCGACGACGGATGCCAGCGTGCTGATTACCGGCGAATCGGGGACGGGCAAGGAGCTGGTAGCGAGGGAAGTGCATAAAAGGAGTGCGCGGTCTAAACGGCCCTTTATAAAGGTGAATTGTGCCTCCATTCCCAGAGACCTGTACGAAAGTGAATTCTTCGGACATTTGAGAGGCTCGTTTACCGGAGCCATCCAGGATCGAAAAGGCCGTTTTGAACTGGCCGATGGGGGAACCCTGTTTCTGGATGAAGTGGGAGAAATTCCTCTGGATGTTCAAAGCAAGCTTCTACGGGTTTTGCAGGAAGGAGAATTCGAACGGGTAGGTGACGAACGAACGAGAAAAACTGACGTCAGGATACTTGCGGCCACCAACCGGGATCTCAAGCAGGAAATCAAAGGCGGCCGGTTCCGGCAGGATCTTTATTATCGCTTGAACGTTTTTCCCATTGAATCGCCTCCTCTGCGGGAGCGGATGGAAGATATTCCCTTATTGGCCAGACATTTTATCGGACTGGCATCCAGGAAATTCAATAAAACCGTTAAACCTCTTGCGCTTTCCAGGATCTCCGTACTTAAGAAATATGACTGGCCTGGGAATATCAGGGAGTTCCAAAACGTGATAGAAAGAGCGGTTATCACTTCCAAGGGGGGTCGGCTGGAAATTGATTTGCCTCAACTTAAAGCCATAGAAGTTGAGAAAGCTATCCAGTCTGTGCCATCTACTGATGATGAAACAGTGTTCACTGAAAAGGAGATGAGACAATGGGAGAAAGAGAACATTCTCCGTGCACTTACCCTATGCAACGATAAAATTTACGGGGGAGATGGGGCGGCGCAATTTTTAGGAATCAAACCCACCACTCTGGCCACACGTATTCGAGCGATGGGTTTAAAAAAAAATTATTCTTCCAGGTAACTATTTTTTGAGAACGTAGATAAGTCCCCTTGCAACGCTGTGGTTTGGTGGCCATGGGACTTCGCGGTAGTATGTGAACCTCAGTTTCGCAAAATAGCACACTGATTGCCTGTGAACGGCAGAATGACCTCCATTGCTGGGTTTCCCTTTGTATAAATGGTGTCACCGGGAGGGCACGCCGGGCGGAAAAACGCAACTTTCCTTGAATTTATAAGACCTTTCGTCTCTGAGGTGCATCTAATGTTCAATTGCTATCGGTCTATTATTGATATAATATTGCCGTTATTCTTGGAATTTTGATATAAAAAGAGTCTCTAACCTGTACGGGTCTGGGATAAGTTCCTTAATTTTCGTTATTTAGGTGCCTTCCCAGTGATGTGATAAATATGTCTGTAACCGAAGAGAAATTTTCCGAAAAATTCGAAACCGCTGCCAAGAGTCCGAAAAATCGTGGTGCCTTTTACCAGGAAGAAGCCACCGAAAAAGGGATGGCTCTGGTTGAGGCCAAGTTCAAGGATATGAAGCTCTATTGGCTGGTGGATACCGAAGAAGACCGGGTCTGCAGTGCCAAGTTTTTTGCTTATGGCGGCAAAGTGTCGGTTGCCATCGGCGAAACCTTGTCCTCAATGGTTCAGAACCTCACTTTGGACGAGGCCTGCTCTCTGTTGGGAGCGGATATCGAGCGCACGTTGAGGGATGATCCCGATGCACCGGCAGTACCGGAATCGAAAAAACTGGCGTTCGGCAACGTACCGGAGCTGTTGAAACTGATCAAAGAAAATTATCCCTCAGCCAAAGCAGTTGCCCTGGCGGCCGCAGGGGTCAATAAAGAAGCAGGCAAGCCTGCCGGTATCAAAGAACTCAACATGCAGGAACAGGCATGGATGGGGCTGAGCGAGAAAGAACAGATTGAGCAAATCAACATCGTGCTGGACGCCAAAATCCGTCCGGCACTCATGAACGACGGCGGCAATGTGCAGGTGCAGGAGGTGGTGGATGGTGAGAAGATCATCATTCAATACCAGGGCGCCTGCGGCAGTTGCGGGTCTTCCGTAGGCGGCACTTTGTCGTTTATCGAGCAGACCCTCCGCAAGGAGATTTACAAAGATCTCCAGGTGACGCCCAATATGGATACGACATTCTGATTCCTCTGAGGAATTAAGGAGTACTTATAATGAAAGATGAAACGAACTCCAAAACTATCAGCGTTGATGAAGCATTGGAGAAAAATGACTACAAGTACGGGTTCACGACGCTTATTGAATCCGATACCCTGCCCAAAGGCCTGAACGAGGACGTCGTTCGCGCCATTTCCCTGAAGAAAAAAGAGCCGCAGTTCATGCTCGATTTTCGACTCAAGGCGTATCGGAAATGGCTGACGATGAAGGAACCGGCCTGGCCGAACGTGCATTACCCGAAGATCGATTTCCAGGATATCTCCTACTATTCCGCGCCGAAGCCCAAGAAAAAAATTGAAAGCCTCGACGAGGTCGATCCGGAACTGCTCCGCACTTTCGAGAAGCTGGGCATTCCACTGGACGAACAGAAGCGCCTGTCCAATGTCGCCGTCGATGCGGTGTTCGACAGCGTCAGCGTCGCCACCACCCATAAAAAGAAGCTCATGGAAGTGGGCATTATCTTCTGTCCTATTTCCGAGGCGTTGCAGGAATATCCCGAACTGGTCGAGGAGTACCTGGGCACCGTCGTGCCGATTGGTGACAATTATTACGCCGCTCTCAACAGCGCCGTGTTCACCGACGGATCGTTTGTTTATATTCCGCCGGACACGATTTCACCGATGGAGCTGTCCACCTACTTCCGCATCAATACCGAAGAGACCGGGCAGTTCGAGCGCACCCTGATTATATGCGCCGAGAACAGTCACGTTTCGTATCTCGAAGGCTGTACCGCGCCGCAGTTCGATACCAACCAACTGCATGCGGCAGTGGTGGAGTTAGTGACGCTCGAAAATGCGGAAATTAAATACAGCACCGTACAAAACTGGTACTCCGGCGATCCGGAAACGGGCAAGGGCGGAATCTATAATTTTGTCACCAAGCGCGGCAAGTGCGCCGGGGACAACTCCAAAATTTCGTGGACACAGGTGGAGACCGGTTCCGCCATCACCTGGAAATATCCCAGTTGTATCTTGCAGGGAGACAACACCCAGGGCGAATTCTATTCCGTGGCGCTGACCAACGGCCATATGCAGGCTGATACCGGCACCAAGATGATCCACATCGGTAAAAATACCAAGTCGAGTATCATCTCCAAAGGGATTTCCGCCGATCATTCCAGCAACAGTTATCGCGGACAGGTCAAGGTGAGTAAGGGCGCGGCCAATGCCCGTAACTACACACAGTGCGACAGCATGCTGGTGGGGGATCAGTGCAGTGCGCATACGTTCCCCTACATCGAAACGGCCAACAAATCCGTCCAGCTGGAACACGAGGCATCGACCTCCAAGATCAGCGAGGAACAGTTGTTCTACTTCGAGCAGAGGGGTATCTCCCGGGAGAACGCGATTACCGCCGTCATCAATGGGTTCTGCAAGGAAGTATTCAGGCAGTTGCCCATGGAATTTGCGGTGGAAGCGCAGAAGCTGTTGACGCTCAAGCTCGAAAACAGCGTCGGCTAGCCAGCGGACAAAGAAATATCTGACAAGATCACAGGAATAGCCAAAACTGCAATAGGGTAGTTGCCCCATTCATGGGGCGTTTTTTGTTATTGCAGGGGTCAAAATAAAAGTTCGATGAATCGGGCAATTCAATTACACAACAATTAATGGGTTGATTAAAATATGTCATTACTCGAAATTAAAGATTTACACGCGGGGTTTGATACCACTGAAATCGTCAAGGGCGTTACATTGACGATCAACGCGGGTGAGGTTCACGCGATCATGGGGCCCAATGGTTCCGGCAAAAGCACTCTGTCGAAAGTGCTGGCAGGTCACCCTGCCTACGTCGTAACTCAGGGAAGTATCACCTACAACGGCCAAAACCTTCTGGAGATGGACGCGGAAGAGCGTGCGCTGGCTGGTATTTTCCTGGGATTTCAGTATCCGGTGGAAATTCCCGGCGTCAACAATGCCGAGTTTCTACGCATGGCGTACAACGCCAAACTGGCGAGTCAGGGGAAGGACGAGGTCGATCCTCTGGACTTCGATGAAATTCTCGATGAGAAAATGAAGATGGTTGGGATGAATAAGAAGTATAAAGATCGTTCTCTAAACGAAGGTTTCTCCGGCGGTGAGAAAAAGAAAAATGAAATTCTGCAGATGGCCGTACTCGATCCCAAACTGACCATTCTAGATGAAACCGATTCCGGTCTGGATATTGACGCGTTGAAAGAAGTGGCGCAGGGTGTCAACAAACTCACCAGCGAGAATAACGCATTGATCATGATCACCCATTACCAGCGCCTGCTCAATTATATCGAGCCGCAATTTGTGCATGTGTTCAGCGACGGGAAAATCGTCAAGTCCGGTGGCAAGGATCTGGCCCACGAGTTGGAGGCGCAGGGTTACGACTGGGTCACCGCTCCGGCGAAATAAGGAGCTATTATGTCAGGATCAGCCATGGAAAAAACGGAATCCCCGGAAACGGTGGTGCTTGCTCTTCATAAAAAGTTTCTGGGAGCAAGTCAGGCCAGGGCCTCCCTAAGCGCCGTCAATCAGGCTGGGATTGAGCGCTTCGAGTTGTTGAAGTTTCCCCACAAGAAACACGAGATGTATACGTTCGTCAATACGAACGAATTGGCCGGCACTACATTTGAACTGGCCGCCGACAGTCCCGTGGATACCGCCTGGGTGCAAAGCCAGATTTATCCCGCCTGTAAAAACAGCGTGGCGGTGTTCGTCAATGGCGCATATCAGGAAAACCTTTCAGACCTGTCCGGTCTCGGCGATGCATTCAAAATGCAATGCCTGTCCGAAGCCGACGATGAAATCAAACAAGTTCTGCTGGGTTCGTTGGAAGAAGAAAACGACGTGTTCGCCGCGATCAACAGCGCGTTTGTACAGCATGGCGTGTGGATCGATATTCCTGCCAAGGCCACTTTTGAAAACCCCGTACAGTTTCTTTATATTTCAACCGGTTCAGAATCGACCCCGGTAACCTCCCACCCTCGTCTGGTCGTGCGGTTGGGGAAAACGGCGGAGCTCAAAGTGATTGTCACCTACGCCGGGACGCAGGAAAATTATTTCGTCAACGCGGTTAACGACTTTATCGTCAAGGATGGCGCGGGCGTCACTTACACCCAGGTGCAGAAAGACGACGCGGAATCCTGGCATTGTTCGAAGACGCGGGTGCAGTTGCACCGGGACGCACATTTCTTCGGCAGAAACGGTTCTTCGGGAAACCGGCTGACGCGGCATCATTACGAAGTGCGTCTGAAAGAGGAAGGCGCCGAATTACACCTGAGTGGTGCTTCTGTTCTGGTGAATCAGGAGCAGGTGCATAATTTTATACGGATTCACCACGAAGCATCGCATTGTAACAGCAACCAGTTGTTCAAAAACGTCATCGACGATAAAGGCCGGTCCAGTTTTGACGGTACGGTCATTGTCAACAAGGGAGCGCAATTGACCAACTCGGATCAGTTGATCAACAACCTCATGCTGTCGGACGATGCGCATTCGGACAATAAGCCGAACCTTATGATTTTCGCGGACGACGTCAAATGCACCCACGGGACGACCGTCGGACAAATCAACGAAGACCAGCTGTTTTATCTCAAGACGCGCGGCTTGTCCCAGGAGTTGGCCAAGTCCCTGCTCACCACCAGTTTCGTGAACAGCCTGATTCAGACAATTCCGTTTCCGGACGTGATAGCGGATCTGAATGACATACTTTTAAAAAAATTGGAGGCGAAACATGCCTGAGTCCGATACCCTGACCACTGCCAAACCGCCATTCGATGTCGATCAAATTCGCGCAGAGTTTCCCGTGCTGTCACAAACGGTACACGGCAAACCGCTGGTGTATCTGGACAATGCAGCCACCACACAGAAACCACGGTGTGTTATCGAGAAAGTTCGCCAGTTCGACTCGGAGGAATACGGCACCGTTCGTCGAGGGGCATACAAATTAAGCGAACGCGCCACGCTGATGTTTGAAGATGTCCGGCAGAAAGTGGCCGGGTTGTTCAACGCGGCGGACAAAAAGGAAATCATTTTTACCAGCGGCACCACCCAGGCCATCAATCTGGTGGCGTACAGTTTTGGTAAGGCATTCGTCAAGGAAGGCGATGAAGTCATCATCTCCAACATCGAACATCATGCCAACACGGTGCCCTGGCAGGTATTGTGCCAGGATAAAGGCGCTCACCTGAAAGTCATTCCGGTCAACGACCGCGGCGAACTCATCATGGAGGAGTATAAAAAACTCCTGTCGCCCAAAACGCGAATCGTGGCAGTCAATCACGTGTCCAACGCGCTCGGAACGGTGAATCCCATCAAAGAGATCACCCGGCTGGCGCATGAAGCAGGTGCCAAGGTGTTGATCGACGGAGCGCAAAGCACCCCGCATATGAAAATCGATGTGCAGGATATCGACTGCGATTTCTACACCTTCTCCGGACACAAGATGTACGCTCCGAGCGGCGTCGGTGGGCTCTATGGCAAGTATGATGTATTAAAGGAGATGCCGCCCTACGTCACCGGCGGCGACATGATCCGCCAGGTCACCCTGGAAAAAACTTTGTACGCTGATCCTCCCGCCCGGTTCGAAGCGGGAACACCGGCGATTACCCAGGTGATGGGTCTCGGCGCGGCGATCGATTATCTCCAGGAAATCGGCCTCGACAAGATCGCTGAATACGAGCATGCCCTGTTGGAATACGGCACCCGGCTGTTATCCGAGATTGACGGGTTGAAAATCATCGGTACCGCTGAAAACAAGGCGAGTATTCTGTCTTTCCATATCGACGTTATCCATCCGCATGATGTAGTGACACTGCTGGATCAGGATGGCATCGCGGTTCGGGGCGGACATCATTGTGCACAACCGACCATGCAACGGTTCGGAGTACCCGCGACCTCCCGCGCTTCGGCTTCGTTTTACAACAAATACGAAGAACTGGACGCCCTGGCCGCCAGTATCCGCCGGGCCATCAAGCTGTTCTCCTGATACTCCGTATCGATTAGGTTGGATATCCCTTCTTTGTCTTTTATAATGACGAGTGCGGGACTATATTACTTCTAGAGGGAAGTTTTGAATGTCATACGATAACGAGCTGTACCAGCAGGTGATTCTGGATCATAACAAGAAGCCGCGGAACTTCCATGAAATGCCGGAAGCCACGCATTTTTGTCATGGGTTCAATCCGTTGTGCGGCGACGACTATACAGTTTATCTGAAGATCAATGCCGACGACGTGATTGAAGAAGTCAGTTTCATGGGGTCGGGGTGTGCCATTTCCAAAGCCAGCTCGTCTCTGATGACTGGTTTTCTAAAAGGCAAGAAAGTCGATGAATCCAAAATGATCTTCGAAGAATTCCACAAAATGGTTCTGGGGGAAATGGACCCGGACCAGCAGGAGCATCACCTTGGCAAACTGGCTCTGTTTAAAGGCATCCGGGAATTCCCCTCGCGCATCAAGTGTGCCAGCTTGTCCTGGCATTCCATGATGGGTGCACTGGAAAAGAGCAAAGATATAACAACCGAATAAATTCGGTTGGCACAGCCCTCAGTTTAATGGCCTGCGTGCCAGGTGAGGGCAAGGAGGCGGATAATGACGCCCACAGCTCAAACTTTACTGGATGAAAACACGCGTCCCGGTGAACTGTTCATTCCTCTCGAAAAAGATTCGCTGATCTGCACGGCCTGCGGTCACCGTTGCCAATTGCGCCCCGGCCAGCGGGGAGTCTGCAAGGTCCGCTACAGCGATTCGGATGGCGTGTTGAGAGTCCCTTTCAACTACGCCGCCGGCATCCACAACGATCCCATCGAAAAAAAACCGTTTTTCCATGCCCTGCCCGGAACCCAGGCGATGAGTTTTGGCATGCTGGGATGCGATTTCCGTTGCGCCTATTGCCAAAACTGGTTCACCTCCCAGACGCTTCGCGACGATGCCGCCGCTCTCCATTTTGACACCATCACCGCTCAAGGCCTGTGCGATCTCGCCGAACAGCACGGCTCTCATACGGTGGTCTCCACCTACAACGAACCGTTGATCACTTCCGAATGGGCGGTCGAGGTATTCAAAGAAGCCAAGGGCAGGGGACTGGTCACCGGCTACGTCTCCAACGGCCATGGCACGCCGGAGGTGCTGGAGTATGTAAGGCCGTGGCTGGATCTGTTCAAGATCGACCTCAAATGTTTCGACCGGAAAAAGTATTTGAAACTCGGGGGGAAATTTGAAGAGGTCCTGGAAACCATCCGGCAGGTATATGCGATGGGATTCTGGACCGAGATCGTGACGCTGGTGGTTCCCGATTACAACGATTCCGACGAAGAGTTGACTCAGATGGCCGAGTTTGTTGCCTCCGTTTCGGTGGATATCCCGTGGCACGTCACCGCGTTTCATCCGCAATACAAAATGAACGACCGGGACAGCACCCCGGTGTCCACCCTCCTGCGTGCCCGCGGGATCGGTCTGCAGGCAGGTCTCAAATTCGTTTATTCCGGCAACCGGCCCGGCCATGTGGGAGATACCGAAAATACGATGTGCCCACGATGTGGAAAAACCCTGATCGAACGCTACGGATTTCAGGTGCTTGCCAATCGCCTCGAAAACGGAGCCTGCCCCGATTGCCGGGAACCCATCCCCGGAAAATGGGCGGACAATGAGAACTCATAGAACGGTGCCACCCTATCTTGTCGAAAGACTCAACATGGCACCGATAAAAGATGTTTATATCCCGGAAAAACAAAGTCTCTGGTGGCTTCCTCTATCTGAATGATATATAATGAGTTATTCAATAAATAGGGAATAGCCGAGCACAGGACGACGGTTTTTGGGGGAGTTCGGCGGAAGATCCCATCGGCGATGCAAGTGCCGACTCAAAACCGGACGTTGAATGATCCTATTGAACAGGACCACGCTCAAACTCTGTCTGCTATTAATTGCACTTAGTTTCCTTGGGAGTGCGATGATATTCCCTTTGCTCCTGCAGGCTCAGGTGCCTCCTGCGGGAGAATCCGGCGTGGGGCAAAAAGCGCTGGAGCAGTCCCAGCCCAAACTCCAACCTCCTGAAGAAGAACTCCCGCCGCTTTCCATCAAGGACAGCCGTACCGTGGTCGATCCGGGGGCGGGTCCCAAATTCATCGTCAAACAATTCAAGGTGACCGGTAACACGCTGATCGATGACGCCACTCTGGCACCTATTCTGGAAGTGGGCGACGGGTTGGAAGTGACCCTTGGTATTCTCCACCTCATTGCCCAGGAAATCACCTCCCAGTACGCCCTCGAAGGATACGTCCTGACCCGCGTCTATGTTCCGGAACAGGAAATTGAAAACGGAGTCGTAACCCTTCAAGTGGTTGAGGGCAAGTTGGGTAAAATTGAAGTGAGCGGAAACGGGAAATTCACGAAGGAGGAGATCCAGGCGCGGTTGCAACCGCTAGTGGGCGACCCGGCTCTCCAGGAAAGTACCCTGGAAAAGTATCTGCTGGGACTGAACGCCATCCCGGGATTGAAAGTGAAAGCCGTGCTGAAGCCGGGGGAGGTGTTCGGCACATCGGACTTGACGGTGCAGACGAAGGAATCCCGCACTTACCGCATTGCTTTCGACGCGGATAATTTTGGTTCCCGGTTTACCGGGGAGCAACGGTACGGTTTGACGGCAGAAGCCGGAAGCCTGTTGCGGTTGGGAGACCGCTTCTCCGTACGCGGGGTCAAGTCCAACGAGGATCAGAATTTTATCAACCCCTCCTATTCGATCCCCATCGGTCCCTATGGCACCACCGCCACACTGTCGTATATTTTTACCGAATTCAACCTGGGCGGCCAACTGGCAGTACTCAATGCCGGCGGTCGGGCTAACATTTTTACCATGGACGTGAGCCACACCCTGTTCCAGACCCGTAGTTCCGAGTTTCACATGAGCCTGGGCGGGGATATTCGCAATTTTGAAAACGATCTTGCGGGGTTCCCATCCAGTGACGACAAACTGCGCGATGCCTATCTATCAGCGGGCGGTTTCTTCAAGGACCCGCTACGCGCCCGCACGTTTTATAATCTGCGTTTGCAACAGGGCTTCAGCGAACGCGATGTTTCCGACCCGCTCAATTCTCGGTTTCAGGGACGCGGCGATGCCCTGATTTCCAGCTTCGATGTCACCCGTTACCAGTCCGCTTTCATCGGGAAAACTTATTTGATGGTGATGGCTAAAGGGCAGATCGTTTCTAAAAGGGTTCTTTCGCCGGATCAGTTCGCGATCGGCGGCTTCGGGTCAGTGCGGGGATACCCGCTGGCGGAAGCGGCAGGGGACAACGGGTATATCGTATCTGCGGAGCTGGTGATTCCCTTTCCCTTCAAAGTGACCGTACTCAAGAGCCCTCGTAAAATACAACTGGATCAGGTGCTCTCCTTTTTTGCTTTTCTCGATCACGGGAAGGTGTTTGTTAAAGATCCGCAACCCGGTGAGAATGACAAGGAGTTGAACGGTCTGGGCCTTGGAATGCGATTGAATATTCCTCCCCTGGGAACCAACTATCCCGCCGTCAGCTTTTCCCTTGCCTACGGGATCCCCGTTGGAGGTCCCGACCCTTCGGATGGATCTTCCAATACGCTGTACCTCAATGGCATGATTTCCTTCTAGTCGCAGATTTCTCCCTTTTTTGTAAATCTAAGTTCAAGCTATTCCTGAATTTGCCCGAAATATCTAAAAAATGTGAAATTTTTGCCCTCCTAAGTACGGAAAAATCAAACCCTTTTGGGGTATTTTGTTAGATTTCCTGAATTTCCCCTCTTTTTATTTACATTTACCCATATAATGTTTCCATCAAGTCATGAACATTGAAATGTGCAGGAGTAGAGGGATGATAAAGCATATCGGAAAGGCGCTGGCTCTGCTGATAATCGCGGTTTTGATTCTTCCGGCGAATGTTTGGGCGGAGAAAAAGCCGGTGGGAAAGATCATTGCCATTATTGGAAGCGCAGAATACCTTCCGGGTGGTGAGGAGCCGGTAGCCGGTGCCCAAGCCGGGCAGGTGGTTCCCGTGTCATTGACCCCCTGGCAGAAGGTGCAACCCAAGCAGATGGTGTATGCCAGCGATGAGTTCCGGACCGGTCGCAAGAGCCGCCTGCGCATTTTGTTTGAAGATTCCAGTCTGATGGCTTTGGGACCCAATTCCCAGATGACGGTTTCCTCTTACCTGTTTGATGCCAAGGAAAAGCTTCGTCAGGGTGTGATCAGTATCGGCCACGGTATTTCCATGTATATCGTCAACAAGGAACAGAAGCATCCCCAATCCCATTTCAAGATTCTTTCCCCCACCGCCAATGTGGCGGCGCGCGGCACCCAGGGATACCTGAGCATTTCACAACTTAAAACCCTGGTCGCGAACCAGGCGGGACTCATCCGGGCTCTCAATGCCGATCCCGCCGTTATAGGGGATGTGATGGTGGGACCGATGATGAAGACGGTCATCGAAGAAGGCAAACCTCCGACGGAACCTGAAGCCCTGACGGGGGCGGAGAGGAATATGGTTCAGCAAGTGATCATGGGTTGGGTGGGTTCGCGGTATCGTGAAAAACCCCGGCAAGGTTCCATTGTGACGGATGCCTTAGAGGAAGAATATGATTTGTTCGAGGAAGATGAATCGGATCCGTGTACCTCGGGCTGAGGCAGGATTAAGGATAGGACATCATGCGAAAATTCGAATCGAAACAAAACCAAAGATTGAACCGGCTGGCTGCCAGCCTTCTGGTGGGCCTGTGGGCAGTGGCTCCGGGATGGGTGCATGCCCTACCCAACGGCGGGGAGATCGTCTCCGGAACCGGCAGTATCGAACAATCCAAACAGGATATGGTGATCCAGCAGGATACCACGCAGTTGATTACCAACTGGCAGGGATTCAGTATCGGATCGGCGGAATCGGTCACCTTCGTTCAACCCAACTCCAGCGCCATAGCACTCAACCGGGTGATCGGCATAGACCCCAGCATCATTCTCGGAAAACTTTCTGCCAACGGCCAAGTGTTTCTGTCCAATCCCTCCGGAGTGTTGTTCGGGAAAAGCGCCGTGGTGGATGTCCATGGTCTTCTGGCGACTACGCTCAACATCTCCAATGACGATTTTCTGAGCGGTAAGTATCAGTTTTCACAAGATCCAAATCAATCTGATAAAGATTTTCTGAGAGGGAACCATCACTATCCTCATTATCCAAACCAATCTTTGGCTACAATCATCAATAAGGGTGTTATCAAAGCTAGTAGTTATGTCGGCCTGGTCGCTCCGGCGGTGATAAATAGCGGCTCCATTGTCGTCGCGGATCTGGGATCCATCGCACTGGTTGCCGGCACGGCGGTTACGTTGGATTTCAATGGCGACGGCCTGATCAGTTTCGCGGTGGCCGACGCCGAGGGCAAAGTTCTCGATGACGAGACCAATGATTCCAAACTCATTCGCGCTAATGAAGGACAGGTCCTGCTGACGTCCAAGTCTGCCAGCGATGTGATCGGCAACGTGGTCAATCATTCCGGAATCATCGAAGCCCACCACGTCAAGCAGAAAGACGGTAAAATCATCCTCGCCAGAGACCCGGGTACGGTTAAGATTTCCGGGACACTGGATGCTTCCGAAGTATTTATCACAGCAGATACGGTGGCAGTGGCCGCAAACAAATCCCTGTCGACCCATAACGGGAATATGAGTATCGTAGCCAATCATCTGGATATCAAGGGTGATATGAACAGCGGCACGGGCGACGTCGTCTTCACTCTCGCGGATGGTGGCGATTTGGATATCGGCCCTGGAAATAATCCCAATGGAGGTCTGGGCAACAATGACATTCGTCATATCATTGCAGAAAACTTGATACTCAATACGGACGGTAGCATCAACGTGAAAGGCATCACCGAGAAAGATACGGATGGCATTAAAGATTCGGTGATTCTGAATTCCGGCTGGGACATTAGTTTTGAAGAAGCAATTTCCATTTTCCCGGCCTTGAAGTTGTTTGCCATCAACGACATCAACATAAATGCTGATATCACCACGACGCAGGGGGATTTTGTTGCGGTGGCCGACAGCGAGAATAATGGCAAGGGCGATTTCACCGTGGCTCCGGGCGTGGTTATCGCGTCGGCACGGGATATTGATGTGAGCGCTCCCAATATCAAGGCCGATGAATCATCGTTCAATGAAACCCGTGATTTGATCCTGAATGGTAGCGTGCTAGGCGGCAGTGAGCCCCTGCAACCCCAGCTCCCCTTCGATACCAATTCTATCCAGCAGGGATCCTTGGGCTCCTTTCTTACCGATTTTTTCCAGAATGGTGGGTCCGGCGGTTGTTGATTTAGGGTAATCAAACCCATTTAACCGGGGTTCCTACTCTTCCTGACTTTTTCCTTGTTGGGTCCCCCTTGTGTTAAAATTTCCCCATGAAAACTCGCTGGCTGAATGCCTTTACAGTTTCTGTGTTGATCACCCTGCTTTCCCTCTACATTTATTCTCTCGATCTCCCCTTTTTTAAACTTCTGGAATATAAAGCCTACGATTTTAAAATGTCCCTGCGTGACTCACGCCCGGTTTCCGGTCAGGTGGTGATCGTTGCCATTGATGAGCACAGTCTCAAACGGGAAGGACGCTGGCCCTGGCCGCGTACCCGGTTGGCGAGGCTGGTGGACAAGTTGACGGAATCCGGTGCGGCGGTGATCGGTTTCGATTTTTTATTTCCTGAAAAAGATATTTATGTCCCCTTCGATCAAGTTAAAAGCGAATTGGAAAAGCAGGATCTGACCGGTATGGACAGGAAAAAATTAATGCACTGGTTGGAAGGAGTGAGCGATTCGGATTCTCAGTTTGCCGATGCGATTCGCCGGTCAGAACGGACGGTATTGGGTTATTTTGTCTACACCACAGCAGAGCAGGCGGCTGGCTCTGCCGAAGAGATGGGGCCAAAGGAGTTTGCATTGCTGGACTTTTCCCAGTACTCCATGGTGCAGTCCAGCGATCAATCGATTACCCCGGATTTTCTGCAACCTATTTATGCGGTAGGCCTCAGTCTGCCTTCTTTAATGGATGCCTCCAACAGCGCGGGTTACTTTTCCTTTGTGCCGGAGCGCGACGGGGTCATCCGTTTTATGCCCATGGTGCGAATGCATAAGGAGGCGGCATTTCCGCCATTCAGTCTGCAATTGTTGCGGGAAGCCACTAAATTGAGTGCGGTGGTTCGAGTTTTTCCTGACCGTGTGGGAGAAATACGATTGGGGGATTCCCGGATTCCCGTTACAGAGGAAGGGGATTTTCTGGTGAATTATTACGGGCCGAAGCAGACGTTTACCTATTTGTCCGCGTCCGACGTCATTGATGGCACGGTCGGGTCGATGCAATTGAAAGATAAAATTGTTTTGGTCGGCGCCTCCGCCGCCGCCTTGCATGACTTGCATACTACCCCCTATGGTTCTCTGTACCCCGGAGTGGAAGTGCACGCCAATATAATCGAAAATATCCTTCAACAGGATTTTCTCGAACGTCCGCCCTGGGTCCCGGTTCTGGATATGACGATGATTCTGGTGACGGGTATTTTGCTGGGTTTGGTTGCCCTTTATTTTAAAGCCGTCGGCACCGCCGTATTGTTAGTGGTTGGAGTGGCAGGGTATCTGGTTATTGATTATATGTTGTTCACTCAGCAGGGGCTGTGGGTTCACAGCGTGTTTCCGGTGTTTTCTCAATTCCTGGTATATTTTGGAATCACACTCTACCGTTTCACATTTGAAGAAAGGGAAAAACGGTTTATCAAAAGCGCATTCAGCCAGTACCTGGCTCCGGCAGTGGTGGACCAGTTGGTGGAAAATCCCAAGCTGTTGAACCTGGGAGGTGAGGATAAAGTGTTGACGGCTTTTTTCTCGGACATAGCGGGGTTCTCTTCAATCTCGGAACAGTTGACCGCCGGCGAACTGGTAATTTTGCTGAATGAATATTTGACCGAGATGACCGATATTGTCATGCAATACGAAGGCACAGTCGACAAGTTCGAAGGTGATGCCATCATCGCGTTTTTTGGTGCGCCCATCGATTTTAAAGATCACGCGACCCGAACCTGTTACGCCGCTCTGGATATGCAGAAGCGGTTGGCTCAGTTGCGTAGCATCTGGAAAAAGAAAGGCAGGCATGAATTGTTCATGCGCATCGGCATCAATACCGGCGAGGTGACTGTGGGCAACATGGGTTCCGAGAATCGGTTCGATTACACCATGATCGGCGATCCGGTGAACGTCGCGGCACGGCTCGAAGGGGCGAACAAGCAATACTACACGTACACCATGCTCAGTGAATTCACTTATGAGTTGGCGAAGAACGATATTGAAGCACGCGAGTTGGACTCCATTCGTGTGGTTGGTAAAAAAGAGCCGATCAAAATTTACGAACTGCTCGGACGCAAGGGGGAGATGGCGAACCACATCCGCCTCATTCTGCCTCATTTTCAAGAAGGATTGGAGCATTATAAAAACCAGCGATGGGAGGAGGGCACCACCTGCTTTGAAAATGCGTTGAATTTGTACGAAGACGACGGCCCGTCGCTGACTTATTTCGAGCGTTGTATCACGTTTCAACATCACCCGCCGCCTCCGGATTGGGATGGTGTGTTTGCCATGCGGACCAAGTAGAAAGGAACTCTGTCTGTGATTTTTGGAGAGTATCTCGTAGAACAGAATATCATCCGGGAAAAAGACTTGGCGCGTGCGCTGGAAATCCAAAAAACCGACCGGGTGCCGTTGGGACAGTTGGCGATGCAAGAGGGATTGATCGACAACAAGCAGTTGTTTCGGATTCTGTCCCGTCAGAGGAAACCGGAGGAGAAAAATAAAAACTTCGGAAAACTGGCTGTGGAGATGGAGTACCTGAGTCAGGAGCAGGTGGAGACATTGCTGGAACGGCAAACCCACACCAACCGTCTGCTCGGAGAGATTTTGGTATCACAGGGCTGGGTCTCCCAGATAGAATTGATCAAAGCGCTGAAAATATTTCGGTCGCACAACAAAAAAAATAACTTCTAGTATGGTAGGAATGGAGTTCCCGGGGTCTGTTTTGGGTATAATAGCCCCTTTGATTTTTTTGGATTCACGAAATTAAGGAGACTGCATTGAAAAACAAAAAAGAGGTGGGTAAAGCTCTGGGCCGAATTCCAAGCGGCTTGTTTGTGGTGACGGCAAAACATAAAGATAATGAGGATGCGGTGTTGGCCAGTTGGGTCAACCAGTGTTCGTTCGACCCGCCCGCGCTGACCGTGGCGCTGGGGATGACGCGCGAGTCGCGGCTTTTGGTGGAGGCATCCAAAGCCTTCATCGTGAACGTGTTGGGCAAGAACTCAAACGACTTGATGAAGCATTTTTTCAAAGCACCGGTACCCGGCGTTTCGGTGTTCGATGGATTAAAGGTGAAGAAGGGGTTTCACGATATCAAAATTCTGAGTGATGCCGTGGCCTATGTAGAATGCGAACTGCGCGAGCAGACGGCTTTTGGGGATCATGTGGTGTATGTCGGAGAAATCGTCGGTGGCAAAATGCTGAAGGGTGGGGAGCCCTACTTTCACGTTCGCGACAACGGATTCAATTACTGACAGGGGAGGGGGATTACTCCAGTCCGATCATTTTGAGCAGGTCGGTTCGGGTGATCGCCCAATAGGCCCCTAATCCTAAAAAAATTACGGCACCGAAGCCTCCGGCCACCAGGAAGATCAGCCGCTTCGGATCTTTCTCGTAGAATTCCTTGATGTCTACCGCAAAACTTTCCGCAAGGTTTTCATCTGCGTGTTTTTTGAACGTCTTGTCAATGGCATCCCGGCCATAGATGATGCCGAAGATGATTGCAATGATCAGTATTTCGATTGCGCCGATCATGGGTTGAGTCCTGAGCCTTCCTGAACCTTGTGTTCCAGTCGTGTCGGAATGAATAAATGTTCCCGGGAGGTCAGTCGCTTCGGGGCGGTGCCTTCCGGCCCGTCCTGAGCGCATCGGAACCCGTAATCATCCAGCGCCGTATTCGAGTGGCTGTTGTTCCGGAAAGAGGCGTAAATGAAGGACCTGAGGTCTCTCCACGATCCGCCTTTGAGGACTTTAAACTCCCCCCCGATCTGTCCCTTTGGATTTAAGTTGTGATTTTCTTCCTTATAATACTCTCGATCATACCAGTCGTCCACCCATTCTTTGACGTTGCCCAGCATGTGAAACAACCCGAAAGAGCTTTTTCCTTCTGGCATGGAATCGACCGGGACCATGACACGGTGGGCGATTTCCTCGGTCCATTTTTGTCGATATCGGGCTTTTTGAGGGCTGATCGGGTCGTTGCCCCACGGGAAGAAGTTGCCTTCGGTTCCGCGCGCCGCTTTTTCCCACTCCGCTTCGGTGGGCAGGCGTTTGTTCTTCCATTTGCAGAAAGCCGCCGCCCCGAACCAGGACACATTGTTGATGGGATAGGATTCCAAACCCTTGCGCGGCCTGAAATCCTTTTCCAAAACCAGCATGCCGAATTTGTTGTCCTTGTAGAATTGCTTGTAGGTTTTGACATCGTTTAAAAACGCGGCAAACTCCGCCGCTGTCACTTCAAATTTATCAATGTAATAGGCATCCAGATAGACCTTGTGCTCGGGAGCTTCGTCATCGCCGTGCCCGTTGGCCCCCATGATGAAATATCCCTTTGGAATCAGGATCATGCCTTCCGGTGCCGAAAGCGCGACCTTGTTCAGTAAGCCCCGTGCTTTGTCGGCGAAAGGACCTTTGGGGCTTTGTGACAAGTAACGATTGAGCCATTTGCGAGCCTTATCCTTCTGGTCACCCTGCAATAAAATCCATCCGCCGAAGTAGTTCATTTCTGGAATGCCGGGATAATTTTTGAAGGCGCCGTTCAAATCTTCAATCATCGCATCGACAGCTTTCGGGTCATCGGCATCGAGCGCTTTCTGGTACCACTTCTCGGCGTCATCGAATTGTTTTGAGAGCACGCTATAAAATCCAAGATTCATATGACCCAGAGTGGTGAGCCGGTTTGCTTGTGAGTTGGCTTGAAGACCCTGGCGGGTGACTTCGATAGCCTTGGCGACGTTTCCCGTTTGGTAATGGACCCATCCCAGCTGAATATAATTTTCAGTGGATTGTGGAGCGCGCTCAATGACGAACTCGTATTGAACGATCGCTTTTTGGTACTCCTTCTGCCGGTAATACGCGTCCGCCATGCGTTGATTGATCGCAATAGCCTGCGGGAAGCGGCTTTGCAAGTCCTCGAAGTATTTCAAGGCCATTTCCGCCTGACCCATTTCCAGAAGGACGGTGCCGATATTCAATTCAGTGTTGAGCTGTCCCGGTTGCAGGCGTTTCATGATTTTCAAATGGAGCAAGGCACCCGCAAATTTTTTCTGTTGCAGGTAAATGCGTGTCAGCATTTCATGGGCCAGATGATATTGGGGATTGATCTGCGCCGCCTGCAGGAATGTCCCTTTGGCTTTTTCCAGGGCGCCTGTTTCCATATAAGCCAGTCCCAGGTTGAACAAGGTTGAGAAATTTCCAGGGTCGGCTTTCAACGCCCGCTCGTAGGCGTGGATGGATTTGTCGTGCTGTTTTAATTCCGAGTAGATGTTGCCGAGGTTGTTGAGCGCATCGATGGACTGCGGATTGATAGTGGCCGATTGCTCCAGATAAAAAATAGCGATCTTGGGTTTGGCGGCGCGGTACATGACCAGCCCGACATTGGAGAAGTAAGCGCCCAGCGTTTGTTTCTTGCCCAGGTTACTCATGAAATATTTGGAACCCTGGTCCACTCCAAACCGTTGTTCATAAAACGAATCGGGAAATGCGGTGCCGCCTTCGGTCGCCTCAATGTTCACCCTGTACTCCGGCGATTCGTAGCGCACGAAAAAATGATTCGGCAGAGGGACACCGAACAACGGCAGGTTCAACCGCTCGCCGAGAATGAGATACAGCAGGGACAGGTTCATGCAGTAGCCGCGTCGGGTCTGTAACAGCCCATGCAGAAATAATTCCGCAGGATTGACCGGCATGCCCGCCGGGTCGAGTGCTTCGGTGTAACGGTATCGCCCCTCCTCATGAATGACCTTGCGCAAAATTTCTACGGTTTGCGCTGGCGAAGGATTGCCCTGGAGTTGGTTGCGGGCCGACTCGGTCAACCGATCCAATATTTTCTTGAGGGGGGCTGTTTCCAGCCGGGGATCCCAATGGCGCGAGATCAAAAGGAGCGTTTCGGTCAGGTCGATCTTGTTTTCGGGCAAAGCCAGAGTGGCGACCAGCTCTTCGGTAATCGAGACTTGCCGGGGTGCGGCCTGGGAGGGCAGGGCACCCGCCAGTAAAAGGCAGAAGGCCATAATCGCGATAAATTTGGCAGTGCGCAGTGTTCGAAAAATCATTGAAAACTCGTTGGTTATGCGGTTTGAGACGGCATGGATTGAAATCATTATATCAGAATGAGATTGGCAAACCTACGGTAGGAATCGGATCATTCTTTGCGGACGATCCAGCCCTCCCAGAACATCATGACCGCCAGCAGGAGAAATAAAAGAGTGGTCAGGGGTACGCCGGCGCCGACTGAAGCCGCGTTCAGTGACTGATCGGCCGGAGAGTAGTCCACCTGAGCTCCGGGAAAATATTGTGACAATTCTTTTTCAGGGACTTTGCCGGGGACGGATTCCGCCGGATCGAAATTAACGGTAAAACTTCCCAATCGTTTGGCATCAGCGGGCAGTTGTTTGGGGGGCAGAGAATCCATCGGCTCGGAAACGGACGGTGCTGACCAGTGATACAACTCATATACGCCCGGGCGGTGAGTGTCTTCAAACACCGGCGGCGACTGAGGGTTTTTCCGGGCAATGGAAATTATGCCGCCGGGTGCGACCACCAACGGCGCTTGCTCCATCTCCTCAAACACCAACGGCGTGCCCACGGTGACGTCGTGGCGGGAAATGTTTTCGAGGCCTTGTGCGGCGTATTTCACCCAGCGTTGAATCCAGGGGAGAAAAGTCGGATGAATGGGGAAATTGTTCCAGTCCCGATCGAGAGAAGAAACAAACAGGATAACCTTGCCTTCTCCAAAGTTCGATTCGATCACTGCGGGGAACCGATTGGTGAAGTGCATCGGCGTCTCAAACTCCCGTTCGCGTCGGGGTTCGACACTGTAGAGTGTCTGGAAAGGAATACGTGCCATCTCCTTGAGCATACTTCCGGTAAATACCTTCAAAGCCGGATGGTCACTGGGTTGTGCCTTGAGGTGGAAGGGCTTGTCTTTGGTTCTCACCTGATTGATGGATTTCAAAGTGACCGGCAGAAGCAGGCCCAATCTCTCATTGTAGTATTTCGGATCGACCTGATCTCCCAGACCGATGAGCAGAGCGCCGCCCCGCAGTACAAATTTTTCCAGCTCCTGTTCGAGACCGATCGCCAGGTCCCGCACGTTGCACAAAATAATCACGGAGTATTGTTTTAAATCCCGCTCTGAAAACTCCGAGAGCGTGGACACGGTCGGTTCGATATCGGCCATGGGGGAAGAAAACGGATTGAGTGCCTTTTCGACATAAAACGAGTCGTGCTGGTGCGCCACACCGCGCGGGTCACCGTCCACCACCAGTGCTTTGATTTTGCGGTCGGGTTGATAGACGAACAGCCGCCGATTGTCCGCCGCTAACGCGTCTTCCTGGATTTCAACGTGACCTGTAACCGGGTCGTTATTCAATAAGGGAAACGAAAACTCATGAGTCGCCTTACCCTTGGCGGGCAGATCAATCATGCTTTCGCTCTGTCGCTTGCCGTTGATGACCAGGGTGACCGGAAGTTGCTTGATGGCCCGGTTCGGTAGCAGGTTGGCAATTGTAGCCTGTACCCGAATAACACGGCGGTTGGTGAGGAATTCCTGATTCAGTTTGACCTTCTCCACCAGCGCCCGGTTGAGTCCTTTTTGGGATGCTGAAAAATCGATGATTTTGATCTGGGTGGATGAATCCTCCGCAAGCGCAGTCGGAAATTCATCCCGGTCCCAACCGTTTTGATCCATATCGGTCAGGATAAAAATCCGTTTGTTTTCCTGCGGTGCGCTACTCAATAGATCAGCCGCCACAGTCACGGCTTTGCCAATGCGGGTGATGCGATGGGAAGGTTGCGCCGCCTTCAACCATTTCAGGGTTTGGCCGGGGTCTTCCGTCCAGTCCTGCACCACGCGGGCGGGGTGGGATGCGAGCACAAGGCTGAAGGAATGGTTACCGGGAAGTTTCTCAATCAGTTCAGTCAACGTCGTCTTGGCCCGGTCGAACAACGTTCCCTGGTCGCTTGTCGCGGACATGCTGTAGGAATCATCCAGAACAAACACATGGGCGGAAGGACGTGACGCCAGAATACTTTCAAGTCCACCGGATGAAAGATTGGGATTGGCCAGTGCCAGGCACAGAAAACCGATGGCTAGGCAACGCAAGAGCAGAAGGAGAAGTTTGTTGGGTCGGGATTTACGCACCGACCGTTTCCTCGCCTGTTGCAACAGGTAGACCGCTGAAAATTTCAGCCGGGTCTGCTGGCGACGGGTCAGCAAATGGATCAGGATGGGCAGTGCCAGGCCTAACAACCCCAGCAGGTACCACGGAGATGTGAAACTGAAATTCATATCTTACGTAAACTTTTTCGGCGGAGAAGGTAATACCGTAACGCCTGTTCCAGCGGCGTGGAGGTTTCCAGAAATAGATAATCGATACCCAGAGTCGGGCAATTTTTCGTGTAGAACTCAATCTGTTCCTGAATGGCTTGCTGATATTGTTGGCGCACATCGAACGGGTCCAGTCCCAGAGGCGGGTCGTCTTCCAGTGATTCAAAAACAAGGTCGCCTTCAAAGGGCAGAGTGACTTCGTCGGGGTGGAGGACGTGAAACAGGATGACCTCCAGCCCACGGGACTTGAGCATTTTGAGTGTTTTAAATACGTCGTCTTCCCGCGTTAACAGGTCGGAGACCAAAATCAACATGCCGCGGCCCGGCAGGCGTTCGATCAAATTACCCACCACTTCTTCTATCCGGGTGACTCCCTTGAACTCCATATCCTGCAATCCATGCAAAATATTCTGGAAATGCGAGGGTTTGGACCGGGGAGGAAGATGCGACACCACTGCATCGTTGAACAGGGTCAGTCCCACAGCGTCAAATTGCTTCAGGAGCAGATACCCCATGGCCGCAACCAGCGTGCGGGCGTAATCCCGTTTGTCCATGCCGGGGGACTTGGAGTCGGGTGAGCGGTAGGCCATGGACCCGCTGGCGTCGAGCAGAAGGGTGCATTTCAAATTGGTGGATTGTTCGAACTGCTTGACGTGATATTTGTCCGTTTTGCCCACCACTTTCCAGTCGATATGACGGATATCGTCACCCGGCGAGTAGTCCTTGTATTCTGCAAATTCAACGCTGGAACCCTTGTGAGGACTTCGGTGGTGACCCGACAACAGGCCCTCGACCAATTGGATGGCCCGAATGCTGAGGGAGGAAACTTCCGATAGAGTTTCCGGTCCGTAGTTGAATTGTGTGCTTTCTGCCATTGGCATTCTCCGGTCGATCATTCGACCTCCGAAACATTATGTTGTTTTCCGGGCCGGGTATCAAGCGAGGAGTGAATCTGAGGACCGGTGTCGGAAAGGGCCGGTGTATGCAAATAGACTGAGATCAGGGACGATAGACTTTTCGTCAGACCTGGTCAAGTTTATGGGTTCTATAACTATTTGATTTTATTGGTTAAATTAATCAAGAGTATCCCTGTATTTATTTTTCGTGTTACACTTAAACCACTCCATAAGGGGTATTTTTTTAATATTGAAAGAAATAGGGATTGTGTATGAACAAGCCTTTTAATGATGAACCGGTAGAACAATTGATCCCAAAACTGCTATCCAAAGATGGCAAATTGCTGGATCTCAGGCTAAAATATATAGGAGATGACGGTTTGAAAATCGTCGCCGCGACCGATGCTCTCCGGGGTTTGGAGGTGTTGAACCTGGAGCGCAACGATATCGGTCCGGAAGGGATTCGCGCTTTGGCGGAATCTCAAGTCATTACCGGGCTGGTTGAGCTTCACTTGGAACGCAACGATCTTGGAGATGACGGGACGCGCATTATTGCGGAATCTTCGAATTTTTCTAAGTTGAAGTATTTGAACTTGTGGAAAAACAAGGTGGGAGCGGGTGGGGCCGAGGCTCTTGCTCAGTCGCTGTATCTGTCCTCTTTGATGAGGTTGGACATGGCGCAGAATAATATAGGGGATGAAGGGGCTCGGGCTCTTTCGGGATCTCTGACTCTTTCCGATCTGAAGTATTTGGATGTTTTCGGTAACGGGATCAGTCCAGAAGGTCAGGAATTGTTGAAGAACGCTGAAGGGCTAGGCAAAGTTCAGGATATGATTCTAACCTGATCTTCATACTGTTAATTTAAAAGGAGGACTTATCTTGTTTACTCAATGGAATAAGGGAGCCGTACTTGCAATGAGTTTAGTGTTGGCTTTTATATTTACAGTAACTAGTAGTGTATTTTATGAGCCGACCCCGGCGTGGGCTGGGGATCGCGATACTGCCAGTGAAACTGCCGAGGAGTCCCAAGCGGTCAAAGGCAAGATAGCGGGTGCGGCTGATGGCGTGGGCGGATTTTTCAGCGGTATTATGAATTGGATCAAAAGCATCACCGACGCTGTCAATAACATGTGGGGCATGGAAAATGGCACGGGTGTTGCCAAAGTAGTGAACGGAATTTTTTACCTGATTCTCATCGGCGGCGTTTTATTTGGCGGTAAAATGATCTTCAATATATTTACCGATGCCGTTAAGGGAGAGAACAGCGTAGACGACAGGTACAAGAAACCGTCGTTCCGTAAAAAGTAGGCTCCCGCAGTTTATCGGGAGACGGTCAGGGGGTGTTTACTTCCAGCCTGATTCGGACAGTTGGATGGAAGGCTCCTCGCGGTTTGCGAGGAAAAGCCGTACCTGTTCGAGTCCCACTCCGTAATTTTTGAGGGCGAAAGCCTCCGCTCCGGGGCCCTTGTACCTCTGCGAAAAAATTGAGATTCTCTGCGCGGTTCGCACCGCATAATTTTTTTGAAGATAGGCCACCTCTTCCGGTCCCACTCCCCTCGTGGGGGGAAACTGCCCCACTCGGTATTGCAGTAGATTCAAAAATGATTCATCGGTCTCCCGCTTCAAGGGCGGGACCAGTGTCGCCGGGGAATGCTCCAGTAAAGGGCGGTCATCCGTGATCACCGGGGCGCGGTCCATCAGCGGAGCCAACGATGCGCCATCCGCCAGGTAAAAATCCATCATATCCAGAAAATTGAAAATCCCGATTTGCTCCGCCATCTCCCTCACTTCAGCCTGCTTCATGGCATCCTCGAATCGTGATTTGTCGAGCACCTGCGGTTGGTCCGATCCCACCAGCAAAACGATACGCGTCAGATAACTGTTCCACACGCTGGTGTGGGGAAAAACCGATTGAAACGTTTTTACAATGGCCCGCGCGTCCTCCGGACCCACCAGGTGCAACGGAAGCCACTGCATCATCAATCCTCCCGAATTCAATCGCTGGCGGGACTGTTCGTAAAATTCCTTGGAATAGAGATTGTTGACTCCCGCTTGCACCGGCGACATAGGTTCCAGCGTGATGACATCATATCTTTCGTCCGTCCAGCGGATGAACCCGCGCGCGTCCTGATAAGTCAGGTGCACGTTATCCCGGTTGATCGCGTCGTGATTCCATTGGGAAAACCAGTGCGCCATTGAAACGACGTTACGGTCGATTTCCACCCCGTCGACGGTCACCCCCGGAAACCGTGCGACCGTGCCCAGCGTGTTGCCGGTACCGAAGCACATCACCAACGCCCGTTTCGGATCGGGATGCAGGATCATCGGCACGAATCCCATCGCCTGCATGTAAGCGCTCCCGCCCACCGAGTTGGATACGGTTGCGGTGCTGAATCCATCGACGTATAACGTGCGTGCGCCGGACCGCTGATCTTCCATCACACTCAGGGTTGAGAAGTTGCCTTCCTTGTAGTCGAGTAGTTTTAAGTTTTCAGATGCGGTGTTGATCTCCACCCGGGCCAGGTTGTTCTCCCCCAGTGTTTGTCTCGCCATCGATGGTGTGAACGCGGCATAACTGCCAAAGATCACCAGCCCACCGACAACCACCGCAACCGCCCATTGTCGGAGTTGATTGCCCCAGTGCCAGGCCAGCCCCGCCAGGCTCAATGTGATCAGCAGGGCGTATAGGATGAAGAGCGATTGTTGTATTCCCCACAAGGGCAGTAACAGAAACGGAGTGAGTAGAGTTCCCAGAATGCCGCCGATGGTGTTCACGGCGTAACTGTTGCCCAGCGTTCCGGTCACACTGCCAAACAAATTAAAATGAATGTGATTGGCCAGCGGATACACCAGGCCAAATCCCAGTGTCGGCAAAATCATCAGCGCGAAAGCCGCCAGCGATCGTATCATCAGGGTACGTTCGGGAGTGTTCTCCAACGAGTAAAACAATTGGTCAGCTTTGAGTGTCCACTCCGTGAGGTTGTCAAAAACGGGAAACATCAGCAGGCAGAGCAGGCCGATGCTCAACTCCACCATCAGGAACTTGAGGACCCAGCGTGACCGTCCCAGTAGTTTTTCTGCGACCAGGCTTCCCAACGCGATGCCGAATAAAAATGTGGCGAGAATAATGGCAAAGGAATACAGCGAGCTCCCCAGGGGAAAGATCAACACGCGCGTCCACAGAATTTCACTCGCCAGCGCCACCAACCCGGAAAAACCGAACACGACGAGGAGAAGCAATCCCAGTCCGCGAGAAGGAACGTCCTCTTCTTCCGCCACCGGCTCCGGTCGGCGTGGCGAAGACGGCTCCTGGGCGTCGCCCGGTTTCCAGAACCAGCAGAGCACGAACACCAGGCCGTTCAGCACCACCGCGCTCAGGTTGGTCCACTGGATACCAAAGATGGCGGTTCCGATAAACTGAGTGTACACAACTCCCGCCACCGCGCCGAAGGTATTGAGCGCGTACAGAAACGACAGGTTGGAGAATATTTTCGAGCTTTGGGCACCGATGGACCAGCTACCGATCACCGGCAGGGTGGCACCCATCAGGAACGTGGCGGGGAGCATCAACAATGCACTGAGACAAAATTCGATGAGGTGCCGGGGTATCCCTGATCCCGTGGCGAAATCGATCAGATGAGGATAGACGGCCGACAACCCGCCCAGCAACAGCGGGAACAGCAGGGCGTACAGGCCGATTCCGGCTTCCAGTATGCCGTACAGTCGGACAAGGCGAGTTTTCTCCCGGCCGGGCCTCTGCAGGTATTTTGAAATCCCCCACGCACCCAGTGCCAATCCCGCCATAAACGCACACAGCACGGCGCTGATGGCGTACAGGGTCCCACCGAACACCAGCCGCAACTGTTTGATCCAGATCAGCTCGTAGGTCAGGCTGGTCAGCCCGGAAAGGAACAGGCAAAAGTACGGAATGAATTTGGCGGAGAATGGGCGGACGAATGGCATCGGGAAGAATCGGCAATAGGTTTCCGGGATTGTCACACATGCCGGAAGGGGAGTCAACTTGGCCCGGTTGCAACCGTTCTTAAACGGTGGTAGCCTTGCTGAATCAACGAACCCGTTACCAGTTGGAAGCAGGGTGTGTTAAACGAATTTCAGCTATGAAATTGATACAAAGAGTGATATCTTTCCTGCTTTTAATTTTAGGATTTGCCCTGCCGTCGGCCCTGTTCGCCGATCCCGGTGCGGCGCTGTTCAAGGAAAAGCACTGCGTCCTGTGCCATAATATCCACAATCCTGGAACGGTATTCGCTCCCGCGTGCCCCGGATTGCAGGGCGTGCGGCACCGGCATAGCAAGGCTTGGATCCGCAAATGGTTGAAGAACCCCGCCGCCGTCTGGGCGGGAAACGATGCGGACGTGCAGGACATCAACGCCCGTTATTTCCGCTACCGGGGGAGTGCCCCCAAGCCGCGGGAAAGCTTCATGTCCACGATCATCGGCAAGAAAGTCGTGCTCACGGACGAAGAAATTGAAGCGCTAATCGACTATTTGTGGAAACTGTAAGGAATCACCGGCGGGAATCACGCCGTTTCTATTCTTTTATATATTGGAGTTATTCGCATGTTTAAACCATCAGGCTGGATTTTTGGAATCGTTTTACTGATCAATTTGATCTTGAGCGCACCCGTTGGGGCGGTGGAACCCGTGGACGGGCAGGATCTCACCGAGGGCATGAATATTCCCGGAGTGGTGGCCAAGGTCAACGGTGTCGAATTGCGCTCCGATTACATTCGGTTCCGGGTGAACCTGGATCTGCGCCGCATCGGCCAAAATCTGGACGCCAAGCAGAAATCCAAACTGGCGGGAGCCATCATCGATAAGGAAATTGTGCGGGAGCTCATGTATCAGGAAGGCCAGGCCAAGGGAAGCGGAGTGGCTCCGGAAACGGTTGAAAAGGAATTGCAGGCATTCAAAAAATCCTATGAGTCGGAAGAAAAATTCCAGGAGATCCTGAAAATGCGCGGACTCACCGAAGATGAATTAAAAAAAGGCATCGAAGTCGATCTCATCGCCAAGAATCTGCTCGATGACCGGGTCAAGGGCAAGGTTCACGTCACCGATACCCAGGTCAAAAAGTTTTACGATGACAAGAAGGAAAGTTTCAAACGACCCGAGTCCTTTCGCGCGCGCCATATCTTTGTTGCTCATATTCCCTATGATGTTGTGAAGAGCACTCCGCAGGAGGAGTTGAAAGAAAAAGCCAGTGAGTATCGCGCCACCGCCAAAAAGAAAATCGAAGAAGTATTCGCCAAGGTCAAGTCCGGGGGGAATTTCGAAGAGCTGGCCAAGCAGTACTCGGACGATAAAGGAAGCGCGGAAAAGGGCGGCGACCTCGACTTCATGTACAAAGGCGTGTTCGACCCTCAGTTCGACAAGGCCGTGGCCGGTTTGAAAATCGGCGAGACCAGCGACATCGTGGAGACCGAGTTCGGCTACCACATCATCCGGCTCATGGAAACCAAGCCGTCGGATTACGCGCCTTTCAAGGATGTCGAGGAATCCATTCAAAAACACCTGTTTATGACCGAAGCCCAGAAACTGGTCGGACGTTATATCGAAGGTCTCCGGAAAAAAGCCGATATCATCGTGTATTACCGCGGTCAGTAAGTCCGCCCGATCTCCTCTGTGATACAATAACCACTTCCAGAAAAAGCCGGTCGGTCCTCATGGACCGTGCCGGTTATTGGACTCTAACCTACGAATAACTTTTCATATAGCAAGGAGCTCGTTTTATGGCCACCTATACCAAGGAACAGGATGTCGCTACCACGCAGGAGGACGATCCGAAAGCACGTGAAGCCCTGAAGGAAGTGTTCGGCAATACCGCACGATGGGATGCCGACTTCAAAGGATTCACCGCCGATATCAATGTGAACATCAACGGCAAGGAAGAAAACGGGACCGTCACCGTCAAAGGCCCGAAGGAAATCGAACTGTCGATTCAGGACGAAAAGGCGAAGGAGTTTGCGTCGGAGAATCTGGGATCAATCGCCATGCATCGCGGACCCCGCTCGTTCGACGAATCCGACGGCAAATACAAATTGACGTTCGGCGACGAAGGCACGCATCCCCTGGGACGTAGCGTCGTCATGGGCGGCGACGGTATGGGCTCGTTCTACCGCGTGAAAGACGGGCGCATCCAGCAGATCAACCGCAAAACGCCGCGCTTTTCGTTTTCTATTAATATTGAAGAAAGCGTGAAGAACGCCGAGGACAAGTTTCTGACCAAAAAGTATTCGGTATTCTATTTCAATCCGGAAAACCAGGGACTGAAAAACGTCGAAAGCTACACCGATCTCTACACGCGCGTCGACGGGTATGACCTACCCGAACATCGCCGCATCATCGACTGTCAGGAAGGCACCTGCGTGGTCAGCTCCATGACTCTCAGCAATCACAAAATGCTTTAAATATTTATCTGTTTAAATAGAAACCCCGCTCTGGCAACAGGGCGGGGTTTTTTATTGTGCCAGAGTTTTTTTGTCGAGGATTTGTTTGTCTTTCACAGTTACACCGTTTCCCAAAATGGATTGGTTGGCGTAACTGTTCTTTCCTAAAGTCACACCTTGCCAGCAGATGGAGTGTTCGATGACGGCGTGGTTGCCGATGGTGCAGTTGTCTCCCAGCACGGCGTAGGGGCCGATGGTGGCGGTGTCGGCGATCTTGCAGTTCTTTCCGACCAATACCGGTTGCGTGAGGTGTCCGTTCGACGGATTGTTGTTCTCGATGGGAGGTCCGCCTTCCATACGCTCGTCCAGCAAATCCTTGTGCACGTCGAGGTAACTTTGAATCGTGCCGACGTCTTTCCAGTAACCGTGGTGCCAGTACGCGAACATCGGCAGTGCATCCGCCAGCATGCCGGGGAATACATCTGTCGTTGTGCCAAAAAATTTGTTTTCCGGGATGCGGTCGAAGATTTCTGGTTCCATCACCTGAATGCCGGTGAACAATATTCGTGTAGTGTCGTCCGGCTTGTTCTTGGAAGACGTGCCGACCATGTGCACGATGCGGTCGTCGGCGTCCACTTCAATTGGATCACACTGCTCGGGCGAGTCGCCCTGGCGCACCACCAGTGTCAACGCCGAGCCTTTGGCTTTGTGAAATGCAATCACCTTGCTGAGGTCGCAATCGGTCACCACGTCGCTGTTGATCACCAGAAACGCTTCGCCGTTCAGAAATTCCTGTGCTTTCTTGATGCCGCCCGCCGTGCCGAGGATTTCCGGTTCGTGCGACCAGTGCAGGTTCACGCCGAAATCTTTGCCATCACCAAAATGATTTTTGATGATCTCCGGCAGGTGGTGCAGGTTGACGGTGATGTCGTGGATGCCGTGCGTGCGGAGCAGGTGAATCGTGTGTTCCAGGATGGGCCGGTTTAGGATCGGCACCATTGGTTTCGGAACGGTGTCGGTGAGGGGTTTGAGTCGCGTGCCGAATCCCGCCGCCAGGATCATCGCTTTCAAGAGGTGACCTTTGCAAAACTGGACCATCCATCAGTTAATTTGGCATGAAAGAGATAATAAAAATTTCTCTGGGTTTTTCGTGCTCCCCTCCTTACCAAGGAGGGGATACAGGGGAGGTTGTGATAACCCACTTCCTTGGTTTTTATGAAGCAATCCAAATTACCGACCGGTTTAAAAAAATAACACCACCTCAGTCCTCCCCTTGGTAAGGGGAGGAGAAATACCGTCAAATTCAGATACCTTTGTGCACAGGCCATTTTCATGACTGTGCCGCGAGTTGTTTCAGGCTTTCGGTGTAGGGCGGCTTGGCGATGCCGTGTTCGGTGATGATGGCGGTCACCAGTTCGTTGGGGGTGATGTCGAACGCCGGATGCCCCACTTCGATATTCTCCGGGGCGATGCGTTTGTTGTTGAACGATACCACTTCCTCGGGGCTTCGTTCTTCGATCGGGATATCGTCACCCGACGACAGCGACAGGTCGAGCGTCGATACCGGCGCCGCCACGTAGAACGGGATGTTGTGTTTCTGTGCCAGCACCGCCACCATGTAGGTGCCGATCTTGTTGGCGACGTCGCCGTTGCCCGCGATGCGGTCGGCTCCTACTACGACAGCATCGACTTCGCCCTTGCGCATGAAGAATCCACACATGTTGTCGGTGATGAGTTTGACTGGAATATTTTCTTCCTTCAGTTCCCAGGCGGTCAGGCGCGCTCCTTGTAAAAAGGGTCGGGTTTCGTTGGCTAATACGCGGATATCTTTCCCCGCGTTGACCGCCGCGCGGATGACTCCCAGCGCCGTACCGAATCCGGCGGTAGCCAGTGCTCCGGCGTTGCAGTGGGTGAGTACCGTCTGGCCGCTGGCGATCAGGGTCTGGCCGTGACTGCCCATCGCTTCATTAGCGGCAATATCCTCCGCGCAAATGTTCAGGGCTTCGTGTTTCAGGCGCATTTTGATATCGGATACGCTCTTGTCTTTATTTTCCCGTGTGATGCGTTGCATGCGGTCGATGGCCCACGCCAGGTTGACAGCTGTGGGCCGCGATTTTCCCAGCGCGATGCATTGGGTTTCCAGTTCCTCGTAAAACGTGTCGAAGTCCGGCGCGTCGATGGCGTCCGCCGCCAGACTGATGCCCATCGCCGCCGCCACGCCGATGGCCGGTGCGCCGCGAATGATCATGGTCTTGATGGCATGGCCGACGTCCTCGACCGTTTTGCAGTCGACGAACACTTTTTCATTGGGCAGGCGGGTCTGGTCGATCATTCGTACCACGCCGTCGATGTACTCAATTGTTTTAACCATGGTTTACTTTCTCAATGCGTCTCTTCAATCAGGGGCGCGAGTGTATTTTTAAAAGTTTCGGGGTCCATTCCCTCGAACTGGATGATTTTGTTCCGGCTGGTTTCGCCCTTGACGATGGCAATGCGCGAAGGGCTGATGCCGAACGCCTTCGCCAGAAATTTGATGCAGGCCTGGTTGGCCGCGCCGTCCACTGGCGGTGAAGTCAATTTAATTTTCAGGCAATGGTTGTGGATTCCGAGAATCTGGTTGCGCGACGCCCGCGGTTGAATCGCCGCTGAAAACTGGATGCCTGTCTTGTTGGATTTGATTTCAAGGGTCATGGATCCGACCGGGCGGCAAACCGCCGCAGGTAAATTAAGAACCTTTAAATTGCGTTTTGTCCTATTTGTTTCGCGCGTTGGCGAAGGACTTGGTGGCGGCCTTGAGGTTGTCGATCAAATGCTGTCTCTCTGCTTTCAGGCGGCTGATGTCCGTTTGGAGATGGTTCACTTCGGCTTCCACTTTCTGCCGGTGCCGATCCGCCTCGTTACGCGCCTGATTCACAAACTTACGCGCTTTTTCCTGAAGAGATGTGCGGAAGCTTTCAAAGCTGGGTGGCTGGTTCTTCCCGGAAGTCAGTGCCTCATCCAACTCCCGAACCTGTCGGTCCTTCACGTTCAATTCTTCCCGCAAACGCGCGAGATCCCGCTTCATTTCCTTGAAATCCTTCGCCACAATTTTGAGAAAGTCATGGACTTCCTCCTTGCTGTAGCCACTCAGGGATTTTTTAAAGGTTTGCGCCAGAATTTTGTCGTGATCAAGTCTCATGGGTCACCGTAGGGATGCGGCAGTGTGTTCGAGAGAGCCTACCAGAAAAATTTGAAGAAAATAAATTGCCAATATGATGAGGATGGGGGACAAGTCGATACCTATCCCGTGCATCGGAATTGCTTTTCGGACGCGGTACAAGACCGGCTCGGTGATGCGGTTTAAAAACTGCACGATCGGGTTGTAGGGATCGGGGTTCACCCAGGACAAAATCGCACGGGCAATAATAATATACATGTAAAGGTTGAGTGCGATGCTTAGCACTTGGGCAAGAGCATGTAAAAATAACGATATATAACCGGACACGCTGGGCTTCCTATCGGTCTGAGTCGACCATAAATATTTAAAACTAAAAGAGTTTTTCCGCTTCGGGCAATGCTACTGAATTAAAATATCGAAAAAGCCCGGTCTTGTCAATGAGACCTTTAAGTAAGTGACTTAATTGATATTGTAGTTGCCTCATTTATGAGGCGGGGTTCAAACATAGATTCTTCGTCGGCAAGACCTCCTCAGAATGACAAGACGTATCTCTCTGTCATTCTGAGCGTTAGCGAAGAATCTGTGTTTTAATGTTTTGCTTTAAAATGGCAGTAGAGGAGAAATTTTGTCCTTTCCAAGCAATTGAAAAAGAGATTATAGTAGGCATTGGCGGCATATGGCGTCGGCAATCAATAAAGGGAGTGGATAGCACATGGCGAAGAAGAAACGCGATACAGTCAAAGTCCTGCTGGCGGATCAACCCCGCGAGGGCGTTCTGGTGCAGGGATGGGTGCGGACACGGCGCGACTCCAAAGGCGGGTTCTCGTTTATCGAGGTCAACGACGGGTCGTGCCTGAAGAATATCCAAATTATTGCGGAACATAAGCTCGATTCCTTCAAGTATTGGAATAAGCCGCTGACCACCGGAAGTTGCGTGTCCGTTCACGGCAATCTGGTGGCATCGGAGGGCAAAGGCCAGTCGGTGGAAGTGCAGGCGGTGTCCATTGAGGTGCATGGTTCCGCCGATCCCGAAACCTATCCTCTGCAGAAAAAATTTCACTCGCTGGAGTATCTGCGGGAGATATCCCACCTGCGACCCCGCACCAACACCATCGGCGCGGTGATGCGCGTGCGCAACCGGCTGGCGTATTCCGTCCACCGTTTCTTCAACGACCGCGGGTTTCTGTACCTGAACACGCCGATTATTACGACGAGCGATTGCGAAGGCGCGGGGGAGATGTTCCAGGTGACAACGCTGGATATGACCAATCCACCGAAGAACGATGGGAAAATCGATTACAGTGAAGATTTTTTCGGCAAGCAAACCAGCCTCACCGTGAGCGGTCAATTGGAAGCCGAGATTTACGCGATGGCGTTGTCGCTGGTCTACACCTTCGGCCCGACGTTCCGCGCCGAAAACTCCAATACCAGCCGCCACCTCGCCGAGTTCTGGATGATCGAACCGGAGATGGCGTTTTACGATCTCGACGACAATATGGATCTGGCGCAGGAGTTCCTCCAGTTTTTGTTCAACGATGTACTGGAGCACTGCACCGGCGACCTCGAATTTTTCAATCAGCGCATCGACAAGCATCTGCTGGAAACGCTGAACCAGGTGGTGAGTCACGATTTCGAGCGTCTGCCGTATTCCGAGGCGATTCACCTGCTCGAAAAGACCAGTCAGAAGTTCGAGTATTCAGTCGAATGGGGGTGTAACCTTCAGGCAGAACATGAACGCTATCTGGCGGAAAAAGTGTTCAAGAAACCGGTGATCATTTACAACTATCCGGAGACCATCAAGCCGTTTTACATGAAACTCAACGAAGATGGCGAAACCGTGCGCGCCATGGATGTTCTGCTACCGAAGCTGGGCGAGATCATTGGTGGCAGTCAGCGTGAGGACGATTACGACACGCTGATGAAGCGCATCAAGCAAAAGGAGTTGGATCCTGAAGAATATGGATGGTATCTCGATCTACGCAAGTACGGTTCCGCACCTCATTCCGGTTTCGGTCTCGGATTCGAACGGCTGGTGCAGTTCACCACTGGCGTCGAAAATATCCGCGATGTCATTCCCTTCCCCCGCACCCCGAAGCATGCCGGATTTTAACCGGCGAAGCGCCGGCCAGCGTGACGCTGGACCCAATAGGCCTCTCTTTTTAAAGAGGGGTTGGGGTGACTTAGCGCCCCCTTGTAAAGGGGGGCGGCTGGATAAACAGGATTACATAAGCTAAACACAGATTCTTCGTCGCTTGCACTCCTCAGAATGACAAATCGGTACTGGTTGTCATCCTGAGCGAAGCGAAGGATCTGTGTTTGCTTTAGTTTTTATCCCGTTATCCGGTCAGAATTTATTTCAGGCTAGGTGCGCTCAAGGAGGACCGCCGTTTCGACGTGGGCGGTTTGCGGGAACATGTCGATCACTTTGATGGCTTTGATGGAGTAATCGGTCAGTTTCGCCAGGTCGCGCGCCAGTGTGGCGGGATTGCATGAGACATAGATCAATCGCTCGACCTTCATTTTTGAAATGGCGTCGATCACCTGTTCGGAACAACCCTTGCGTGGCGGATCAACAATGAGGGTCTGTGCGGAACCGATGGCGTTCTCATCTTCCAGGAATCGTTCGAAAGTGCCCTGCACGAACCGGCAGTTGGGGAGGTTGTTGCGCTTCGCGCTTTCCTTGGCGTCGTCCACCGACGCGGCGGACTCGTCCACTCCGGTCACGCCAATGCCCGCCTTCGCCAGCCACAGGCTGATGCCGCCGTTGCCGCAATACGCGTCCACTACCGAACCCGGTTTCTGGAGGACCCATTCTTTAATACAGTCGTACAGTTTCACCGTTTGAAACGGGTTGATTTGGAAGAACGAGGTGAGTGAGAGTTGAAATGTCAGGTCGCCGAGTCGGTCGGTCAGGAAATCCTGTCCCCACAGTGTTTCAGTTTTCTCGCCGAAGATCGCGTTGGTTCTTATATTGTTGATGTTGCGCACCACGCCGACGATACCGAGGTCGATTAAAGCTTTTCGGTTGAGCAGTTGCTCTGGAAAGCCCTTGGGGAAATCGCCGGTGGTGGTCACGAAGCCGAGCAGGCTCTCTCCGGTTTCCGGGGAGTGACGCAACACCAATCCGCGTATCAGTCCTTTGTGGTTTTTTTCATGGTAGATGGAGAGGCGGTGCTGTTGCATCAGGCTCCGCACCCATTCCTTGATGGCGTTGATCGGCTCCAGCAGGGTGTCGCAGGTGGGGGAGTCCACCACCTCATGCGTGCCCTGTTTGTAAAAACCGATACGGGGTTTGCCACCGCGGGGGCCGAACGCGAAACTTCCCTTGTTGCGATAGTTCAGGGCTTTCTCCGCAGGCACCGATTCAATGGGCACGGGAATCTTGATTTTCCCGATGCGCTCCAGCGCGTCGATGACGGATTGCACTTTGAACGCCATCTGCGAGTCGTAATTCAGATGTTGGATCTTACATCCGCCGCATTCCGGAAACACCGCGCAGGGCGGCTCCACCCGGTCCTTCGATTGTTGGTAGAAGACGATCGCGCTCGCCACGCCGAAGCGCGGGGTGGTCTTCACGATTTCGCACTTGGCGACGTCGCCGGGCAGTCCGGACGGGAGAAATAGGGTGTATCCCTCGTGACGGCACAGGCCATCGCCGCTGGAAGCAAGGGTTTCCACCGTCAGTTCCAAACGGTCGCCGAGTTTGACGGGTATAATCTGTTTTTCTTTGGACATAGGGCTTTCGGTTGGGGGTTACGACTGAGAAAGATATCACAGGCCCCCGGCTTTGCCTAAAATATAATTTTTTTGTCGAGCGACAGCGGGTACAATCTGAATATGGGAAAGCACATCGCCATTATCGGCGCTATCAAAGACGAAATCGCCGGTATCAAAAACCAGATGCAGATTACCGATACCCTGCGCTGGCCAACCGGCAACGCCTTTGTCGGGGAGTGGCAGGGTGTGCCCATTGTTCTTGTGCGCTCCGGTATGGGATGTGACCGGGCCCGCCGGGCCTTGCTGGAAGTGGCGGATCGGTTTTCTCTGGAGCGCGTGATTTCCATCGGTTATGCCGGGGCACTGGACCCGGCCCTGCAGGTTGGTGAGTTGGTGGTTGCGGACAAAATTGTGCATTGCGAGACCCTGAAATCGTGTGCATTGGATGAAGAACTCATCAGCACCATGCCGGAAGCGCGGCGAGGGACGTTGTTGACGGTCGACGAAGTGGCGGCCACCCCGTCGGAGAAGAAGGCACTGAGAGAAAAATATTCCGCTGTGGCAGTGGATATGGAAACCTCGGCGCTGGCGGAGGAGGCGGAAGCGCGTCATCTGTCTTTCGTTTCCGTGAGAGGCATTACCGACACCGCGGATCAGGAATTGATCGATTGCTCGCATCTGGTAGCGGAAGATGGTGACGTGTCGAAGTTGAAAGCCGGGTGGCACGTTCTCACTCATCCCGGTGACCTCAAAGGCATGATCGGTCTTGGCAAGCACGCCAAGTTGGCCACGGCGAATTTAACCGCATTTTTAAAGCAATACTTTAAAGTCAGGGGAAAATAAATTTTGAAGGGGGAGAGAAATTGAATAGGAAAGTTTTGATTGTTTTTTCAATGGTGTTGATTCTATGGTTACCGCTCAATGCAGAAGCCCTCGACAAGCGTCCGCCGTGGCAGATACTGGACGAGGCGTTGACCTATCTGCACTCGGTGCCGGAAGTGGCGTGGGTGAAGTTTGAAGGGCATAACGTATTGATCGGCTGGAAGAGTCATCCCCGGAAATTCGCGAAGATCAATAAAACCGCCGCCAAGAACGCCGCGCATGCGCTTCACAACGAAGTGACCCTCTATTCCCTGCGCGCCGAACAGACATCCTTCAAGGTAAGCGAAGAAGAATCCTACCTGTGCAAAACCATCGCCAACCCGCAGGAAATTGTAAAGTCCAACTGCCGTTAAAATTTATTACGGTGTGAACACCTGATGGTATTTGCTACCACCTCCGCCGGGGTGGGGTCCGCCGTTCAGGAGATGAATCGCGCCGTTGACCACCACTGAGCCGAGGCCGTGACAGGATTTGGGCATGGGCGGCTGGGCGCTCCACTGATTCGTTTTTGGATCGTACGCTTCATTTTCGTTGAAGGTGCCTTCGCCCGACTCGCCGCCGAACACATAAATTTTTTCATTTATAAATTGCGAAGTGATGCCGGAACGTGCCGTCGGCAGGGGGGCGCGCGTTTTCCATTGATTGGATTTGGGATCGTAGGCTTCGTTGGTGTTGAGGTTTTGGTTGTAGTTGACGTTGACGCGCCCGCCGAGGGCATACAACAGTCCGTCTGCTACCGATATCGTAAGATGATCCCGTGGCGTGGGGATGGGCGCTAATTGTTTCCAGGTGTCGGTTTTGGGATCGTACACCTCGTTGGCGTTGCTGTTTCTCAGCCGGAACAATTTTTTAAGCGCGCCGCCCACCGCGTAGATTTTGCCGTCGATCACCCCCGCCGCCAGAGCGCCGCGTTCCGTCGGCATCGGTGTTTGTTCCGTCCATTTGTTTTCACCTGCGTCGTAGGCGTAAACGGTATTCACCGGCGTCCACATGCCCGACGAAAATCCGCCGATCACATATATTTTGCCGTGGGTCGAAACCGCCGTGGTGTGGTGCCGGGGAGCGGGCAGGGGCGCGACTTTTGACCAGCTCTGTGTTTTCGGGTCGTACACCTCGACCTGATCGCTGATGCCGTTGGGGGTGAATCCGCCGATGAGATAAATCTTGTCCTGATGATTCACCACCGCCACTTCGGTGCGCGCGGTGGGCGTTGGCGGCAGAACTTTCCAGTCGCCGGTTCCCTCAGCAAGGGTTGATGCCGGTAACAGGGTGAACGCTAATATAATGAGTAAAGATTGTTTGATGGAGAGGCGCATGATTATTTCCCCTCCTTGGTAAGGAGGGGATACAGGGGAGGTTATTAATAACCCCACCTCAGTCCTCCCCTTGGTAAGGGGAGGAGGTATAGTGGTAATTCACTTTTTAGGTTTTCTCTTCGGTCTCTGTGCCCTCTGTGGTGAATAGGGGGTTGCCGTTTGGCTGAAAAAAAATTTATTTCAGGTGAAGCTCATCTATGGCCTTGATCTGTTTCAAGAGAGCGGGGAGCGTTTCGAACTTGAGCATGTTGGGTCCGTCGGACGGCGCACTATCGGGATCGGGATGCGCTTCCATGAACAGCATGTCGCATCCTACAGCCACCGCGCCGCGCGTCAGATGCGGCACCAGGTCGCGCTGACCGCCGGAGGTTGTGCCTTGTCCGCCCGGCAGTTGCAGGCTGTGGGTGCAGTCGAACACGACGGGATACCCGAACTCGCGCATCAGTACCAGCGACCGCATATCGACCACCATGTTGTTGTACCCGAACATGAAACCGCGTTCGGTGAGCATGATATCTTCGTTGCCGCACTCTTTGATCTTATCGATCACGTTTTTCATGTCCCACGGCGCGAGGAATTGTCCCTTCTTCACGTTGACCGGTATTCCCGAGTTGGCGGCCTTGACGACGAGATCGGTTTGCCTGCACAGGAAGGCGGGGATTTGTAAAACGTCGAGCACTTGCGCCGCCGGGTCCACTTCTTCTTCCTTGTGGATGTCTGAGAGGATCGGCACGTCCAACTCTTCTTTCACCTTGCGCAAAATGCGGAGGCCCTCTGTAATGCCGGGACCGCGATAGGATTTAATGGATGACCGGTTGGCCTTGTCGTAGGACGACTTGTAGATGAAGGGCACTCCCGCATCGGCAAAAATACGTTTCAGTTGTTCGGCGGTTTCCAGCGCGTGTTTTTCCGATTCGATCACGCAGGGTCCGGCAATGACGACAATCGGGTTGCCGCCGCCGACAGTCAGCGGGCCGATTTTTATTGCACGTGTTTGAGTTGTGGGTGAAGTCATAGTGTCAGTGCGTTGGAAGAGACGGGTATCACGCCGTCAGGCCAGGGGGACCGCTTGCAGGGGTTTGCGTTCCGGCACCGGTCCATCCGGTGATATTATATTATAGGTGATTTCCTTGACGTTTTCTTTGCTGGAGGCCAGGTCGATGGACTTGAATCCCTTTTTCTTCCATTCGTCCAGGTCGATCTCCGACTTGTCGGGACCCGTCACAATGACAAAGGGAATATTTTTTTCGCGGTGGTTTACTTTGTTGAGTTCCTTCAACTCGGCGCGGCCCGGTCGCAGGACATAAATCACGCAATCGCATCGTAGCGGGTTGTTCTTCTTGAAGCAATCCGTCAGTTTGACGAAGCCGGAGATGGTGATTATCTCCTGCTTCAGGAACTTGGCCAACTGCAGGCGCTCGCCTTTGATGGGGTCGACAATAAAAAGGGTTTTGTAATCCATGAATCCTCTTGGCCAGCGATAATCAATCCATTTAGTCTATCACCAAACCTCTGTCGGTTGAATCAAAATAAAAAGCGGTTTTGAGTTGCCCTTATGGACCAGCGAATCCGTTTGACTTTGCGGGTGGGGTCTGGAAAAATGAGTATGTTCATTCTTTCACCTAGAGGCATTATGATCTGGAAAAAATGGTTCATGGGATGTGTCATCGGTGCCGCTCTGCTGTCCACCCCGGCGTGGGCGGAGGACCGGCCAGAAGAGGGGCGGGTGGTCGTGGTCGAAATCAACGGCGCCATCAACCCCGTCGTGGCCGAATTCGTCAGCACGGAAATCAAAGACGCCAACGCCGCCCAGGATGCGTTCATCATTATCCGCATGGACACACCGGGTGGTCTCGATACCTCCATGCGCCAGATCATCAAGTCGATTCAGCAGTCGAAAATTCCGGTGGCGTCGTTTATAGCGCCGAGTGGTTCCCGTGGCGCATCGGCGGGAACGTTCATCACCATCGCATCGCACATCGCGGCGATGGCGCCGGGCACCAATATCGGTGCCGCACATCCGGTCAATATGATGGGAGGCGGTAAAGAGGGCGAACCGGGCGAGCCTTCGCCGATGGAAGAAAAAATTCTCAATGACGCGTCAGCCTATATCCGCTCCCTCGCCGAGTCGCGCGGACGCAACGCCTATTGGGCCGAGCAGGCGGTGCGCAAAAGCGTTTCCATCTCCGCCGAGGAAGCTAAAAAATTGGCCGTCATCGACCTGGTCGCCAACAACGTCGAGGCGCTGGTGCTGGCCGTGGACGGACGCGAAGTTAAAATGGGCGACGACGCCAAAGTGACTCTCGCCACCAAGGGTAAAAAAATCGTCTATCACAAAATGTCGCCGCGTGAAAACATTCTGGACACCATCTCCAATCCCAATATTGCGTACATCCTGATGATGATCGGGCTGGTGGGTCTTTACTTCGAGTTGTCGAATCCCGGCCTTATCCTGCCCGGCATCCTCGGCGGCATCAGCATGATCCTCGCGCTGTACGCGATGCAGACCCTGCCGATCAATTATGCGGGCCTGCTACTCATCCTGCTCGGCGGTATCCTGTTCATCGCCGAATTGAACACCCCGACGTTTGGTCTACTGTCCGCGGGAGGGGTCGTTTCCATTTCCCTTGGATCGCTCATGCTGATCGATACCGACGATCCCGCCATGCAGATTTCCCATTCGGTGCTGTACCCGACGCTGGGGGCCACCGTCCTCATCGCGCTGGGCACCCTGTACCTGGCCTCCAAATCCGCCCAACTGAAACCAACCAGTGGAGTGGAAGGGATGATCGGTGTGACCGGCGTCGCGAGAGAACTGCTGAACCCGGAAGGCCATGTCTATGTGCGCGGAGAAATATGGAACGCGGTGTGCGACGGCACCATCGACGCCGGAGAAGCTGTGGTCGTGGAACGGGTCGACGGCCTCACGGTGAAGGTTAAAAAGGCCAGCACACCCTCATGATCAAAAAAGTCCTCCTCAATACGGTTGTCGGCCTGGCCGCTCTGCTGGCACTGCTCATGGTCGTGCTGTCCGGTTGCGAAAACACAATCATTTATCATCCCATTAAATACCCAGACGGCCTGTGGGACACGTCCCAGATGCCACTGCCGATCAAGGACGTCTGGTTTAAAGCCGAAGACGGCGTCAAACTGCACGGCTGGTATGTTCCCAGCGAGGGCGCCGTCGGCACTCTTTTGTTTTTTCACGGCAACGCCGGCAACATCACCCACCGCCTCGAAAATATTTTCTTCCTGCATCATTTGAAACTGAACGTTTTTATTTTCGATTACCGGGGCTTCGGGCGGAGCGAGGGCGACCCCGACGAGGACGACATTTATCTAGACTGCCAGGCGGCGTATGACACGGCATTGGCCCAGCCGGGAGTATCACCGTCCTCCCTGTTTATCTTCGGGCGGTCACTCGGTGGGCCGTTCGCGGCGTACACCGCGTCCAAAAACCCGGCGGCGGGGCTGATCCTGGAATCGACCTTCACCAACGCCGTCGACATGGCCGACAAAATGATCCCCTTCCTGCCGGGATGGTTCATCAGCGCGGAATTGAACACGCAGGGATACGTTGCGAACCTGAATACACCGAAACTGTTTATCCACGGAACGATGGATAATATCATTCCCTATACACTGGGACGCGAACTGTACAAAGCCGCCGCCGAACCGAAAGAGTTTTATTCGATCGTCGGAGCCGGGCACAACAATACCTGGCGCGTGGGTGGGAAGCAATATTTTGACACCATCAAAGCCTTCGTCGTCCGGACCGTAGCCGGCCAGGCGACAGCCGAGCAGAAAACTGCCAAATAAAATTATCCACAGATGAACACAGACCGCTCCGCGAGGTCCGATTATGGACGGGGCGATTGTGGACAGGGCGAATAAAAATAGATTCCCCCTTCTTGAAGGGGGTCAGGGGGATTTGAGCCCCCCCTTGTAAAGGGGCTGGGGGGATTCCTCCGTTAAGTCTTACTGAACTTAAATAACTCCTCCCCTTACCAAGGGGAGGATACAGGTGGGGTTGGTTTTGACAGGATCAAAGGAAAATAACAAAAAGCAAGGAAGGGGTTGTCATAACCTCCCCTGCATCCCCTCCTTGTTGGTAAGGAGGGGACAAGCAAGCCGACGAGGAGTCTATGGCTTAAATCACCAGCGGCGGTTCGCCGCTCTGTGTTCATCGATGGATAAAATTTTAGTTTTGGGGTTTTGTCTGGTCCTGTTCCTCGCCTCCTGTTCGGGAGAGGACACGACCTATTTGCACGAGTCCGCCAAGATGGGGAACCTGGCGCAGGTGCAGGGACTGCTCGAGTCGGGCGCGGACATCGACGCGAAAGACGGGTTCCACCGCACCGCCCTGCACTGGGCGGTCAATCGGGGATTCACTGCAATCGCGCGCCACCTCATCGAACAAGGCGCGAACGTGAACGCGAAAGACCGCGAAGCCTTCACGCCTTTACACCTCGCCACACAGTTGGCGCAAAGCGACGTCGCCGAATTGCTCATTAAACATGGAGCGGAACTCAACGCAAAGGAAAAATCCTGGGGCAAAACGCCGTTACACTTCGTGTCCCAGTTCGGGCCGGAACCGATGGCGGCATTGCTCCTCGAAAAGGGCGCGGATCTCCACGCCCGCGATGATTTACAACTGACGCCGCTCCACTACGCCGCCCTCAGCGGCCAAAAGGGGGTTGCAGAACAACTCATCGCCAAAGGCGCCGACGTGAAAGCCGAAGGCCTCGACCCGTTTACGAGACAACCCGGCATCACCCCCATCCACCTCGCCAATTCTCCTGCTATGAGGGAGTTTCTGGAAGGGAAGTGACCCGTGAGCAATTTTCAAATTTTCTGTTTGAAAAACTGGTTATGGCTTGTCTTCTCTTTTGTTTTGCAGATCCCGTTTATTGCATCCAATACCGCGTTGGCGGGTGACGGCGACGATCTGTTGCACGCCGCATATTACGGTCATATCAAGAAGGTACAATCACTGCTGGACAGGGGTGTCGATGTCAACTTTCAGAATGAAGGTGACGGCGCTTCAGCCTTGCAGGTGGCCTCACAAAGAGGTCGCAAGGAAATCGTAACCCTGCTGCTGAACCGTGGCGCGAACGTCAACCTCCAGAGCAAAGAGGGGGATACCGCTTTGCTCGCGGCTTCTTTCAACGGTTACCAGGACATCGTACAGATTCTGGTGTTGGCGGGTGCTGAAGTGAATTATAAGAACCCGGCGGACGAAACCGCCTTGTCGTTGGCAAGGGAGGAGAGGCGCACGGAAGTCATACAACTACTATTGCAGGTGGGCGTCAAGGATATTGTGAAACGGTGTCCCAATCCCAACGTGAAATACGAGGACTGGTCGGTGCAGGTGTACTGGCAGTGGTTTGTCGCGGGTTACATCACCGAGCGGACCATAACCGATGAAACCCTGTGCGCCAAGTACAGCTACCAGAGTGAACACAGCGTTAACCGGGGCTCGGTTTTATTTCAACTGGATAAATTGGAGAACCGTGAGGCAAAAGAAGCTGGCCTGATCGGTGGAATCAAAATCTTTTATGCGATGAATGAACTGTCATTTGGGCTTACAGACGAACTACGGCAACATTACAAAATTGATAAAAATTTTATGGAGAGACATGCCGCCCGGTTTGAAACCCTGACCGGTCTCAAATTCGCAACCGCCAAGGAGTGGTTCGAATGGATCCAATCGAATAAAGAACAATTGATGTTATCCAAAGATGGTAAGCATATTGTCGTCCGATAATTCCACGCAAACCTGCCTAACCCCCAACGCTGCGAGAATTTTTACAAAGCGAAGCTAATAAGGGGTAATCGGCGAATCCTTCTTCTTGTACCTGTTTAAGTGATGGTTTAAGATGCAATACTTTATGTCTGCTTGTCGAAAATGGAAAACATGAGCCGGGAACTGAGAAAAAACATTCTGAAGAGTGCGAAGCGGGTCGTCATCAAGGTGGGGAGTGGGGTGATCTCCGACCACGAGTCGGGCAAGCCGCCTCTGGAGCGCGGTCTCAGCCTGAAGCGTATCCGCAGTTACGCCAAGCGCATCAAGGCGATTGTCGACGCCGGGTACGAGGTGATCCTGGTCTCCTCCGGCGCGATCATGGCGGGGCGCGAGCGGTTGAATCTCCAGCGCCCCAACCTCGCCATCCCGGAGAAACAGGCCTGCGCCGCCATCGGCCAGAGTTCGTTGATCCGTTCCTACGAGCGGTCGTTCGAGAAGCAGGGCCTCAAGGTGGCGCAGATTCTGCTGGGGCACGACGACCTGGAAAACCGCAAGCGTTACCTGAACGTCCGGCACACGCTGGAAGCCCTGTTGGAGTACGGCGTCATCCCCATCGTCAACGAAAACGATTCGGTGACGGTCGACGAGATCAAGATCGGCGACAACGACACGCTGTCGGCCAACGTGGCTTGCATGGCGGAGGCGCATCTTTTGATTTTGCTGTCGGATGTCGACGGGCTCTATACATCGGACCCGTCGCAAACGAATCACAAATCGGGGCAGACTCCAGAATTGATCTCGCACGTCGGTCGCATCACTTCGAAAATCGAGCAGTTGGCGGGCAAAAGTAAAAATCCGTTGGCCGTCGGTGGCATGTCCACCAAGGTGATGGCGGCTAAGAAGACGATGAGCTTCGGCATCCCGACGATCATCATCAACGGCCTCAAGGGTGACAATTTGAAAAAGGTGTTTGCCGGGAGCCAGGTCGGCACGTTATTCTGGTCGGGCGAGGCGAAGATCAGGGACCGCAAGCACTGGATCGCCCACACGCTGAAACCGGCGGGATCGATCACCATCGACGCGGGCGCGGGCAAGGCGCTGGTGGAGCGCGGCAAGAGTCTGTTGGCGGCGGGGGTCGTCAAAGTAGACGGAAAGTTTGAGTTTGGCAGTGCCGTGCGACTACTGAATGAGAAGGGCAGAGAAATCGCCCGTGGTCTGGTCAACTACAACTCGCGCGATCTCGACCAGATCAAGGGACTGAAAACCGCCGCCGTGCGCAGTCTCGTCGGCGCTAACTTTTACGACGAAGTCATCCACCGCGATGACCTCGTGTTGACCTGACTATGGCTAAATGGTGGGAAACAGAGCCGGTTCAGTTTGAGTGTCAGCCCGATTGCTTCAAGTGCTGTATGAAGCCCGGCGTGGTGACCTTCGACCGGGGGGATATCCACAACGCGGCGGAGTTTCTCGAAATCAAGACCTCCGACTTCAAGAAAAAGTTCCTGGTCAAAGATCACGGCGTATGGGAAATGGAGATGGAGGAGGGGCAGTTGTGTCAATTCCTCACCATGCAGGGGTGCAACATTCACACCGCCAAACCCAAGCAATGCAACACCTATCCGTTCTGGCAGGAAAACATGCGGACCCGCAACCACTGGCAACTGGTCGCCGGGTTCTGCCCCGGTATCGGCAAAGGGCCGATCATCCCCCCCGAAGAAATTGCGCAACGCCTGAAAGATTTTAAGGGCTAACCGCCAGCGTGACGCTGGACCCAAATTAACCACAGATGAACACAGATACACACAGATGACGAACAGAAGAAACTTTGTTTGGCTTAATACCTCCTCCCCTTGGTAAGGGGAGGATTGAGGTGGGGTTATAAATAACCTCCCCTGTATCCCCTCCTTGGTAAGGAGGGGAATATTGTTGTCGCCCTTCGACAGGCTCAGGGTGACAGCCTTTGAGCCTATCTGTGTTCATCTGTGGTCAATTTTCTTTGGTTTTGTTGTAAATGTGAAACCGGTTGACTTTGAGGGAAGAATCTCCATAATACCCGGTTGGCCCCCCGGGAATCGGATTTTTCCCGGATGAGCCGCCCAACCTTGCAATAAAAATCGTATTAATTTTTTGGATCAATCTAAAACTGAGGGAGTGTCATGTCTGTTTTTGTTGTTGTCGGAATGCAGTGGGGAGATGAAGGGAAGGGCAAGATCATCGACTTGCTCACCGAACAGGCCGATGTGGTGGCGCGTTACCAGGGCGGCCACAACGCCGGGCACACCATCATCTTCGACGGCAACAAGTACATCCTGCACCTGATCCCCTCCGGCATTTTCCGCGCCGACAAAAAATGCATCATCGGCAACGGCGTGGTGATCGATCCCGCCGCTTTGGCGGAAGAGATGCAGATGCTCAAGAAACTGGGCTTCGACTACGAAGGACGGTTGATGATCAGCGACCGCGCCAACATCATCCTGCCGTACCACCGTATCTCCGACCAGCAAAAGGAAGGCGACTCCGGTTCGCGCAAAATCGGCACCACCGGACGCGGTATCGGACCGACCTACTCGGACAAAATCGCGCGGGTGGGATTACGCACCTGCGATTTCATCGACGAGTCGCAATTGCAGGGAACGATCCGGGCCAATTACGAAGAAAAGAAAAAGATTCTGAAGAACCTGTACGGTGAAAGTCTACCCGACCTCTGTGAAATCGTCGACCAGATGATGGCGTACCGCGACATGTTTATGAAATTTATCGGCAACACCCAGAGCTTTTTGCGCGACCAGATTGCCGAGGGCAAAGTAATTCTGTGCGAAGGCGCGCAGGGCACTATGCTGGATGTCGACCACGGGACGTATCCGTTTGTCACCTCGTCGAACTCCACTGCCGGCGGCGCGTGTACCGGCCTTGGCATTCCGCCGGGCAAGATCAGCGGAGCCATCGGCGTCATCAAGGCCTACACCACGCGCGTGGGCGAGGGGCCGTTCCCGACGGAACTGCACGACGGTTACGGCGAACAACTGCGCAACGATGGCGCCGAGTTCGGTTCGACCACCGGGCGACCGCGACGATGCGGCTGGTTCGATGCCGTGGTCGGCAAGTACGCCGTCGAGTTGAACGGCATCACCAAAGTGACGCTCACCAAAGTCGACGTGATGGATCAGTTGGACACCGTCCAGGTCTGCACCGGCTACCGCCACAACGGCAAAATGGTAACCGGCATGCCCGCCAGCCTCGCCGTGCTGGAACAGTGCGAACCGGTGTATATGGAGTATCCGGGATGGAAAGCGAAGACTTCGGGTATTCAAACGTTCGACGAATTGCCGGAGAACGCCAAACGCTATATCGATGGTTTGCAGGATCACCTTGGCGTGGAGATCCCCCTGGTTTCAACCGGTCCGGGACGCGAAGAGACGATCATGCGTGGCAATCTGCTATGAAGTTCGAGCTGGCCGATAACCTGTTGAGTTATCTGTCAGCACAGGGCGCGGAGGACGTGACCCTCGACCTCGAGGAAATCCCGTCCAACTGTTGCCTGGGGCGTCTGCCGGAGATCAGGATATCCCTCGAAAGCCCGCCCAATACAGACGCATACCGGCATTTCGAGGTCGGCGGCATCCGCATCCACCTGTCCAAACTGCTCCGCAC
>JAJDBJ010000065.1 GCA_029261395.1 Nitrospinaceae bacterium
GAAGGCTATGTTCGTGAATATTTCCGTGGCGAGAACGAATTTGCGGTTATGGGTGAATGTGCTGGTGCCGCTTTCGGTGGAGCACGGGTGTTCACCACCACTGCCGGACCGGGAACCCTGCGCGCGATGGAGAACTTTCCCATGTGGGCCGGGTCTCGATTGCCGATTCAAGTCTGCGTGACCTGTCGGGGTATCAACTCTCCCCTGAGTATTCAGCCGGACACCATGGAAATGTACTACCTGTTGGAAACCGGCATGCTGGTTTGGCACGCGGAAACTGCACAGGATCTGTATGACTGGATTCTCGGCGGATTTATGGTTTCCGAGCAGCCGGACGTGCATCTGCCGCTGGCCTTGTGTTGCGACGGGTTCTTCGTGACTCACACCAAGGACACGGTTATGTTGCAATCCGACGAGTATTGTATACCGCGTTACGACCCGTACCGCTCACCGGTACCGTGTATGGATATGGAATGTCCTCCGATCCGCATGATGCGCGATCCTTTCATTATGAAATCCAATTACATCAGTTATATGACGCATGCGTCCTGGCAGCAGGAAATCCACGCGGCAGTTGAACGGTCGCGTAAGCACACGCTTCCGATCATGAACGGCTCCCTGATCGAAACTGAGAATCTGGACCGGGACATTCTGATCGTTGCCTCGGGTACCGCAGTGTCCCAGGGACGCGAAGCGATTCGTTTGCTGGAAGAGGAAGAAGGCATTAAAGTAGGCTTGGTGAAAATCAAGTCCATTCGCCCCTTCCCAACCGAAGAAGTGCGGGAAGCCACCGCCAATGCCAAGACGATTTTCATCCCGGAGTTCAACATCAAGGGTTGGTTGGCACGTGAAGTTAAATCGATCCTGCCGAATAATGAGCGCGTGATTGCCGGACCGCATGTTGCGGGCGGCATGACTTTGCCTTCGGAAGTGATTGTGGACGAGATCAAAAAAGTGCTGGGAGTTGGCGGAACGAGTATGAAGGCCCGCAGTTAGTCCGGCGGCAAGATCTCTTTTTAGATAGTATTAACTCAGTATTTGAAAATATAAAAATCTTTCGAGAGGAAGTTATATATGAGTAAAGAAAAAATTCAAATCAGCGAAGCGCTGGCGGATATCATGCCTCCGGAGTATCAGGAGATGGTGGCCACGGCAACCTTCGGCAATGAGGACCGGAGCTGGAAAGATATTGGGACCTCCAAAGAACTGATCGAGCAACATTCACTGTGCGCCGGTTGTCCGGAATCGATTGCGTTCCGGTTTATCCTGGCCAGTATTCCGGCACCGGAAGATTCCGTGTTTGTCGGGTCTACTGGCTGTACCAGTCTGGTATTTCCGCATGTTGGGGTACAGAATATTCACTCCCTGTTCGGTAACCAGAATGCGGTGGCATCCGGTCTTCAACGAGCTTTGAAACTCCGCTTTCCGAATGTGAATAAAGACGTGATTGTGCTGGCGGGTGACGGGGCGACCGTAGATATTGGTCTCGATATGACCATGCAGTCATGGTTCCGTCAGGAAAAATTTACCACCATTTGTTTCGACAACGAGTTGTACGCCAACACCGGCGGCCAGGAAAGCGGACTGATGCAAAAAGGGTTCGTTGCTAAAATGGCTCCGACTGGCAAAAAATTCGAAAAAGTGCGTTTGCCGGAAATCGCTTTTGAATCCGGTTGTCACTATGTCGCCTGTTTGACGGTGAGCAAACCCAACCGCGTGGAACAAGTTATCCGCAACGCTATTTATGTGGCGCGGGAATTCGGTCCGACTTACGTTCAGTTGTACACGCCCTGTATTCTGGAAATCGGGAAGCAGAGCATGGAAGGTCTGGACGAAATGAAAGATTCCGAAGCCATCGGTGGACGGTTTGTCATGAAAGAATTCATGACCGACGAAGTCAGGGAATTCTTGAAGGAAAAAAATGCCGAACAAAAAGCCCGAAAAAAAGCGGCTAAAGCAGCAGCCGTCACGGCCTAATCCATAAAGGAGATTTTTGAGATGTCAGAACCTGTAATGAAACGGATGAATATCCGCATCTCCGGGCTGGGAGGCCAGGGCGCGGTTACAGCGGCTCACTTGTTGGCCATGGCGGCTAATAAAATGGGCAAGTATTCTATTTCCAATCCATTTTTTGGTGCGGAAAAACGAATGGCTCCCGCTGAAAGTTATGCGCGTATCGGGCCGGAGAAAATTTTCGACCGCGGCGAATTGGTGTATCCGGATGTGATTATGGTATTCCATCCGCAGGTTATTACCCAGCAGAAAAGCTACACCGCTCCGTTCTATTCTGGAATTAAACCCGGTGGCCTGGTCATCATTAACACAGATCAGAATCTGTTGTCTGATGAAGATCAAGAACGATTGAAGGAAGACAATGTGGCGGTTTACAATTTCGACGCGACGACATTGGCGCTGGAAATTGGCAAAACCGAGCTGTCGACTAACATGGCGATGATCGGTGCCTGTATGGGTGTGACCAAGGTGGTCGATCTGGTCGCTATGGAAGCCGCTGTGCAGGATCGTTTTGGTAAGAGATACGTTGCTTCCGGCGGTACCGCGACTCTTGATGAAGCAATTAAAAAGAAATACGCGAAAAAAGAACAATTGCTTCAGGCGAACAACGATACCATCAAAAAAGCCTATGCAATGAGCGAGGAATGGGCGAAAACTTCATCCTATTCTCCCGTTTACTATGAGACGGCGTAAAGATTGATAGTTGGCTTTTAATCAGCCAAATGTAAATTTTTTAAAACTAGAAGGAGCTATCCAGAGTGTACAACGTAGCGTATGTCCATGACGATAAGTGTGTTGCCGAAAAAGGGTGTCGGCTCTGTATCATGTATTGCCCTGAAGCGGATACCATTATGCTCAACACCGAAACAATGAAAGCGGAAGTTGTGATCCCTCGTTGTAAAGGATGTGACCTCTGTAAAGTGGTCTGTAGTACCCACAACGCGATCTCCATGCACCCGGTTAATCCGGTTACGGGTGAGATGATTATGGGTGCCAAAGAAACCGAATCCGCTGGATTGGGCCAGGCGTATTCCGGGTAAGCTCCTGCGTGAAGTCTTTAACCCATGGCTTTACGCCATGGGTTATTTTTTTTTTCACCTGAAACGAGTAAACTGGAAAAGTATCATCCGAGTTTTCCACGACTCAAAGGATAGGGAGTATGGTCGATACCTTTGCTAAAGAAATAGAATGTGTCCTGTGTCAGGAACGTTTCAGCCCCGTTATTGAGCCGAATCCAGACATAGCGTATTACGATATCCATTGCACCTCCTGCGTCAAATGGGTCCGTATCGGAAAGTCCGACCCGGTACGAACCACCCTGGGCAGTCTCCTGAAGCTGAAAGGGGAGCCTCTGGCGCTGGCGGTTCAGAATTACCTCGCCGCGTGCCCTTGCGGTCAGGAATTCAGTCACGATGCCGGCAAACGATGCCTGGCTTGTATCCGTAAGATTAAAAAAGAAATCCATCCCAACCATGCCGCTGGGGCCAAAGAGTTCCATTGCATTTGGAATATTGGGAAACTCAAGGAAATCGAAGGCCGAATTTTCGAGGCTGTTCTCGACCGGTTGGATTCAGAGGAAGAAAACCTCAGCCAGCTGATCGCGCGGTTTGAGAGAGGGGAGATTGATCCCGGCCCCTACATGGAGGCTGTGGAAAATATCCAAATTCGCGAATCGGCTGAGGTGGCGTATATAAAGACTTGGAGCATGCTCGCCGGACCTGATATGGCTTTCCGCGCCGCGGAGGAACACGGATTGGCGTTGCATTACGGGTCACGCATACTGGTGAGCATTGCGACCGGTTTAGAGATGGGGTACGGCACCTCCATCCTGATCACTCTGTCGAATGAAGAAAAAAATATGGATGGCCCGGCACGAAAGGAAATTCAAGTCTTCCTCAAGAAAATTGCGGGCGGTTTCTAGGAATTCTGTCACTTTTTCCGGAACCTTTTGTGATTAGGTGTATCTTAACTATGAACGTGTCATAGTTCTTTTCCTGTTTAGTTCAACGCCCCGGAAACGGGGCGTTTTTTTTTGCCCTGTATTATTTCTCTTCGCTATCCCTCACTTGGATTCGTATTTCCGCCCCGTTCGTCCGGATTTCCGGAATGTACATGGCGTGTCCCACAACCGGCAGGGCATGGAACCGGCCCGGCACTTCTGCACGCAGGGTGTACCGTATCTGCCAGACTCCCTGCGGCAGTTTGTCGATGAACAGCGCCACGTTGCGGTCGCGCAGTTCCTGATACACCCACTGCCTGCGCCCCGTGTAATCCGAATTGGGAGTGGGGGGTACGGGAATGATCTGGGATATCATCCTCCTTTTTTTGGAAAGGGCCGCGTCGGGAAGAAGTGGATTCAGCGATTTTTTTAATTTCCGATCAACCGCCGACTGTTTCAGTTCCTGTGCGTAGAGTGTTTCGCCGCTTTTGATCTGCACCGCCTCCAGCCCCGCCGGTTTTAAATCTTCAAACAGCAGATACTCATAATGGTTCTTGGCCTCAATCGTCAGCACCGTTTCAATGCGCGTGCCGCTGGTTACCGTATCCCCGTCATTGAGCGGCACCTTGTCGTACACGTAGCCCTTGAGCAAGGTCGGACGTCCCACCAGTTTGTAATACTGCCGCCGCACGAAAATCTCATTCCCTGCCGCGGTGACCGGTTCCTCCAGGCTGAAAAATTCAGCGTGCGCGGCGAAGTACAATGGACCCTCCCCGCGTTTCCGGACCAGGCGGATGGTGTTGGCACCGTCCACGACTCGTCCCAAGTCGATCTCGAAGCGGCTGGGCGCGGTCAGTACGTCTTTCACCTTCTGCCGGGTGATGGTATGACCGTTGACCTGTAATTCGTATTCGATGCCGCCTTTCAGTTCGCCGCTGGTTTTGAGATATTGGTTCATCGCCAGCACCACGATGGCCGTGTCGCGCGTATTGCTCCAGTTGGCGCCACGCCGGTTCTTGATGAGCCAGTTCATAACCGGTTCGACCAGTTTGTTTTTGGGATCAATGGTGAGCAGGGCGCTGAGGGCAAACGCCGTCGCTTCCACTCCGCCATTCGACCACCGGTAAAAGATACCGTCTTCCCCCCAGTGCGCGGTTGCCATCACCCCTTGTTGGGATTTCTTCAAGCCGCGCTGAACAATCGAGGTGTCCGGTGTTTTATCAACAATGACTCCGTTCTCCAGGTTTTCGATCAGCGTTCGGGCGCGTTGTTTGTCTCCGTAATGATGCGCCGCCAAAGCCAATAAAGAACGGGTGTAGGCATTCAGTTGGTTTTTATGTTTCCACAGGTTACCGAACGCCTTGCTCTGGAACTTGTCAATGTGTTTGGATTTAGCGGTAGCGTGATATACCGAAAGCGCATGGAGCATCCACGCCTGCAGATCGTACTGCTCCTCCGCTTCCACCAGCTCCTTGTTGAGAAACCGATAGGCGCGTCGGAGAACATTGCGGTCGACTTCGATCCCCGACTGCCGCGCCAGGCTCAGTCCCCACAACACGTACGCCGACATGAAATGATCGCTCTCGCCTTTCTTCCACCAGCCCCAGCCACCGTCGCTGTGTTGAAAATCGTACAGACGGTCCAAACCGCTCCGGGTCATGGCATCCAGCTCGGCGATGTTTTTTTTGCCTTTGGGATGGGTTTTCCCGGTGTGCCGGGTTTCGATACCGCCAAACACCTTGTCCCGGATGGACCCGGCGTTGAGTCCCTGATCCATCAGCGTTTTCGTGACGATCACCGCCGGCAGGAACCGGCTCAGCGTCTGTTCGGTACAGCCGTAGGGGTAGTCGATCAGATAGGGCAGGGCGTCGAGCATCGTCACTGCCAGACTGGGCGTCACCTGCACCGAAAGGCGGGTCGAATCTTTTTTACGTTCTTTCGGGATATTGAGATGGACTTCGACTTCATCTCCTCGCATTTTACCGGACGCGGCGAGGAATTTTTCGACGCCATGCTCGTGGATGATAAAACTCTTCTCCATGGCGTCACCGTGTTTGGACGACTTCGCGGCAACGCGAATTTTGGCGTGACCCGCTTGCGCTACGTATACCAGCCAGTCGACGCGCCGCTCGCCATGAGACGGAACCTTGGTCGGGCCGATCTTTCCGTTGAGGGGTTTGCCGGAGCGGTCAATGTGTCCGAGAACCTTCAGTCCCTGCGCATCGAGAGAAGGACGCACCACCATCTCCTCGCCGGTGTTGTTGTTGATGAGGGCGGACAGCGTGAGCTGATCCCCGACCACGAAGAAGCGAGGTGCCTGCAATCGGACGATCAACGGGTTCTGCGTCCGGACCTTGGCGGTGTCGATACCGAACTGGTTGGTCCGGGAGACCGCCCTCGCGGTGGCGCGCCACTGAGTCAACGAATCGGCGAATTGGATCTTGACCGTTGCCTTGCCGTCTCTGCCGGTTTTGACATTCGGTTGCCACAGAAGGGTACTGCGGAAATCCGACCGCACCTGCACCGCCGGTTCCTCCTGACCCGGAGATTGCGCCTTGTTTTCACGTTTGGAATATCCTTCTTTATCATCGGCAAAGGATTCTTCAGCCAGTATTTGTGAAGCGGGCATGGGTGCGTTGGCGCTCAGGGATTTTTGGGCGCGGGATTTATATTGAACAGCGCCTCCCAGAGAATCCAGCTCACTGTAATCGCCCTTGCCTCCCGAACGGCCGCCTCCCAGGATGCCATCCTTTCTTTTTTCAAGGCGAGCAAGGCGTTTCATTTGGAAAGAGCTTTGCGTCTGGATGCGCGAGGCGCGTTTCTGTCCGTAGAAAAACTGTCGCGGGTCCGGGGCTAAATCTTTTTGGATGTAATAGACTGCTTCATCGACCAATCCCACACTCACTTCGGCGGATACCGGGGTGCCTTTGTGGTTATGTGTGGTGACGGTGAGGGTGCCTTTTTCACGGGGCTGATATTGGTCGCGGTCGAGCTTGGCCGAAACGGTGAGAAAATTTTTAACCGGCGGTACCACCACCTGCTTGCGGTCGCTGTATATCTGATGATCGCTCACCATCACCCCATTCAGGAAAACATTAGGAACGTGTTTTTCATTGATATCGAGTTGCAGAAGTTTAACAGTGCCCGTCAGGTGTACCAGTTGATAGCTGTACAGGTCATCCGCTTCCATGCTGAAGAGGACATAACGATCGCTGGTGGGGGTGACCAGCATGACCGGCGCTTTTTGCCCGGCGCGGAATGTGTCCTTGTCGACAATAATTTCAAGGCCACCGTGACGGTATCCCAGTTCCGTCGTAGCGTTGTCGGCGACCCAGACGGTGGTCTCGCCTTGGATGGGCAGAGATTTCTTATCCGTTTGCGAGGTCCAGGCGATGCGGTAGTAGCCATCGTTTCCCGGCGTGAAGGTCATCTCCGCCTCGCCTTTAGCATCGGTTTTCACCGTACGGGTCAGTATGTCATCGTGCTGGTATCCTCTGAACTTGAGTTTCCATTCCCGACCGCCGGGTTGTACCGGCGGTGGAGGAAAGAGGGCTTTCTCCCGGCGCAATCGCTCGAGAGCCTTGCCCTGTACCTCCCGGCCATTGGGATCGATCCAGATTTCGTACCAGAGCTCGCGCGTGACGTGCACGGTGCCCCCCGTCTGTACCGGCTGGCTGTTGGCGTCCAGCGCCTTGATGTTGACGCGCACCTTGTCCTGTGGCCGGTACAGGTTGTGTTCGTTGTGGAGGTAAACGTAATACGGCTGGCGCGTCACCTGTAGGGTTCCCCGCGATACCACCTCGCGGCGTGACAGGTCGGTTACCCGCGCCTCAATGGTATATTGAAAATCCTGGTTCTGCCGCTGGCTCTGGAAGGTGAGGTGCGCGTTGCCCTCCGCATCGGTTTTGATCCTTTCACGTTTGATCTGCTGGCCCTGCCCCCAATAGCGTCCGGGGAGGGAGCGCATGTCTCTGTAATACCAGGGAAACTCCGGCTGGGGATGCCACTGATGATGAAACGGTCTTTGGTAAACGACGACTTCGACATTGGCGTTGGCCACCGGGCCACCGAAATAATATTCAGCTTTGATATCGACTTCCACCACATCGCCCAATTGAAAAGTTTTCTTTTTGCCGTCCTCCTCCGGAGTCTGAACCGACACCTTAAACTCCGGCAGTTTGTATTCCTCCAGCCGGAATAAAGCAGAGCCGCCAATATGCTTTTTGCGTCCTTTTGTCCAGAAGGTGACACGATATTCGCCCAATGGAATGTTTTTGGAAAGTTGGAGAGAATCCCACCCACTGCCGAATTCGTTGAGTTTGAGCTTGCCTTTTTTGAGCTTGGAGCCGCGTGGGTCCGTGATTTCATATTCCAGCGTTGCGTTGGCAGGCGTATTGTATACCGAGCCGTCGTAGGTGCGGGCGGTCAGTTTCCACTCGGCGGTTTCGTTGGGACGATAGGCAGGCCGGTCGGTGGTCACATACAGTTTCCAGGAATCCTTGTTATTATTGTATCTCTGGTTGTATCCGCTGACGAAAGCCTGCTGGTCTTTGAGAGCCGCGCCGACAAACAATTCGGAATTGTTGCGCTCTCCTTCGAGATTGAATATCGCGAGGCCGTTTTTGTCGGTTTTAGCTGTTTGATCGTCCCACACCCATTTGCGCCCGGTGTAGTGGCGTTCGTGCAAGTGAACCCTCGCCTTGGCCAAAGGCGCTCCGTTACTGGAGTTGGCAAAATAAATCAACGCTTGCTTGCCGGAGGTTTTGAGGACCAGCGACGATTCGGTGACCAGAACGATCTCCCGTGTTTTCTCGCCACCGCCTGTGGCTTCCAGGAGGTAAGCTCCCAGTGGCAGTTTCTGGTCGAGTTCCAACACTTTCGATCCGGGATGAAATTCCTTTTCGCTTTTGAGTTCTTCATGCCAGGATCTCACTTTTTTGGATTTGGATAGATTGACTTCATCCAGCCATGAGCGCACATTTTTTTTGTCAGAAAAATCGACATCCCTCGCAAGGTTGATCTTGTGTAAAGACAGACGCACCTTGCTGATATTGCGCCAGTTCAGGTTGACCCGGATCAGCGAATCGGGCAGAAAAAAGCTGGAGGCGTTCAAGTTGAGCGTGGATTGAGTGATATTTTTAACTTTGCTTCTAGCGTTGTCGTAGTGCCGGGTTTCGCCTTTTTTGAAATCGTTGAGAATGCGCCGGTAGTACTTAAGGGCCTTTTTGAAATTCTGTTCCCGGCGTTGCTGTCCGTTTTCTAAAATAATAATCTCACCAGCCCCGGACAACCATTCGGCGTAATAGTAAAGCGCGTCGTCATACCATTCGGTGGATTTTTCCGCTGTGATCACCGCTTCAAACGATTCCGGAACGCGTTGCTGTTGATAGAGGTTGCCTTGTTGCCGCAGTGCCATGGCGATCAGGTAATGCGCGTGAATGCGGTCGGATTTCGTTTTTGAAATTTTAAGCGCGTTCTCCAGAAAATTGATCGGGATGTAATTGCCGTAGTACCCGTAATAAAAATAGCGTTCCCGGTTGGGCGGGGTGGCGGCGTTCCAGATGAGTTTAAGGTATCGCTGGCGAGCCAGGTCGATATCCGACGCACCGCCCCACCAGTCGAGCGCTTTCTGGTAATGAGCCCAAGCCGCGCTCCAGTTGCGGGAATGGCGCGGGAACCACCACGAGTCGCCCAACGATTCCTGTATCTCCACCCAGAGGCGGTCCTGTTGTTCGGTGCGTACCTGATCGCGGATCATTTTCTGGAGTTTCCCCCGGGCCTGCTCCAGTTTGGAGCGGTCGGGATTGTTCGTGCCTGCCTGTGATCGCCATTGCGTATCGGCAACACGGAAATCGACCCACTGTTTGTCCGGCGGTGACAGCTCGAGTTCCTGCGCCTTCAGGTACACTTCATGAGCTTTGGCAAACGATCCTTTTTGAACGTACGACTCCCCCTGTTCTTTGAGTAAAACGTAAGCCCCTTCCTTGACGGTGGCCGCCGGAACATCGGACAATCCTGCAACCGACAGAAACAGCGCAATGGATAGTAATTTGAGAAGAGTGATCCGTCGGGAAGTCATAAAAATCTCCAGTAAATCCGATTAATGGACGAAATGATTGACCGTGGATTCCACGGATGCCAGGTACGAACCTCCAAACAGGTTGAGATGGTTGAGCAGGTGGTAGAGGTTGTACAGTTGCTTTCTCTCCTTGTAACCGGGGTTTTGGGGAAACGCCTCCCGGTAGGCGTCATAGAAGGTTTGTGGGAGGCGGCCGAAGAGTTCGGTCATCGCCAGGTCGGTTTCGCGCAGACCGAAGTGTACCGCCGGGTCCACCAGACAGGGCCGCTGTGCGTTATCGGCGAAGGTATTGCCCGACCACAAGTCACCGTGGACCAGTGCTGGTTGTTCGCCGGTGAGGTCGAGTTGATGCTCCAATTGATCACGCAGTTGATCAATTTTTTTATCGGTGGTCATCGGGAGCAATCCTCGCTCCCTTGCCAGCTTCTGCTGGAAGCCCAGCCGGTGTTCACGAAAAAAAGTCAGGCCGTCTGTTTCCAGTGAATTGATTTGCTCGGTGGAGCCGATGAAATTGTCGTGGTCCAGTCCATAGTGATCCTGCGTGGTGCGGTGCATGGCCGCGAGTGCTTGCCCGAAGCGTTCGTAGTAACCGTTGTCCGGCGTTCCTGCTTTGATGTATTCGATGATGAGAAATTGTGGATTCGGATCGTCGGGCAGGGCGATCACTTTGGGGATGCGTGGACCATTTTCGGTTTGGCGCATCAGGTTCAATCCCTGCGCCTCTTTTGCGAACATGCCGTCCGGTGGGTGGTCATTGTGTTTCAAAAAAACCGTTTCGCCATTGGAGAGAGTGAGTGCCAGTGTCTGATTGATGCATCCGCCGCCAATGGACCGGCTGGAATTGATGTCTACGGATTGTGCGTACACAGTCGCCAGCAGGTCACGGATTTGGTTTTTCATGGATTATTCCATTTGTGATTTGACGTAATCGAGAATCGGCGGACAGGTCCGGTGCACGATCTGAAACACGTGTTCGAATCCGTCATCCCTTCCGTAATAAGGATCAGGCACATCCAGGTCGCCGTCGGCCTCCGGATCGAACGATCGGAACAACCGTAGTTTTTTCGCGGCCATTTCCGGGGAACACAGGTACTCCATCGACTCCAGGTTTGACCGGTCCATGGCGAGAACGAGGTCGAATCGGCGGATATCCCCCGCCTCAATTTGCTGGGCACGGGAGGTCAATTGGACGCCTTTTTTGCGGGCGGTGGCCAGCATGCGAGCATCGGGAGAGGCGCCGACGTGCCAGCCTCCAGTGCCTGCGGAATGGATAATGATTTGATTTTCAAGGCCTTGCTTGTTTATTAAGGTCTGGAACACGCCCTCTGCCAAAGGTGAACGGCAGATATTACCGAGGCAAACGAAGCAGACTTCAAATGGTTTGGAAAGTGTCATGGTATGAATTGATTTAGATGAATTGATTTAGGAATGATTTCCGTTTAAGATTGCCCTCAGCATTTCAAGGAGACCGGATTTGCGTCGCCGGAGTTGCACTGTATTTAATTATTCTATGATACCGTCCTGCCCAGTATCAACCAGCAAATTTGGGCCAAAATTCACTAAAATAGAGGTTAACCGTTGATCGAACGTTACACACTTCCCGAAATGGCGGCCATCTGGTCGCCGGAAAACAAGTTCCGCATCTGGCTGGAAATCGAAGTCGCGGCCTGTGAAGCGTTGGCCAAGCGCAAGGAAATCCCGCAGTCGGCAGTGAACACCATCAAGAAGAAAGCCGGATTCAATATCAAGCGCATCAACACCATTGAGAAAGAAGTGAAGCACGACGTGATCGCTTTTCTGACCTCGGTGGCAGAGCATGTGGGAGATGCCGCACGCTACATGCATCTGGGCATGACGTCTTCCGACGTGCTCGACACCGCGTTGGCAGTGCAGTTGCAGGAAGCGGCGGACTTGATCCTGGATCAGTTGAAAAAATTCCGCGCGGTGTTGAAGAAGCAGGCCCGGCGGTACAAGAATACGCCGACCGTCGGACGCTCGCACGGGATTCATGCCGAGCCGACCAGCTTCGGCCTGAAACTGGCCAACTGGTACGAGGAGGTGGGTCGCAACATCGAGCGCATGCAGAACGCGCGCACAAGTATCAGCGTCGGGCAAATTTCCGGCGCGGTGGGAGTGTTCGCCAGTATCGATCCGGCAGTCGAAGCTTATGTATGCAAAAAACTTAAACTGAAACCGGCACCGGTGTCCAGTCAGGTCATTCAACGCGACCGGCACGCGGAATATTTTACGACCCTGGCGATCATCGCGGGCACGTTGGATAAATTCGCGGTGGAGATTCGGCATCTGCAACGCACCGAAGTTCTGGAAGCGGAGGAGTTTTTCTCGAAAGGCCAGAAGGGGTCGTCGGCCATGCCGCACAAACGCAACCCGATCGTTTCCGAACAGATGTCGGGATTGGCACGGCTGGTGCGGGGCAACGCGCTGGCGGCGATGGAGAACATGCCGTTGTGGCACGAACGCGACATCAGCCATTCGTCGGTCGAGCGGATTATTGGACCGGACAGCACCATCCTCGTTCATTACATGCTGACCAAGATGACGCGGCTGATGGATCAACTGCTGGTCTATCCCAAAAATATGAAAAAGAACCTGGAGCAGACTGGCGGGCTTATTTTTTCCGAGCATGTTCTGCTGGCACTCACGCGCAAGGGCGTGGTGCGGGACCAGGCGTACCGCATGGTGCAACGCAACGCCATGCAGGTGTGGGAGCAGGGCGGAGATTTTTCGTCATTACTGAAGCAGGACGAGGACATCAAAAAGCATTTGACTGACAAGGAAATCGACAAGGCTTTCGACATGAAAAATCATCTGAAGAACGTCGATAAAATTTTTAACCGTGTTTTTAAAAAATAGAGAGACCATGAAACGACTCGAACAACTCTACGAAGGCAAATCGAAGATCATATATGCCACCGAAGACCCGGATCAGGTAATCCAGTATTTCAAGGATGATGCTTCGGCGTTCAACGGCATCAAGAAAGGCACCATCGTCGACAAGGGTGTGGTCAATAATCACGTATCCAATGTCATTTTCCAGTATCTGGAAGATAACGGCGTGCGTACCCACATGGTGAAGGAACTGAACGACCGCGAAACGGTGGTGAAGCACCTGGAGATTATCCCGGTGGAAGTGGTACTGCGCAACGTGGTGGCGGGAAGCCTGGCCAAACGCATGGGGCTGGAAGAAGGCACGACGATGAAGGCACCGATCCTGGAGTTTTATTACAAGGACGACGACCTGGGCGACCCGATGATCAACGAGTACCACATCAAGGAATTCGGTCTCGCCACGGCGGAGGAAATCGAAATCCTGCGGGAGCGGGGATTCAAAGTCAACGAGCTGTTGTTTGAGTTTTTCAAGCAGAGGAACATTCGGTTGGTGGACTTCAAGATCGAATTCGGCCGTCACAAGGGCGAGATTCTATTGGGCGACGAGATCAGTCCCGACGGGTGCCGGTTCTGGCATTGGGAGACTGGCGAGAAGATGGACAAGGACCGCTTCCGGTTCAACCTGGGTCAGGTCGAGGAGAAGTATCAGGAAGTGTATCAGCTGATCTGCGGCCCAGCGTCACGCTGAGCCCAATTTTGCTGTCACTGGGTTTCACGATCCTAACTTTATCTTCGCCATACTTATTTTATTTTCCTGTGGCGGTTCGCCACCTCTAACGAGGGAAGAAGTTTTCTGACCGTTGACGCGGCACCCGTTGGCCCCCCTGTGCATTAACCAACGTGACGCACGATCCTATGTTTCCCTCTCCATTGCCCTATGTGAACCTTCTCTAAGGAAGGTTCCGCGAAAATTTGCCAAGAGAAATACGATGGTCCCGCGACTCACTAAAATTATGGCTACCCTTGGTCCCGCGACCGGGCAGCGTACCACCATCCGCCAACTGGTCGGCGCTGGCGTCAACTTGTTCCGCTTGAACCTGTCCCATGGCAGTCACGAGGTTGTGGGCTGCTGGATTAAATGGATACGTGAAGTGGAACGGGAGCAACAAACCTTTGTGGGCATCCTGCTGGATCTTCAGGGTCCCAAAATTCGCGTCGGGAAGTTCGAGCAGGGATCCATCCATCTGCGCACGGGACAACGGGTGGTGTTCACCACCGCCAAGGGTATTGGCAACGCCCATCGGGTGCCGGTGCAATATTCCAAGTTCCACCAGGAAGTCTCCGTCGGCGATCATGTCTATCTGGATGACGGCAACCTGTGGGTCCAGGTCAAGAAGATCAAGGGCCGGGAGGTGGAGGTGGAGGTCAAGGTGGGCGGTAATCTATCGGACCATAAAGGAATCAATTTGCCGGATGCCGCCATTTCCGCGGCCCCGCTGACCGCCAAGGACAAGATCGATCTGGTGTTCGGCCTTAACCAGGGGGTGGATTTTGTGGCGTTGTCCTTTGTTAAATCAGCGAAGGATATCGTCCAGCTTCGTCAGCGCATCCGCAAACTGGGAAGCCGGGCTGAGATCATCGCCAAAATCGAGCGCAAGCAGGCGGTGGAGTGCATTGCGGAAATTGTGGGTGCCGCCGATGGGGTGATGGTCGCGCGCGGCGATTTGGGAATCGAAATTCCACTGGCGGAAGTGCCGGTGGTACAGATTCAAATACTCCGGGAATGCGCTCAGCAATTCAAGCCGGTCATCGTTGCCACGCAGATGCTGGAATCGATGATTCACAACAACCGCCCAACGCGAGCGGAGGTTTCGGATATTTCCCAAGCCGTGTGGTCTGGCGCCGATGCGGTCATGCTGTCGGCAGAAACGGCGGTGGGCCAGCATCCGATAAAGGCGGTGCAGGTGATGGTGGACACTGCCCTGAAAACCGAAGCGCATCAGAGGAAAACTCAGCGGATTCTACCCTGGAGTTGGTTCTTCGACCGCAACCCGCCGGTCGGGTTGGGCATCGCCTATTCCGCCAATCGCCTGGTGGAACTGCTCAACGCGCAGGCCCTTATTGTGTTCACCGAAACGGGAGAAACAGCCCGGCAGATAGTCGGCCCGCGTCCTACGGCACCTCTGTTCGTGTTTGCCGGAGATAGAGAACGGGCTCGCAAGCTCACCCTGTTGCGCGGCGCGATACCCTTTCTCATCCCGGGCCGGGACGTCATCGGAAAGGACTTAACCGATCTGTTTCGAATGTTGAAACGCAAGCGCCTGGTCAAAAAAAATGACCGGGTGGTGATCACCGCCGGCATTGCGGTCGGCCAAGCTGGTGGCACTAATATTATCCGGGTGGAAGAGGTTCCGTGATGCTGGCCGGCGAAGCGCCGAATACTCAGCGCAGGGTGAATATAAAACTGTAAATTGCACACGAGGCTCATCGAAGGTCGTGAACGGTCAGCAAGGCGCCACTCCTGCTAAAGAGCTATAATTCTTTGCAGGTCACTTTGGTGGGTTGCATCATGCCGCATTCCATGGATTCGGTTCGGCCACTGGCGGCGCCGGCGCAGGCGGTGCTGACGCCGTTTTGAATGACGTCGCTCTTATCCATTCCCTCGACGTCCTGGCACACTTCAATCCCGTTATAGGTGATGCACACGTTGCATTGGTGTGTGCTACCCGTCAAGATCATGGTAACGGACAGGTAACCGACCACCCCTAGAAAGACGATCGTCAAGACGGTTCCTTTTTTCACGATTCCTCCCCGACTCCAGGATTCATTTCGGAGACCAGTGAAGTGGGCTCGATGAAAAAATGATCCCGGTAAAAAATGAGTTCTTCGATGGATTCCTGAATGTCGATCAGGGCTTTGTGCTCGTCACTTTTTTTAGGCATTTTGCGTCCGGTGGGATACCAGCGCCGGACCACCTCCTTGATGGAGGTGACGTCGACGCTCCGATAATGCAGGTATTCGCTCAGCTTTGGCATGTACTTGTATAGAAAACGCCGATCCTGCCCGACCGAGTTGCCGCACAAAGGCGCCGCTTTGTAGGGAACGTATTTTTTGATGAAGTCGAGAGTCGTCTTCTCCGCATCTTCGATGGTTATTTTGGAATCTTTGACTTTCTGGATGAGGCCCGAGGCGCTGTGGGTCCGCTGGTTCCATTCATCCATCCGGTCCAAATAGCCATCGTCCTGGTGAATGACGATAGAGGGTCCCTCTTCAATGATATTCAAATGGCTGTCGGTAATGATGGTGGCGATTTCAATAATCACCTCGATATCCGGTTCCAGTCCGGTCATTTCGAGATCCATCCATACCATGTTGTAGGAATTCTGTTGACTCATGTAATGTCCTATCTAGGGTCTTGCTCCGTTCAGGGAGAACCCGGTTATTGCATCAGCGAAACCATGACCGCTTTCTGCAGGTGAAGTCTGTTTTCTGCCTGATCGAATACGATAGAGGCCGGACCGTCGATGACCGGCGCGCTGACTTCCTCGCCGCGGTGCGCGGGCAGACAATGCATGAATACGGCTTTCGGCCCGGCTCCTTTCATCATTTGCTCGTTGACGGTATAGCCGACCAAATCGTTCAAGCGTTTCTGTTGTTCTTTTTCCTGCCCCATACTGGTCCACACGTCGGTGTAAACGATATCGGCATCGGCGACGCCTTCCTCAACATTGTCCGTTAAAACGACGTTCAGCTTCTTTGATGCGGCTTCTTCCCGACTCATATCGAGCGCTTCCTGAGTCAGAGTGTATCCCTTGGGGCTGACCAGCGATATGTGCAGGCCGAATTTGACGCAGGCGAACAAAAGGGAAACGGCGACGTTGTTGCTGTCTCCCACATACGCCAGCTTGAGGCCTGAGAGTTTGCCGAATTTTTCGCGGATCGTCATCATGTCCGCCAACGCCTGGCAGGGGTGGTTGAAATCCGTAAGCCCATTGATGACCGGCACCGAAGAGTATTGGGCGAGGTCGAGGACATCGTTGTGCGAAAAGGTGCGGATCATAATGCCATCCAGAAACCGGGAGAGCACCTTGCCGGTATCGCTGATGGTCTCACCCCGCGCCAACTGCATATCCTCCGGACCGAGAAACAAGCCGTTGCCGCCCAGTTGAAAAATGCCGACTTGGAACGAAATCCGGGTGCGGGTGGACTGTTTGTTGAAGATCATGCCCAGGGTTTTTCCCTTAAGCGTGTTTTCAAATTCCTGCGGGGATTGTTTGATCCGGTCCGCCAGGTCCAGCATGCCTGTCAACTCGTCGGAGGAGAAATCCGTTAATGCGATAAAATCTTTTTTCATAGGTAAATGAGGTTCTAAAGGCCGCTGAGGGGATCGGCAAAAAAAGTTATTTTACACGATAACCCCGTTCAGGACCATCCATGAGAAGGAAAAACTAAGGAAATTCAGGGGTTTTTGGCTTCAGGTGAGGGCCAGAGTGAGACATTTGTTGGCACCGCCGGCTTTCAGGAACTCGGAGACGGGTTGGATAATGGGCGTATATCCTTTTTGTTCAAGTAGTTGTATGAGTTTCGGCCCGGCGTGGTTCAGGAACAGCGTCCTATCTATCAGCACTGCATTGCATGCAAAGTGGAGAGCGTCTTCTTCAGCAACGATGATCCGATTTTCCGGCCGGATATGGGCTTCGATGGATTTCAGGGATGCGGCATCGAAAGCGGCGGGGTAGTACATGGCCTGACCGTCCAGCAGGGGACAGAAGCAGGTGTCGAGATGATAGAAACTGGGATGGATCAGGTGCAGGGACACCACTTCCAATCCCAGTTGATCCGCCAGGAATTGATGCGATTCCCAGTCCGTGCGGAAGCCGAAACCGGCCCACACCAGTTTCCGGCCGGGTTGCACAAGGGCATCGCCTGCGCCTTCAAAGTAAATATTCTTGGGAAGAGGAATAATTTGGTCGGCGCGGGTTTCAAACCATTCCCGGAAGAGTGGTTCCTCCCGTCGACGCTCCTCATGTTTGAACCGGCTGGGAATGAACTGGCCGTCGAACATCAATCCGGCGTTGGCAGTGAATACCAGGTCGGGAACATGAGATTGCGTGTCGATTAAGTGGACTTCGGCCTGACGTTGGAGGACGTTGTAAAACTCGGTCCATTGCCGTAGGGCGACGGCGGAATCGACCTGGCCGATTTTGCCTTCCATCCATGGGTTGATCGCGTAACGGACTCCGAAATATTCTGGGGCACACATTAAAACACTGGGCTTCATACCGAACTCCAAAAAATACACTTTGCCTGTTTAGATGAGAGAAGCAGGAATTCGGTTGCTTCTAAATGGTGAGAATCGATTAGATGGAAAGCGACTCTGGGAAATGAAAAGGTAAGTTTAATGGAGCGAACCAGACAAGGACCGGAGCAAACTCAAAACCCTGAAAATTGCGCCCAATGATTTTCATTTGCCGTTACCGGTTAGCCAGCTCCCCCTCCGGGCAGGAGGGCGCTACGCCGGTTTACAGGTTCAACTGTTTTTCGTAGACGGTGAACACTGAATTTTCGTAGGTCTCACGCACTTTGGTGAGGTTGTTGGTCCGCCACAGGGTGGAAAAATCCGGAGGGTACATCGCGAAACCCTTGATCTGGCCGATCATGATACGGACGTGCTGGTACCAGCCAATGTTCTTTTGTGTCTTGAACAGTTTTTTTACTTTACGCAACACCTGGACGGCCAGCACCGGTTTTTGGTCGCCGAACAGGCAGATTCCGTAGCCGACATAGGCCAGTCCCTCGTCGGGCCGCATCGTTGCCGCTTTCAGATACGCCTGGGCCGCTTCGGCATACTGATGCGTGGCGCTTAGCATGTTCCCGAGGTTGAACTGGACGTCGTAATGATCGGGATACGAGGTGGCCAGAGCTTTCGCAGAGGTTAAAGCTTCGCCGACATTGCCCGACCTGGAGTAAGCGATGATTATTTTGATCTGTGCGTAAATGGCGAGTTTCTTTTCGGGCCGGGTTTGCAGGAACTTGTTCCATTCCGGAATCGACTCGGCCATGAACCCCTGCCGGTCCAGCTTCAGCGCTTCTTTCAAGGCAGAGTTTTCGGCCCACAGGGTGTGCGGCCCGAGTCCGAAAACCCAAAGCCCAATAACAATATGAAGCATCAGTTTACGCATGTATTCTTTCCGGCTCAGGCCACTTCCGCCGAATGTCCCGGAAACACGGGTTCGGAGCGGATGAGGGGCCTCAGCGCTTTCTCAAGCTGTTTTTTAAATTGGGCTTCCTGCTTGATGATCTGATGGACATCCTCCGGCCTCAAATAAAATACATTCGAAGATGTTCCATAGTTGGAATGCAGGACCGCTCGTTGGATTTTCATATTGAGTTCGGAGAAAACCTTGGTCTCCATCATGATGGTTCCCAGGATATCGTGCGTTTCCACTTTGACGGCTCGCCCGATAATAGCAACCTTGAGTTTGATATCCTTGAATTTTTCCATTTCAATTTCGGTGGTGAGAGATCGTCCTTTGTAAAGGGTCGACAAGGGTATGCCGCTGACCAAAACCTGGCGTAGCTCCTGATTGATCTGCTTTTGCAGGTAAAATAAATTGGAAAACTCGATAGGATTTCCCGTGACGTCGCCAATTTTGAACACATCGAATACATTATCGTCCAGAGTATGAATGTTGGCTTCCATGATACTGAGATGATTGAAAGCCAGTACCGTGGCGACTTTGTAGAGCAGGCTGAGCTGGTCCTTGCAACAGACCACCAGTTCCGAAAATTGTTCTGCCGTATGAAGTATTTCTGATGCGAACTGGTCCGGCGATTTTCGGAATTCGCTGTAAATCTGCAATTGCGATTTCATGTCGCGCGGCAGGCGGATCATTTGGAAAAATTCTTTTTTTATCGGAACGGATACGTCTTCCTGCTTTTTGTGATGCAGGGTATTCTGGTAAAAATATTTGAGCTGATCGATCTGGCTCTTCGACATTTTCATTTTAGTGCCGGCGCGGTCGGCATAGGTGAGCAGGATCAACATTTTGAACCGATCGACATCTTTGTTGACGAGATCCCAGACCATATCAAACGTTTCGTCCTCGTCCGGGTCCAACAGCATGAGGTCATACATCATCAAGTGCCGTTCCACCAGAAAAGCGATATCGCTGATCATCCGTTTGTTTTTTTCATAACCCAATGCGCTCAGAATCCGGGGCACCTCGCGCGCACCTACCAGTTCCTCATTTTCTCCCTCGGATTTGATTCCCTTGCCGATGTCATGCAGGAGGACCGCCATCTTCATGGTGGTCTGGTCCCTGAGGGAATGGTACAGCTCGACCAGAAAGGGGTCGGACTCCGGGTCGGTTTCGATATTGTTGAGTGCGTCGAGCGCGGCCAGAATATGGATATCCGTCGGAAACAGGTGGACGTAAATATCCTGCAGTAACCCGGCGAGGTTTTTGAATTCCGGAATGAAGAAGGAGTCCAGCAGGCCGAATTCGTGCAGATAACGAACAGCCTTGGCAAAATATTTACTCCGCATCATGCTTCGGAAATATTCGTCGGCTTTGCCGGGTTCCTCTCCGCTCTGAAAAATGGGAGTCAGCCGATTGATGTTGGCCTCGATGGAGCGGATGACGGGATACGAGATGAAATAATTTTTACGCGCCACCAGGACGAACAGGTGAAAGATTTCAATCGGAGAGTTCCACTGAAAATCTTCATGTCCTTTGGCAAAGATGATCTGGTTTTCGGAGTTCAGGACAAAATTTTCGGATAATTTTTTGACCTTTTTATCCGTCGCGAAGGTGACGCTCTCCCAGAACAGATTGCGGCAATTCCGTTTCATGGGAAGCACCGCGTTGAAAAAATATTCCTGAAAAAACTCGTTCACCTTGTTTTTGAATCCCATCGATTCGGCGATCTTGTCCCGGACTTCGAACCGCATGACATCTTTTTGGGACCCTTTTTGCAGGCAATGAAGAAACAGGCGCATGCGCGACAGGAAATTGAGAGCGCTCTGCATGTTCTTGAAAGCCGGAGTGCTCAATTTCTCTGAGGTGTGCAATTCGGAAAGCAGTTCAAACTGGTTGATTTTTTCAAACGATTCGCGGATGCGGACCAGGCTGGTCGCCCAGTACAGGCGGCGCAACTCTTCCTTGATGTTCGGTTCCTGCTGGAACACCGTGTTCTGAATTTCAAAATAAGTTTTGTGCTGGAAGCATTCCTTCAGTATTTGTTCTTTTTGGATCAGGCTGGCGGTTTTGATGGAGCTTTTGAATTCGTTGTACACCACCGGGTTGCCTGCGATGAACCGGTGTTCCAGTAAAGAGTGGAATGAAGTCCGCAGGCGTTCATCGAAAGTCGGGTCTTCCGTTTCGATCTCAGAAAAACCGGCACTGCTGGAAGTGGGGAAAATATTTTGATGGACAAACAGGTATTCGAAATAATGGATGATCTTTCGCCCGATTTCCTTTTCGGCTTCGGTCGCCTCCGACCGCAGAACCATTTGGATATCGACATCCGAGTTGAAGTACATTTCCTCCCGACCGTAACCGCCGCGCGCCACAATGGTGACAGGGACGTCATTTTCCTTCAAAGGAGTTTTGCGGTTGAGGTTGAACAAGGCCAATGCCGTTTGGTAACTGGCGATCACCACGGCATCCACCAAAGCGGTGCGTTTCAGGAGCAGAAGATGGCTGTTGTCCGATCTCTCCAGTTCCTTCTCTTGCCGTGCTGTTTCCTGTTCGACCCAGGGTGCGATTTTATTTTTAAATTCGAGATAAAACGCCTGCGGTTTTTTTTTATCAAAGGGAGGCAATGCTTCGATTTGGATGAGCGGGGCGAGGGTGGACTGAATCTGGTGGAGATATTTTTCCGCCTGCGTCCGGTTGGATTGGTATAGATCCGTCATGGCACGTCGATACTCGCGTTGACGCCCTTTGCCCAAAGGGCGAAATAGAGTTTATTCGCTTGGAGTTACAGCCTTGCAATTCAAAGGATATATCAAATTCTGGAGGTTTACAACACCGCACCCTCCAAGGGGGGCCGGTTGCGAGTCAGGGAGTTGATCGGGTAGCGTGATGGGTGATGGAGACTACGAGACCTTTACCTAACGGATGTTATTAAATAGTCCTCCCCTTACCGAGGGGAGGATACAGGTGGGGTGGGGTTTTGGGTAAGGATGAAAATGAAATCAAGGAAAGGGGCTTCAAAACCTCCCCTGTATCCCCTCCTTCGTAAGGAGGGGAATCATGGCGAGATCATACTTTATAACTTACGCAAAGGTCCGGGGGAGGTTTATCGTATATCTGGAATTATGCAAAGCTCTCGTGAGCCTACAGGGTGCGGTTCATTAATTTGATGAACGGACGGATGTTGTCCATCAGGTGGGCAAATTTTTCGGGCTTCAGCGATTGCGGGCCGTCCGAGTACGCGTTGATGGGGTCCGGGTGGACCTCGATCATCAGCCCGTCGGCTCCTGCGGCGATGGCGGCGCGGGCCATCGGTTCCACCAGGTCCCAGTATCCCGTGCCGTGGCTGGGGTCGACAATGATCGGCAAATGGGTTTCCTTTTTCAGCACCGGGATGCAACTGAGGTCCAGCGTGTTGCGCGTGGCCGTCTCAAAAGTGCGGATACCCCGCTCGCAGAGGATCACGTCCTTGTTGCCTTCGGCGAGAATGTACTCCGCCGACATGAGAAACTCCTTGATGGTGGTCATCATGCCGCGTTTGAGCAGAATCGGCTTGGGTATTTTACCCAGCTCCTTGAGCAGGGAAAAGTTCTGCACGTTGCGTGCGCCCACTTGCAAGATGTCGGCATAGCGCGCCACCAGTTCCGCCTCCCGCGGGTTCATCACTTCGGTGACGATGGGCAGTCCCGTCAACTCCTTGGCCTCCTTTAGCATTTTGAGGCCTTCTTCTTCGAGTCCCTGGAAACTGTAGGGCGAAGTCCGGGGTTTGAAGGCACCGCCCCGCAAAATGTTGGCGCCGGATTTTTTGATAGCCTCGGCGGTGGAGCAGACCTGGTCGCGGCTTTCGACTGAGCAGGGTCCGGCCATGATGGCGATTTGCGGTCCGCCGACAATCACCCCGCCGCAATTCACTTCGGAGTTGGCAGATTTGATCTCGCGTCCCGCCAGCTTGTACGGCTTCAAAATGGGGATCACCGATTCCACACCGGGCATGGCTTCCAGCACCTGCATGAGATGCTCCTTGCCGTGGTCCTCGCCGACGGCGCCGATCACCTGGCGTTCCACGCCCTTGATTTCATGGGGAGTGTAATCCAGCTCTATAATTTTGTCGCGGACGGCCTGCTTTTGCTCTTCGGTGGCGTCCGGCCCGATAACGATGATCATGTGGTAACCCTCAAGTTTCTATGAATTTGTATCCAAATTATCACGCAGGATCGAACAAAGTCAACCGCCAGGCGCGGGGCGGCGAATCGCCGCAGATAATTTGGGTCCAGCGTCACGCTGGCCTCTGTGGTGAATCCGTCTTTATCTACCGCTGGATATTGACTGTTTTCAGGGGTTTGGCGGGCCGGGGATTATTATTTTGACAGTTTGATGGAAACTATGATAATTAAAAGTCCCCGGTAAGTTTACCCGGCCCACCTTTTGCGGAGGAATCATGGAAATCAAGATCGGCAGAGACGACTTTCTGAACGGCGTACAAAAAGTTCAGGGGGTTGTTGAAAGTAAAGGGGCCATGCCCATTCTCGCCCACGTCCTGATCAGTACTGAGAAGGATGGCATTGTTGTGCAGGCGACCGATCTCGAAATCGGCATCAAGGGTTTTTATCCTGCCAAGGTGGTTGCCGAAGGCTCCGTTACGGTCAACGCGCGTAAATTGTTCGATATTTTGCGTGCGCTTCCCGATCTGGAAGTTCACATGACCCGTGAGGAGAACGACTGGGTGTCTCTGAAATGCGGAAAGTCCAAATTCAAGCTACCCGGTTTGCCGGCGGCAGATTTCCCGAAACTGCCGGAGTACAGTGAAACCGCTCTCATGGAATTCAGCGGACCGAAGCTGAAGGAAATGATTCGCAAAACTTATTTCGCCATTTCTCCTGACGAGAGCCGACAGGCGCTCAACGGCCTTCTGCTGGAGCAGGACAAGGATCACGTTAATCTGGTGGGTACTGACGGGCATCGCCTGTCGTTCATCCGGCGGCCTCTGCTGAAGTCCAACGTCAAGGAAGGTGAGACCAGTTTCCTCCTGCCCAAGAAAGTACTGACCGAGTTGTTGAAGCTGATGGAAAACGACGAGGGCGCGACCTACTCGTTCTCCGTGAAAGATAATCAACTGGCTTTCATTCACGATCGCGAAGTCATTGTGTCACGCAAGATCGACGGCAAGTTTCCCAATTACCAGCAGGTTATTCCATCGGATAACAAACTGCAGGTGGCGGTCAACACCCAGGCATTGGTGCAGGCGTTGACGCGTGTGGCTCTGCTGGCGGATGAAAAATCCAAGATGGTCCGCTTTGAAATCAGTGATGGGGTATTGAAGCTGGTATCCGATCATACCGAGTTGGGTGGCGCTCAGGAAGAAATTGAGATTTCCTACAAAGGGGAAGAGGTGCGTATCGGCCTCAATGCCAAATACATTCTCGATGTGTTGAACGTGATTGATCAGGATGAGGTGACCCTCAACCTCAAGGATCAGAATTATTCCTGCCTGTTGACCACTGACAAGGACAAGGATTATCGAAGTATCGTGATGCCGATGCGGTTATAGATCGAAGAACTGGTCCAGCTTTTTGTCACTGCGCGGCATTTTGCCGGTGACGCCTTCCCATATTTCTTTCGTTTCCATACACAGATACACATTCACATCTTTAAAGCGGTCTTTCACCATCCGGCGCAGGGTTTCGAACGCCTGGTTGCGGAGCGGTCGGAGGTATCGGAATTTACCGTCTTCGCCCGGTAGTTGTTCCTGCGTGAATAACTGGGTGCCCGCGTGGCGCTCCTGGATAACCTTTTTCAGGTTGGGACGGTAACGGAATCCGCCGAGGCTGATCCATTCGATCTGTTTTGCTGGAACGTTTTGGAACATGAGGTCGATCAGGTCGGCATACGCCGCTTCCCAGCCGGGGAACAGGATGACGGGATCGAAATGGAATCCGATGCGGTAGCCTTTGTCCGCACACAAGCGGGCGGCGTTCAGCCGTTGGACAGTGCCGGGGGTGCCTTTTTCTTCACGTTCGGCGATTTCCGGCGGGTTGAGGGACCAGGAGATGATGACATTCGATGCGTCGTTCTGCTTCAGCAGATTTTCAACCCGGTCGGATTTGGTTTTCAACTCGAGCACCGCATTGCTCTGCCGGTTGAAAAAGGGGATCAGCGTTTCCGAATAAGGGAGGAAATCATCGAGCGCGAGGCTGTCGGTCAATTCTCCCGTACCCACCCGAAAAGTATTGCTGGGATTTGTCGAGAACACTTCCTCCAACTCCCCGAGAAGGTCTTCGTGGTTGACGAAGGCGGTCAGGAGCGGATTGTTCTGCAGGAAATCCTGGAGGAAGCAATAGGAGCAATCGTAAACGCAATTTTTGATGAGATTGACCACATAATAATTGCAACACACCATACCGGGGCTGATTCCGGGGCATTTTTTGAGAAACGACCCCTTGAACCGCGAAAGTAAAAGGCGATTTTTCCCCGCGCCGAACACATCGACCGAGGATTGCTGAAGTTCATCCATCACCTCCGGCAAGTTTGGTTGGTGGCGGACGGGCACATCCGGGAAGGTTTCCAGCACCCGGCGGGTCAAATCGTAGTCACCCGCGCCCTCTTCGATATAGATGATTTCCGGCTGGTAAGTCATATTTGGTTGAAAAAATTGAGGTTATTTGATTTAAGGCTATTGTCAAAAGCGGGCGGTTCTGCAATAATATACAGGCTTTTAAGGGGGTCTGGAAAACATTTCCGCCCCGGCTCTCCATAATTGATGAAGAGTGTATCCGCCGCGGCACCGCTGGGCGGGTAAGAGTTCCAACCTTCAAATTCTTAAAGGGTCGGTTAGCCTGCATGCATCGTCCTACTGTTCTCGACAAACAAAACTGGCCAGACAAAAAACCGAGCCGCAAAGGCCGCATGGGAGTGGGCTTGTTTTTATTGCTCATGATCTTCAATGCCGCTTTTATCGCCTTCAATGTTGCCCCCCGCCAGACCGAGGCCAACAGTGATCTCAGTTCTCCTGAGCCGGGTGAAGGGCCGACGTTTGCGCCTTTGCAATCGGCCCGAAAAGTTGAGGGCGCCCGCAGTCCGGTTGCCGCTTCCAATGTTTCTCTTGCACCGTCCGGCGACAAGTTTCAATTGTCGGGCGGATACTTGAAGGGGAAAGAAGTGCGAACCCTCCGCTTGACGGTTCAAAGCTCGCTGACTTTTTCCGTGTGCCGCATCGTTGCGGAGGACCAATGCGAGGCGCTGGCCGCTCGCATCGCCCGCAAGTTGTCCTGGTTTATGGATGTGAACAAGGACATCCGTAAGGGCGATAAGGTGGTTTTGATTTATAAAAACCTGCCGGACCCGCAGGATATGAAAATTTTGAAGATGGAATATTCCAGCCAGTATCTCGATAAAAACCTGGTGATGAATTTTTTCAAAACCCCGGACATGAATTACGGCAGTTATTTCGACCGCCAGGGCAATGAAATGATTTCCCGCCTGGATTCCAAAACCACCCCGATCCGCAATTATTCCGAGATCACCGCCCTGCCGGGAGAAATGCGCAATGGGCATTTGAACGGGCATGCCGGAACCGATTTCAAGGCGGAGGTGGGAACCCCCATCTTTTCGAGTTTCCCCGGTCGGGTGACGCGCACCAACTGGAATACCGGAAAGAACGGATACTGTGTCGAAGTTGACCATCCGGATAAAGGGGTCAAGACCCTCTACCTGCATCTGAACAAAGTACTGGTGCGACCCGGTCAATGGGTCGGGCAGGGTATCAAAATCGCACATTCCGGCAATACCGGCCGAAGTTATGCCCCCCACCTGCATTATGAGATCAAGAGCCGGGATCGAAAGAAAACGGTGTATAATCCCTTCATCTTCAAATATCATAAGAAATACAGCCGAACCATATCCAATCAACATCGTAAGGATTTTGAAAAGGCGATCCGCCTTTACGACTCGCTTCTGCAAGCCAGTTGAGTCCAGTCCTGGATTCATGGCAGGTGCCGGGCGGGCGTGGAAAATCCTTCTGACAGGGAAAGTGCGCTTTATTTCATGTGGTGGCCAAAAAAAAACAGACTGAAGACGCCCCTATTCAAAAGGTGGTGGTTTAAATGGAGCCTGTGGTTCGCCGTGTTGTTTTTGGCAATCACGATCCTGCCGGTACTGTTGTACACCGTGGTCGACCCGCCGACCACTCCCCTGATGTGGATTCGCTGGATGGAGAGCGACTCAGGAAAAAAGCATCCACTGTTCGTCAAAGAGTGGCGTCCGCTGAGTGAAGTTTCACCACGCCTGGTGCGTGCGGTGATTTCATCCGAAGACCAGAAGTTTTTCACGCACAATGGTTTCGATTGGGAAGCGGCCGTCAACGCTTTGGAAGTCAACTTAACGACGAAACGAAAAATCGGCGCCAGCACCATATCCATGCAGACGGCGCGTAACGTCTTTCTATGGCAGAAACGCAATTGGCTTCGGAAAGGGTTGGAAGCCTACTTTACCTTTCTTATCGAAGCGTTCTGGAGCAAGGAACGTATTCTGGAAGTGTATCTGAATGTGATCGAATGGGGCGACGGCGTATTTGGTTGTGAGAATGCCTCGCGAAAATATTTTCAGCAGTCCGCGCAGTGGGTGACCAGGAAAGATGCGGCGTGGATGGCCGCCATTCTGCCCAACCCCAGATCCTGGTCCAAGGCCGGTTACCAACGCCATGTTGAAAAGCGTCAGGCCCGGATTCTCCTGAGCATGAGGAAAATCAAGTTACCTGCCATATGATGGCAATGTATTAAAGGGGAGAACCGTTGAATCAAGACCGGATCAAAATCAAAATATCGAAGAGCCTTCAGGGTAAAATCCGTAAAGGGTTTCCCTGGATCCATTATTATCAGTTGAACAACCGGAAAATTTCCGGGAAAGCCGGTGATTTGGGTGTCGTTTACGATTCCGACAACCGCTTTCTGGCGATCGGATTGTACGATCCTTTTTCAGATATTCGTTTGAGAATTTTGCAAACCAAAGATCCCAGGGAGATTGACGAAACCTTTTTTCGGGAACGGTTGCAACAAGCCCTCAACCTGCGCAATTTTTTCGATCCGAATAAAACCAATGCCTATCGGATGGTCAATGGCGAGAATGATGGGTTCCCCGGAATGGTGGTGGACCGTTATAACGACATCCTGGTACTCAAAGTCTACACGTCCGCCTGGTTCCCTTATCTCAAGATGCTGGTGGGTCTTCTGGAGGAAATGGCGGGGCCGAGGCGAATCCTCCTGCAACTGAGCCGTCATGTGCAACGCATCAGCGAAAACGGTTACCAGGACAACCAAATGTTGTTAGGACCTCATCTGGAGAAGCCGGTGCGGTTCCGGGAAAACGGTTTGTCATTTGAAGCGGATTTGCTACACGGTCAAAAAACAGGATTCTTTTTGGATCAGAGAGACAATCGGCAGAAGGTGCGCGAAATGGCAGAAGGGCGGTCGGTACTGAATGTGTTCAGTTACACCGGAGCCTTTTCAGTTTACGCGGTGGCAGGCGGAGCCCAATCCGTTTTGGAAATTGATGTCAATGCCCAGGCTCAAGCGGCGTCACTGAAAAACTGGGAGCTGAATTTCGGTTCCGATGAAAATCTAAAAGGCCGATTGCGCCAAATCAAGGGAGATGCGTTTGAGCAACTGGCTACATTGAAGCGGGAGGGAAAGCAGTTTGATCTGGTGATTCTGGACCCGCCGGCTTTCGCCAGCCGCAAACAAAACAAGCAAAATGCCTTGCAGGCGTACCTACGCCTCGCCAAAGTCGGAGCGCAATGTACCCGGGACGGTGGTCTTCTGGTAGCGGCTTCCTGTTCTGCCCAAGTGCGAGCGGACGAATTTTACCGGGCAGTGGATTTGGGAATACGGGCGACCGGTCGGTCCTATCAAAAACTACTGAAAACAGGACATCCTCTAGACCATCCGGTGACCTTCAAAGAAGGGGCCTACCTGAAAGCCATTTATTGTCAGTTTTAGGGATTGGGAGTGCTTTTTTGTAGAGAAGGGGCTTTTTAGAAGGGCAATTCAGAGTCGCTGGTGGGAAAGGGTATTGTGGGCGCTGAAACCGATACCATTAAATCCCAATAGAGTGTGCAAAAACTCGAGCCAAAAAAGTTTCGGTAATTAATCTACCGTTATTTTTTCTTGGCTTTTCTTTTTGCTTTACGTTTTGGTGCTTTCTTCTTTGCTGCTTTACGTTTTGGTGCTTTCTTCTTTGCTGCTTTACGCTTCGGTGCTTTCTTCTTTGCTGCTTTACGTTTTGGTGCTTTCTTCTTAACTTTTTTCTTTACCGCTTTCTTCTTTACTGCTTTTCTCTTGGTTGTTTTCTTTGCTGCTTTACGCTTCGGTGCTTTTTTCTTTGTTGCTTTTTTCTTGGTTGCCATCAAGAACTCCTTTCGTTGAAAATATTTGGTAAGTTTCAGCGCCCAAATATTTAAAGATATTTTATTCTATACACCATTAATGTCAAGAGTAGATTGATTCAAAAAGGGTTTCGGCGATTTGATGCCGGCTTGGGTGATTTGTGTTCTACCCGCGTATTTGTTAATCTAAAAAACAGAGACGGCGGGAAACCCTTGCCAACACTGGCTGATTGCGGACACCTTAATTTTTTTTAAGAAAAATTTGTATCAAATTTTGCTTGATTGGAGATTTTCTTCGGTCGAAATTTTTTTTCATTTTTTTTGAGATATTTTATGGATTATTCTCTCAAAACCCATGCGATTGACAGTTTCTCATTTTTTCCTCACCTCGTTCATGCCTTCAGTCCGAGAAGTTTTGAGAGCGTGAAGGACGTTCATGAGGAATTATTGTTGGGTCGAAAGACCGATCCAAAGTCGTCTTCACAACATCGTCAGTTGTTACTTGAAAGTTTAAACATCGACTCAAAAGAAATTTTTTTTGTGAAACAGGTTCATGGCGATCGCGTTTTTGTTTTGGATGATCCCCATAAATCAGTCGATCAAGTGGAGCAGGAAGAGGCGGATGCCTTGATCACCGACTTGACTGAGAAGCCGATTGCAGTGTTGACCGCCGATTGCGTTCCGGTGATTTTGTATGATCCTGAAAAGCATGTGGTCGGGGTGATTCATGCTGGACGAAAAGGCACCCAGGTGAGTATCGTTTCGAAAACAATATCAATGTTATCGAGAGTTTACGGGTCCCGCCCCCAGGATTTAAAGATGGCTTTGGGGCCGGCAATTGGGGGCTGTTGTTATGAGGTGGAAGCCCACTGTATCGCGCCGTTTCGGGAAAGCTATCGGGAGTGGAAAGATTTCGTAACCACTCACTCTCAAAGCCGGTTTATGTTGGATCTTTTGAAAGCGAATGTGATTGATGGAACGCGGGCCGGAATCTCAAAGGAAAATATCCATCGCTCGGGTGAGTGTACCTCTTGCAACAATGACCGATGGTTTTCTTACCGCAGGGAAGGGACCACTGGAAGAATCGTCAGCCTGGTGATGCTCCGTGAGAAACCTGCCAAGGTTTAAAACGGAGGAGTTCTATTATCTCAAGCATCGGCCTTGGCAAGAATGGCGTCCACTCGCTTTTCGAAATCTTCTCCAATGGGTTTCACCATGAAGTCCGCACCTCCCTCGGCAATGAATTGCTTGCTCAATCCGGAATGGGCATAGGCGGTAATCATGGCACATGGGGTTTCGGGCTTCACTTCCCTCATACGCTCGAAGGTCTGCATGCCGGTCATGTTTTTCATCATAAAATCTATGAGGACAAGGTCCACCGGGTTAGATTGCAACATTTCAATTCCCGCGTTGCCGTTCACGGCCTCCAGGACGGTATGCCCCGCCTTGGAAAGGCGCCGGTTCAAGGTTTTTCGGGTCAGTTCGTGATCTTCAACGATTAGTATGGTACTCATTGTTGGCTCCTGATTGTGGTTCTAGGGGGATAGAAAAAGTGAAAGTGCTTCCTTTCCCAAGGGTGCTTTGGACGGAAATCTGTCCGCCGTGCATTTCCACCAGTTTTTTAGCGATGGCCAGTCCCAGACCGGTGCCGGATGCGGCCCGTGTCGGGGATTCGTCCGCCTGACGAAACAAATCAAAGATCACCGTAATGTCATCCTGGGACAATCCCATACCGGTATCCTGAACACGAAATACAGCCAGAGATCCCTCCCGGGTCACCTTGATTTCGATTCGGCCTTCATCCGTAAATTTGACGGCATTGCTGAGTAGATTGAATATAATTTGTTTGATTCGAATCTTGTCAGCGCAGATTTCAATATTATCCATTTCCAGCACAATGGGAAGTCCTTTTTGCCGGGCAATGACCTGGTAGCTGGAGACTACATCTTCCATCAGGTTTTTGACGGAAAACCACTCTGGGTATAGTTCCATTTTGTCGGCCTCGATTTTTGAAAAATCGAGGAGATCATCAATCAAGGTCAACAGATGTTTGCCGGAATTTTCAATATCCAGAGCAATGGATACGATTTCGTTTTGTTCCGGGAGTTCGTGTCCCTGAGTTAAAAGAGGCGTATTGCCCAGCATGACCGTCAGCGGGGTACGCAATTCGTGGGAAATGACACTTAAAAAATCCGATTTCAACCGGTTGGATTCTTCGGCTTTTTTGGCCGCCAGCTTCAGGTCCTGCTCCACTTGTTTCTGCTCGGTGATATCGGTGCCAAACCCGATGGTTTCCACCAATTGTCCGCTTTCGTTGAACCGGTGAATATTGTTCCAGGCCACCACCCGGGTTTCTCCGGAACGGGTGAACAGCTCCAGCTCTACATTCCGGGCGGGGCTTTTGGATTTGAGCTGGCGTAATTGTTCGACCTGCGTATCGGATTTTTCCGGAAACAGTGTGCTCCACCAATTTTTCCCGATCAGTTCGCTGGAAGAGTAACCGGTAGTTTTTTCCACCGCGGGGTTGGTGAAACGGGTGATTCCATCCGGAGACAATCCCACCACTAAAGCGGGTGTGCGTTCGATGATGCGGGCGGTATAGTCCCTTTCGTTCCGTAGTGCCTCCTCAAAGCGTTTGCGCTCGGTAATATCCCGCACCATACCCAGGTACAGAGTGGGCCGGGGACTTTGGTCGGAGCGGGGGGTTCTCCGCCGCTCGGGCATTTGGATTTCGCTGACGGAAAGGGCAATGGGGAACAGCGCTCCATTTTTATGCTCTCCAGTCATTTCAGTGATTTTTCCGATCAGATTGCGTTGACTGGTCAGGAAGTTGCCCTTGCGCAGGTCGCTCTCCCGGCACAAGTTTGGAATCAATAATCGGATATTTTTGCCGACCGCTATCTTGGATTGATAACCGAAAATAGACTCTGCCGCCGGATTGACAGACTTGACGGATCCAAACTTGTCAAACGTGATGATCCCTTCCAGGGCGTTGTTCAAAATGGATCGGATGCGTTCTTCACTGTATTGCAGGGCCTCAAAGTTTCGGGCCCGGTCGATACCCAGGGATATTTCACCCGCCGCCTTGGAAAGGCCGTATTGCATCGTTTCGGTCAGGGGGTTGTGGGAAAACAACTCAAACGCCCCTAACAGTTGATTGTTGATAATTAACGGGTGAGCGTAATAAGAACATACACTTGTCTGTTGCATCCACTGCTTTTCATCGATCAGCGCGGGGTCCTCGCAAGGCGTGTGAGTGGTATGGGCTTTGCGTTTTTGCGCGAGCTTTCCGATCATTCCTTCTCCCAGGGGCACAGGATCTACCGGGAGGTTCGTCAAATCCTTTCTACCGGCGCAAGCGCGGACTTCCAGCATTTCATCATGGGGATAGAAAATCCAGATCCGGACCAGTGTGGCATCGAAAAACTTTTTAAAAGATTCCGCACATTGATCCAGCACCTCGTGTAAAGAGGTGCTCCCGGCCAGCGCTACACCGATTTCGGCACCGAATTCCCCCAGGAACATTCGTTCGGCCAAAGCTTCCTCGGCTTTTTTGCGCTCGGTGATATTTTCACCGACGCCCAAAATCCCGATCACTTTTCCTGCTTCATCGAAACGGGGAGATAATGTCAGCTGGACCCAAAGTTTCTTCCCACCCTTGGTGAATTCTTCCACTTCGCAGGTCATTCCCTTTTGTTCCTTGAGAATGTGCTGATGGACATCCTGGATGGTTGCCCGGCTGTCTCCGCCTTCGGGATACAGTTTGAATATTTTTTCCTTGCCGATCATTTCTTCGGCAGTATAGCCCAGCATTTTTTCAGCGCCCTTATTCCAGAAAGTAATGTTGCCCTCAAAATCTGTTCCGAGAATGGAAACAGCGGACGGACTCTCTAAAATATTTTGGAGAGCGGCTTTTTTCTGGCATAATTCTTCTTCCCTCAGCTTCCAATCTACCGCTTCCAATTTCCACTGGGAAAGTTCACGGCGGAGAGACTCAATTTCTTCAAGGAGTTCGCCTTTATTTTTGCTTTGGAGTTTGGTATCGGTCATTACTTTAATAATGTAGATATTAAAAGTCGTTTGGATTGGGGGAGATTTACCTCAAATACTATAGTATTTTAAAGTATACTCAAATCAAAATCTAAGTGAAGTGGCCTAACATATTAAAAAATAGCGTATTACAGGTTTAGAGAGGCTGATAAAGCACCTTGAGAGAGGTGATTTTCAATTTTTTGCGCCGATTTTATTGCCCCATAGGGATGAGACAGGATCAGGATGACCGGAAAAAAAGATATTAATTCGCCATTGGAACAGTTTCCTTTTCCGCTGAAGTGGATCAAATCCGATCCGCAAAAGGTGGAGGAAGCGTTGTCCCGGATGTCAATACCGGAGCAGGTGCGGTGTGTTCAGTTGCTACGGGGAAAAGAGCAGATGGATTTGCTGACATTATCCAACCATGCGGTGGCGGTGGCGCGTCTGCTTCCTGAAGAAGATATCTATTTTATGGTTAAGGAAGTTGGCGAGGAGGATGCTCTTCCGGTGCTGGCGATTATTTCCGAAAAGCAGTTGCAGTATCTGTTTGATATGGAATGGTGGCGGGGTGACAAGTTTCTGCCGCAAAAAGCCCTGGATTGGTTGCTGTTGATGGAGAAGGCCAACGACCAACAACTGCTTCACTGGATTTTGACGGAGGATTTCGATCAAAAGGTGATGCTTCTGCAAGCCCTCATCAAGGTCTTCAAGAAGGATGAAATGACCGATCAGTACGACGGCGTTGAGGAATTGGAGCATTTCACCCTTGATGGGGTGATCGACATTTTTCTTAAAGTGGCGGAGGCCGCGCCCTTATTGAAAAACCTGTTCAAGCTTCTTTATGTCGAGGATCAGAAAGTATTTTATGCACTGATGGAAGCGGTGATCTGGTATCCCGTCACACCGACAGTGGAAGAGTCCTATCGCTGGTGGCGTTCCCGCGTTGAGGAGAAAGGGATCCTCTCTTATGACGAGGCGATTGAAGTGTACAGCTTGCTGGATGTGGGTTCGCTGAAGCTGGAGGCGCCTTCGCATGAAGTGTTTGTCGATCCGGAAGCGCCGTATGCGGTGGCTCCGGTTCATCCTCTGACGGATACCGACTCCTCGACCTTTTTCGGGCAGTGTCTGGCCATGATGAAGAATCATGGGCGGGTGAACGCTATCTGCGGAGAGTTGATGTACCTCGCCAACAAGGTGATGGTGGCCGATCAGCAGGAATTCGGTAACATGGATTCCCACCACGAGACCATGCGCAAGGTACTGGGCTACGTCAATATCGGGCTGGAACTGGGTGCCGGCGGCGACATCGCCAAAGGCGAGGCGCTGTTGAATCAGACCTGGATGCAGTCGCTGTTTCAGGTGGGTTACGCGGGAATCATGCGCCTCAAGTGGGAAGGCGAAAAGCTGATCAAGGAAAACGGAATTCTCCTGGAATATTTACTCACACCGGGCTATATGGATCATCTGGCGGCTTCTGTCGCACGGTTTCCAAAAATCGGGGTACTGCGGACGGAAGAGGCGGAGGAAGTCGAAACCAACGTTGAATGGAGAAATCTGGAGTCCCTGCAGGATATTCAGGTACTGGAAAACTTTTTGATCCTGGCCCGGTTCCATGTCCGGTTCGCCCGGCAAAGCCTGGACCTGTCACTGGAAACGATCCAGCAATTCCTGGAAGAGGCGCGCTTCCCGGCCAACAAGGAGGACCTGGATATCATAGCGCTGACACTCACTGCATTGGCACGGTTCACCCTGTTCAAGCAGATTGAATGCCAGCCTCTGTTGCCGGAGGGAGGACGTTCGTTTTTGCAGGCAATTTTTCACGTCGGGATTTATCAGGACGAGGCGAAAGTCGTCAATGACGATATTTTGCAGGCATTCCGGGAGCGCCTGCTCGAAACGTCCCTCGCCTGGACCTCTGAGGATAAAGAGCGGCTCGACCACCTACTACAGACATGCGTTGCAACTCTTCAAAGCCAGTTCGGTCGAGTGGACCCTTCCGGGAAAATCGAGTGGCAGTTTACCCGGGGTTTACTCCTGAAATAAAAGGAGTTTTGGCGCTGTCGGTGTGCTTCTGAGGTGATTCTCGATGCCTTGTGGAAAATTATTTTCATATCATTTCAAAAGGGTGATATAGTTCCACTCCATCCAGGCGCGGCATCCTTTTGAAGCAATTTAAACGGTGTTTGAGGTAAACATGACTGAGAGTCCTGAAACCAGAAAAGTTCCCAATAAGACCCCGGAGTCGGAAGGCACAGAGCCCGGTATTCTGGAAAGCTACGGCTCTTTCCCCGTATGGATGTTGCGATTGATTCAACTGATTACTCCGAGTTTTCTGATCAGCAAAACCCCACCCAAAAAGAAAGACTACCGGATCTAAAACAATTCCATGAGTCCAATCAAACGGGCACTCGTCAGCGTGTCGGATAAAACAAATATTGCAGAGTTTGCCAAACAGCTTCACCAGCGTGGCGTGGAAATCCTGTCCACAGGAGGCACGGCGGAGCTGATGAAACAAAACGGCGTGCCGGTGACGCTCATCTCCGACTATACCGGTTTCCCGGAGATGATGGACGGGCGCATCAAGACCCTTCATCCCAAAGTACACGGCGGCATTCTCGGGCGGCGCGACGTGCCGGCTCACATGGATGCCATGAAACAGCACGCGATCCAGCCCATCGACATGGTGGTGATCAATCTGTATCCGTTCGAGGCGACCATTGCCAAGGAAGGATGCACACTCGCCGACGCCATCGAAAATATCGATATCGGCGGACCCGCCATGGTGCGGTCGGCCTCCAAAAATTATAATGATGTGGCCATTGTGGTGAACCCGTTGGACTATGAATTGGTTCTCACGGAAATGGATGCCCACGACGGGGCGGTGACTCTCAAAACCCGCCAGCGTCTCAGCCGCGATGCGTTTGCCATGACCGCCCGCTACGATTCGATGATTGCTGGATACCTGTCCGGCCAGGTCGGTGAGGATTCCAAGTTTCCGCCCAGTTATCAAACCCGGCTGAACAAGGTGCAGGATTTGCGTTATGGCGAGAACCCGCACCAGGCGGCGGCCCTCTACAAAGAAGCGCAACCGCTGACAACAGACGCCGTGCAGGCCGAGCAGTTGCAGGGCAAAGAACTCTCGTTCAATAATTACATCGATATGAACGCGGCCTGGGAATGCGCACTCGAATTTGAAGATCCCGCCGCAGTGGTCATCAAGCATACCAATCCCAGTGGTACAGCCAGTGGCAAAGATCAAACGGCCGTATTCATCCAGGCGCGGGAGACCGATCCGGTGTCTGCGTTCGGCGGGGTGTTGGGATTCAACCAGACAGTTACCCTGGCCACTGCTGAAGAAATCGTGAAGAATTTTTGCGAGGTGATCATCGCCCCCGGTTATGAGAAGGCGGCGCTGGAATTGTTCGCCAAAAAGAAGAACGTGCGCGTCATGCAGATGCCCGCCATCAAGGGTTTGGCGGAGCGGAGCCGGATGGATATGAAACGGATCGGAGGCGGTCTTTTACTTCAAGATGCGGACGAGATGACTCTGGACCTCGAAAAACTGAAAATCGTCAGCAAAATTCAGCCGGACGACGCCACGCTGGAAGAACTCAAGTTTGCCTGGAAGGTGGCCAAGCATGTTAAATCCAATGCCATCGTCTATGCGCGGGGCACCGAAACAGTAGGCATCGGTGCCGGGCAGATGAGCCGGGTCGATTCGGCACGGCTGGCCATTGAGAAAGCCAACAAGGAAGTGAAGGGATGCGTGATGGCCTCCGACGCGTTCTTTCCGTTTCGCGATTCCATCGATGCCGCCGCTGAACAGGGCATCCGCGCCATTATCCAGCCCGGTGGGTCCATCCGCGACGAAGAGGTCATTCAAGCGGCGGATGAGCACAAGATCGCCATGGTGTTCACCGGCATCCGCCACTTCAAGCACTAAGCCTGTTCTATCCCCCTCCCGGTCAACTTTTCCGCACAATCATCCGACAAGCAGTAGAGGGCTGATCCCCTCGGCCACGCATGGATATTTGATGCGGCGGTGGTACACTGGATTGAACTCTATTAACGGTTAGGAAACGGTTCATGGAACGCTGGCTCATTTTATTGCAGAGACTCGGGAAAGTGGTGCCGCTGGCGCTGGCCATTCTTTTTGTTGTGGCCGCGGCCGGGTTTGGGGTCTACCAATGGCAGAAACCTGCCTTGCTGGAATTGCAGGCAAAAGACTCTTACCGTTATGAACGGATGGTTGATGAGGCGTCGCATCTGCATTGGATCAATGCCTGGAACCAGTATGTTGAGTTGAAGGAAATCGGTCTCGCCGAATTGCATCAGGAGCGGTACCGGCGCTGGCAAGAGCAGTGGGCCACCAGCGAAGTATTTCGGCAAAACGCGTTGCGCCAAAAAGCGGAAGCGCACGAGCAAATTAAAAAATCGCATAAAAAAGAATACGATCAACAGAAGCAGGAGTTGGCGCAATACCGCCGGAAACAGGACCCGGCTCTTCTGCGTGTGCATTGGGAACAGGCGACACCCTGGCAGAAATCGTTGATCCTGCGCGACCGATGCGTCCGCTATCTCAATCAGGAATTGGATGACTACCGCCAGCGCCGCCACGTCAAAGGGTCCCTGCACGGTGCCGCCCTTTTAGTGCAATCGCGCATCGCGAATACCAGTCCCGGAAGCTTGTGCCGGGAAATGGTGCCCCTCAGTCACGACACCCCCTCCGTCCACCGCGCTCTGGGCAAGTTGAAGAAGGGGATGAATTATTATTATTTTGTCCGCCTGCTGGAGGACATCGGTATCCCCGATTCCGAGTTGTTCACCGTGACCGGAAAACTGGAAGGCATGACACGTGATTTTAACGGATTTTAATCCTCACCGAATACTCCTGGATTTTTTCATTACAGAAGATGCGGGTTCGAATACCGCTGGAGATGCCGGATACCTTCCGTCATCTCGAAATCTATTTCACCGGCTCAGAAAATGATTTCCGCCCTCAGACCGAGGTACAAGGTATCATCCGCCGTTGGACTCAAACCGGGGTGGATGAACCACTGGATGTCCGGTTGCAGGTTCAGCCAGGGCCGGGGAGTGATGACATAGGTGAGTTCAAGAACAACTTCCTCATCTTCGATGGGTGTACCGTTGGAGCGGTTCGAATTACGAAGGGAATCCCCCGCCCAGCCGCTGGACACGGCGAACCCTAAAACGTCGCTTTCCCGATCCGGGAACAACCCGGTATAAGCCAAGCCAAAAGAAATATTACGCTTAAATCGACCCGCCTCTTTGTCCGCCACGCCAACACGAAAAAATGCGTCTAGCCCTTGGGGGTTTCCCGGCGATTCAGAAAACAATCGCAGGTCGATAAATCCATAGATGCTGTGGCGACCGCGTTTGGTCCGGGAGGGATTCGCAATATCCGACAGTTCCGTGGTGTACACCCAGGCCCCGACTCCCAGGTGTAAACGGGGATGGTCGGGTGCTTCGATCTTGTAACCGATTTCGTTGGCGATCAGAAACCCGTCGTCGTCATTCAAGACGACTTGCGTGCCATGGGGATTGTTCGGGTCGCCGGGGACCCCGTCCACGACAGCCGTTAGCAGATACAGTCCCTTCCACTCCTCTTTCAAGCGAACGCCCAGGGCGCTGAGCGGGTAGATGGCGGGACCACGGGGACCCATTTCTGTCAGGTCGATACCGGTGCCGAACGCGCCGTTAATGAACACATTGGCGGTATCCTTGAAATCGAATTCCGTATCCAGCGAGTACAATCCCGCCTTGATGGAAAAATGATCGTTGAACAAAGACTGTTGCCACCATGCCTCAAACAACTTTATGGTATCGGTTGCCTCAATACTGCTGATGGTCTGGCGTGTATTGATCTGAACCGAGGGATCCGTACTGGCCAATCCGTATGCCAGGAAAAAGAACCGGGCGCCGGTCCACCCGATCCAGCGTTCGGCATCGATCAAAATTTCCGCTTCCAGATAGTTAGTAGCGTGCGCTTTTTTGACGCCGCCGCCCACTACATTGCCAAAGAAATCACCAAAATATTCCAACTCCAGGTCGAACCCACGGTCATGCAAAGAAGACCGCACTCCATTCCAGTCTCCCATCAGGGTTTTCTGTCGGTAATAGTCATGGGAATAGGTCTCCTCACGATCCAAACGGTGGGCAAAAACTATGCTGACTTCTATTAGACTATAGATAACGCACATCAACAGAATGAATAGTTGAATTCGAGACTTCATCAAATTATGGGGCATATGTGTTGTTGAAAATAAGAAAAAAAACATACCTTTTAATCATTATTTGAAAGGCTTAAATGTGATAAAATTTTTTTGCTTATTTTGTTCGAGTATTAAGTTAATTATGTTTGACCACAAGGATTCAAGTAGCTTTACATGCTCTATTGTAGCTCGTGTTCATTAGTCTGATTTGTGTAATTGTAGTTACTAACTTAAATAGAATTGACAGAGATCAGGAATTTCGCGCTGATCCAGCCACAGCAGAAAGAAATCGATTTTGAACTTTTCTAATTGCATTAGAGTAATTACGGTGTTGATTATTTTGGGAGGAGGACTGAATACAACTCCTGCAAACGCAACTCCTCTCTCCGAATTTAAACTAAACGGTCTCACTTGGACCCACTATTCGTCAGGGATCCGTTCCTACAACTTCGTGGACGTGTATCGATGCACGCTTTATTTTTCCAGCCAGGATAAACCCAAAAAGGATCAACTGACCGCAGTTATTAATGAAATAGAATATCCCATTGCCATACGAATTAAAATTTTAACCTCGATGCTTCCTGATAAAATGCCAGAATCCTGGAGAGAGACCATTGAAGGGGAAGTCACCGGTAAAGCTTTTAGCCGTTTTCAAAAAGGGTTTTCCAATTTAAATGAAGATGATATTTTAGTATTTACATATTTATCTGGGCAAGGAACTCATCTGTACCTAAACGACAAGCTTTTATTCAAAGATCCAGGCCCAGGATTAATGCAGAGCCTGCTCGAACAGTGGATTGGATCTCAATCCATCTCTGAAGATTTAAAACAAGCCCTGATTGTAAAGTGAATTATTTCTTTTTCAGAAATTTTTATTTAGGCGAAGCCCATAAGGGGCTATCGCAGAGTCGATACTGATACCGAACAAGTCGTTTTTGAAATCTCTTTTATTTAAAAGGATGTGATTTTCTCAATCTTTATTTTGAGACATCCAGTTTTGGGCTTCGATAAATACCCGCTTGATCTCTGGAAATTTGTTTTTTATACCAAGCTCCATCTTGGAAATGGTTGCCTCAACATTGCCCGATGACAATTCATCTTTGAAATCCAGACTGAGATTCAGCAAAATATCACGGGGTCCCAGGTGCATTGTTAAAATCTCATTGATATGCAGGACCTGAGATTCCTCTTTAATAATATCTTTTATTCCCGTGAGTACTGCTTCGCTGGCGGATTCGCCCATTAATAGTCCTTTACATTCAAACGCCAGGCAGGAGGCGGTGACCGCCAAAATCACACCAATGATTATCGATGCGATACCATCCAACACAGGCATATTCAATATATCCCCCAGGTATATCGCGACTCCAGCAACGATCAAGCCAATCAGAGCGGCAAAATCTTCAAACAGTACTGTAAATATAGCGGGATCTTTACTCGCCCGGACCGCCTTGATCCAGTTCTGAGATCCCTTGGATTTGTAAAACTCTTTAAAGGCAAAAGAAAATGCCGCCGCTTCGAAAATAACAGAAAAACCGATCACAATATAATTTACAATTGGGTCGTTGACCGGGTGAGGGTTTTTAACTTTTGCGATTCCCTCGTTGATGGAAATTCCAGCACCCAATCCAAAAATTAAAATGGCGACCACGAAACTCCAGAAATAGACCTCCATTCCATAGCCAAAAGGATGGGTCTTGTCTGCTGGACGTTTAGCACGCTTCAGGCCATACAACAGTAGGCACTGATTCCCTGTGTCCACAACCGAATGGATGGCTTCGCTGAACATGGCGGCACTGCCGGTATATGCGGCAGCCCAAAACTTTGAAATAGCGATCAGGCCATTCCCGGCAAGGGCTGCGTAAATGACTTTTTTGGATGAATGTGATGCCATGTGGTTTCAGGTCAATCATAAAATGATTGAAATATATCCTCTTCTATTAGTTTGATTGATTTTTGAACTTTTCGGGTATTGTGAAAACTGGCAACGTGATACAAAGCATCTCCTCCATTTACCAGGGGAAGTTGTAATTGCCCTATAATAATACCCTCAAAAGGAGCTTTAATCTCCCCTTGAGACTTCCCGAATTGGTCTGTAACAACCCCCAGCAAGTCACCTTCTTTAATATGTGTGCCAATAGCCTTTAAGTTATGGATAAGGCCACTCGCAGGCGCGCGTAACCACTGGGTTCCCCAGGAAATAAATACTTCCCGTCGCGCGGAGTGCTTTTTCTTAGGCAACATTCCAATGGATCGCATAACAGAGAGACAACCCTGCATTCCAATTTGGATGATTTTTTCGTCAAACCGCAAGGCCTCTCCTCCTTCAAAAAGGAGCATCGGGATATCTTTTCTTCGTGCCGCCTCCCTTAACGAACCATCGCGAATGTTGGAATTCAGAATTACGGGCACCCCAAACTCAATGGCCAACTCCTTAGTTTCGACATTATCCAGGTAAGCACGAATTTGAGGAAGGTTGGTTCTATGGATGGCCCCGGTATGCAAATCAATTCCATGAGTAGATTTTTTAACGATTTCCCTCATAAATATATCGGCCAATCGTGCAGCCAGGGAACCACTTTTAGAGCCAGGAAAGGATCGATTCAAATCCCTGCGATCAGGCAAATACCGCGACAGCATATTGAAGCCAAAAATATTGACTACAGGAATGGCGATTAAAGTCCCTTTCAATTTTTTAAGGGATTTATTTTTTAGTATCCGGCTAACTATTTCAGTTCCATTGATTTCATCGCCATGAATAGCCGCTGAAATAAACAAAACAGGTCCGTCTTCCTTACCACGGATCACCTCAACGGGAATTGAAAGATCCGTGCCGTCATAAAGACTGGAGACTGCGAGTTCAATTTTTCTGCGTTCCCCTTTTTTGATCGAAATGCCGCCTATTTTGAAATCAGCAGCCATTAACCTCTCCCGGCCGTTTTGGTATTCCCAGGCTTCGCGTCCTTTTCCATAAAGTGAATGATTTTATCGGCAATATCGATTCCAGTGGCTGTTTCTATACCTTCAAGGCCGGGGGAGGAGTTGACTTCCATCACCAACGGGCCGTGGTTGGACCGTAACAGATCCACTCCGGCCAGATTTAATCCCATGGCCTTGGCTGAGCGGACAGCGGTACTCCTCTCCTCGGGAGTTATCTTAATCGGCACAGAACTCCCTCCGCGATGCAGGTTGGATCGAAATTCGCCCTCCTTACCCTGTCTTTTCATAGCGGCCACGACCTTATCATCGATAACAAAACACCTGATGTCCGCACCGCCCGCTTCCTTAATAAATTCCTGGACCATGAAATGAGCATCCAGTTCCATAAATGCACCGATAACACTTTCTGCCGCTTTATTCGTTTCAGCCAGCACAACCCCTTTACCCTGTGTTCCCTCCAGTAGTTTAACCACCAGCGGCGCACTGCCGACCAGGGCAATAATATTTTCCGTATGCTTGGTTGAATGGGCGAACCCTGACACAGGCAAACCGATGCCTTTTTTTGCTAGAATTTGAAGAGAGCGGAGCTTGTCGCGTGAACGCGAAATGGCCACCGATTCATTCAATGGATAAACTCCCATCATCTCAAATTGCCGCAAAATAGCAGTTCCGTAAAAGGTGTTGGAAGCCCCGATACGCGGAATGACAGCGTTAAACTCATTAAGCACCCGGTCTTTATAATGAACCGAAGGTTTGTGTGAAGTGATATTCACATAGCATTTTAAATAATCGATGACTTCGGCCTCGTGCCCTCTTTTCTTAGCCGCCTCAACCAACCTCTTTGTAGAATAAAGTTTTGGCCCTAAGGATAATATCCCAATATTCATTTTTTGCCTTTCTGGGTTTTCGCCTTTTTCAATAACAAAAAAGATTTCCCTGAATCCACGGTATAGCGGTTCTTCAACGCGCTTCTCCCTAACAGCAATCGAAATCCCATAAGATCCCTGTTAACGAGAGATAATTCTACAGGGTAAACATCTTCACCGATTTTTATTTCTGTTTTAATGACAGGCCGAACGGATAATTCCCCATTAGAGCTTTTTATCTCACGCAGACTGATCATTTTAGCTGACGCATCAATTACAGGACGCCATTTTCTTTGAACGGGATGGATTGTAAATTTAACAATACCAGTTCTTTTTGATACTCTGATATTAGAAACGTGAAGAGCAGAAGTCCTGGCACCTGTATCCATTTTCGCTTTAATCGTTTTTATTCCTAATTCGGGAAACGAAACCCACTCTCTCCAGCCAATGATGTCGAGAGCCTTTTTTTTCTTTTTCATAATTGATGAGAAATACGGGTTAATAATTATTTTGAATTACAAAGTCTATAAAAAATTAGAAAGTAAAGTCGCGATTCCCAGAAAAGAGAGGAATCCCGCTATGTCCGTCACGGTCGTAAGGATAATGGATGAAGCAGTGGCAGGGTCCTGCCCGAGACGAGTCAACACGATTGGCACGGAGGCTCCGGCGATACCCGCGGCAACCATGGAAAGAACCATGGATACGCCAATAACGAAGGACAAGCCCAAAGAGTGACTCCAAAAATAGACTCCTATTGAAGTGGTCAAGGCGACAGCGACACCATTGACAAATCCTACTGTAGCTTCCTTCAGGACAACGGCGGTCCATTGGCGGACACTGATTTCCTTCAGGGCCAGTCCCCGCATGGTAACAGCCAGGGCCTGCGCACCTGCATTTCCGGATTGCCCGGCCACCACCGGCAATAAAATAGCCAAAGCAGTAAACTTGGCAATAGTACCCTCAAAAATACCGACCACTCCAGCCGCCAGAAAAGCGGTCACAAGATTGATGTGCAGCCAGGGCAACCGTTTTCTGATGGAAAAACCGGGTTTGGAAAGCGCGCGCTCGTCCTTGCTGACACCAAACATGGTTTGAATATCTACAGTCGCTTCTTCTTCCGCCGCCTTGACAAGAGCGTCATATCCCACTACGCCAATCAGGCGTCCCGAAAGATCGACAACAGGTAAATTTGACAATAAAAACTCTTCCAACTTCGCAACTACTTCTTCCCGGGAATCTGTTGGGTTAACAACCGTTCGTATAGGAAATGAAAGTTCGCTTAAGAGCTGCATCGGTTCAGCCAATGCCAGATCCTGCATATCTACTCGTGAATTCAGTTGATTTTCTGAGTTTACGAGGAATAGGGTCCTCCGGGTGGATTTATATTTTAAAGTTCGAAGTCTTCTCAAGCATTGCCTGACTTCCATGTTTTCGCGGAAAACATGGAAGCGAGTGTCCATTAGACGGCCCGCCGAATTGTCGGGATAGGCCGCCATGACTTCGAAATCTTTTTTGACTGATGGGTCCACCAGAGATAAGCATCGCTCTCTTTCACCTTCATTCATTTGTCCGAGCAGGGTCACCATCTCATTTGGATTCGATTCAATCATTAAATTTTGAATGACTGGGTCTGGCAAATGACTAAAAACAGAAGAAGCAATATTAGGAGTAAGACGTTTCAGGGTAGATAAAATCAAAGGGATGGATTGGTCGGCCAAATACGACCCTGCCACGGCAGGCTCCAATTCCTCGATTTGTTCAACCGCTTCAGTAGGATAATCCAATAGAAACTGGCGGTTTAATACGTCGATAGCTGTGGTAGCGTTACCGGTCATTAGCGGCTTTCTTGGTTGTCATGAGATCGATGATCTATAGAGGACGATAGGACTGCCTGAACAAGCCATGACAATGTTGAAGTGTAGGCGCTCACACAATCTTCCAATATTGCGTCGGTTTGGTTTGATGATTCATCACCCGTGGATAAAGATAATCCCCTGGTTAGATTTTTTTGAGTCAACATTCCAATGAACTTTCCCTTTCGATTGATTACGGGAAGGGCATCAAAACGATCCCAATCGGCCAAAGATGCCGCTGACTGAAGAGAGCTACGGTCAAGAATCGAATTAAAATCAGTTGCCATTATTTTTGAAACCATACTGCCATCTTTGGCGGTGGCCAATTTCAACAAACTCAACAAACCCGCAATTGTTCCATCGGCTTTAATCACACAAGGTGCATAATCAATGACATCCTTGGAGTTTCGAAGTGATCTTCTAATAGCACCTATCAGAAGAGTCTCTGAAACCGGTGGAATGTCAGAATTCATCCAGGCGCCTACCGAACTTTCTGGAAAGGACAGCCGTTTTTCTAAAAAAACTTTTTTGTCGGCTGATAAAAGTCCCAGCAGCGAGTTTATGGTTGCACGTGGAGCCAGACGGAGCATGGAGAGGGCGGAAGTGGACCTCATGCCCTGCATCAGGTCAGCCGACGACTTGGGATCAATGGTTAAAAAGCATTGCCCCGCATATTGAGGCGCCAGTAGGCCTAGCAGTCGCGACCCTGTTTCTGGAGGGATCTGCTCTATAAAGGCTACTGTGTCCTCCACCGCTAGTTGCTCCAGTGCTTTGGCCGCATCACGAGGGTGGTTTGTTGCAAAGTTTAAAGTTAATTGAGGAATTTCACTCATCAGTCATATCCGGAATGATCAATAAAGAAGGTTCCGCATGAAACGCTTTTGCAGGAACCGTCATTCTTCCTTCATTGGTAGACAAAATAATCGAAACCGGGGTCAACTCGAGAATAACGCCCTCCGTATTGCCAAGCCTGATTTTTTGACCCGGTTTGTAAATTTTTTGAACATGATGCCCGCTGATCAGATTACTGGCCAAATCCCTGGTACCCAGCCCCAGAGCAAGCGCTAAACTGCCAAGAATGGCTCCCATGATTATCGCAAGGAGGGTAATCAGAAAACCGACTTCAATACCGATCTGGTCCAAGCCGATGATCACTGCCGTAAACAGGATTACGCCCTGAACAATTCCCCCCAGAATTTTGCTGTGGGAAATATGGGCGGAAGCAGCAGCGGATACTGTGAGGTCCCGTCCCAGAGAACTGAACAAAACACCCGCCAAAATAATGATGCCACCGGCTACCAGACTCGGGAAATAGGCAACCAGCCGGTTGAGCCAGATGGAAAAAGCGGTCAAACCCAGAATTTGCGTGGAAATTATTGCGAAAACAAGAATTGTTCCCCAAAAAATAATTCTACTGAAAAGGACAACTAAAGGCTCAGACAATCGAAATTTGGCTAGATTACCTTTTGAAAATAATCGGGATAATATGCGATTGAGTATTCCGGTCATTCGGATACTCATAGACCTTAGAAAACTGGCAACTCCCCAACCAAAAAGCATTAACAAGGCTGAACCTAAAAGGTTGGGCAAATAAGAATTGAACTGGTCAAGCCATTGCCCGGGGATTTTTTGCAGATCTTTTAAAAAGTCTATTAATTTATCCATATTTTGATTTCCTTCACGCCCAGCCCATTGCTAATTCTTATAAACTGAAAAACCCCGTTCCCTCTTTTACGCCCCGCACTTTTGATTCAATGAGAGTTGAATTGGGGATATAAACAAGATCTCCATTTTTGTGACGAACCCGAGACGTAACAGTTCCTATTTCTTCCAAGGTTCCGGTATCGTCATCAATCTTGACAGAGGCACCGTTTTTAAAAGTGTCCCGCGCATAAACCCCTGAAATAATATTTTTGGAGACTTCCTTGGTACCCAGTCCCAGTGAAAGGGCCAATGCAACACCTGAAGCCATTAATGTTATTTCAACCAGACTATTCAAAAGGGAAGTTTCAATCTCCAGTTGCTCAAGAACAATCACACCGATCACAATAACGAGTACGCCGTAAGCAAAATTGGATAAGGGCTTACCATATTCAACTCCAAATCCCTGGACTCCGCTTCGAATCAGATTTCGCACAAAATGAGCTAACAGAAGGCCAATCACTGCTATCAAGCTGGCGCCAATCACTTTAGGTAAATATAGAACCAGGGATTCGATGGTTTGTGAAACTTTCTCTAATCCTAAAGTTTCTGAGGCCGAAATGATGAACGTCAGCATTATAATCCAAAAAGCAATTTTGCCGACTATTTCAGAAGGTTCAATTGTCATTCCGGCTTTATTCAAAACATCTTTAATTCCCACTTTCTCACTGGCACTATCAACCCGAACCTTTTTCAAGAAACCCGAGACAACGAATTTTATAAATTTTGAGAAAAAGTAGCCAAGCAACACAATGACCAACGCGCCTACCAGATTGGGTGTGAACAGGGCTACTTCAGTCCAAAGGTCTTTCAATATAGCGAGAATGGTGTCTCTCCACATTTCAGCTTCTATTTTTAAATCCATAACTCAGCTCCTTAAGATTTAAATCCTGGGATTTAAATCGTTATAAATAGATTTGACCTTTTGGATGGAATCTAAGGTTTTTTCAAGGATGAATGTTTTGAGGAGTTAGCGAATAGCTTGCAAGTGATTTCAGCCAATACCATCCAGAAACGAACAAAAACTAAAAGTATGATATCCCTGGTATTGGTTTTCCCTTGCGCCTTGGAAATGGTTCGAGCGATTCGTTCTTCAGCATTGGTGGCGGTTGTCGGCTGAGACTCTTTAAAAACTTTTTCAACAAACTCTTCAGCATTATTGTCAGATTCTTGCATTTTATTTCCTCGATACAGGTCTTCTCACTAGTTAGACTTCCTCCGGGGTTCAAAAAGTCACACTTTGACTAATTTTTTTTCAGTTTTTTTTCATACTGCGTCTTAAATCTCTCCAAAGCCCTGTAAAGTCTCATTTTTACCGTACTCAGTTTCAGCTTGTTCGCTTCGGCAATTTCCTGAATCGTTAATCCAGAGATGAACTTCAAAGTGATTACTTCCCGATCCAGGCTGGACAACTCATATAAAACCTCATGGATTTCGGGTATATCGGGCTTAGACGAAGGGGATACTGCAGAATGGGAGGATTCTTTTATGATATCGGAGGTTAATTTTTGGTGGGTATTCGAGCGTTTTATATTTTGCTTTCTTTTGGTAAGACAATAATTGTGAGCTATTCGGTATAGCCAGGTTCGAAATGATGCCTTTTGTTGGAAGGCATGAATCTTATGAAAGACCCTTAGAAAAATATCCTGGCAGGCTTCTTCAGCGTCAGAAGGGTCACCTAATAAATAGTGGCAGGTTTTGAATACGGAGGGTTCATGCTTTTTTAAAAGTTCCTCAAAGGATTGAGTTACATAGGGAAGCTCCTCTTTGCATTTTTGTATTAATAACTTATCCTCATCGTTTGAAGGGCCATCCATAAAAACTCATTTTATGTATAAGTTCTATTGTAAGAAAATAGGTGGGTAATTTTATTCCATATTGAATTTTATCGAGCTTCAATGAAAAATTAAAACTATTGTTATCTATAAAGAAGCACGGTCGCTGTATTTTAATAGATAAAGACTTTTGTTTAACATACAATGAATTCAAAAAATTCCCAAAATTAATATAACAATTCCTCTAGGGGAGATGTGTGATATGAAAGTTGCCGTCATATACAACAAACAGCAGGATGCGGAAGGCGTGATCAATGTCTTCGGGATGCAAAATCAGGAGACCTATAATCCCAACACGGTCGAGAAGGTCGCTTCCTCTTTGGAGAAGGGCGGGCACAATGTTCGTATTATCGATGGCAATATAAAAGTTATCGAACAGTTGGAGGCTTTCATGCCGCGCGTGGTTCAAGGTGAACAGCCGGGAATGGTGTTCAACATGGCTTATGGCATTCAGGGCGTCAGTCGCTACACACATATGCCATCGCTGTTGGAAATGGTGGGGATTCCTTACGTCGGTTCCAGTCCCGCCGGGCATGGCGTCGCTCTCGATAAAGTGACCACCAAGGTGATGGTCCATGCGTCTGGTTTGCCCACCGCTCCCTATTGGGTGTTTTTCTCTCCAGATCAGATTCCCGACGACCTGCCGTATCCCGTCATCACCAAGCCCAAGATGGAGGCGGTTTCTCTCGGAATTGAAGTGGTTCACAACAAAGTCGATCTGCAGGAAACCATCGCCCGGTTAGTGGAAGAATTCCGCCAACCCGTACTGGTTGAACAATTCATTCCGGGAAGAGAGTTTGCGGTGGGACTACTCGGTAATCAGGACGCGGAAATATTACCGGTGGTGGAGATTGATCTGGAAGGAGATCCCAATGCAATCCAAACGCTGGGTGACAAGCTCAAGACACCGCGCGGCAAAGTCTGCCCGGCCAAGATTGACGACAAGCTTCAGGCTGAACTGGCCCGCCTGACCCGCGAAACGTTTCGTGCTTTGGGTGTTTACGATTTTTCTCGCGTTGATTTTCGCATGGACGATAAGGGGAATTTGTATATCCTGGAACTCAACTCCATGGCCAGCTTGGGAGCGACCGGTTCCTACGTGACTGCTGCCAAGGCCGCTGGGTACTCTTTTGAAAGTCTGATCAACCGCATGCTGGACGTGGCGGTAGAACGCTACTTCGGAAAGCAACAACTTGAAAACCTCGGCGAGCAGGAATCGCTGATGCCCAGCTTTCTCAAAAAGACCACGACCTCCCTTCATACCCGGCTTCGCAGTTATCTACGGGGCAATTTGTCGACCATGGAAGCCAGCCTGCAAAAGATGGTTGAGATTAATTCCTATGTCCGCAATATCGATGGGATCAATGCCCTGGGGCAGTGGATTGGAAGTGTGTTAAGTCGCATGGGTTTTCAACGTGAAGTCATCACCCGCGCGGAATTCGGAAATATGTTGTACTTCACAAATCACACCAGCGAAACCAACGATATACTTGTGGTCGGGCAACTAGACAACCCTTCTCATTTTCAAGACTTCGTTCCCTACGCGGTAGACCGTGGAAAAATTTATGGAACGGGGGTTTCCTGTGGGAAAGGCGGGCTGGCCATTCTGCTGGCGGCTTTGCAGTCGCTTCGTTATACCCGGTCGCTGAAAAAAGTGAAGTGCGGCATTTTGCTCGTGTCGGACGAATCTTCCGGCGGGCGGTCCTCCAAATCGTTGGTGGAGGATTGTGCATCCAGATCACGAGCGGTAGTGGGCCTCCAGGGAGCCGGGCTTTCCGGAGAATTAATTGTATCCACTTCAGGACAAATCAAATTCAACATTGAAATTAACAGGGTCACCCGCAAGGGAAAGGCGGACTTCAAGGATAAATATGATCTGGTGAGCTTTATTTCCCAAAAAATCATCAGCCTTAGAAAACTGAATGATGAAGTGGAAAGTCAAAGCGTTACCATCACCAGTATCGATACCCATGGAGTGGGTGACCAGCCCCCGGACCATGCGTCGCTGGTGCTCCATATCCGTTACCGCAACCCGAGTCAAAAAGAAGCGTTGGAAGCCCAGGTATTCAAGCTGTTTGAAGTTCCGGCCACCAGTCCTCTTAAAATCCACATCACCCGGGGATCTTCCCGCAAGCCTCTGCTTGAAACTCCCGTTAATTCTCGGTTCTTTGAAAAAATCGGAAGCCTGGCGAAGGCAGTGGAAGTGCGGGTTCAGAAAACCCACACCGATGTCCCTTCTGTCCTTTCATCCATATCTTCTGAGATTCCCCACATCGAAGGTTTGGGCCCGGTAACCGGCGGGCAGGGAACCAAGAGTGAATATGTGGTTCGCGACAGCCTGATCGACCGGTCTCTCCTGCTGGCGTATACCATTTCCCAATCCTCGAAAGATTTCTCTATATGAGCCTGAAAAATATCGAAGGCCGTTTTCAACCGACCGAAGACGGCAAATGCGCATGGTCGGCGAACGGCATGGTGTCCACCGCTTTCCCGGAAGCCACCCAGGCCGGCGTGGAAATTCTGGAAGCCGGCGGCAACGCCATTGATGCCGCCTGCGCGGCGGCGTTTGCGCTTTCCGTCTGCGAACCCCAGGCCAGCGGCCTTGGGGGACAGAGCATGGCTCTGCTTCATACCCAAGATAAAACTTTGGCGTTGGACGGATCCAGCCGTGTTCCCTCATTCGCGCATCTCAGTCGGATGGAATCAGCACAGATGTTGACGGGTTACCGCGCCACTACCGTTCCCAGTACCCCGGCGCTTCTCGGATACATGCATTATACCTATGGCCGTGCCAGCTGGAGGACGGTTCTGGAACCTGCCATTCGGATTGCCAAAGAAGGTTACCGCATCACCGAGTTGCAGAGCCGTTTGCAAACACGTGAGCAAGAGTCTTTTCTCAATGTACCCAGCCAATCCGGTGCAGGATATTTTCTGAAAGAAGGAAAAGAACCCTATGCGGTGGGCGATAAGTTTGTACAACACGATTTGGCTCAAATGCTTGAATTAATCACTCAAAAAGGAGTCAAAGAATTTTATACGGGTGAGCCGGCCTGGCAAATTGATCAGGACATGAAGGACAACGAAGGGTTCCTGCGTTACGAAGACATGGCTTTGATTCCCTGGCCGGTGTTGCGGAATCCGATCCATCGCAGATATCGTGGGCTGTCCGTTTATACCATGCCACCGCCTGCCGCAGGCCGCACCCTGTTGTTGATTCTTCTCATGTTGGGTAATCTCCCCTCCAAATTTTTGAAGGAGCGTTCGCCGGAGTCCTATCACTTTGTTGCCGAGACCTTTCGCAAGGCGCTCTTGAATCGAAAAGAAAGGCCCTTCGATCCTAATATTTATCCGCAACTGCCCCAGGATAAACGCATCCTCAGTCTCGACTTTGCAAAAATGCTGGCGAGATCCATTCACGATGAAATGGACCCCACTCTGCCCATGGTGGATCTGTTTCCCGCCGTCAACGATACCACCCACTTGTCCGTAATGGACAAGCAGAATAATACGGTGGGGATCACGCAATCGATTGAACGAGTCTATGGCTCGCACACCGCCGCAAGGGGTTTGGGTTTTCTATACAATAATTATATGAGTTCGCTGGAGACGAAAGACCCTTCCCATCCGTATTACCTGCGCCCCAACGCGATTCCCTGGAGTATGTCGGCACCCATTATCGTATTTCGCAAGAAACAGCCCTGGCTGGTGGCGGGCAGTCCCGGAAGCGAGCGCATTTTTTCAGCTGTGGCCCAGTTTCTTTCCCATATCCTCGACGGCAATCTCCCCATATCGGATGCGATGGTGGCACCGCGGATTCATTGCTCGATTGGCGGTAAACTGAGTTATGAAGAAGGGCGTCTGGAGGATAAGGTCGTGGAGTATCTTAAAAAGGTAGGCTATAAAATGGATGCACGCGAACCCTATGCTTTTTATATGGGAGCCATACACGCCGTCATGAAAACGCAAACCAAGGATGGATTCCAGGGAGTTGCGGAAATCCGGCGCGACGGAACAGCGGCTGGACCGAATTAAATTAGGAGCCGAGATTGTTTTTCTTTTCTTGGATTTCTGCCCGGCGAGTTTTTGCCAGTTTTCCCAGTTCACCCAGCGCTTTTCTGGCGCGAGCGGCGGCGGCCTTTACACTCTTTTGCTCAAAATTTTCACTTTCGGCGACGTAGGTATCGAATGCGGAAATTATTTGCTCATGTGTTGTCATAATGCTTTGTCTCCCTCAATAAAACTTATATTTATAAAAAGATATCCGGGGAGCAAATTGCTCCCCGGATATCAATAGGTACTGATTTTAACAAAACCATGAGTTATTGACAGGTTTTATTTGTGCTTGTCATCATCGTCGTCGTCATCGTCGTCATCATCTTTATCTTTGTCGTCATCATTCATCAAGATGACGGCATTATCATCTCCCAATACCAGGGTACTGGATGACGCAAAACCGAGAGTGGCCGATAACAGAAAAGCGATTAATGTGAGAATGAACAAAGAGGTTTTGATTTTGTTAATCATGATAGATCTCCAGTTAATAAATCATTTGAGTTGATAAATAACTAATCTATTTGTTCTGCCCAGGCCCCATTCAGGCAGAGCCGTTCTCCTTGTATGATTATTTGGAATTAGAAACTCTTTTGACAGCCGTCTTAGTGTAAAGTCATGAAGGCTATTGATAGAGTCAACGCGATTACAAACAAAAAATATTTTTACCTCACACCATTAACGTCCGGTGTAGAGATAGGCTTGTGGTAAATTTTTTGGTGATTTTGAAAGAAGAAAGAGGAAGGAACCTACATGAAGCCTGTGGAAAAATACGACTGTTCCAGCTTGTCGATAACGGAGGAATTGTTTTGGAAAACTTTAGGTGCCGATTGAGAACCTAAAATTTTCAGGACACTTAATTTAAGTTTGTGTGATTCCATAATTCTGGAATTCCTTAAAGAGGTTGGGCGCTAAGTGCTCGCCAAATATCCGTCTTTTTGGATCTAAAATCAACAGAAATTGAATGGCCGGATGCGTTTTTATTTAAAAAGGGTAAAATCAATAGAAATCAGTCAGGTTCACCATAAGGGATTTATACTCCATGTCTTGTTTCCCCGTACTATTATCCATTCCCCACGGTGGTACCGAAGTGCCTGCGGAAATCCGCGACCGGGTGACGATTTCCGCCAAGGATCAATTTGAAGACAGCGACGCTTTCACCCAGGGAATTTACGGCCTCGGAAACGAAGTGATGGTGCAGGTGCAATCGCCGGTGGCGCGGGCGTTTGTCGATATGAACCGGGCGGAAGAGGACCGGCCTCCGCAGAATCCCGACGGCATCGTTAAAACCCAAACCTGCCACGGCAAAGCCGTTTACCTGCCTGGTCAGGAGCTGGATGACGCATGGACCCAGCGGCTACTCGACTCCTACTACTTTCCCTATCACCGATCCATCACCACCGCCCTGACCCAAAATCCTGACCTTCAACTGGCGTTGGACTGCCATTCCATGGAGAAGGTGGCACCGGTCATTTCGCCCGACCCCGGTCAACCGCGCCCTCTGATTTGCTTGGGAAACAACCACGGCAAAAGTTGCCCGCAGGAAATGGCGGACCGATTGGCAGAATGTTTTCGTGAGGGGTTTGGCCTGGAGGAAAAGGATGTGGCGATGAACAAACCGTTCGCCGGGGGCTATATCACCCGGACTTATGGAGAGGCGGCTTTGCCCTGGGTCCAGGTGGAGATGAATCGAAGCCTGTACCTGTCCGAACCCTGGTTCGATGCCGAAACTTTAACCGTCCAACCCGAACGCCTTCAATATCTCAACCAATGTTTCCGCAAAACCCTTTCGCTATTTTTTAAGAAATGAAAACTTATTACCAGTAGTTCAGGTTTTTGATGCCAGCCTTCATTGCAGACGCCACAAGTTCCAATGTACGGCAAAGCATCTGAGTAAAATGTGTTACAATTCACCATCAAGTTGTTAACTTTAAAAAAGAACGCACATGAATTTCGATTCTTACAATCCTGAAAATTTTTATGATGAGTTTTTCTTGGAATCCGGGAAACCCAGACCGGAAGTTGAGAAACTGGTCAACAGGATTAATTCCTTTGGAAAATCCGATTTGTCCACACGGCGTAGGTCCGCCAACTCTGCATTCAAGCAGATGGGAATCACGTTCGGAGTTTACGGCGACAATAAAGGTCTGGAAAAGATTTTTCCATTCGACATTATTCCCCGGATTGTCAATGCCCACGATTGGGATTTAATCGAGCGCGGTGTCAAACAACGGGTTCATGCCCTGAACCTGTTCATTCAGGATATTTATAACGATAAGAAAATTGTAAAAGATGGAATTCTGCGGAATGAGTTCATTCTCTCCTCGGTTGCTTATCGCAAGGAATGTGAAGGTTTAACACCTCCCAAAAACATTTGGTGTCATGTCAGTGGTATCGATCTGGTTCGTGATCACGACGGGCAATTTTACGTTCTGGAGGATAACCTCCGCTGTCCCTCCGGAGTTTCTTATGTTTTGGGAAACCGACGTGTCATGAAGCAGACCTGGCCCGCCGTGTTTGAAGCACTTCCAATTCGTCCGGTAGAGGATTATGCCGGCAGGCTGGCGGAAACCCTGAGGTATTTAATACCGGAATCCATCTTGAAACCTAATATCGGTATCCTCACCCCCGGTATTTACAACTCCGCTTATTTTGAGCACTCGTTTCTCGCCCAGCAAATGGGTGAGGAGTTGGTCGAAGGCCAGGACCTGGTGGTTATGGACGACGTTGTCTATATGAGAACCACCAAGGGGTTTGAACGGATACACGCCATCTACCGGCGGATTGACGATGAGTTTCTGGACCCCACAGTCTTCAATCCGGATTCTCTTTTGGGCGTCCCCGGAATCATGAAATCCTATCGTAAAGGCAAGGTGGCGATGGCCAATGCCCCCGGTGCGGGAATTGCCGATGACAAAGCCATTTATGCTTTTGTTCCAGAAATCATCAAGTATTACACGGGAGAAGACGCAATCCTTCCGAATGTGCCAACCTATGTTTGTGAAGATGAAAAACAGCGACAACATGTCATTGATAATATAGAAAATTTTGTTGTCAAAACAGCGCATGGGTCTGGCGGGTATGGCATGCTGATTGGTCCTTTTTCAACCAAAAAGGAGCAAAAAGATATGATCGATAACATTTTACGCGAACCGAGAAATTACATTGGCCAACCGGTCATCCAGCTTTCAAGGGTTCCTGTTATGGTCAAGGACCACTTCGAGGGTCGACATGTGGATTTACGGCCCTATGTGCTCTACGGAAAAGACATTTATGTTCTTCCCGGCGGATTGACGCGTGTGGCCCTTAAAAAAGATTCTCTTGTCGTCAATTCCTCGCAGGGTGGAGGCAGTAAAGATACCTGGGTTCTAGAGGAAGAAATTATTAAAACCGATAGGCCGTCTGATGTCTGAGTTGACCAAGAGCGCCTATCACTGGACCATATCATGTTAAGTCGAGTTGCAAATTCCTTGTACTGGATGAACCGATATCTTGAGCGGGTGGAAAATACTGCGCGTTTGATCGAATCACAGCTCCACATGTTGCTCGATTTACCCTCCATGAGACAAGATCCAAACGCCTGGAAGCCGCTGGTGGACATCACCGGTGACTATAAATATTTTTCTGAAAAATTTGAAAGTTACGATCGAGAGAATGTCATATACTTTCATACATTCGATAAAAATTATCCCCACTCCATCACTTCCTGTATTACCGCCGCACGCGAAAATGCACGATCGGTAAGGGAAATTATCCCTTCCGAAATGTGGGAAAACATTAACAACCTTTATCTGGATATTCTAGAGCCAGGATCAAGTCTTAGGGCTTCAAGTGCCCCCCATAAATTTTACTTCAATATCAAAATGTCATGCCACCTGATTCAAGGCATTGCCTACTCCACTATGGCGCATGGGGAGGCTTGGAACTTTTCTGAGTTGGGCCGGCTTTTGGAGCGAGCAGATAAAACCTCGCGTATTCTGGATGTTAAATACTTCATCATCCTTCCAAGAAGCGATTTTGTGGGCTCTTCGCTGGACAGCGTTCAGTGGACAGCGCTTTTAAAATCAACGAGTTCTCTGGAAATGTACCGGAAGCGGTTCAATCTGATCAGCTCCAAAAATATTGTCGACTTTCTCATTTTTGATCGTGAGTTTCCCCGTTCAATACGATATTGTATCCATCATGCAGAGCGGGCTTTTTTTAATATTAGCGGAACCCCTTTCGGGGTCTACGATACCGATCTGGCCAGACAGTTTGGAAAACTGATGGGGAAATTAAATTATTCCTACGTTGATGAAGTGATGGGCATAGGCTTGCATCAATTTCTGGATGAAATTCAGTCGGACTTGAATAATGTGAGTTCCGTCATTCACGACAATTTTTTTGCCGTCAAACCAGTATCTGAATTAGATCAATCAGGAGTACAGACTCAATGACTTTTTGTGTAGGGATTAAAATTAACGATGGAATCATCGCTTTGGCAGACTCCAGAATTACCAGTGGAGGCGTACAAACGGTTGCCCGAAAGGTTACCCTGCATCAAAAACCAAACCAAAGCCTGTTTCTGATGACCTCCGGCCTGCGTTCGGTCCGGGATAAGTCCCTTACCTATTTTGAAGAAACGTTTAACGAAGCCGGCCAGCACTTTGACAAAATGTACAAAGCCGTCAATCATTTTGCTGAGCAAATCAGGAAAGTGGCGGATGAAGACAAGTCGTCCCTCGAAGAGAGCGGTCTCTCTTTCAACTTACATTCTCTTATTGGCGGACAACTTGAGAAGGATGAAGAGCATAAACTGTTTCTGATTTATCCTCAGGGGAACTGGGTCGAAATCACAAACGAAACCCCCTACCAGATCATTGGTGAAGGAGGCTACGGCAAGCCCATTTTGGATCTGGGATTGAATCATAATTCCAGTCCGATCACCGCACTCAAGGTCGGGTTTCTCGCCTTTGACGCCACGCGCAGAAGCGCCACCGGAGTGGGATTTCCGATTGACGTTGTTTATTACAAAAAAAATTCTTTTAAATTCAGCGAATACCAGTACGACAAAGAGGAAATGCAGGAAGTGTGCGCTTGGTGGAGGGAACACCTGACGCGATCTCTCGAGGAATTACCCGCTAATTGGACCAACAAGGTGTTGCCTTCCTTCAACACCGTATCTGGGGTCTGAAGTTTGTTTTTGCGCATCCAGCACCTGACAAAGTTTTCCTATTCCAAACCTGTGTTTATGGAACCGATGACGGTTCGCCTGCGGCCCCGCTCGGACTGCTGGCAAAAGCTTCACCAGTTTAAAATGGAGCTTGATCCTTCTCCGGAAGGAAAAACCGAATTGGTGGATCTTGATGGCACCTCCTCCACTTTCCTGTGGTTCAGTAATACTCACCCCAATTTGAATATCACCACCACTTCCTGGGTGGAAACTCTGAGAGAGAATCCGTTTGATTATATTCTGAGGGACCCGGAATTTATTGAATTACCCGTGCGGCTTTCGAATGATTACCAGTTTCCTCTCGAACCGTATCTCCATCGAAATGCTCCGTCGGCGACGGTCGATGATTTTGCCAAGAAAATATCTCAGGAGGTCAACCACAATACGGTTTCATTTTTGAGCACCCTGTGTTCTCAAATTCATGAAATAATGGATATCATCCTACGTCTCACCGGCGATCCCATGTCTCCCGAGGAGTTGCTCATAACTAAAAAAGGTGCCTGCCGGGATTTGACCGTTCTTTTTATAGATGCCTGCCGGTCCCTGGGGCTTCCCGCACGGTATACCAGTGGTTACTACTATGGGGATGAAGAATTTTCAAACCGTGAGCTACACGCATGGGCGGAAGTTTATCTGCCGGGTGGGGGTTGGCGGGGATATGATCCCAGTATTGGCCTTGTGGTTTCAAACCAACATGTGGCCGTCGCTTCCGCTCCTACCTGGATTTTAACCACGCCGACCACCGGGAATTACCGCGGAACGGGTGCCGATTCCTCCCTGGATTTCGAAATTCAGATGGAAACGGCCGATACCCTGGACAAACTGGTCCACCCCCACCACCAACCTCAAAAGTAACGGGCGGTTTTCCTCTGCGCTCTCTGCGGTGAGAAGATTTTAGGAGTTACCAGTGTCTTGCTTTTCGGGTGATGAGGTGGGGCCTTCTGTGATGGCGGTCATCAATTGTTTGATCTCGTTGTTGACTTTGATCTCCGGTAACTCACCTTCCCCCGTTTCCGCGTAGGTCACCAGTTTCCGCAGGGGGCGGATGACCAGATTGTAAGTGTAGATCCCTCCGATAACCGAAAACAGACCTCCCAGAATAGCAATCCACTTGGACTCATTACTCAGCCGGTGGGTGGTCATGGTCAAACGTGCCTTGATCACATTGATCTCGTCCACTGTCATCGAGGCCGGTTGCATTTGATTGATGACCCGGTCGATCTGTCCCATTTGGATGGACAGGTAAAACGCCATGTACCCGAGAATGGAAACCACCACCAGGTACCCGGTCAACAGCAAGTTGACAATACTTTTGCGCTCGCCGGGGAGCTCGTCTCTGAAAATGCCTGTCTTCATTGCAAAGATTCCTATTTCGATTTGAGTGTGTCCCCAAACTACCGTCAAACCGGGGATCGGGTCAACACCTTTCACTATTTTTTGTAGTTGCTCGATTTATCGAGCGGTTTTGAATACGCCCCATAAATGGGGCAACTACATCTATATAAAATTCTTTTTGGAAAGATAAAAGTCAGGATTTCCGGGCCAGAGTACGCCAAAGGTAAATTGACAACTGTAATTTGCGCTCCAGGGTTCCCATTTTGTCGTTAGTGGTCAGCCCTTCGCCCCTCCTGCTAAGGAGCGGCGGAGGCGGCCCCAGTTGAAGGCCGAACCGGGGTCGTATTTTTTTTTGACGCCGTCGCCGGTTCCGCCCTGAACGTGGGCGTGTCCGAGGATTCCCTTGAATGTAGAGAAGTTTTTGATTTTACCGAGGGGGGTGCGCTGTTTTTCTTTATCAAAAGGTACCTTGAGGGATATTTTTGGTAGCAGTTGGTTGATCCCGATACACAACCGGATGAGGGCCTGATACTGCTCCTCGGTGAAATCCCACATGCGCACCCTGCGCCCGTTGATGTTCCGGCTGAAGTAACCGCGTTCGCCGTAGGCACGTGAAGCGAAGGCTTTGAAGTCGGGCATCCGCAGTTTCTTCTGATATTTTTCCGGAAGGTCAAACCGCCAGCGTTCGTTAACTTTGCGATAAAGATCTTTGGGAGCGTGGTACAGATCCGATTCTTCCGCCAGGGATTGCCAGGAAAGGTTGGCCATTTCGATGTGCACGGCGCGTTCGTTGCCCTGCCGGTCATCCGCCGGGGCGGTGTTGGTTTTCCAGTACAGGTCGCAGGTTTGGTAAATGGTGCCGTCAAGGTCCAGATAAAAATGACTGCCTTTGAACGTGCTGTCTTTCAGGATCTGGTGGCAGTGGTGGGAGCTGTAACAGACATCGTAATGCAGGACGAACTGGTACACGGATTGCTGGAGTTCCTCGTAAGCCGTAGCCAGATCCTTGATTTTGTATTTGGAGTAATCGCGTGTGGGTGCACCGTTCAGTTTGGGGTCGTGTTGCGAACAGTGGTGCCGTCCTCTGGGATGAGGGCAGGCGTAACCATCCGCATGGTGCCAGAGTACCACTGGCGTTTCGATATCCACGATTTGCCCGCATGCCACAATAGATTGGTTCGTTGTCATAGGTAATGGGGAGGGAAGGGTGGTTGCGAGAGCGTTGTCATGCCGCTCATGATTCTGATTTCGGGTCATCCGCCGGTCGGCCCCAGTGCAGTTTCTGGCGGAGTACCTGGTAATAGTTTTTGCCTTTGGCCTGGATCAAGCTGACCGGCGTAGGTCCCTGTTTGACCTCCAGCACGTCATCGGGGAACATGGGGTACCCGGTTTGCCCATCCAGGGTCACCTGCACTTCTTCTTCGGTGATCAGTTTCACCTGCAGGGTGGACTGGTTGGGAATCACAATGGGCCGGTTGGTCAGCGTAAACGGGCAGATGGGACTCAGTAACAGCGCGTTCATGCTGGGGTGGATGATCGGTCCCCCGGCGGACAGAGAATACGCAGTCGATCCCGTTGGTGTGGCGATGATCAATCCATCGGCCCGGTACGAGGTCATGTACTGGCCGTTGACGTGCACCTCGAGGTTGACGATGCGTGCGGAGTTTTTATTGATCGCCACGTCGTTCAGCGCGAAATCGTTCTGTATCGTGCTTCCCTTTCTTTGGAGGCTGGCATTTAACAGCATGCGCCGCTCACTGACGGACTCCCCCTTTAGCACCTGTTTAAGAGTGCCGTACATATCGGGCAGAGACACCTCAGTCAGGAATCCCAGACTTCCCAGATTGACGGCGAGGATAGGTACGTCGAACGGATGCGTCAGCCTTGCCACACTCAGCAAAGTGCCGTCTCCTCCCAGCACGATGATCAGGTCGGCTTTGGAGGGGATTTCTTCTTTGTTGAGACTGGAGGTTTCACCAATGATCCCGGCGGTTTCCGGCGCCATCAGAATATCGTAGTTTCTTTCCCTCAACCACGAGGAGAGCTCCAGAAGAACTTTCCGGCTGATGTCGGGTTTTTGTTTGCTGAAAATACCGATTTTTTGGATGGTGTCCACGGTGGTATCCGGGTGGTTGAAAGGTCACGGGTTCCTATAGGAATAATAAAGAAAAAGAAGGGTGGTGCCAAGGGCAAGTTGAATAAAGGGGACTTTAAGAAGCGATCCACTGACGGAGGAGCGGCGGGCCGCCGCAGATATTTTACCTTCCGAAGTGCGCCTAAAGGTCATCGTTAGCCGTCAACGGTTAGCAAGTTCCCCTTCCCGTCAGGGGAGCAGAGGGCTAGAGATTACCGAAGTCCTGCGGTTTGATGTTGTCCAGCCACCGTTTCCATTGATCCTTGTCCTCCGTGTTGGTCTTGGAGGTATCGGGCATGTCCAGGCTTTTGGCCGCTTCGATGACGGTCTCATTGACATAAATCGGAGCCTTGGCGCGCAGGGCCAGGGCGATGGCGTCGCTCGGGCGGGAATCAATTTTCAGGGTGTCTCCGCCGGACATCATGGAAATAACAGCGTAAAAGGTGTTGTCCTTCAGCTCACTGACCAGGATATGATTGATTTTCCCTTTCATGTCGCCAATGAGATTTTTCATCAAATCATGGGTCATGGGGCGTGGCGTGGCGATTTTTTCGATTTCCAAAGCGATGGCGTTGGCTTCAAAAAAACCGACCCAGATCGGCAGTGCCCGGTTCCCTTCCAGATCCTTCAGGATAATAATGGGCATATTGGTCAGGGGGTCCAGCGTCAGACCTTCCACTTTCATTTCAACCATGAATTGTTCCTTTGACAGGTTTAGGCGTTTTGGGGTTACTCAGACCCACGATACGGGAAAACAGTTGGGTTTTCTATAGTTAATCAATAAAAAAAATATTTGTCAATGTTGCAATTGGAAGCCATTGTGAGGGGATTTAGGGAAGTTTTTAGCAGGTCTGATTTCAAGGGCTTTGGATATGATTTTTTACGAACTCCCGAAGTTTAATTTGTACCGGTTCAGGGATCTCAACAGCAGAGAGGGTTTTTCTGCAAATATCCGAGGTTTGACGATAGGTTTCCAAAAAGGAGACGCAGGGAGGGCAATCCTTAAAATGATCCTCCAGAGAGGCCGCCGTGTCCGGACTCAGGGTTCCTTCAAAATAATCACACAATAGATCGATACATTCTTTACAGCAAATCATTTCTTCGAGCTCCGGGTTTTATATTCATCAAAATAGTTGGACAGCCTTTTCCTGAGAAAAAGCCGGGCCCGATGCAACCGGGATTTGACGGCAGGGATAGTCAAATCCAGAATATCCCCAACTTTTTCTGTTGATAAGCCCTCGACATCTCTCAACATAAAGACCACTTTTTCCTTCTCGGGGAGCAGTGCAACGGCTTTTTCAATCACTCCCTTGGTTTCGTTCGAAAACAGCAGCGAATCCGTGCTTTTCGACCAATCGGAAACTTTTTCATTTTGGAATCCGGCATGGTTGAAATTGGGCAGGCCTTCGTCCAACGATACGTACTGTTCCTTTTTTTTAGTTCTCAGCTTCATGTAGGTCGCATTCAAAGTAATGCGGTAGACCCAACTGGAGAAAGCCGACTTACCCTGAAACGTGTCGATTTTTCGATAGATGGTCAGAAGTACTTCCTGAGTCACATCTTGCGCATCCATTTGGTTGCGTGTCATGTTGAACGACAGGGCGTAAATCTTCCGCTGGTAGAGTTCGAAAATTTTATCGAACGCCTCCATGCGTCCGGCTTTCATTTCCCGGACAAGTATCTCGTCCTGCTCTTTTTCTTCCTGAGTCGGCATGGTCCGCCAGATTTCCTTGAATGGTGTTCTGTGTCCAGTGCCTGGCCGACCCGTGAAGTAAGTTCAGGGTTTAAATTCGGTCAAGTTTTAGATGCACTGGAATCAGGAACGGTTCCGGTTTTTAGAATTTTCAAGTCTCGGGACTTGAAAAATATTATGGGAAAGCCACTATGAATTCTAACATCCCAACCGGGAGAGTACAAATGGAGTGATTTTTGGGATGGACTGAGACCCAGAGATAAGGCTTTAGATTTAATCAGTTGTGGGTGGATTGTGGGTTGGGGCGGGTTGTGCGGTGCCTTGGGAATGTTGAATCCCAGTTTTCCGGGCCCGTTCGCCCCCTCGAAAAATCTTAGAAAGGTTTATGCTATAATCCCGACTCCTTCATGATGGAAAGTTAATAACCTTGATAATGAATGGATAATGATAAAGTCATACTGGGCGTTTTTTATTGTTTTGGTGCTGATCCCGCTGGGTTCAGAAAGGGCATTCGCCCAATTATTTTCTTCCAAAATCGCAGGGGATACGAGGTCGTGGGCCTTGTCCTCGGTCGATGAAATTAAGGTGGCGCAGGCGTACCCGGAATCCGAGAGCTCAACGACCGAGCACGTCACTTCATCATCTCCTGATTTTGAAAGTCGCTTTGCCAAGAACCAGTATGAGTTCGGTCTGTCACTGGGGTACGGGTTTTCTATCAACCTTCCTCCAGCAACGGGAGTTTCCGGTCAGCGGACCGAGATCCGGGCCGTTCACTTTTTCCCCAACTTTAAATACAACCTGACCGGGCTCATGGGAAACTCCGTCTTCCGGGGGGCCTTGTATTGGGTGATTGAGGCGGGAGCGGTTGTTTCCATCACAGATCCGGAGCGGGATGGTCAAACCGTAGATCAGGCACCTACCTTCATGGTCGGTCTGGTTCCTGCGCAATTAGAATATAAGTTTCTCAATCGCGGGAGAAACTGGGTGCCCTTTGTATTTGCCGGGGTGGGGGGTGCTTGGGGTGACTTTTTTGAGGGCTCCGTAGAAATCTCCACCGCGTTTGAATTTATTTTGCAGACAGGAGCCGGGATCGAATATTTCTTTGACAATGGCACCGCCATCAACTTCAATTACCGCCTCTGGCACTTGTCCAATTCCGGCATCAAAGGCCGCAACGTCGGGACCAATGCCCACGTGTTCAGTCTGGGGTACAGTTTTTAGCATGCGCGGGTGACTGTCACCGCAGGCAAAAATTCTCGGCCTCCTCTATCTGACCTGTTATACTAATTTTTACAATACTTTCCATAAAACTCCATTCTGAGATTGAGTAGTTTTTTCATTTTTATGGATCCTACCGTTCCGCCAAAACAGTCAGCCCCCTCTTCCAAACCCGGAATCCTGGACCGGATGTTTACCGGTTTTGAAACCCTGGCTTATTACCATCCGTGGTGGGTTCTGTTGGTTTCGCTTGTTCTGGCGGCTCTCAGCATAGGGTTTACGGCGACACATCTCCAGTTCAACACGCTTCGGGAAGACCTGATCTCCAAGGACATGAAGTTCCATGCCCTGTACCAGCAATACCGGGAACGCTTCAAAGATTTTGACGGCATGATTATCGTCGTCGAGGGTGAGCAACCCGAGGCGATGAAGCAGTTTGCCGATCAATTGGCGGATCGGTTACACAACCAGTCCGCAATATCCTCCGAGATTTATTACAAAGTCGATACCGGTTATTTCAAGGATAAATCCCTGTTGTTTCTGGAGCCGGACGCTCTGGAACAGTTGTCGACCAAACTCAAATCTCATCAGGATTTTCTGGAGCAGGTGAATACCTCACCCGGACTCAGCACACTGCTCACAAGTCTCAACCACGAAATCAGCACCGGTGTGGTCGATACTCTGCTCACCGATATGCTCGGCATGGAGGACGAGGAAGGAGAGAAAGACGATGCCGCGGACCTCGGCTTGCTGATCTCCCTGCTGGGGCAAATGGCCCGGCAGGTGGAAGGCGATACGGCGTACCGTTCGCCCTGGGGAGCCTTTCTGGCAGAGGAGAACAATCCTCTGCGGGAAGACGGGTATCTGGTGTCCGATGACGGGCGTTTGTTGTTCCTCCTGCTCAATCCGCAGGAGACGGAAGGTGACTTTGCCGGTTCCAAAAATGCGATCGAGGGAATCCGGGCGATCGTCAAAGAGCTGGCACCGGGTTTTCCAAAGATCACGGTGGGGATGACGGGCGGCGAGGTGATCTCGTCGGATGAAATGTTCACCACTCACTCGGATGTTAAAAACGCCTCGAAGTATGCACTGGTCGGCGTGGCCCTGCTGTTCATGCTGTTTTACCGGGGCGTCACCGAACCTCTGCTCGCAGTGTTCACCCTGCTGGTTTCCATTGCCTGGGCGATGGGATACACCACTTTGGCCGTCGGCCACCTCAATATCATTTCCGTGGTATTCACCACCATCCTGATCGGGCTGGGCATCGACTTTGGAATCCATATTCTCTGCCGCTATCGCGAAGAGCGACGGTTGGGCCGTGGAGTCTGTCTGGCCATGTGCAATACCCTGCAACAAACCGGGCGCGGTAATCTGGCCGGGGCCGTCACCACCGCCATCGCATTCGGAGCCATGGTGTTCACCGACTTTGTGGGCATCGTCGAACTGGGGATTATCGCCGCCGGCGGCATCATTCTGTGCTGGCTCGGCATGGTGCTCCTGCTACCGGCCTTGATCAGCCTGGAGGAGCGCTGGCGGAAACCGGTGCACGTCCTGCCGGAACGGGTTGGGAAACGGGACGCCTTGTTCGAAAAAATATATTCGCACTATTACGTTATTATTTTCGTTTTTCTGGGTGTCCTGATGGGATGCGGTTACCTTTCCAAGGACCTGTATTTCGATTACAACCTGCTCAACATGCAGGCCAAGGGGACCGAGGCGGTGCGTTTTGAAATGAAGATTATCGAAAACGCCAAACGCGCCTCCTGGAACGCCGCCCTGGTAGCGGACGATATGCAGGACGCGAAGGAAAAGTACCGGATTCTCAAAGACATGCCCTCTGTGGGTAAAGTGGAAAGCCTGTTGACCGCGATTCCGGAAAATCAGCAAGATCGGATCGAGCAAGTGAAAACTCTCGCTCCGCTCATCGATGCGTTTGAAGTGGCATCAGATGACGAACCATTTTCCCTGCAGACCATCCGGGACACTTTGAACAATATCCGATTCAAACTTCGTAAAAAGGAAAAGGAAGGCGAGCAGGACGATGTGTATGAAGCTTCCCGCCTGGCAAGCCGGTTGGAAGTGGTTCTCAAGAACACCGATCCCAAAACCGCCGCGACTCGCCTGCAGGGATTTTCGAGCACCCTGTTTGTCGATTACCGGAGCAAGATCGCCGATCTCAAGCGTTCCGTTCATCCCGTCCCTGTCCAGGTGGAAGACCTGCCGCAGGACCTGAAAGACCGGTTCGTCAGTACCGACGGCAAGTATCTGCTGTTGGTGTACCCCAATATCAATATCTGGGAACGGGAAGCGATGGAGAAATTCCTGTACGAAATGCGGCGAATCGATCCCGATGTCACCGGCAACGCAGTCCATATGTTCGAGTCGAGCCGTTTGATGATCGACGCTTACATTAGCGCCGGGTTGTACGCGTTGGCGGCCATTTTCCTGTACCTGATGCTGACGCTCCGCAATCTCAGAACCACGTTTCTGGTCCTGCTACCGACGCTGGCGGGCGCTGTTCTAACGCTGGGGCTGATGCGCCTGACCGGCGTTCAGTTCAACCTCGCCAATCTGGTGATCCTGCCCCTGATCCTCGGTATCGGAGTGGTCGATGGCGTACACATCCTGCATCGGTGGCGGGAAACGCCGGACTGCGAGAAGAACGTCATATCGAAAAGTACCGGGCAGGCGGTGATCCTCACTTCGCTGACTACCATGATCGGTTTCGGAAGCCTGATGGTGGCGGATCATCAAGGCGTGTACAGCGTCGGGCTGGTGCTCATGCTGGGCGTCGGCAGTTGCATGATCACCTCCATCACCCTGCTCCCCGCGCTGATCAAACTCTGCTGTGCCCGTGGTTGGAAAATATAGAGAGGAGAAAAAATGTGTCTTGTCATCCTGAGCGTTAGCGAAGGATCTATGTTTTAGGTTTTTCAGAATTACTGGAGAAAACACAGATTCTTCGTCGCTAGCGCTCCTCAGAATGACAGACTTTCCCTTTCTTCCTGTTCCGTGGTTTGTCGAGGGCTCGTGGCGAGCAGTGCCACCTTCGCTTGCGCCCAGTGGCCGTCGCTTGCCATTAACGGTCAGCCCGTTGCCACCGGCGGCTCGCCGGTTAGCGGGGGCTGGCGGCGATGTTGCCGCCGTCAACGGTGAACACGCTTCCGGTGGTTTTCTCGGACAGGGCCAGATGCAGAAATGCCTGCGCCACGTCGGTATCCAGTACTTCCCGTCCCAACAAATTCTGCCGGAAATATTCTGCCGGTTCCAGTCCGCGCGCTTTGGAACGTTCGGCGATGAACCCGTCGGTGAACATGCCGGTACGGATGCGGTCGGCGTTGATCGCGTTGGAGCGAACGCCTTCCTTACCGTAGTCCAGTGCGTATTGTTTGGTGAGCGCGACTACCGCCGCTTTCGGCAGGGCGTACGGACCGAAATCCTTGCCGGGATTGAACGCGGCTTTCGATGCGTTGAACAACAGAGCGCCGCCGGTTTTCTGTTGCAGGAAGATGTGAACCGCCTGCGATGCCACCGTCTGGTGCGCGAAAAAATTAAGATCGAAACTGCCGCGCAGTGTGGCGTTGCTGACGCTCCCGATGCGGCCCTGCACCGCGTTACCTGCGTTGGAGATGAGAATGTCCACCCCGCCGAAAGTCTGCACGGCGTGATCGAACGAAGCCGCTACCGCATCATCATCTGTTAAATCTACCGCCTGCCAGATGACACCCGCCTTACTCTGCTTTTGCAAAAGGGTACCGGCTTCCTCCAGAGCGTCGCTGTTCAGGTCCACCAGAACCACATTGGCTCCCTGTTGTGCGAACAGGTCAGCCGTTGCGCGGCCGATACCCGATGCCGCTCCCGTAATGTACGCGACCTGGCCCTGCAGGGGTAACGGTTTTGCCTTGCCGAGTTTGGCCTGCTCCAGCGACCAGTATTCCATATCGAACAGGTCGGCATCGCCCAACGGTTTGTAGGTGCCGACGTCGAACGCGCTTTGGATGATTTCAATCGTGTGCTCGTAAAGGTCGGCGGAGATATTTGTTTCCTTCACGGTTTTGCCCATCGTCACCAGCCCCAGACCTGCCACGAGGATGACGCGCGGCAGTCGGTCCAGCTCTTTCAGGTCGACGCCCTTCTTCGCCTGATTGGTGAAGAAGTACTTGTGATACGCCTCGGCGTACTGGTCCAATGCCGCTGATAACTCGGAGCGCAGACGCTCCGGATTGTCGAGCTGTTTCGGGTTCAGCAGGAGCGGTTTCTGTTTGGTGCGGATGACGTGGTCGGGCGTTACAGTACCGATCTGCGACCACTTTTTGCATTCCTTGCTGGAAGCGAACTCGCGCGCCACACCGCTGTCGCGGTGATGCACCACCCACGAGTTACCGGATTGTTCACGGTACAAACCGCGCAGAACGGGAGCGATGGCTTTGAAAATTTCCTGATCGTCGTCGGACGCGGGTTCCTTGCCGGGAGACAATGGCTGGCGCGGTTGATTCTGGATAAAGATTTCCGCCAGGGTGACGGCCCGGATATGCGCGTCGTAACTTTCTTTCGCCGTGTCGCCAAAGGTGAACAGGCCGTGGTTGATCAAGACCAGTCCCTTGACCTGCGGGTTTTTCTCGTAGGCCTCCGCCGCGGCTTTGGCCAGATCGAACCCCGGCATGATGTACGGCACCACGCCCAGCTCGTCGCCGTAAATTTCCTTGCAGAGCTTTACAGAATTGGGTTGGTTGGCGATCACCAGAATGGCGTCGGCATGCGAATGGTCGACAAACTTGTGCGGTAGAAAAGCGTGGAGGAGCGTTTCCACCGACGGGTTGGGCGACGACGCATCCAGCAGGTTCGTGCGCTGGTCGTTGACCATCGCCTCGTCGGACAAAGAGGGGAGGGACCGCAACTGCCTCAGGGGGTCGAGTTTGACCCCCGGCAGGCCGGGCGGTTCCAGCGTGTCCAGGTCCCAGCCGCTTCCTTTCACGTAGAGAACTTCAACTTCCTCGCCCAGCCGGTTTTTAGTGCGCGATTTCACCGACGTGTTGCCGCCGCCGTGCAGAACCAGTTTCGGCTCCGCTCCAATCAGCCGTGAGGTGTAAACCCGCAGAGCCACGTCTTCCGAAACATTCGCATATTGCTTGATCGCCTTTTTAGCGTCCTTGTCATTCCATAAATTTTCCATGTTAGAAAAGTAACAAATCCACGCCAGAGAATAAAGAAGATTTCATTTCCTTCGCTGGCGCTCAGGATGACAAATTGGATATGTCTTGTCATTCTGAGGACCAACGGGACGAAGAATCTATGTTTTGCCTTGTTCTGCTCCCCCTTGTAAAGGGGGCTGGGGGGATTCTTCCTTTTTAAAGCCAGTTGTCAGTCAGTCGCTCGGACGTTAATCTGAGAGAGTCTGGTGTCAATGGTCAAAACCGGCGCAACGGGCAAGACAATGTTTCTAAATAAGGAGTTATGTCGTCAATAAGAGATTAGACTTCTTTTCCTTTATTGGGAGCAGTGAAGATGAAAAAGAAAATAATTCCAGCAATCCTTAGGCTTGTATCATTTCTATTATTAGTATTTCCTCCAATACTTTTGGCTAATACCGCAACATGCAATATTGAAATTGAGGATGTCAATAAAGGTACTGCCTACAGTTTTGAGCACAAATATACTTTTAGCAAAGGTGGTGATGGGCGAAAAATGGTTTTTGATATTCCTGATAACGATTACGCGTGCATACTTGTTTTCATTGAACCTAATCATGGAACCATGCTTTCCTGTGAATACAAAAATGACGCGGGAGACACATTTTTCCAATCAGACAGAAGTGTTTTAAAAGATAGAATTATCGCGAACAATTTATCGTTTCGTCATAAAACGGCATTTATATCGATAAAAACAAAATGTGAGTAAACTCTTAACAAAAGTAGTACAGTCTCACCCTAGTCACATAAAATCTCTTCTATCAATGGGCTTACTTTAAGCCAATTATTGGGTCCAGTGTGCCCCCTCAGCCCCCTTCTTCGAAGGCTGACAGGATAAAAAATTATCTCTGGCGATTCGCCGGGTGGGATGCTGGAATTGGGCGGGGTTCTGTGATATGTTTAGCGCGAATGGCAACCCTAACGTTTCATCTGGAAAAGCTGGAGGAAGAATCCCCCCAGCCCCCTTTACAAGGGGGAGCAAAATCACCCCAACCCCTCTTTAAAAAGAGGGGCATATAGGGTCCAGCGTCACGCTGGTTGGCGATTCGCCAGCCCACTCCGGGCCGGTTTTTTCTTCACATTGATACCTCAGGCACATGCTCGCTAAAATTCACGTTACCTTAAAAAACGGTGTACTCGATTCCCAGGGCAAGGCGGTGCATCACGCCCTCAACGATCTCGGTTACTCCGAGGTGCAGGATGTGCATCTCGGCAAGTACATGGAGATTGCCCTGAAAGGCGTTTCCGAGCGGGAAGCGCAGTCCCGCGTCACCGAAATGTGCGAAAAACTGCTGGCCAACACGGTGATCGAGTCCTATCGGTTCACTCTGGAGCCTGCGGAATGACCGTTTGCCCCCGTAGACCTAAAATAATAGGGCGCGACAATATTTCCCCTCCTTACGAAGGAGGGGATACAGGAGAGGTTATGGAGCCCTCTTCCTTGCTCTTAAACCACCCCTCACCTCAATCCTCTCCCCATGAGGGGAGAGGAGGTTTTTTAGTTGGCCCCACGCCTAGTGGCCGGGCCTTGCCCGGCACCCGGAGGCTGTCATGAAGTGCGGTATTGTCGTGTTCCCCGGTTCCAACTGCGACCACGACTGCTACCATATTCTCAAACATATCCTCCAACTCGACACGCACTGGATCTGGCACAAGGACGAGGCACTGAACTCGTTCGACTTTATCGTTCTACCCGGCGGATTTTCCTACGGCGATTACCTGCGCCCCGGCGCCATCGCCCGCTTCTCGCCCATCATGAAATCGGTGATCGATTACGCCAACCAGGGCGGCCGCGTGCTGGGCATCTGTAACGGTTTCCAGATTCTGGTGGAATCCGGCTTGCTCCCCGGCGTGCTGATGGATAACGCAGGCCAGCGCTTCATCTGCAAAAACATGACCCTCCGCGTGGAAAACAATGACACGCCGTTTACCTCCCAGTGCAAAGTGGGGGACGTACTCCAAATACCGATCAATCACGGTCAGGGCCGCTACTTCGCTGATAACGATACTCTGAAACAGATGGCTAAAAACGATCAGGTGCTGTTCCGTTACTGCGATGCCGAAGGAAACGCTTCGGACGCCGCCAATCCCAACGGCTCGCTCGATAACATCGCCGGCATCGCCAACGAATCTAAAAACGTGATGGGCATGATGCCGCATCCCGAACGCTGTGCCGATCCCTTGTGGCAAAATATAGACGGTCAGTTGATATTCAAATCCCTCATCGAGTCGAGTTTAGCGCACACATGACCACACCCATCCCCATCACGCCGGAAATTGTGGCCGAGCACGGCCTGTCGTTGGACGAGTACGCCCGCATTCAGGAATTGTTGGACCGCGACCCGAACCTGGTCGAGCTGGGAATTTTTTCGGCGATGTGGAGTGAGCATTGCAGTTACAAGAGCTCGCGTCCGCACCTCAAGACACTCCCGACCGAAGGCCCGCGCGTCATTCAGGGGCCGGGCGAGAACGCCGGAGTGATGGACATCGGCGACGGCTTGGCGGCGGTGTTCAAAATTGAAAGTCACAACCACCCGTCGTTCATCGAGCCCTATCAGGGAGCGGCAACGGGTGTGGGCGGCATCATGCGCGATATCTTCACCATGGGAGCGCGTCCGATTGCATCGCTCAATTCGCTCCGCTTCGGCGATCCCGAGCACGAAAAAACCCGCTACCTGTTGAACGGCGTGGTCAGGGGCATCGCCGATTACGGCAACTGCATGGGCGTTCCGATGGTCGGTGGCGATATTTATTTCGACGCCTGTTACAACGGCAACATCCTCGTCAACGCGTTTTGCCTGGGTCTCGCCAAAGCCGACCGGATTTTTCTCGGTAGTGCGTCTGGTGTCGGCAACGCTCTGCTGTACGTCGGCTCGAAGACCGGGCGTGACGGCATCCATGGAGCGAGCATGTCTTCGGCGGAGTTCGACGACTCAACCGAAGAGAAACGCCCGACGGTCCAGGTCGGCGACCCGTTTACCGAAAAGTTATTATTGGAAGCCTGCCTCGAAATCATGAAAGAAGACTGGGTGGTCGGCGTGCAGGACATGGGCGCGGCGGGATTGTCGTCGTCCTCGTTTGAAATGGCGGAACGCGCCGGTTTGGGAATGGAACTCGATATTGATGCCGTGCCCCGACGTGAAGAGGGCATGAACGCCTACGAGATCATGCTGTCGGAATCGCAGGAGCGCATGCTGTTCGTGGTGGAAAAGGGGAAAGAAGAAGACGCTCTGGCGATTTTCAGGAAATGGGATCTGGACGTGGCGGTGATCGGGCGGGTGACGGATGACGGTATTTTCCGTGCGAAAGAAAACGGCGTGGAGGTGGTGAGCCTGCCGATCGAAACCGTGGTGACCGGCGCGCTGAAATGCGACCGTCCGACCCAAAAACCGGCTTATCTGGCGGAGATGGGAACTCTCGATTTATCCTCCCATGAGGTTCCAGCGGATTGCGGAGACGCGTTGAAACAGCTTTTGGCCTCGCCGACCATCGCTTCCAAACAGTTTGTGTATGAACAATATGACCACATGGTGCGGCTCAATACGCTGGTTGTGCCGGGATCGGATGCGGCGGTACTGCGCGTGCCTGAGACCAACAAGGCGCTGGCCCTGTCGGTCGATTGCAACCCGCGCTACGGCTATCTCGACCCTTATCTGGGGGCACAGATTGCCGTTGCCGAGGCCTGCCGCAACGTGGTGTGTTCCGGTGCGGAACCGATCGGCGTCACCAACTGCCTCAACTTTGGCAACCCGGAAAACCCGGAGATTATGTGGCAGTTTCAGGAGGCGGTGCGCGGATTGGGCGATTTGTGCCGTTTCCTGGATATTCCGGTGGTCAGCGGCAATGTCAGTCTCTATAATGAAACGAAAGGTGAAGCTATTTATCCCACACCGACCATTGCGGTGGTCGGGTTGATGGAAGACCTGTCGCTCCATTGCACCCAGGGTTTCAAGCAGGAAGGCCATGTGATCGCCCTGCTGGGATCGAATCTGGAGGAGTTGGGTGGCAGTGAGTATCAAAAACTGTTCTGGAACGAGTGCCGCGGAAAATCGCCGCAGTTGGACCCGCAGACAGAATTCGATGTTCAAAAATTGTGTCTCGATCTGATCCGCAAGCAGTGGGTTCAATCGGCGCATGATTGTTCCGAGGGCGGGTTGGCAGTGGCGCTGGCCGAATCCTGCATCACCGGACCGAAACCGGTGGGAGCAACTATTGAATTGAGTGGAGACCTGCGCACCGATGCCCTGCTGTTCGGGGAATCCCAGTCGCGGATCGTTATTTCATTTCCGGAAGACCGACTGCATGAGATCGAAGCCCTGGCAAAAACAGCCGGCGTCCCCTTTTCCGTTTTAGGATGGGTGGGTGGGCAGGATTTTCAAATCAAGATCAATCAGAAAGAATTCATTAACCAGAATATTCTCACACTTGAGGATATTTGGAAAAACTCTCTGAGCCATTATGGAAACCGAGTTACCCGATAACGATAAGTTTCACGAAGAGTGCGGCGTGGTGGCTGTTTACGGCCATAAGGAAGCGGCCAACCTGGCTTATCTCGGGTTGTACGCCCTTCAGCACCGGGGCCAGGAAAGCGCCGGAATCACGTCCTGCGACCGCAGTCAGATGTATCGGGAAGTCGGCATGGGATTGGTGGCGGATATTTTCAACACCAAGCGCATCAAACGTCTGCCCGGCAACATGGCGTTGGCTCACAACCGTTATTCGACGGCCGGCGAGAGCAAGATCATGAACGCCCAGCCCTGCCTGATCAATTACGCCAAGGGCTCACTGGCGCTGGCGCACAACGGCAACCTCGTCAACGCCAACACGATCCGCGAGGCCCTCGTGGAAGAAGGCGCCATTTTTCAATCCACCAACGACAGCGAAGTGATTGTTCATCTGATCGCCCATTCGCATTCCGAAACATTCGTCGAGCGAGTGGTGGAAGCCCTGCTGGCGGTTAATGGTGCGTACTCGCTGGCGTTGATGACCGATACCGAAATCGTAGCCGCGCGCGATCCTTACGGGTTTCGTCCGCTGTGCCTGGGCAAACTGGACGGGGGATATATTGTCGCGTCGGAATCCTGTGTTATGGATCTGATCGAGGCCGAGTTCATTCGTGAGATAGAACCGGGAGAGGTTCTGCTGATCAATAAGGATGGTTTGAAATCATTTTTCCCGTTCCGCAAGATGGAAGTCAAACGTTGTGTCTTCGAGCATATTTATTTTGCGCGTCCGGACAGTTTTTTGTTCGGCGAGAATGTATACGCCGTGCGCAAACGCATGGGCGTGGCGCTGGCGCGACAGTCGCCGGTAGAGGCCGATATCGTGGTGCCGGTTCCCGACTCGGGCAATATCTCCGCGCTCGGTTACTCGGAAGAGTCGGGCATTCCTTTTGAAATGGGGTTGATCCGTAACCATTACGTGGGGCGGACTTTTATCGAACCCAAATCGCAGATCCGGGATTTTGGGGTGAAGGTGAAGCTGAACGCCGTTAAGGAAATCATCGCTGGCAAGCGGGTGATCATTATTGACGATTCGATTGTTCGGGGCACGACCAGCCGGAAAATTGTCAAGATGGTGCGGGCCGCGGGAGCCAAAGAGATACATGTCCGTATCAGTTCGCCGCCGACCCTGTATCCCTGCTTTTACGGCATCGATACCCCGGACCGCGAACAACTCATCGCCTCCAAGCATACCCTGGAGGAGACTCGACGTTATGTGACCGCCGATACGCTGGAGTACATCGATATCGACAACATGATGGACATCATGCAGGGTGAGAGATCCTCTTACTGCGCGGCCTGCTTCGATGGCGATTACGCGGTGCCCGTGGATGGCGGCAATGGACCTCAGCCGATCCAACTCAACCTGTTCGGAAGCGAAACCAAAGAAGTCTGAACGGTTGACTCCTCCTGCCTTGACGTTTTAAGCTTTCCACTTGATAGAACAACCCATGGATGAGACCTGATCGTCGTTGACCGGCTGGTCGGCGAGGATAGCTTCGATGGCGTCTTTCAAATCGTGGCGGGTGATTTCGTCCGGGTGCTGCCAGTTGTCGTCGACGCGCCCCCGATAGAGCAGTTTTCTTTCTTCGCCGTAGACATAAGTATCCGGCGTGCACACCGCGTCATAGGCCTTCGCGGATTCCTGCGTTGCGTCAAACAGGTAGGGGAAAGGAAGATCTTTTTTCTCGGCCAGCACCTTCATGTTTTCCGGCGAGTCGTCGGGGTAATTATTCACGTCATTGGCATTGATGCCCACCAACTGCACCGACCGCTCGGCGAATTCGTTCTGCAGGTTGATCAGCCGTCTCAGCACGGCCTTCACATAAGGACAGTGGTTGCACATGAAGATCACCACCAGCACCTTCTTGTCCTTAAAACTTTCCAGCGAGTAGGTTTTGTTGTCGGTGCCGGGGAGGTTGAAGTCGGGTGCCGGAGTACCCAGCGGCACCATTGTGGAATGCACTTTGGCCATGATTGAAGTTCCCTTTTTGTAGTTGCTGAATTCACCGGCAGAGAACCACCGCTTGCGCTCCAGTGATGTTCTCTAGCCCTTACCAGTCAGCCAGCCCCCCTTAGGCTATAGGCTGTTAACTCTTACAGCTCATACCGGACACCCTACAAGTATAGCATGCAGAATGATACAGAGGGAAGGGGCGGAGGGTCTCTTCGACGGTGTCGCCCATGCGCGCGGGTTCCTCTTCGATCAGGATCGGGCACACGTACACGCCCTTGGCCGTCACCATCCGCGAGCTGGCGCATTGCAGGTTGGTGATGGGAAAGGTCTCGAAACATTTTTCGGTGACGCGTTCGTTGGCGTGGTATTCGCGCTCGTTCTCTGCCAACTCTCCCATTAGAAATCCCGGCAGGAATTTGACCTGCGGATTGGGCACGCCGTGCTCCCGCATGAAGGCCAGAGCTTTCGTTTCCATTGCGGGGTCGTCGTCCTCGCCCCAACTGCGCACCATGGTCAGGTGCGCGGAGAATCCGACCTCGGCCAGGTAGCGCATACCGCGCAGAGCCAGCTTGAAACAGCTCCGGCCGCGGATGGCGTCGTTCTCTTTTTCATCGAGGCTGTCGAGGCTGACCCGGAAGTGCAGTTTATTTTTGGAGCGGGCTTGCAGTTCCGCTAACTGCTGGGACTTTTCTTTACTGATGAGCATGCCGTTGGTCAGCGAGGTGCAGGGGCCGTATTCGAGAATCGCTTCGTAAATTTCGAGCAGTTCCGGATTGAGAAACACTTCGCCGCCGGTGATGTAGTAATCCTGAATGCCGAGATGCTTCGATTCTTCCAGATGCTTGCGGACCTGTGCCAGGGTCATCAACGGATGGCTGTCGTTCTGCGGCGTGCAACTGATGAAGCAGTGTGTGCAGGTCAGGTTGCACACCGTGCCTCCAATCTGGAGCCACAGGGTATCAAGACCCGCCATCGGCACTTCGGGAATTTTCGCGATCTCGGGTTTGTTTTCCGGGATCGGTATATGCGGTGCAAGATTCATAGATTCAGCCTATCAGAAATGAGCTTTAATGTTCAACCTGTAACGCGATTAGACGGGGAAATGCATTGAATCTTGGTCGAGGATGAGGTGGAAAACTTACAGAAAAACAGGGTTAAAGCCCGGCGGATTCGTAGGAGTCGCTGACGTTTTTGATGCGCAGTTTGCGGCGCAGGGCGGCGAATCCCTCCGACGCGGTTTTGCCGAGGGTCGATTGATAGACCGGTCGTTGGGCGAGGCGGGCGGTCTTGGGTTTTTGCAGATAAAAGGAAGCGTCCAGCGGGCTGATCCAGCCTCCCGCCGGGTACAGCCATTTCAAATTGAGTTTTTCCTTTTGCGCAGTTTTCTGCAGATGATCCGCCACCCGTCGTATTTCCTGCAGGTCGTCTTTCAAATGCAGGCCGCGTTCCGGGATTTTGATCAGAGGAACAATCCCCTGTTTCGAGAGGGCGGTGATCTTTTCCAACAGCGGTTGCGGATGTTGGCAATCCAGCACCAACTCGGTGGACACGGTGCCGGGGCCGAACACATCCGCCGCATACTCGAGGCCCTTCATGCCCTGTTTGGCGGAAGTCGCGGGTTGCAGTGATCCGTTTGCATCGTATTGTTCCAGCGGAAAGGAAATCAAATCCACCCCCGCCGCGTAAAATGAATCGATCACTCCCAAATCATCCGGCGGGAATCCGCGCAGGGCGACGAACGTCCGGAAATTTTTCTTGATGTTTTGCACCAGCGGCGCGAGTCGTGAAAATCCCCGGTCCTTTTCCGTGCAATGGTCCATGTTGATCTGCACCAGATCCGACACGCCTTCCTGAAACGCGGCGCGGATGAGGCTCACTGTGTCTTTCAGGCTGAGGTTCAACTGGCGCGTGTCGTCTTCCAGGTTCAGGTTGACGTTGAGGCAGTACCCGTCGAGTTGCAGGCATGCCGATGCCGGGTTGCGCGACGCTTGCGGATCCTTTAGGAATTGAGGCGCGGGTATCACGCCAACTTCCAGGGGGCCGGATTCTGCTTCCAGAGTTACTTTATTTGGATCGGCATGGATCAGGACGGCGACGCTCTTGTCCGGGTTCACCCGCGCGCGCACGAAAAAATCCTCCGCCAGCGACAAGACGATACTCTGCCCGTCGCCGTCCGGAAAAATTCCCGGCGCGACGAGGTCGTGGCTCCGCACGTTTTGGGCAAAGGCGATGCCCCGGTGCAGGAGTTCCAGTTTGAGTTGTCCCAGTGTGTTCATGTTATAACCGGTCCAGCAGTTTTTGGTGAATGCCGTCGAATCCGCCGGAGGACATGATCATCACCACGTCACCCGGCTGTTGATGCTCGGCAATATAATTAACAATCTCTTCCACTGTCGGGAAGAAATGGGCCTCGCGTCCTTGAGCCCGGATCGTTGCCACGACTTGTTTCGGATCGAGCCGTTCCTCCTCCTGCAATTTATCCGGCGCGAACAGATCGGCGATGATGGTCTGGTCCGCCAGCCTGAAACTGTCCGGCAACGATTGCTCGAACACCTTGCGCCGCGAGGTTGCCGAACGCGGCTCGAACACCGCCCAGATGCGATGCCCCGGCCAGGCGTCTTTCGCCCCTTCCAGCGTCAGGTGGATCGCGGTGGGATGGTGCGCGAAATCGTCGATCACCGTCACCCCGTTTTTTTCTCCGACCACTTCCTGACGGCGTTTGATACCTTTAAAACTTTTGAGCCCTTCCGCGACGGCGTCAGCCGACAAGCCGCACTTGAGGGCCATGGCCGTTACTGCGGCTGAGTTGAGGATGTTGTGCCGCCCGATCATCGGCAGGTGAAACTGTCCCACCGCTTTGCCTTTGTGGTTCAGCGTAAACCGGCCGTGCCCGTCCTCGAACTTGTAATCAGCGACCTGCCAGTCGGCCTGCTCCGAAAACCCGTAAGTCTCCACTTCGCATGGGGCGCTGTTAATGACATCTTTCGTGTTTTGATCGGAAAATTCAACCAAAAGAAAACCTTTTGGGTCGATTATCTTCATAAACTTCCGAAACGCCTCTTTAATATGGTCGAGATCCCGGTAGATATCGGCGTGATCGAATTCGATACTCGTCAGAATCGCCGCGTAAGGCCGGTAATGCAGAAATTTTGGCCCCTTGTCGAAGAAGGCCGTATCGTACTCGTCGCCTTCGGAGACGAACCAGTCGCCCCCCGGCAGTTTGTGATTCGTGTCGAAATTCTTGAGCCAGCCGCCGACCATGAAGCCGGGTTTCTGCCCGCAGGCTTCGAACACCCAGCTCAGCATGGCAGAGGTGGTGGTTTTGCCGTGCGTGCCGGTGACCACCAGCGATTTACGCCCCTCCAGGAAAAACCGCGACAACGCCTGCGGCATGGAGATATACGGGATGCCCGTAGACTGCACCGCCAGCACCTCCTCGTTGTCCTTCGACACCGCGTTGCCGACGACCACCAGGTCGATCTCATCGGTGATGTTTTCCTTTTTGTAGCCGGGTTTGATGGCGATCCCGGCGTTTTCCAGCAGGGTGCTCATCGGGGGATAGACGTTGGCGTCCGACCCGGTCACACGGTATCCGGCCTTTTGCAGGAGCCCGGCGAGGGAGGCCATGCCGGTCCCGCAAATGGCGATAATGTATATGGTTTTAATCTCTTTGGAATCCATAGGACCGATAATTGTAGGTTTTACCGGGGTTAAAGTCAAATGGGGGATTTAGGGTTGGAGAGGAATTTGAACCACCGATGAACACAGATGGACACCGATAAGTTCCCATTTCAGGGTCATGATTTAAAACATAGATCCTTCGTCGCCGTTGGCTCCTCAGGATGACAATATATGTCTTTCTGTCATTCTGAGCGCAAGCGAAGAATCTGTGTTTTAAGGTATATTGGCCTGCGTGTTCAGTGAATGAATTGCTTCAGTTCTGTGAGATCGTCGATGATCCAATTGGGTTGGGCGGTCTCCAGCGATGCCCGTCCGGCGTGGCCGTAGGTGATGCCGCAGGTTGGGACGCCCGCTCGCTTGCCGGTCTCAATGTCCACCAGGCTGTCGCCGATCATCAGTGCTTCTTCCGGGCGCACGTTATGTTGTTGCAGGATGTGGTGGAGTCCGCCGGGATCGGGTTTTTTCTCGGGCATGAGGTCGCCGCCGATGATGGTCGAAAAGGGAGCGCGGCAGTCGAGCGCGTCCAGAATCTGGGTGATGAAGCGGGTGGGTTTGTTGGACAGGATGGTGTTTTCTTTGTGGGCAAAATGTTCGAGGATCGCGCGGCAGTTCGGGAACAGGTCGGTCTGGTCCATCAGGTGTTCTTCGTAATGCCGCATGAAGGCATCGATGGCGCGGGGCAGGTCGTCGCACTCCGTTCCCTCCAGCGAGCGGGCCATCAGGTGGTTCACGCCCTTGCCGATGAAGGTGGACAGAGTTTCCCGGTCGAGTGTTCTGAGGTTCAATTCCGTCAACGTCCGGTTGACCGAATCGACGATATCTTTTTTGGTATCGACCAGCGTGCCGTCGAAATCGAACACCAGCAATTGGAAAGAAGTCATAAGATCAATGTCAGAAGCCAATCAACGGGCGCGGGGTCCGCTCAATCCATGTTGGAGGCGTACCGGTAGGCCCGGACGATATGGTCCTGATCGAACAGGATGACCAGTTCTTTGGACTTGTCCTTGCCGATAGATTGCCAGGTGTCAAATTGGTACGTCCACATGGGATTGCCGTTACGCACGCCTTCCTTGAAGGCGACGCCGAACCAGTCGAGGACTTGCAATTGGGTGGTGACGCCGTTTTGAATCTCATCGACATGGGCCACGGGGAAATTTCTGCCCGTCGATGAGCATCCGGTCAGAACCAGCGTGATGAACAATGCGGCAAAGAGGGAAACCAAACGCTTCATACCAAACCTCCATGGATAGGGATTGAATATTTTTTCGCAAACCTGTACAAGAATAAAGTTAAACGCAGTAGTCTGTCTGCGACGATAACTTATTGACCGCGCCTTGACGTTTCAACAAAATCGGCACCTCCTGCCCGGAGGGGAAACGGGCTGATCCTTGACCTCAAAAGAATATCACTGGGCGCAATTCAATATTCAGCTACGTCGCTACGTCGGAGTTTACCAAATTGGAGTGCAAATGTGTAACCTGTCCATAGCCCTTTCGAAAAGTCGTTTTTGTGCGCTGATTTTATGGGTCTTATTCATTTGGGCCAGTGCCGGGTGTGTTTCTGATCCGGGTACTTCCGGGCAGGAGAATTTTTATTCTCCGCAAGAGGTCCAACCCTCTGCTCCCGCAATGGCGATACCCGACGGCTACGTCGAGTCCATTCCCCCTTTACCGAAAAAAGGCTACCTGCTCAAGGAGTTGGCGAAGGACGTTTATTTTTTTTCGAACGGCGTCTACAACACGATGTTCATCGTGACTTCGGAGGGGGTGATTCTCGCCGATCCCATTCGCGGTTCCGGGCCAATGATAAAGAAGGCCATGCAGGAGGTGACGGCGTTTCCTGTGAAAATTTTGATTTATACCCACCCGCATCTGGATCATATCGGCGACGCGTCCCTGTTCGCAGAAAACGGCGTCCAGATTATCGCGCACAAGGAAACGCAGAAATTTTTGCAGAGATACAAAGACCCGGCGCGTCCCGTGCCGCACATCACCTTTGGCGAAAAGTCGGTTGTCGAGCTGGGCGGCGTGCGGGTTGATTTGATTTATCCAGGCGATGGACACGGCAAGGGCAATAGTATGATCTACCTGCCGCAGAAAAAGATACTCATGTTCGTCGATGTGGCTACGCCGAAATCGGTGCCGTTCAAGAATTTTTCGACGGTCGATATCTACAGTCAGATCGTCGGATTGAAACGCGCCCTGCAATTGGATTTCGAAACCTATGTCGCCGGGCACCTGCACCGTCCCGGCAAGCGCAGTGAAATGGAGGAAGTGTTGAAGTATTACCTGGCCTCCAAACGCGCCAATGCGGCGGCGATGCGGCGGGTCAATATTGGTGAGGTGATGCGGAAGTCGCAATCGAAAGATATCGAGCGCAAGATAGGGGAATACTACGAGGCGGTGGCGGAGGAGTGTTATCGTTTGTTGAAGCCGGAATGGAAACCTCGCCTGATGGGGTTCGAAGCCTTCGCCCGCGGTCACTGCGACACATGGACCGCTTTCCACCGCACCCATAAAGCCCCGGGCCATGCCCGGTGAGAATTTCGCCGGTGCGTAGAATTGCACATGCACCGATACCTTCGCCAGCCAAGTTTTTGGATTACTAGCGGAGGTACTCCGCCGGGCCACCCGGGTGGTACAATTTCAGGGAGTGGGTTTTCCTGATTTCAACTGGATAGAGGAGATTTCTCATGGATGACAAAGAACGCATCGGTCTATCACTTTTTACATTACGCCTTGGGGTTTTTTTGGTCATGGCGGTCTGGACTGCCGACAAGTTTCTTAATCCCGGGCACGCCGCCGCAGTTTACGAGCATTTTTATTTCTTCAGTAAAGAGTTTGCCGAATCTTCCATGATTTTCATTGCAGTGGTTGAATGTGTGATCCTGTTGGCCTTTATAGCCGGATTTCAAAAGCGAATCACTTACGGGTTGGTCTTTGTCCTTCATGGGGTTTCGACATTATCCTCCTGGAAGATTTACCTGGATCCCTTTGCGAGTCCCAATCTTCTGTTTTGGGCCGCCTGGCCGATGCTGGCCGCCTGCTTTACGCTTTACCTGTTGCGCGATTTAGATACCAAATGTACGCTCCAGTCCAAATTGGTTTGATACCCTACCTGCTTATAATTTGTAAGGTTTGAAACATTTTCTATACAATACACACGTAACAATTTTAGTTTCGAGTTGTTTCCTTTATTGCATAAAATAGGAAAGGTGTTGCCATGAAAGCGTCTGATCTTTTTGTCCGGTCTTTGGAGCAGGAAGGCGTCGAATATATTTTTGGTGTGCCGGGGGAGGAAAACCTGGATTTGCTGGAGTCCTTGCGCACTTCAAAAATCAAGTTGATCCTGACGCGTCACGAACAGGGGGCGGGTTTCATGGCCGCCACCTGCGGTCGACTCACGGGCAAGGTGGGCGTCTGTCTGGCCACACTGGGACCGGGGGCGACCAATCTGGTGACGGCCGGAGCCTACGCGCAGTTGGGTGCCATGCCGATGCTGATGATCTCCGGACAGAAGCCCATCCTGAAAAGCAAGCAGGGCCGCTTTCAGATTATCGATGTCATTGAGATGATGAAGCCGATTACCAAGTTCACCAAACAAATCGTGCATGGTAACAGTATCCCGGTGCTGGTGCGGGAAGCGGTACGCGTGGCCGAGGAAGAGCGGCCGGGCGCTGTCCATCTGGAATTGCCGGAGGACATTGCCGCCGAGGAGTGTACCACTAGTCCTTATCCGGTCATGCAGGCCCGGCGGGCACAATCCGATGAAGCGGTGATCCATCAGGCGGTCGCCATGATCCGCGCCGCCAAAATGCCGCTTCTGCTCATCGGTGCCGGAGCCAACCGCAACCGGACGTGCAAAGCCTTGCGTCAATTGGTCGACAATACGGGGATGTACTTTTTTAATACGCAGATGGGCAAAGGCGTGATCGATGAGCGGCATCCGCAGTTTCTCGGCACGGCGGCGCTTTCCGCTCATGATTACCTGCACTACGCGATCGACCGCGCCGACCTGATTATCAATGTCGGTCACGACGTGATTGAAAAGCCGCCCTTCTTCATGGAGGAAGGCGGGTCGAAAGTCATTCACATCAATTATTTTTCCGCCAAGGTCGATGAAGTGTATTTCCCGCAGGTGGAAGTGGTGGGCGACATCGCCGGAAGTGTCGAGCGTCTGGGTACCCAACTCAAAACAATGCAGCAATGGGATTTCGATTATTTTGAACGTGTCAAAAAAGAGATCGAACTGCACGTGGAAGAAAGAAGTAAAGACGCGCACTATCCCATTATTCCCCAGCATTTGGTGGCGCAAGTGCGGAACGCCATGCCGGATGACGGCATCATCACTCTCGATAACGGCATCTACAAAATCTGGTTTGCCCGCAATTACAAAGCCTATTCCACCAACACGGTACTGCTCGACAACGCGCTGGCCACCATGGGGGCGGGACTGCCCTCGGCGATGGCCGCCAAGATCGTTCACCCGGATAAAAAAGTCATGGCCGTTTGCGGCGACGGCGGGTTTATGATGAATTCGCAGGAAATGGAAACGGCGGTCCGACTGAAGCTGGACTTGGTGGTTCTCATCCTGCGCGACAACGCTTACGGGATGATCAAGTGGAAGCAGGCGGGAATGGGGTTCAAGGATTTTGGGCTGGATTATGGCAATCCGGATTTCGTGAAATATGCCCAGGCTTATGGTGCCGAGGGACACCGTTTGGAATCCACCGATCAACTTGCGGGTTGCCTGAAAAAATGCCTGGAGGCTCCCGGTGTGCACCTCGTTGAAGTTCCCGTCGATTATTCCGAGAACGAGCGGGTATTGATCGAAGAGTTGAAGTCGAAAACCCGTATCTTATAAATTATTCATTCGAGTAGGAGCTATTGATGCCGGAACCCCTTAAAGTGCTTTCCCCGTTCGACGGTCACCTGATTTCGGAAATTGCATGGGACGACGCCAATAAGCTGAAGCACATGCTGGCCACGGCCCATCAGTTGACGGAGAATCCGGATAACGTCATTCCCGCTCCACAACGCATCGCTATTCTCGAAAAGACGGCGAATCTGGTTGAAGCCCAATCAGAAGAATTCGCCCTGCAGGCGGCAGAAGAAGGCGGCAAGCCGCTGACTGATTCGCGCGTTGAGCTGGTCCGCGCGGTGGAGGGTATCCGGGAAGCGGCGCGCTCCATCCGTCAACTGACGGGCCGTGAGATTCCCATGAACCTGACCGACTCGTCCATGAACCGCATGGCCACTACCCGGCGCGAGCCGATCGGGGTTGTGGCGGCGGTGAGTGCGTTCAACCATCCATTCAATCTGATCGTTCACCAGGTGATCCCGGCTGTAGCGACAGGGTGCCCGGTGATTGTGAAGCCGGCGTTGACCACCCCTCTATCGTGTTTCAATCTCGTCAACTGCCTGTACGAAGCCGGGCTTCCAAAAGAATGGTGTCATGTTCTGGTGTGCGACAACGAGGTGGCCGAAAAACTGGTGACCGATTCCCGTATTGCATTTTTTTCTTTCATCGGTTCGGCTAAAGTGGGCTGGCATTTGCGCTCCCAGCTGGCACCCGGGACCCGATGTACTCTGGAACACGGCGGTGCGGCTCCCGTTATTATGGATGCCGATGCGGATGTGGCAGACGCTCTGCCGTTGCTGGCGAAGGGGGGCTTCTATCATGCCGGGCAGGTCTGTGTGTCCGTGCAACGGGTATTCGCGCATGAATCCATCGTTAAGGACGTGGCCGATGGATTGGCCGATATCGCAAAAAAAATGGTGGTGGGTGATCCCACCCATGCCGAGACGGAAGTCGGCCCTCTCATATTGGAGCAGGAAGTGGATCGCGTGGCCGAATGGGTGGAGCAGGCGCAGGCTGCTGGCGCGAAAGTGCTCACCGGAGGCAATAAATTCGGGGTGACCTGCTATGCGCCGACGGTTTTGCTGAACCCTCCCGATCAGGCGAAAGTGTCGCGTGAGGAAATATTCGGCCCGGTCGTCTGCGTCTATTCGTTCAAAGATCGTCTGGAGGCGATCAAGCGCGCCAACCAAATTCCCTACTCGTTTCAAGCCGCCGTGTTCACGAAAAACATCGATACCGCACTCGACTCCGCGAAACGTTTGAACGCCGCCGCTGTCATGGTGAACGATCACACCGCCTTTCGCGTGGACTGGATGCCGTTCGCGGGTCGTAAAGCTTCAGGATTGGGTGTCGGCGGCATCCTGCCGACGATGTTGGAAATGACCGAAGAAAAAATGATCGTGTTGCGGTCGCCGGGTCTCTAAATATAATCCTCAATTAAAAAGGAACGGTTCATGGATAAGGGAAAACTGGAACAACTGGCCAAAGATTTAAGAAAAGAAGCCCCACGAAGTCCGCGAGAGGTTTTGGGCGGCTACGTCATCCTCGCCCGTTGTCTGGACAAATGCCGCGCGTTCCTATTGGGAATGAATGGCGAATACAATTACTGGTACTGCTCGTTGTGCGCTCAGCTGGAAGAATTTACCGGAGTCGATCATGAGGTCATGAAGGAGTTTGTAGCCACAGGTGTGACTGATGAAGAAGTTGCGACATGGTTCAAGGAGCAATCCAAAGTCAAAGACCCTATGGATGTCATCCGGTGGAACAATAAAATGCGCGGCATGCGGTTGAGCGAAATGTCGGACGACGCGCAGGAATACATGGAAAAGTATATCCGGGAAACACTGCCCCCGTACCCGCCGGTATACGTCCTCTTCGATGTCTACGATATCGAAGAGGGAAGGATGTAGTCTGTTCTCTGCACACCCCGATAATGTCTTTGGAAAATATATAACCCTTCTCCCTTCCTTGGGAGAGGGGTTTTTAAATGGTCAGTCAACTTACTTCAAGGTAACCCTGGCGGGGGCTTGGCAGAGGGCCTATATTAGTTACAGGGAAGGGGTTGGAGAGACCCTTGCCTGGAGAGAGTTTAGGAAGTACGGGCGGGTCCACCTGCCATCCTTGACCGAAGCAACAGAAGGTTGGTCGGGATGTGGGTTGGGTGAGTCCGCCCGGTAAAACCGGGGGTTGTCGGAACAAAATTTGAAAGTGTTTTCATCCCAGACGGTGTCTGCATCGTAGGGGGAACGGATATACCGGCGGAATTGGTCATAAGTATATTGTGACCAAACTTTAAAGAGAGTCGGTGCCGGGTGTGGTTGTCAGGGTAGAGATGGCCAGCCAGCACGACTCCATCCCGCCGGGATTTTTTGCGTATCTGGCGAAGCATCTGCCGGGTTTGCAGGGCAAGCCCTTCATGTAGCCAGTCTCAATCCTGTCGCAACGTTCGGACCACCGGAGCGCGAGGCTCCCGAAAAAACATCCCCACCCTCCATGCAGTTGCGGAGTATCCCCGCAGGCCAACGTGGCACGGGATCCAAAATTAAACCACAGATAAACACGGATGAAAACCCAGATCCTTCACGGAGTTTATCCTGAGCTTGTCGAAGGATTCAGGACGACAATTCGTAACGTTTAACTGTCATTCTGAGGAGCGTTAGCAAGCCTGCCCTGAGCCTGCCGAAGGAAAGAATCTGTGTTTTACTTCATGCGCCCCCTTTGTGAAGGGGGGCTGGGGGGATTTGTGTTTATTGTTTTCTTATCCGAAGAAGCCTCTTATATAAAAATAATCCGCCAACGAGATTAAACCTAAAACTGTGCTTGAAACCATTTCAAATTACACCGTGTGATATGGGTTGGCATTTATCCCGTGAACCTATCAAGGCGGTGTTATAGCTTGAGGGTGGAAAACGAATACGGATTAAGAGCCGGGATACAGCTCAAGGATGGTGGGGATGTGCGTGTTGGAATGGGCGGGTATGCGGCCGCCGAGATGGGTTACCACCTGTGCGGCGCAGTAGGAACCGAGGATGCCAGATTCTTTCAAACTATGATTGTGGATGAGTCCATGCAATGAACCGGCGGCATAGAGATCGCCTGCGCCAGTGGTATCGACCGCCTTGACTTGAAACGGGTCGATATTAATTTTGGCGTGTTGCGAGTTGGCGGCCCACGATCCTTCAGCACCGCGCGTCATAAACAGGGTATCGACCATGCCTTTCAGTGCGGCAAAGGCCTGCTCGTCTTTTTCCTCGCCGGTCATGGCCCGCGCTTCGACATTGTTGCAGAACAGGATGTCCACCTTCCAGCGAATGAAATCGACCAACGATTCCTTGTAGGTGTTGACCACGAACGCGTCACTCAGGGTGAAGGCGACAGGCACTCCGGCATGGCGTGCGGTATCGGCCATTTTCATGGCGGCGGCACGGGTTTCATCACCCGTCCACAGGTAGCCCTCGATGTATACGGTTCGCGCTTCTTTGATGATGGTTTCATCCACGTTGTCGGGAAGCAGTTCCGATGAGATACCGAGGTGTGTGAGCATGGTGCGCTCACTGTCCGGCGTGATAAGGATCAGACAGGTGCCGGTGCCGTCGGTTTGCGAGTCCGGACCGGGAAAGCCGACGCCGCAATCTTTCATGTCATCCGTGTAATGTTTACCGAAGGTATCGTCAGCGACCCGGCCCAGGTAATAAGCCTTGCCGCCGAGTGCAGAAAAGCCGTGGATGGTGTTGGCCGCGGACCCGCCGGAGACGATCTTCTGAGCCTGGCTGGAGATTTGGGTCAGGACTTGGTCCTGATTCTCTTTAGTGGACAGCGTCATGCCGCCTTTGGTGACTTCAAATTGTTGCACCATATCTTCGGAGACCTGTACCTCAATATCCACCAGCGCGTTGCCAATACCCACTAAATCATAGCTCATCGTGTTTCCTGCGTTGAAATAAGGTGATTTAAAATTTTCGAAACCGAATCGTATGGAAATGGCTCCGTCAAGCTGTCTTGCCCAAGCGTAGTGGTAAAGCATACGGTGCATGACGGAAATTGTCAATTGCATTGAAAATATTACGCTTGTACAATTTAGAGATGGACTTCACATCGATTAAAAAGCAACTCTTCCTCGCCGTTTTCAGTTTGGCGCTATGTTTGGCACCGGGACTCGTGCTGGCCGAGGATTATGAGACGGATGCCGACCCCGCCATCGAAAATTTTCGTAACGCAGTCGATTCGATTTTAGCGCAGTCCTGCAATAAGGGATTGCGTGTTGGCGCCAAGTTCTATTCGCTGGATCGCGAGCAGGTGATCTACGCCCGCAACAGCGACACTCTGTTTACGCCGGCATCCAACATGAAAATATTTACTTCCGCCATGGCGCTCAAAAAAGTGGGGCCGGATTATCGTTTCCATACCCGCCTGTATACCACTGGTAAAATCGAGGGCACGGTACTCAAGGGCGATTTGTACATCAAGGGTTTTGGCGATCCCAGTCTGGTGACTGAACAGATGTGGATTCTGGTAAACGAGTTGAAAAATTTATCCATCACCAAAGTCACAGGGAATATCATCGCCGACAACAGTTATTTCGAAGGGCAGGGTCGGTTGAAGACCTGGTCGTCTTACAAGGGTCCCGAAGCCTATCTGGCACCCGCCGGAGCCTTGTCGTTCAATTTCAATACCGTGACGGTTCACGTCGCGCCGGGGAAAAGGCCGGGGGATAAACCCAGCGTGATGGTGGACCCGGATATTGAATATTTTCGAGTCAGAAATAAAGCGGTGACCACCGTGAATAAGCGGAGTCGGCGTAAATTGATCGTCAACCGTCTGGAACGCAGAAACCATGACGAGATCGTCATCAAGGGACGGCTTCCCAAGAACGTGGCCCGCAAGAAATTTTATCTCAATGTCACCGATCCGCAGAGGTACACCGCTACCGTCTTCAAACGATTTCTCAATCAGGCGGGAGTGCGCGTGACCGGTAAGGTGAAGACGGGACGGGTACCCACAGGCGCCACTTTGGTGTTGGATCATGAATCACCGCCACTGGGAAGGATTCTGCGCGGCCTCAATAAATTCAGCAACAACTTCGTCGCCGAACAGATTTTAAAAACGTTGGGGGCTCAATTTAAGGGCGAACCCGGAACTACGGAAAACGGCGTTCTGTTGTTGCAGGACTACATGCAGGAACTCGGCTTCACTCCTGACCAGTACCGTATGGTCGATGGCTCCGGCCTCTCAAAGACCAATCTGGTCACCCCGGACCAGGTGATTGCCCTGTTGGAAGATGCGCATTCCGATCTCAGTATTTTTCCCGAGTTCATTTCTGCGCTCGGTGTGATGGGTCTCGATGGCAGTGTGGAAGACCGCATGGACAACAATAAGTCAGCCCAGAAGATTCGCGTGAAAACGGGAACCTTGAATCACGTCAGCGCGTTGTCGGGTTACTTTCAATCGCAGGACGGTGAGCGGTTTGCATTTTCCATTCTGTTGAACGATGTGAAGTGTTCCAACGGCAGGGCGATGAGACTGCAAGATGAGATTATGGAGATGGCTTTGAAATTTCAGCGGGAAATCGCTGAAGAGAAGGAACCCCAGATTCAGTATGGTGGGGGGATTCTGAAACAGGATTAGTTTCTAAAGGTTTTCTGATTTTCTTTTCGATCTTCCTCAAGTAATTTATTCCAGTCGCGCTTGACGCGCGGCGCTTCCTGAAAATCCTGATAAATACCCCGGGCCAGTTCCAACCGGTCCACCCCTTCCGGCGCAACCTGAATATCCAACTGCGCCAGGCCCATATCAAAATCCCGGTTCAGCAGGGATTCGGGATCCATATCGTACTCCTTTAAGGCTTGCTTGATCATTCCCGGTTCGGAGCGGAAGCGGTTCGCGACCTCGTTGATGTTGGAGGTGCGGTATCCCTTGTCCTGGGTTATGCCTAAGTGGTAGGCGCAGAATAATTCGAAAGGATCGATGTTGCCGACTTGCTTGCCGCTCTGGCGAGGCGCTGAACTCTGTTGTGCGGAGGCTGGTTTTTGGGCGGCATTATCCTTGCCGGGAGGGGAATGCGGTTTGTTGCGCGTTTGATTCCGATTGGGTTGGCCTGATCGGCTTTTGGTGTTGGAGGGTTTGTTCTTTCCACGCGAGTGGGTGTCACTGCCATTTTTGTTTTCGTTCCTTTTCTTCGCCTTTGGGTCCCATTCGTTTCTTTTAATCGTTGGCATATGGGAACTCAAGGTACTGGTATCCGAAGCCCAGGCCTGGGAAATTTCGTTGCGGCTTTTCCCGCGGGAGGACGTGTTGCGCTGACCGGTATTGGACCTTTGTTGTCCATTGCCGGGACTGTTGGAAGACGCGTTGCGTTGACCGCTACTGGGTCCCTTCTCATTGCGCTGACCGCCGGAAGTGGAGGTTCTTTGCCCCTTGCCGCCCTGCGTGCCGCTCTTGCCGGCAGGTTTGCGGTTCTTCTGCCCCCGGCGTTGCGAAGGATTGGATTGACCTGAATTTCTCAAAATGAATTCCTTTGTAAGAAATGAAAAACTAAAATGGCTCTTATGAGGTTAAAGCCTGTAATTCGCCGACCAGTTCACCGAATTTTCCCAATGCGGTTTCAATGGGCTCCGGGGAGTTCATGTCGACTCCTGCGCCCTTCAAAAGATCGATGGGGAATTTGGAGCCGCCTGATTTCAAAAAGTTGAGGTAGGCACTCAGTTCCTTTTCGCCGCCGTTGAGGACTTTGTTGGACAGAGCATAAGCGGCGGAAATTCCGGTGGCGTATTTGTAAACGTAAAATCCAAAATAAAAATGTGGGATGCGCAAACACTCAAGTGAAAGGCAATCATCCAGAACGACGCCTTCACCGAAATAGATTTCCAGTAGTTTTCTGTAGATATCCTGGAAGGCTTCCACCGTCAACGGTTGCCCCGCTTCAGCCGCCTGATGCGTTTGGTGTTCAAACTCGGCGAACATGGTTTGCCGGATCAGCGTACCACGGATATTATCAATCTCGCGGCTGATCAGGTAAATGCGCATGTCGCGGCTGATATCCTGGCTCAGAAAATAACGCGTCAACAGCGCCTCGTTGAAAGTAGAGGCGACCTCTGCCACGAAAATGGTGTAATCCGCGTAAACGTAAGGCTGGTTCTTGTTCGAGAAATGCGAGTGCATGGAATGGCCGGCTTCATGCGCGAGGGTGTAAACGCTGTTGATGTTGTCGTCCCGATAGTTCATCAGGATAAACGGGTTGGAATCGTAACAGCCGGAGGAGTATGCGCCGCTCCGCTTGCCTTTATTTTCATAACGATCCACCCAGCGCTTGTCGAGCAATCCCTCTTTCATGACGCCGACATAATCGCTTCCCAAAGGTTCCAGCGCTTCGGATATCTTTTCCACTGCTTCCTCGTAAGGCATGTGCCATTGGAGATCTTTCACCAGAGGGACATTGTTGTCGTAGGCGTGCAATGCGTCCAGACCCAGAATCCGTTTGCGTATATCAAAATACTGATACAGCGGGTCCAGATGGTTGTGGACGGTTTGTATGAGATTGTCGTACACCTCGACGGGTATATTTTCGTAGAACAGATTCATTTCGCGGACAGACGGATAGTTTCTCGCCTGCGCGTAAAAAATATTTTTTTTGATGCTGGCGGACAGGAGGGACGAGTAGGTGAACTTGTGATTTTCGTAAGCCTGGTAGAACGTTTCGAATACTTCCTTGCGGATTCGTCGGTCTTGCTTTTGCAGAAGGCTTTGCAGATTGCCCTGGGTGATGGCGATCTCTTTACCTTCCTCGTCTTTCACCGTGCCCAGTTTCAGGTCGGCATTGTCCAACATGTCGAATGCGTTGTTGGGCGCGCGCGCGATTTCCGATGATGCCGCCAGCAAGGACTCTTCCTTTTTAGAGAGAGTATGTTGGCGATAACGCAACTGCCGTTCGAGATAGAGTGTGTATAACTCCAGGTCCGGGTGATCAAGAAAACCCTGCATCGTCGCTTCCGGGATTTCCATGATCTCTGAATTGATGAAGCTCCGCGCCTGTTGATACTGGGTCAGCAGGCGGGTGACTTTTTCATAGTTGCCCTGATGAAGGTTGTTGGTTTTGTCTTCATCGTTGCGCAGGTGGGCGAAGGCGTGCACCTTTTCCAGCGTCCGGGAAAACGCCATGTCGAACTCCAAGCAGGCCTTAAGCTTGTCGGCGGATTCTCCCAGCGTTCCCTGAAACGATGCGTACTGTTGCATCTGCGATTCCAAAGATTGGAAATCCGCCTGCCAGGTTTCGCTCGAAGCGTACAGGCCGTCCAGGTCCCAGGTGTCATTCGCCGGGATGGAGTCTCGGGTTGTGAGTTCTATCGTTGCTTCCATGTATTAAAATTATAATCCAGTGATATGGGAAAGTATTCAACCAACTTCAACAAGAGGGGTCAGGCCAAAGCCTGCTCGATGGTTTTCAAATGCACTTGAAGTTTGGTTTGCTTTTCCGACAGGTCTTCGTGCTTCTGCCTGTCCTTTTTGATGACGTCCGGAGGCGCCCTATCTACAAAATTGGGGTTGGAAAGCTTCTTACTTAAAAATATGATCTCTTTTTCGATTTTTTTCAACTCTTTTTCTATACGCTTTTTTTCCTCCCCAAAATCCATCAAACCCTCAAGCGGAATTATGACCTCCATGCCGGTCAAAATCGATGAGGCGGAAACCTTGGGTTTGACCACCGAGGTACCCACTTCCAGGCTCTCCAGCCGTGCCAGGTCGGTTATATAGTCGGTTGAATTATTGAGAATTAAGGTCATAGCCGCGTCCCCCGTCTTAATCCGGAGCGGAATTTTGAGGCTGGGTTTCAGGTTCATCTCGCCGCGAATATTGCGTGCCGCGCTAATGGCTTTCATGACCAACTGTAAATGTGTTTCTGCTTCGTCATTCTCTTTAGCGGGATCAAATTCCGGGTACGGTGCAACCATAATGCTGTCCCCATCCTTCGGTAATTTCTGCCAGATCTCCTCGGTGATGAACGGCATGAACGGATGCAGTAATTTCAATGTCGCTTCCAATACATGAACCAGGACATTCTGAGTCGCATATTTTTCGTCTGCGTTCTCCGAATTGAGGCGCGATTTCGAAAGTTCGATATACCAGTCGCAAAACTCATTCCAGATAAATTTATAGAGCGTTGTCGCGGCGTCGTTGAACTGGAACGCTCCCAAACAATGCTGTACGTCCTGCGCAGTGAAGTTGAGGCGGCTGAGGATCCAACGATCTGCCAGGCTCTGATGTTTGTTCGTCTCCAGTGTGCAGGTGCCCTTGTAATCTTCCAGATTCATAAAGGCGAACCGCGACGCGTTCCACAGCTTGTTGCAGAAGTTGCGGTAGCCGTCGATGCGTTCCTCGTCCAGTTTGATGTCGCGTCCCTGCGCGGCAAACGCCGCCAGTGTGAAGCGGAGCGCATCCGTTCCGTATTGATCCATCATCACCAGCGGGTCGATGACGTTGCCCTTGGTCTTGCTCATCTTCTGGCCTTCGGCGTCGCGGATCAGCGCGTGGATATAAACGTGGTGGAACGGGATGTCGTCCATGAACTTCAGGCCCATCATGATCATGCGTGCCACCCAAAAGAACAGGATGTCGAACCCGGTACACAACACGGAAGTGGGATAGAATTTTTTCAGGGACTCAGTATTGTCCGGCCAGCCGAGAGTGGAAAATGGCCACAGGGCGGAGCTGAACCAGGTATCCAGTACATCGGTTTCCTGCACGAGGTCGGGCCCGCCGCAATGTGTGCAGGCCGACGGAGTTTCGCGCGCTACGGTGAACTCGTTGCACTTGCCGCAGGTCCAGGCCGGTATCTGGTGACCCCACCAGATTTGCCGGGAGATGCACCAGTCGCGGATGTTCTCCATCCATTCAAAATACGTGTTCTCCCAAAATTTTGGAACAATTTTGATGGTCCCGTTACGCACCGCTTCGATAGCCGGTTTCGCCAGCGGTTTTGCTTTCACGAACCATTGCTTGGACAGGTACGGCTCGACCACCGTCTTACACCGGTAGCAATGCCCGACCTTGTGGACGTGATCCTCAATCTTGACCAGCAAATCCTGTGCTTTCAAATCTTCGATGATGGCTTTCCGTGCCGCGAACCGATCCAGCCCTTTATAAGGTCCGGTCTTATCGTTCATGCTTGCATCCGGGTCCATGATGTTGATCGATTCCAGCTTGTGCCGCCGCCCGATTTCGAAATCGTTGGGATCGTGCGCCGGGGTTACTTTCAACGCGCCGGTACCGAACTCGGTATCAACGTAACTGTCTTCGATCACCGGCAGTTCCCGTTTCAGCAGAGGCAGGATGACGATCTTTCCGCCCTGACCCTTGTGTCGCGGGTCTTCCGGGTTGATGGCCACTGCGGTATCGCCCAGCATGGTTTCAGGGCGTGTGGTGGCGACGATCAACGCGCCGCTTCCGTCCTTCAAAGGATATTTGATATGGTACAGATGCCCCGGTTTTTCCTGGTGCTCGACTTCGAGATCGGACAGCGCGGTGTGACAGCGCGGACACCAGTTGATGATGTAGTCGCCCTTGTAGATCAATCCCTCGTCATACAGAGAAACGAATACCTCACGCACCGCGCGTGATAACCCTTCATCCATCGTGAACCGGTTGCGCTCCCAGTCAAGCGAACAGCCCAGTTGAACCAGTTGATGAGTGATGTTGTCGCCGGATTCCTTTTTCCATTGCCAGACGCGTTCGACAAATTTTTCGCGTCCGATATCCTGGCGGCTTAGACCTTCGGCTTTCAGCTGGCGTTCGACGACGTTTTGCGTGGCGATGCCGGCATGGTCCGTTCCCGGTTGCCACAGGGTGTTGATGCCGCGCATCCTCTGCCAACGCGCCATGATGTCCTGCAGGGTATTGTTGAACGCGTGGCCCATATGCAGGGAGCCGGTGATGTTGGGCGGCGGGATGGCCATGGAGAAGGTTTCGCCGTCGCGCGTTTCATCGGCATGCGCCAGACGAAGTTTGTCCCAATGCTCGAGCCATCGCTTTTCGACATCATGGGGTTGATACTGTTTGTCTAACTGGATCATAAGTTGTCTTCTGTTAGTGGTGCTTCAATAAAAATCCCACCGAGCCTCAAGGCATTATTCGGGGTATTCAAAGTGAATATCGGAGGGGGCGGTGCATTTGCGGGAAAGGAGGGATGGTATCACAAAATCAGGGGAGCGGGAATCCTGTTTCAGTCCTCTTTCGTTTTTTTAATGTTCTCGATTTCTTCCCGGATGACCTGCCGGATAATATTTGGAGCGACCTCTCCCAGTAGCTCTCGCACGGTTTTTTCGAGTGCGGCATGGGAACTCCCATGTCTAGCGTCTTCTGGGATCTGATCCATCACTTGATCCACGTATTCTTTAAGAATCTTGGTGCCCAGCGAGTGATCAGCGGAGTTTCTGGAGGGCTGAAGCGTTTCATCAGTCATTGGCTCCAGAGTGGGAATGATTTCGAACTCCTCTCCACTCTGCTGGTGGGTCATAAAAGAAAGCGTCTCTTCGATCAGGTTCGGTTTGGAGCCGGAATTCCGTTTCGGGGCGTCTTCCGGCCCGGATTTGCGGGGGGAGAGGACCGATTGAAACGCCGAGTTTAAATCATCCATATTTACCTTAACGGGACGAGTTTCCGCATGAAAAGCTTCTTCTGGGAGATCCAAAAGGATCTCTGGCGACATTTTATTTTTCTTGGGGGCCTCCTGAAGAGGTTCCTTATCTTCTCCGGTGCTCTCTGCCGTCGGAGGCTTTTCTTCCTGGGATTCCTCAGCGTTTGCGAGGGGACCCGTTTCTAAATCAATTTCATTGATAGAGGTTTTGGTCTCTTCATCTTCAGGGAACAATTTCTTTATCGAGTCTGCTGTAGGTTCTTTGGATTGGTTGATGATATCCTCGAACTCATTTTGGACCACCTCATTGTTCTCTGGTACCTGAGGGGATTCGGCTTTTTTTGTAGACACTTCTTTTTCCGGCTCAGGTATTTTGAGTTGCGATTGGACCTTTTTGAGAATTTCTTCGGTTTTAAAGGGTTTGGAAATAAAATCATCCGCCCGTGAAATTTCCAGCTCCGCTTTATCAATATCCTCAAAATCGCTGGTGAGCAGAATCACCCGGACGCTCCCGAAGGATGATGAGTTTTTGATCTGCTGACACAGCTCATACCCGTCTACCCCCGGCAAATGAATATCTGCGAGAACAATGTCGGGTTGAAATTCCTCCATATACTCCAATGCGTGTTCGCCCCGACTGACGCCTTCCACGGTAATGCCCTCATTTTCAAACGCCATGGCCACTATTTTGTGGATGGTGGGGCTTTCATCGGCTACCAGAATCTTTGCACTCATGGAAAATAGTCCTTCGTCTGGGACGGCTATTGAAACCCTTTGAGAATAGTCGGGTTGCAACTAAAAATGGGCAGGAAGTCTGCTAACTACTTAAAAAGTATAACACAAGGCGTCTTCGGCGGGCAATGCAGGGGACTCTCAAAAGTCTCTGGTTTTTTGCCTCACTGGCTGATCGGGGTGGTAACATGAGTAGAATGGAACTTTGTACGATGTCGATCATACGCAAGCAGAATCTCCCTGTTGGAAGTGACGCTGAGAGCTCACGTTGGAGCCATTGGGCTCGACACGCAGTAACTGTTCTGGTGGTTTTGACTCTCCTCTGGCCACAGGGGGTGCAGGCGGAATACCCGCAATGGGATCTGGCGGCCGACGTCAAGTCACGCTTCAGTACCGGCTGTTCCTCGGTCCAGGAATTGATGACCCAGGCGGAAGCGAACGGACTGGACGGTCTCCTGTTCGGTGACCACGACCGCAAGTCCATTCAATACGGGCTCCCGTATGTGGAGCGAATCCTCCGGATGAAAATGGGCAGTCCTGCCTTACTGGACAACGGCGCGGCCACCTACCTGAGCGAGATCAACCATAACGACCAAACCGATGACACTCTGGTCATGGTGCCGGGCGTGGAAAGCTCACCGTTTTACTATTGGACCGGCAACCCGCTGGACATGAACCTCGTCGCTCACAACTGGGACAAGCACTTGTTGGTGATCGGCCTCCCCAACTCCCGGGATTATGAAGAACTGCCCATACTGAACAGCGGTTTCACCACTCGTTACCTGGAAGACGGCTATCTCCTTTTCCTGATATTTTGTGTCGGTGCGATGATCGGCCTCTATGGTTTTATGGGGAAACGCTGGCGCGGTACCTCCTTTCTATTCGCCCTGGTCATGGGTTTGATGGCGGCCAACACACACCCTTTTAAAAGTTCCCCTTTCGATCAGTATCACGGCGACCAGGGAGTCCAGCCGTATCAGGATTTGATTGATTACGCAGACTCCAAAGGGGCGCTGGTATTTTGGAATCACTTGGAAACGTCGGTGGTTGGCGGATTCCAGGGCGATCTGGTGCAGGTGAAAACCCGGACGGACAGCCATCCCGAGGACCTGTTGCTGACGCGCCGTTATACAGGATTCCAGGCAATGGGAACTTCTCCGATCTCCGCCGTTGAGCCGGGTGAGGAATGGGATCAGGTGCTCATGCAGTATCTCGGTGGCAAGCGGGACCGCCCGGTGTGGGGTTACGGTCCCAACGATTTTCGCTGTGGAGGGAAGAGGGGGGATCTGCTGGGCGGAGTGCGGACCGTGGTGCTGGCGAAGCAGAAAAGCCGACTGGCCATAGTAGAAGCGCTCGGCGCGGGACGTATGTACGCGGTGAGACAAGGGGAAAGTCAGAGCCGTCTGTCGCTGGATACGTTCGAGTTGATAGACTCCGCAACTGGGAACCGGGCGGTGATGGGAGAAGAAATTAAGGCCGCGAACTCACCGGATTTAAGGCTCAAAATAAGCATGACAGGCGGTGAATCCAATGCCCCCGCGCAAATCCGCCTCATCCGCAATGGTCAGGTGGTGAAGCGGGGTGTGCTCAGCCTGCCGTATGAGGGGGTGTGGCAGGATGCCGCCCCTTCACCGCGGGGATATTACCGGCTGTTGGTGGAAGTGGACGCTCAACACCAACTGGTTTCCAATCCCATCTTTTTCAATTCCGGACGCAGCACGAACACAGAAGTGGCGACGCTAAAGGCGGAATCCTTATCTGCGCCTGATCCCGATCTTTTGCCGGTGGCTCCTTCGGTAGCGGAAACACCCGCGCCGCTTCCCGCCCCGGCCGAACCGGCGCCTGCTCCAAAAACCGAACCTCCCGTGGTGGTTCCGACCACGGTGACCCCGACAGAAAAATATGTGGAAGTGACGGGCCGCGGTGTTCGACTCCGCAAAGGACCCAGCACCCAGTTTCCGGTGGTGGGCAAGGCCGCCTTTGGAGAGCGACTGCTCTTCGTCCGCCGCACGGATGTGATGCTCAGCGGCAAAGCCTGGATTGTGATTCAAAAAGAGGGAGAGCTCGCTTACGTGTGGGAAGGGCTCGTCAAAGAAACGGATTAACGGAACTGATTGACCCACGTGCCCTTGTTCAGCGTGTAGAGAAACAGGGTTTTGTCAGCGTTAACTTTATCCGGCGTCATGTTGCGGATGCAGAACCGGTAGCACAGAATTTTTGCATTGGGTTTCAATTGTTCGAGGATTTTCGGGAACAATTTGTCGAGGGCTTGGTGCGTGAGGTAGATGAACAGGATGTCGGCCTCGCGGTAGTCATACTCGAAGAGGTTGGCGCGCACGATCTTGACCTTGTCCTGCACTCCGGCAAAGCGCACCCTCAAGTTTGCCAGCCATACTTTGAGCGGATCGATCTCAATCCCCGTGCCCAGCAGACCGTAATCCCTTGCGGCGGCGATCAACACCCGCCCGTCGCCTGACCCCAGATCAACCACACGCTCTCCCGGTTTCGTGCCGCAGAAATCGAGGGCGCGTTTCAAGTCCTTACGGGAGATCGGATGCCATGGCGCTCCGAACAGTGCCGGGCCGATCACCATCACCGCCACCAGCAATGCGGCTCCGATGGCCACAATGGAAATCAAAACGGCGGTCATAAGTTAAAGGGCCGGGGTATTTTGAAATCCCTCGATTTGCCCGGACAGGAGATCCCATTCCTTGGTGAGTTTGCCTTCTTTCCACGACAGGTCTTTTTGCTGATCCAGAATTTTCGCCAGCTCTGCCTTTTTGTCATCCTGATATAATCCAGAATCGGCGAGTGTGTTTTCGACTGCCTGTTTTTCCTGAGTAATGATTTCCAGTTTCTTTTCTATTTCCTTCAGCTTTTCTTGAAGGGGCTTGAGTTTGCGGTAGCGTTTGTTGCGTGCTTCAGCTTCTTCCCGTTTGCGTTTCTTATCTTTTTTTGAGGAACTTATTTTTGCCGGAGGAGCGGATTCCTGTTCCTGGGTGGCCTGGGCGGCTTCTTCGCGCTCTTTTGCCCATATATAATCGCTGTAACTGCCGATGTATTCTTTAACCGAGCCGTCGGCCACTTCCCATACGCGGTCGATGATGCCGTCCAGAAAATACCGGTCATGCGAGATGGTGACCAATGTGCCTTCGTAATCGGTCAGCGCCGCCGCCAGCATTTCGCAGGACCGCATGTCGAGATGGTTGGTCGGCTCGTCCAGTAGCAGGAAAGGCGCGGGGGAGGCCAGCATGCGCGCCAGCGACAGGCGCGACCGTTCGCCGCCGGACAGCACCGAAACTTTTTTCTGTACGTCGTCGCCGGAAAACAGAAATGCGCCGAGGATGCTCTGCTTTTGGGTGCGCAACAGATGTCCGGCCACTTCCTCCAACGATTTCAGAACGGTATCTTTGCTGTCCAGAGTTTCGGCTTGGTGTTGTGCGAAATAGGCGCGGGTGACATTCGTGCCCAGCACGATATCGCCTTTTTCATAATCAAGCACCCCTGCCAGTAATTTCAGCAGGGTGGATTTACCAGCGCCGTTTTTCCCGACCAACGCGATCTTGAAGCCGCGTTCCACCAGAATGGAAAAATCCTTGTAGACCGTCACGTCCCCGTAACTTTTGCATATGTTCTTGACCTCGGCCACCAGGCGACCGGTGCGCCTCGGTTGCGGGAAACGGAACTGAATGGCCTTCGACTTCTGGAAGGTTTCGACTTTTTCCATTTTCTCCAGCATCTTCATTTTACTTTTGACCTGGGTGGCTTTCGAAGCTTTAGCGCGAAAACGTTCGATGAATTTCTCGACCTGATCGACGCGCCGGGTCTGATTGGCGGCATCAGCTTCCAGTTGAGCGATGCGCTCCGCCTTTAATCTTTCGTAGGTGTCGTAATTGCCCGTGTAAACACCCAACTTGCCGCGGTCGAGTTCAATGACGCGGTTCACCAGCGCGTTCAGAAACCGCCGGTCATGGGAGATCAGTAAAATGCTTCCGTCGTAATTTTTAAGAAACGATTCCAGCCAGATGACCGATGCCAGGTCGAGGTGATTGGTCGGCTCATCCAGCAGGAGCACGTCCGGGTTCTGCAGTAACAACCGCGCCAGTTCCGCCCGCATGCGCCAACCGCCGGAAAGCTTGTCGAGCGGTTCATTCAATTGGTCTATTTTGAAGGACAGTCCGAGAAGAATGGTTTCGGCGCGGGATTCCCGTTCGTAACCGCCCAGCCGCTCGAACTCGTGTTGCAGACGACCGTAGCGTTTGCTCCATTCCTCCGGCGCGCGCTTATGATAGTCCGAATCATTTTCCAATAGACTCATTTCTTTTTGGACTTCACTGAAGTGAGGGTCTCCGTGGACCACGCGGTCCAGCACCGTACCCTTGGCCAATTGGAGTTCCTGCGCCAGCATGGCGGCGCGGGCGCCCTTGCGCAAAACGATCTTGCCGCCGTCCAGTTCTTCATGGTTCACAATGGCGCGGAAGAGCGTGGTTTTGCCCATCCCGTTTTCGCCGATCAGGCCGATGCGGTCCTTCGGCCTCAAATGAAACGTGATGTCATCGAACAGCACCTTGGCGCCGAATTGTTTTTTGATATTTTGTAGATAAATCATGGAATGGTAAAACCGATCACCGCTGTTGGCGGAGTTTGGGGTTATAGGCTTCGCGTAATCCTTCGCCGCACAGGTTGAACGCCAGCACCACGAACAGGATGGTGAATCCCGGTGTGAACGTCAGCCACGGTGCGTCGAAGATGTATCCTTTGCCGTCGGACAGAATATTGCCCCAGGTCGCGTCCGGCGGTTGCACGCCGAAGCCGAGAAAACTGAGCGCCGACTCGGTCAGGATCGCCGTTGCCACGCCAATGGTGGCGGACACCAGCACCGGTGCGATGGCGTTGGGTACGATGTGTTGAAAGATGATGCGCATTTCCGGGATGGCCTGACTGCGGGCGGCCATCACGTAATCCTGTTCGCGCAGGGACAAAAACTCGGCGCGCACCAGACGGGCAGTGCCCATCCAGCTGGTGAGGCCGATGACAATCATAATATTATAGATACTGGGTGGTAGCAACGCGACCACCGTCAAAATCAAGAAGAAAGTCGGAAAGCATAGCATGATATCGACAAACCGCATAATCAGGGTGTCGACGGTAAGCCAACCCAGCCGGATGCGCCCGTAAAATCCGGCCAGCCCACCCAGAAAAATGCCAACGAAAATCGAAATGCCCACGGCCACAAAACCGATGGTGAGGGATACCGGGGTGCCTTCCAGCATACGCGAAAACACATCGCGTCCCAACTCGTCGGTGCCCAGCAGGTAAATGGCGAAGGGGGGCGCATCTGCCTGTTTGACGAGATCGCTTTTAAATGGCGTCAGGGGCGGTAGAAATTTTTCCGACAGCCGCACCGTCGCTGGATTGAACGGTGGACTGTAAAGGGTCAGCAGTTTTCCTGCGATAGACAGAATCAATAGGAAAATCAAAAACCACAGACTGAACACCGCGCCCCGGTTCTTACGAAACAGGTTCCACTTTTCGCGAAATGGAGTGATCTGCTGGTCCGTCAATGTGCCGCCACTGTGTTCTGCCAGGTCCATAGGGTTCTCTTTATTGCAGTTTGATTCTCGGGTCCGCCACCGCGTACAAAAGGTCGGAAATAAAGGTTCCGGCCAAAGTCAAAATGGCAGCGATAAAGTTGAGCGTCAAGATGACGGGGAAATCCCGGTTCATGATGGCTTCAAATCCGAGGCGTCCCAACCCCGGCCAGGAAAAAATAGTTTCGATAATGACCGAGCCGCCGATCAGTCCGGGGATCATCAGGCCGAACATGGTGATGAACGGCAGTAGTGCATTGCGCAGGCCGTGTTTGTAGATGACGGTTTCCTCCGACAAGCCCTTGGCGCGGGCGGTGCGCATGTAGTCCATGTGAATGACCTCCAGCATCTGCGACCGGACGTAGCGTGACAACACGGCAATGCTCCCGGAAGCGAAAATCAGCGCGGGGATCGTGAGGTGCCAGATGCGGTCCATCGATTGATACCACAGGCCCGCGTCCTCCAGTCCGAACGTGCTGATGCCGATCACCGGAACATCGAACACCTTCACCACGAGAATGATGCAAATGTACGCCAGGAAAAATCCCGGAAAAGAAATGAGGATGTAGGACAGCAGGGTTCCTCCCCGGTCCAACAGCGAACCTCGGCGTAACGCCGACTGGATTCCGAAAGGAAACGCGATGAACCAGGTGAGCAGGGTGGTCACCAGGAACAGCGGCAGGGAGTTGAGAAAGCGGTCCCATATTTTTCCGAGAACGGGCTGGTTGTCCTTGAACGATTTCAACTGGCCGGTGAACAGGTCGCGCATCCAGTAGGCGTATTGCGTGTACAGGGGATCATCCAGATGGAACGCCGCACGGATGCGTGCGATGTCCTCCGCCTTCATGCGCGGGTTGGACGGGTCCACCAGGCTGGGGTCGCCGGGCGCAAGGTGAACCACCGAATGCGCGATGATCGAGATGAACACCAGCAGGATCAGCCGTTGGCCTATGTTGCGTACCAGAAATGCGGTCATTAAAATATTACCCCACCCAGCCCTCCCCTTGGAAAGGGGAGGGTATATGAGATGAGTCTTCGGTTATTGGAAAGATCATGTTTCGCAAGTTTTGCTCTTTTATACCCCCTCCTTACCAAGGAGGGGGGAGGGGGAGGTTATGATGATTGTTACCTTTGTTTGCCCTCAGTGGACATTTTGCTATAATTCGTCGCATGGACATTATACAGATCGCCCACTACCTCGACCAGCTATTGGACATCGAAAATATCAAAGACTCCCCCCGTGCGGTGAACGGCCTGCAGGTGCAGAATGCAATGGGCATCCGCAAGGTGGGCCTGGCGGTGGACGCCTGTCAGGCGACCATCGAGATGGCCATCGAGCGCGATTGCCAGATGATGTTCGTGCATCACGGCATCTTCTGGGGCGGCCTGCAACCGGTGCGGGGACCGTATTACGACAAACTGTCGGCGATGGTGCAGGCTAATATGGGATTGTACTCCGCCCACCTGCCGCTGGATATGCACCCCGTCCTCGGCAACAACCGCGCGCTGGCGGACAAGATCGGCCTCGAACATGCGGAAGCCTTCGGCGAATACGAAGGCCAACTCATCGGCCTCAAGGGGAAAGTGAAACGTCAATCCGCAGAGCAGTTGAGCAAGACGCTGGGAGAAAAGTTGGGCGCGACGGTGAAAGTGATCGGCGACGGCGACGTGGAGAGCGTCGGACTGGTCAGCGGCGGGGCAGGGGACATCGTCGGTCAGGCGGTGAAGGAAGGGCTCGACTGCTACATCACCGGCGAAGGCGAGAACCATCAGTACCACGAAGCGATCGAAGGCGGATGTGTACTCATGTTCGCCGGCCACTACGCGACCGAGACTGGCGGCGTCATCGCCGTCGGCAAACACCTCGAACAACAATTCGGCCTCGTAACCGAATTTTTAGATTATCCGACGGGATTGTGAATAATAGTTTTGAGACTGGGTATCATAGGAAAACCCAGATTCTTCGTCACCTTCGGTTCCTCAGAATGACAAATTGTCTATAGGTCTTCGTTGTAAAATGGAAGCGACTTTTATGCTGGCCCCACGCCGAGTGGTTAGAAGGAAAACCGGTATTTGTCGAACAGTTCCATCGTCACTTCGGTGACGTCTTCTTTTTTGACTTCCGCTTCGATGCGTTTGATGGCCATTTCGCGGATGAAGGGGATGGGGATTTTCATGACCTTGGCTTTGGCGTCGTCCTGCCAGGTCAACTCGAAATCCGGCTCCTCGTCCTGCTGGGCATCGTAATCGACGTCCCTCTGTTTGTCCTCTTCCGTCACTTCCATGCCCATCGCTTCTTTCGCGGAGGCGGGCATGACGTTGCTGAACACTTCGTCGATGATGTCGGGCGTGATCATTTTATCGCCCCGTTGACGGGCGCGGCCTTCGATGGTCTGCTTGGCCATGCCGAGCACGAACGGCGGCACTTTCTCCATTTTCTCTATGGCATCCTTCGACCACGGCATGCCGCTGGTCGGGGCGGTTTCCATATAATTCTTGAACTTGTCGACGATGTCTTCCTTCTTCTCGGTGCGCATGGAGAGGAAGTCCTGAATTTCCTCGATGACCTCCACCTTGCGCGGACTTTCCGACATCTTCTGTTTGGCGACGTCGAACGCGCCCATCGACAGCTCCTCGAAGCCGAACTGTTTGACGCGCTTGGAGACCAGCATCATCGACTCGTTGCGGATTTCCGTGAGGAAGTCCGACGTGATGTATTTGAAACCGCGCTTGACGGTGCGCTGGACCATGAGTTTGCGGATGCCGGGCCTCACGAATTCCGGGGCGTGCTTGACACGTTCCCAGGCCTCGACAGTCCACACCACGCCCATTTCGTCGGCGTAGGGGTGCTCGACGCGGTCCGATGCCTCGATTTCTTTTTCGTGTGCGGTATAATCTTCGGCCATACTTCAATTCCTTCTGCTTCGGGCTTGGCAAAACCCGTATTTTGATTTATGGTTGGTCAGGCTTTCCCTGTCCCTAAAACTACTGAAACACCGGATTAATGTCAATCCATTTAAGGAATTTCTGAACGTGACGGCACCTACCCAACCCTCTCGGCTGGTTTACCTCTATTTATTCATTTCCGGGATCACCGCACTCGTTTACGAGATCATCTGGACGCGCCAGCTGACGCTGGTGTTCGGCCATACGGTGTACTCGGTATCCATTGTACTAGCGGCGTTTATGGCGGGGCTGGGATTCGGCAGTTACGTCTGGGGGCATATGATCGACCGCGCCGTGGCCCGGCAAGGGGAGACATCGCCCCTGCTTGTGTATGGGAGGATCGAAATCTTCATTTTCGCCGCCAGCGCGGTGCTGTCGCTGATCTTTTCGGAGTTTCACGTCTTTTACGCGTGGATGCACCGCTGGCTCCCGGAATCGCCGGTGCTGTTTAACGCTATCAAGGCTCTACTGGCGTTTTTTTTGATGTTCATCCCAACGACGTTTATAGGCGCGACCCTGCCGATCATCAGCAAATACTACGTGACTGACAACACCCGCCTGGGCACGCAGATCGGATATCTGTACTCCATCAATACCCTGGGCGCGGCGGTGGGATGCCTGTTGACCGGCTTCATATTCATTTCCAGTTTTGGGGTATTGCAGACGGCGTTGCTCGCTTCCTGCGCCAACCTCATCATCGGTATCGGCTGTATCCGCATTCATCAGGAAGAGCATCCCGGTGGTGAGAAAACGCCGTGGCGTCTGCCTGCAATTGAGTGGCCTTCGGTGACGCTGAGTGCCGAACAAAAACTGTGGATGGGCATCGCCTTCGTGTGCGGCTTTACTGCGCTGGCGTATGAGGTGCTGTGGACGCGTTTACTCGTGTTCAGTATTGCGAGCACCGTGTACTCGTTCAGCCTGATGCTGGCGGTGTTCCTGATCGGTATCGGCATCGGCAGTTGGGTGGTGGTGCCCTTGATGGCGCGCGTGGCTTCTTTGCGAACGTTATTGATTGCTCTACAGGCGGGCATCGGGGTGTATGTGCTGTTCACGTTGTTTTCAATGGATAGCCTGCTGTCCGCTCCGTGGAACAGTTACAACCTGACCCACCCCGGCAAAACTTTTTTGCATTATTTAAAAGACTCGGCGGCGCTGATGCTACTGCCGGCGTTGTTGTTCGGAATGAATTTTCCGATACTCATCAAGCTCGCGGCAGGCGGGCACGAACACGTCGGACGCGGCACCGGTCAGATTTATTCGGCGAACACACTGGGTGCCATTTTGGGTTCGCTGGTAGCCGGGTTTGTGTTTTTGCCCGTTCTGGGGACGGAAACAAGTCTGGCAGTAGTGGCGACGCTCAATCTGTTGATGGTGCCGCTGTTGTTCTGGACCGGTGATTATTCCACGGCGACCCTGCGCAAGGGAGTGGCGGGGGTGACTGTAGTGGTGGTGATCGCTTTGAACGTCCTCCTGCCGGGCAATCTGCTCGACCGGTTCTTCATGCGCGACAGCGCCGGTCAGCGGGCCACAAGCGACCTGTTGTATTTCGAAGAGGGGCTGACGGATACCGTGGCGGTGTTCAAGGATGAGTATGGGATTCTCGATCCCACCGCCAAGCGGTTGATCACCAACGGTATTTCCATGTCCGCCTCGAACGTGATCGCCACCCGCTACATGAAACTGCTGGCGCATGTGCCGATCCTGCTGTCCGACAACCCGGAGAACGTGATGGTGATCTGTTTCGGAACGGGGCAGACCACCGGGGCGGCGGGGATTCATCCGCGTGTCGGGCAGGTGGACAGCGTGGAGTTGTCGCCGAGTGTCATCAACACCGCACCCTCGTTCAAAGCCGAGAATCATGATGTGGCGAACAACCCGAAGGTCAATTTTGTTTTGCAGGACGGGCGTAACTTTCTTTTGACCACGCAGAAAAAATACGACGTGATCACCGGCGAACCGCCACCGCCGCGCACTGCATTTACGGTCAACTTGTACACGAAGGATTTTTACGAGGCGGCGTTGAGTCGGCTCAAGCCGGGCGGCATCATGTCGCAATGGATTCCCCTCCACAGCCAGAGCGCGGAGGAAGTGGACATGCACTTCAAAACCTTCCTGTCTGTATTCCCGCATGCCATCGCGTGGATGTCCGTCGCCAATGAGATGATGGTCATCGGGTCCGACCAGCCGATCACCCTCGACTTTAAAAAGTTGAGGGAACGCATGGCAGAACCTTCCGTGGCGCAGGCTCTGCGGGATATTTATATTCCCGACGCGACCCACCTGCTCAGCAGTATCTGGTTTCTGGAAGAGGAGATGCAACGGCTGTCGGCGACTCAGCCTTTGATCACGGACAACCGGCCGCGCATCGAGTTTTATCTCGACACCGGCAAAGTCATCGGGTCGGCGGGACTCGAACGACTGGTGTTCAACCGGACACCGGTCGAGGACGTGGTGCGTCGTATCTCGGGCATGGAGTATGCGGATACGAAGGAATTTAAACGGCAGTACCGGGCGATGGGTTTGTATCAGCGCGGTGTCATGTATTCCAACCGGGGGCTGTTGTTGGAGGCGATCCAATTGTCCGGCAGTGGCGACTTGCCCCGCTATCACCTGCAGGCGGGGAGGGACCAGATCGAACGTCTACAGGCTCAGCAGAAACAGGATCCCGACAACCTCGAGCTTCTGCTCAATCTGGGTCACGCGTTTTATCAGATCGGGGAGTATGCCCGCAGTGTGGAGTATATGGAACAGGTGCTGGAGCGGGAGCCCAAACAGGGATTCGCCAATCTGTATCTGGGGTACAACCTGATCGAGCTGGAACAATGGTCTGAGGCACGGAAGAAACTGGAAGCGGCGGCCAAAAACGATATGCGCCAGTTACGGACCATCATGCAGGAGATCGCCCTGATCGAGTTGATTGGCCAGTCGAAAGAAAGCCCGGAAGACTTGAGCCTGTTGAATGCCCTGGCGAAATTTTACAATATGAAGAAAGATTACGGGAGATCCCTTATGTATTCCAGCCGGGTTCTGGAAAACGATGCCATGAATGAGGAGGCGTTACAAAGTGCGCTGTTCAGTTACCGGGGTCGGGGTGAGCCGCGAGAGGTGATCGGTGCCGGTATCCGTTACGAAATGGTGAAGCCGGATGACATCCACTTTCAATTCATCCTGGCGGAAATATACACGAAGACCCTGCGGTGCGACCGGGCGATGCCCTACCTCGAAAAAGTCCTCAAAGTGGACGATACTTACCCGAAGGCCCAAAAATTGATGGACCATTGTCAAAGCAATGTGAAAGAAAGCGTACCGTTGTCTTGATGGGACTGTTTGGGTATCAGGAAAGTTTGCGCTGGGGTTGAATGTGTTGTTGCGAGGAGTCGGAGAATTGCTCAATGATGGCGATCATTTCCGGTAGGAGAGTTTTAAAAGTACGAAAGATACGGGGATCAAATAATTTCCCGCTCTGGCTTTCCATTTCTGCAAATGCCTTGTCAACCGACCAGGCCTTTTTATAAGGACGGTCGCTGGTCAGGGCGTCGAAAACATCGCACACCGTCACAACCCGCGACACCAGAGGAATTTCCTCACCCTTCAGACCCTTGGGATAGCCACTGCCCTCCCACCGTTCGTGGTGGGAGCCAGCGATGATTTCAGCCATTTGCAGGAATTCGGATTCACTTCCCGACAAAATCAACGCTCCAATATCTGCGTGGGTTTTCATGACAGCCCATTCTTCTAACGTAAGCTTCCCAGGCTTGAGGAGGATGTGGTCGGGGATGCCGATTTTCCCGATGTCGTGCATGGGGCTGGCATGGCGAATGAGGTGGCAGTCATGCTCGCTCAAGCCCAGGCCCCGCGCCAAATACTCACACAGTTTGCTGATGCGTATGATGTGCATGCCGGTTTCGTTGTCGCGGTATTCCGCGGCCCGTGCCAGACGGTGGATGATTTCCACCTGATACTGGCGCAGTTCCTGCGAGCTTTCCATGATCTGAGTTTCGAGCGATTTTTTCTTACCGCAAACGGAGTTGTGCAACATTCGGACTTCCAGAAGATTGTTGATCCGGGCCAGCATCTCTTCCATGATAAAGGGCTTGTTGACAAAATCCTTGGCGCCCGCTTTGATCGCTTTCAACCGGGTTTCGGTATCCAATTGCGCCGTGAGCACGAGAATAGGGAGATAGCTTTCCGTTTCCAGGGGTTTGAGGGCATTCATGACATCAAACCCGCTGAATCCCGGCATTTTGATATCGAGCAGAATCAGGTCCGGGTGCATGATCTGGTAGAGGTCCGGGGTCGAGCGGGAGTCGGTGGTGGAAGTGATGTTGCGATATCCGACGGCATTCAACATTCTTTCCAGAACGTGGATGTTGCCCTGCTCATCATCAACGATCAAGATCTTGGCATCGGTGAATTTGGCTTCTCGGGATAACGAGGAAATCATATATCGATCAAGCGGACGGTTAATAAAGCCGTAACAAATGTCTCGGGCAACTCATTCAAGATAAAAATTACCATTACTCTCAATGTGAGGATACATGCTAGTCGAAAAACCATATCTCGTCAATCCCGCTTGATATTAGGTCAATAAACTCAATTACTTAAATTTTTCGTATAGTTAGGGATATTGGGGCCGTCGGTTTCACCCTCTCAAACCTCCCTAAAAACAGTGGTTTATGGGGGGTGAAAAATGACAAGGGAAGATCTTAAAAATCTGCTGATTTCAATGGGTTATGAGGGGTTTTATGAGGTGAACTTTAAAAAGATACTTTTAACGGCCTTATAACCATTGACCAGAAACGCCTCCAGTTGGGAACGCCAATAGGACTTGAGGTCGAATAGTTTGTCGTGGGTCTCGAACAGTAGTTTCGGGATTTCCAATTTTTCGGGGCATTTGGGCAGGCAGTCGCCGCACTCCGTGCAGGCCGAAGCGAAGGTTCCGGGAAACCAGTGGCCTTTGCCTCCCAGCATGTTGTAGCGGTACTTCCCGTAGCTCTGCATGTCATAGCCTTCCAACAGGTTGCGAAAGCGGAGAATTTCAGGGATGTTGATGTTCTCCGGACAGGGCAGGCACTCCGTACAGTACGTGCAAAAATCGGAAATGGAATGGGCGGCGTTATCCACGGTGGTCTTTACCGTCGCATCCTCTTTGGAAAAATAATCCTCACCATTCAGCATGGCCAGGTTCTGATCGAAATGCTCCGGCGCGTGCATGCCGAGGGTCAGGGTGGTGATCTGCGGATGACTCAGGCAGAAGCGTCCGTTGTACTGGATGGGGGTCAGGGGATGGCATAGTTCCTTCAACTTGTCGGAAGGATTCCACAACTGTCCGCCCTTGTCGTTGGGGGAAATGATGAGGATGCCCAGGTCTTTTTCTTTCGCCAACTCGATTGCCGGCCGGTTGCGTTGGAAAAAATAATAGTAATGTAGATTGACGAAACTGAACAGGTCGGTGCGCATGGCTTTTTCGATGATGTTGAGCGGAGCGTGGGTGGAGAATCCGATATGGCCGATCAAGCCCTCTTCCCGCAGGCGGTGCAGGGTTTCCACCGGACCGCCGGGCGCGACTGCCGCCTGGAAACGCTCTTCATTATTGATCCCGTGCCAGCCGTAAAAATCGATGTGGTCCAACTGCAGGGCTTCCAACTGTTGTTCCACCAGCGCGCGGGTTTCGTCGCCGGTCATCGGTGCGCCCTTGGTCATCATTTTGAAATGTGTGCGAGGCGTTCCCAATTCCTTCAGGACCTTGCCATACAGGTGTTCGCTTTTGACGTAGCCGAACGCGGTTTCAATATGGTTGATTCCCACTTCAAGCGCCAGGCGGGTGGTTTCCAGGCAATTTTGATACGTCGCTTTGGGTAGATAGGTTCGTGGCGGAGTCCACCCATACTTGAACCGCATGCCGCCCAGTGTCAGGACGGAGATCATCTCCCCGGTTTTGCCGAACCGCCGGTACTCCATTGGTGGCCGTTGGGGTGCAGGGCGAGTCGATATTTCAGAAGAAAGTTGAGTCATGAGTTCCGTCAGTGATTCAAAAGAATTGATTTTACCATGCCAGGGGGAGAAAGGGCGGGCCGTCAACCACAGGGGACGAAATGCCGGAAAGAGGGTTGGTAAAGTCAATAAAATCATAGTACTCTAGCCACTGCAACCCGGTCCTCCCGACCGTTTCAGTCGGATTATTTTTGGTTCTTCCGCCATTTCTGTAAGGAATCATTTTGTCCACCTTTCGTTTCATTCATTGTTCCGATCTGCATATCGACAGCCCGTTCAAGGGATTCTCCGCGATTCATCCGGTGTGGGCCGAGCGTTTGCGCGAGGCGCCCCTGCAATCGTTTTTGAATATCGTCGACTTGGCGATTCAGGAGCAGGTGGACGCCGTTATCATTGCGGGCGACGTATTTGACGGCGAGGACAAAAGTTTGCAGGCGCAGTTCAAGTTTCGTGGTGGACTGCAAACGTTATCCGATCATCACATCCCTGTTTTTATCGCGCACGGCAATCACGATCCGCTCAACACCTGGTCCCGTACCTTGAAATGGCCGGAGGGAGTGACGGTGTTTCCCGGTAACGGTGTGCAGTCTGTTCCGGTCGTGAAAGACGGCCGGACGCTGGCGCATATTTATGGCACCAGTTTTCCCGAACGGGATGTGTTCGATAATCTGACTCACCAGTTTGAGCGGCAACAGGATGCAGGTTTCGCTGTAGCCGTCCTGCACGCGAATGTGGGGGGTCACCCCGACCACGATCCTTACGCACCGTGTGCGGTGGACGATCTGGTGGTGCGGGGCATGGATTACTGGGCGCTGGGGCATATTCATCTGCGCGAGGTGTTGCGCGAGAGCCATCCGGCGATTGTCTACTGCGGCAATTCGCAGGGCCGGCATTTCAAGGAATCCGGTCCGCGAGGCTGTTGTCTGGTGACTTTGAAAGAAGGTGCCGTGCCCGATATCCAGTTTCATGCGACCGATGTCATCCGTTTTGTCGAAAGCTCAGTAGATATGTCCGCCTGCGCCTCACTCGACGCAGTGGTCGAGGAGATCGTCCGCCAGTGTCGAATACTTTTGGAGCAGGCCGAAGGTCGAAGTTTGGTGGTTCGCCAGACGTTGATCGGTCGGACAGACGTGCATGCGCTTCTGCGCAAGGGAGGGACGCTGGAAAGTGTGCGCGACGAAGTGTTCCAGAGTTTTGCGGACCGCAGGTCCGGCCTGTGGCTGGAGTTCCGCCTGCAAACCCGCGGGGCATACGATATCGACGCCTTGAAACAGGGCAAAGACTTTGTCGCGGATTTGATTGCGCTGTATGACAGCAAGACGGCCACTCTGCCGGAATGCCGGGAACCTCTTAAAGACCTGTTTCGATCCTGGGAAGGCGGTTACCTGCTTTCGGAATTGACCGATGACGAACTGCGCGAAATTTTGTTCCAGGCTCGCAACCTGACTCTGGATCTGTTGGTGAACCGCGACTGACCCTCTAGAGAGGGAAGCAACTCCTTAGCAGGAGAGGCAACTTGCTGACTGTTGACGGCTATAGAGGGTCGTTGGGCGCAAGCCCTTTACAGGGCTGGAAACTTTAAAACCGTGAATTGCGCCTGGGAATATTGATTTTTGGAGAACGGTTAGCCAGTTCCCCCTCCGGGTAGGAGCAGCATCACGCTGGTTTGCATCCCAAAATTTTAAATTGTGAGCGGAGGCACTCCGCTCTGAGTCGATACTATGCAAATTAGAGAAATCCATATAGAGCGTTTTGGTAAATTTTCGCACTGCCGTGTGGTTCCGATATCGCAGGGCCTGAACGTGATTTATGGCAGGAACGAATTTGGCAAGACCACTTTGCTCGAATTCATACGCTGGATATTGTTCGGGTTCGAAAAGAAGCGAAAGGGAGTGAACTCCTACACGCCGGTGGCTGGCGGTGAGCATTCGGGAAAATTGATGTGCGAAATGGCCAACGGCGAGCAGATTTTCATTTCCCGCACCGGAGGCACTCTGGAAGGTCAGGTGAAGGTGCAGTCGGCGGACCGTGAAGGCTCGGGGCAGGCTCATCTGGAATCGTTTCTCGGCCATGCGTCTCGAAAAATATTTAAAAATATTTACGCTTTCGCGCTGGATGAATTGCAGGACTTGGATTCGCTCATGGAAGAGGAGATCAAAAATAAAATCCTGGGCGCCGGGATGGGTCTGGGGCAGGTGTCACTGACCGTAGTGGAAAAGGAAATTCGCGAGCAACAGGATGAATTGTTCAAGCAGAGAGGGCGATCCGACCGGGCTTTGGACAAGGTGTACCGCGAGATCCGAAAGCGCGAGGAAGAACTTCGCGCCCGGTTCAACGAAGTGAGCCAGTATGATGAGTTGAACAAAAAAATCGAAGCTCTGGAGCAAGACCGCGAGAAAGGGGAAATCGATATAAAGGAAATGGAATCGCGCCGGCGGGCTCTGGAGGTGAGGCACGAATTGTTCGCCGATTTTATCGGCCTCAAAGACAAGGTCGCCCGGCAGGAAGAACTGGCCGGGGTTCCCGCGATGGATGAAGAGAGCATGCTGGTGTTTGAAAAGATCCAAACCAAAATCGAGGATTTGAGCCAGCGGTTGGAGGAGGAGAAGGTCAAGCTTCATCAACTGAAACTCAGGCGGGACCCGATACTCGTCAACCAACCCCTGCTCGACCGGGAAACCGAAATCATGCAACTGCGTCAACTCACCGGGGTGGTCCGGTCCGCGCAGGTGGACAAACATGAGGTCCTGCAGGAACGGGATCAGCTGAGATCAAAAATCCGTTCAGAAATTGATGGAATCAATCGCGATTGGGATGAAGACCGTGTGCTGGCTCTGGAATGGATTGATGCCGAAAAACAGTTCGTTGAAAAGCGGGGACAGGAGTTACTGCATTCGGAGCAGTATTTGGTGAATGCCCGCAATAAGCTGGAGCTGCATGAAGAACAATTGCTGATGGACAATTCCCAGGAGAATGATTTCCCCAAGGGGATTCGTGTGTCTTCCTGGCTGTTGATGGGAATAGGAGCCGTGGGTGGCGGCTTCGCCTTGTTCTCGGCCAATATGGAACTGGGAATTTTTATGGGGTTGATGCTGGCCGCCGGCATCGGTCTTTATGTCTGGGCATCCTTCAGCCGTCCGGCGGGTGACAAGGAAGACCTGCTGGACACTCTGTTGCAGGGCAAACTGGAAAAAGAGGAACATGATTTGGAAGCCGAGCAGGAAGTCTGGCGGGAATGGGTGGAGGACAAGGGGCTCGATCCGGAGACCTCCATCGCTCACTTCAAGGAGATTCAGACCCGCGTGCGCGCCGTCAAGGAGTGGGTGCATCAGAAACAAAATCTGGATGAACGGA
>JAJDBJ010000066.1 GCA_029261395.1 Nitrospinaceae bacterium
GCATATCTAAAATCATAGGGTCTGTAGCCCTGGTAATGGGATTATTCCTGATGACTGCCCTTCCTGCGGTGGCCTCAGAGAAAGTACAATATGATGATGTTGTCATCAACGGCTACAAACTTGGATTTTTTGAGCAGATGGCTTTGGAAGATCATATCGATCGGGACATTGCCGATGGAAGTTACTGGTTTGAGTTGGATACCGGTATGTGGGGCCCCGTAGGCGGAACGGCCATAGGTCGTATCGTGGTGCCCGAGGATTACCAGGACTATGTGAAATCCAAACTCTCGAATACAAACCAGGCAACTGCAGTTGAGCTCTCCGCTTCCAATAAGGAATGCACCGACGATTGCCTGTACTGGTAACGATTCTTTATCTGAAAACGTGACTTCCCCCTCTCTCCATGCCCGGAGGGAGGGATTTTTTTTGCCGTTTATATCCTTTTTCTCCTTATTTGCCCATTTTTTGTATCGAGCGCCTTTAATCCGTCCCATGAATGGAGCAATTACCCAAACACAAGGTATAAGCCCCCCGGCCCCCTTCGGAGAAGGGGGAGCCAACCACCCCTCACCTTAATCCTCTCCCCGTGAGGGGAGAGGAGATTTTTGGAATCCTGTTCATCCTGCTGATCCCGTTATCCTGTCAGTTTTTGGTTTTCTCTGCGGACTCTGCGCCCTCGGCGGTAAATCCTACCCTGGAATCCTGTCCGCTTCACGAGCAAGGCTAAATGACCTTGGCGTCGTCGCGTAGCGCTTGAAGCAACTGCGCGCAGGCTTCCTCCGGACTGCCTTCCAGAATAATTCCTTTTTTGCGGGCCGGTGGCAGAGTCAAGGAGGTTTCCCGCACCCGGTTGGCGGCGGCACCCATGCTATCGGCATCGAAGCCAATAGCGGCGGCATCGAGAAGGGTGATCTCTTTTTTCTTGGCGGCCATGATGCCTTTAAGGGAAGGCAGGCGAGGTTCGTTCAACCCCTTCTGACAAGTGAGCAGTAAGGGTAGCGGCGCTTCAAGTATCTCGGAACCACCCTCGATCTGGCGGGTCACTTCGGCCTTTTGCCGATCTTCTGATAAATCCAATTTTGTGACCACGGTAACGAAAGGAATCCCCAGCAATACCGCCATCGCGGGTCCGACCTGCGCCATGTCGTCATCCACCGCCTGCCGGCCGCATAAAATCAAATCATATTCGAGAGTTCCTATCGCTTTGGACAAAGCCGTCGCCACGCCCAGACCATCCAGGCCGTCAAACGCAGAATCGAGCAGATGGATCGCCTGGTCTGCGCCCATCGCCAAACCCTTGCGGAGCGTGTCTTTGAAACGGTCCGGCCCCAGTGTAATCAGGGTCACCGTAGTGTCGTCCGGCGATTGCTCGCGGATACGTACCGCCTCCTCCACTGCAAACTCGTCATACGGATTGAGCACACGCGGCAGGCCTTCGGTATCCACTTGGCCATCCTTGAGAGTCAATGCCGCACCGGTATCAATGACCTGTTTCACGCAAACGATAATTTTCACAATTACTCCTGGTATTTGGGACTTTTGTTAAGAGAAAAGGAGAGAAAGATATCCATCCTATTTTACAACACTCAAAACACAGATTCTTTCCTTCGGCAAGCTCAGGACAGGCTACTCCGCCTTCTCAGAATGACAGAGAGATAATCATGGGTCATTCTGAGTCCTTCGACAGGCTCAGGATAAACTCCGCGAAGAATCTATGTTTTAGTTTCTTAACAGATAAATAATGACGACTATTATCACATTCCCTTTTTCAAATGAAAACCCTCAACTCACAGCCTATTAACTCATTTAATTGGAAGTGGTTTGCTCCCCCTTGTAAAGGGGGCCGGGGGGATTCCTCCTTCTGCCTTTATAAATGAATAGTTGGCAATGAGTTTTCCCGCAGGAAAATATCTATTTTTACTTGTTCCAGAACAGTTCGTCCCTTAGATTAATTAGAGTGACTCTTAACGATTCAGACACACTTTCCGCACGCGCGACCAGGGATGGCCTCTATACAATGATCCGCATCCTGGTGTACACCTTCGCCTTTTTCCAGTTCTCCTATTTCACCGCAGACCCGGATTTGTGGGGACACCTCCGATTCGGGCAGGACATCTGGCAACAGGGCTGGATTCACGACACCGATCCCTTTTCCTATACCGCCCACGGCAACCGCTGGATCAATCACGAATGGTTGATGGAGGTGTCGCTGTATCTTATCTACAATAGTTTCGATTCCACCGGCCTGCTCGTTTTCAAAGCCCTGCTGGGAATTTTCATCGTTCATCTGCTGTCTTCGCTTTACTTTGCGCGCTCCGGCAACATCACCGTGTACCTGGCTATGTTTGCGCTCATCATTCCGGTGATGGCTCCCGGATTCATGACCCGCCCGCATCTGGCGACCTTTCTGGGTCTGGCGCTGTTGGTCACCGTTCTGCAAAAGTTTTTTGACGGCAATCACCGGATCATCAAATGGACTCCGCTCCTCATGCTGGTGTGGGTCAACAGCCACGGGGGTGTGGTGGCCGGGTTGGGTATTTTCGGCGCAATCACCGCGGTAGAAGTCATTCGATGCTACAAGACCGGAGAGCGCCAGGGTGCCCTGCTACTCAAATATTTCCTGCTGTCCTGCGTGGCGGTTTTGATCAACCCTTACGGCTACAACTTGTGGCTCTTTTTTATCCAGTCGCTCGGCCAGCCGCGAGCCATCAGCGAATGGGGGCCGGTATCCTTGACCGATTTCTCTCACTGGCAATACAAGGTGCTGGCTCTGTTGTTTGTCGGAACCTTTTTCATGCCGCACAAAAAACGCATCTGGGAAATAGGGGTCATTGTGCTCGCGATGGTTTACGGATTCCGCCATCAACGCCACACGGTACTCACTGCCATCCTGATAGCTCCGTATCTACTGACGCATTATGCGCGCTGGTGGCGATGGGATTTCAAACCGTATTACGACCGGTTGTCGAATCATTTTCATTGGGCGGCGCAGACGGTATTGGGAATTTTTATTATCGGGCTGGCGGCCATGCAATGGAACCAATACGCGGAGAACGATTTTAAAATTCGAGTGGACCCCTTCGTGTACCCGACCTATGCGGCGCAATTCATGGAAGCCAACGGTCTGGAGGGCAATCTGGTGGTGCCGTTCGATTGGGGGGAATACATGATCTGGAAGTCACCCAACTCCCGGGTATCCATCGACGGTCGGTTTCGCACGGTTTACCCGGAAAACATCATAGAAATGAACCGGGCCTTTGCCTACGGCAAACCGGAAGGGCTGGCACTGCTGAAGGATTTCCCCACTATTTTAGTAATGACCAAAAGATACGAAGCGCCTCATGCCTTTATGGAAAAGATGCCGGGCTGGCAGAAAATCTATCAGGACCCCATCTCCAAACTGTTCATCCGTACGCAGGCAAGCATGCCCGATCACCCGCTATGGAAGCGAATTGCTGAAAACCAGAAGAAACGCAACGACGGCAAACGGTTCATCCGCGTCAACCACCCACCCCCATGGGCCTTTCCGGGATAACAATGAATCATTAAGTGCGAGCCAGATTATCCCCAATTTTTTTGAGGGCGGCTTTCACATGATCCGACAAGGCCTGGCTGGTGATGTTCATCGCCTGGGCGGCGCGTTTCTTTTTGACGCCGCCATAAAACACCATGCACACGGCCATCAACTGCTTGTCCGTCAAACGCGCATCGCCCAAATCAATCGACGCGTCTTTCAGATACTCAAATTCCGACCGGGGATGACAACTGCCATCGGAAAGATCTCCCGCCAGACGGTTCAGCCAGAACTCCAGATCTTCGGACGCACCAAAATATAGACGCGAATCTTCCGGCAGAGGTTCCAAGGCTTCCTGCCAATGGCGGTTGGAAGCCTCCACGCTATCCCCAGCGTTTAATAAATGATACACCTCAAAAAACTTTTTGATCCCCCACACCATCAACTCCAACTGATGGTGATACTGGCACAATCTCAAGCGATGAGGAAAAGTGTGCTGTTCGGTGGAATCCGACGAATGCAAAACCACCTCCACCACATCCCCAGCACAGACTTTGGTGGATAAGGAATGGACGGCGCAAACCGGTTTTTTAACATTCGTCAAATGAGGCCTTTGCATAAGGGGTTTTTTCATAATGTGATTACCTCATTTATAAGGCAGGAATTTAAAACATAGATTCTTCGTCGCCGTTAGCTCCTCAGAATGACAGAGAGACGTCTATTGTCATTCTGAGCGGAACGGAGTGTAGTGAAGAATCTGTGTTTAGATTTTTAAAACCGCCCAATAAATTGGGCAACTACAAACTTTACGAAATATATTCCATTTCAGGATTTTCCTGGAGTTACGCAAAGGTCTCTTTTTAATTCGAGCATATAGTCCCGGAATTCCCGGTCGCTGTACTTCAAATAATAAGGAAACCATCGCGGCGGCCTCGACTCCGCCAAATCCGAAATACAGGCGGAGGGTAAGGTTTCCGGTTTGCCCGACACCGGAACACCATTCACAAAATCACGGCCATGCGTGTTGTGACTCTTCCAAAATTCCCGGGCCCAACGAAAATGAAACCACATCGATTCCAAACTGGAAGATTTTTTATACAAGTAATTCCCACAATACAAACACCGCAGACAGGCACCAAACTCCGACATCCCCGATCGACCGCAACCTCTTTTGAGAACCTCACCGTTGGCCAGGGTGATGACCACCACCGGACATTGAAACAACCTCCGGGAAGTGGGCTTCACGCGGGTCTTAATAATTCTCAATTGTTTTACAGATTTTCTCCGTGCATCAAATCCCATACAATCGGCCTCCCTGCAAAAATTCCCGTTTTCAGAAAATACGACTCCCCCGCCACGCATCAATGGCTATCGGCTAACCCAATAAATATTGGAGTTCAGGGTGTTTTGTGCGATGCTGATAACGATTTATGATCGCGTCCAGCACCCGCAAACCCATCCAATAGGTGGATGAACCTTTTTATTCACTTGTAGTTGTGGGGAGTGGGACTTTTGTCCCTACCTGTGTTATACTATGGGACATATGTCCCTGATTGTCAACTGAAATTTTGCTATGCCTAACATCGAATTGAACAATCTATTGCAAAGAATACTCATCCTGCAGGAAGGGCAGTCCCTGGCGGACTTTTGCCAAAACGTGGGGTTGAATTACGAAACAGCAAGAAAGTGTTTTCAGCGTAATGGATTGCTCGACTCCGAATCACTCTCCAAAATTGCTGAATATTTTCACATAGACCTCCAATGGCTGGTATCCGGCGCCGAGCCGTCCTCGGCGTTAAATCAAATAATCGCCGCAAGGATTAAGGAAATTCGCATATCAAGAGGATGGTCGGAGATAGAGTTGGGATTAAAATTATCAATCTCCCCAAAAGTGCTGGAGCTGTATGAGCAGGGCAAATGTCAGTTCTCAAGCGATATGATTCAGAAGTTCAGTGACGCGTTGGAGGTCCACCCGTCCGCCCTGACCGATGACGGGTCTTTGCAGTTTCAAAGCCCCCAGCTCAAAATATTTCAGACCACCAGCGCCCAGAAAGATCCTCAGGTTTCCGGGGAAGATTTCGTCTCGGTGCCGCTGACCGAGTCGGCCATTGCCGCGGGACAACCGATCATCCCGCAGGAAAACATCGAAGACTACGTCCTGCTTCATATCCGTGCCGCCGGCAAACGCACCAACCTGGTGGCCAGCCGGGTGGACGGCCATTCCATGGAACCCACGCTCCACCCCGGAGACATCGTCGTCATTGACCGGGATGACAAAGTTATTGTCAAAAACAAGATGTTTGCCATATATCATGAGGGAGGCCTGACCGCCAAGTTTCTTGAGAAGAAAGCCAACCTGCTTATCCTGCGGCCGATCAACCCGATTGCAGAAATACAGATCATCGATTTGAACGAGAACCCGCAACCGATCGTTGGCAAAATTATTGGAGCCTGGAAAGATTTATAATGCCCGCCCTCACTTGCAAATTTCTTTTAGCGGATGACCGCCCACGACGAGGAGACCGAAAGAACCGCCTGTCTCGTTGTTGGAATGGATGGCTTCACCAGTAAACCCATTGACATCAAAACCCTCAATCAAACCATCCAGCAAATCATCGAAGCGTCCCAACCCGAATAAGACTGGCCTTCAGCGCAAAAGATGAGTGATAATGTTCCGTCCTGAAAATTAAAACAAGGATTCTTCGTCGCTTGCGCTCCTCAGAATGACAATACTGAACTCTCTGTCATTCTGAGCGGTAGCGAAGAATCTGTGTTTAGATTTTAAAATATGCAATTTCTGCTTTTCTATCACCTTCTCCTCACAATTCTGCATCGGCGGTAATATGACCGCCCACCCGCAGATCGCCCGTGGCCGTCAGGCTGACCTCAATATTGGTTCCCAGTTGACCGGTTCGTTGAGCGGTGACGGGCCGGTCACTATTGGACGCATCGGTCCACTTGCCGCTGTTTCCATTCAGGGAATATAAGGTAACGATGGGCACCGCCCTCATCCGCGAGGGAAAAGACCAATGCACCCGGATGGCGTGGCTCCCATTCGTTAAACCCGACGCACCTCCCTCCACATAACCGGTAGAGGTGAGGGTGCCGGGGTCGGTTTCAAAATTATAGGTTTTGCTGTAGTACCTTTGAGCCAAATCCAGTTCCAGTGCCACGGGTCGGTATTCAAACGGAGTGGCCACCGAACCTTGTTCCAACTGCACCTGGGCGAGGTCCAGAGTAAATGTAGAAAACGAGCCGCTTTCCTGAAGCACGATTTCGATATAGTCATTGCCGTTGGTGCCCACCGTTTTCCCGGCAATCGTGGGGATATCAAACGTGAACCGGTGCCGGCCCCAGGAAGTGCCGCAGTTAAAGGCGGTGGGACCTGTGACTCTCTGGGAACTGGGTGACCCGCCCGTCCCAAAATTCTGAAAGATGAAAAGATTAAAGGTCTTCGCCAAACCGCACTTACCGTAAAAACTCCAGGTCGCCGTTTCACCGGCAAGAGTTCTCACACCTTCAATGCGTTGTCGAATCACCGTACTGGTGGCCGTCGCGGCGGCAGTTCGGTTGTGCCGCCAATAGTATCGCGGCTCTCCGGGGACATCGGTCTGCCCCAAAGCAAACGGCAGACGGCTGGTCGTCCCGGTTCCATCGGCATAGGCGTGCCGCCACCGGTCGGCGCCGTAGGTGTCACTCGAAGTAAAACTGATCCCCCTCTGCCATAACCGGAACCCTCCGTTGATGAGGTGGTTTTTAATCCCGCTCCTGGCAATCGGATTTTCATTGCCTGCGGAATCGAGCGAATAAGCCGCACCGGCATCCTTGAAATACAACTTCCGTTTGCTTGCAGAAGGATTGGTCGGTGTCATCGCCTGCTCCGGCAGGGTGACCGATTCGTTGGCTTCCAGGTCGCCTTTATATTTAACTGCCGAAGCAGATAAGGGCGCCAAGCCGACCCATACCATCAAAAGTAGAAATAGAAAATGTTTCAGCATGATTCCTCCCAGTTTATAATTCAGCATCAGCCGCCCAGTGACCCTGGGCCGCCATTCCCTGACCGGTGTTCGCGCCGACGGCGAACACCTGCACCGCCACGCCATTTTCATTCGCGTTGTTTGTTGACGGGGTTCTCTCCGTCCACGCGGAGACTGTCTCCCGGACGTTCCAATCCCCGTCGTTGGTCATCCCCGCCGCTTTGTAATACGTCATGACCGGTGACGCCCGTTTTCTCGTCACAAACGGAATCCAACCCCGCCGTGCTGAAGACGTGATGGTCATCACGGATACATAGGGCGGGTTGGTCCGTCCTTCTCCCGGATTGGTGCTCAAGGGAAAACTCTTCTCGTAATACCTCTGCGCCAGCGTCAGTTCCAGTCCCGGCGAACGTTGTTCAAATTCGCTGGCAACGGAACCCTTCTCCACCTGCCACTGCGCGGACTCCAGAACGAAGGTCGAAAAGGACGACGTTTCCTGAATCGAAAATTCAATATAATCGTTGTTATCGGTGCCCATCGTTTTGGCGGCAATCGAGGGGATCGCCACCGTGACGCTATACCGGGCCCAGGTCGTCCCGATAGACTGGGGCTGATTCAATACCGTCACACTACTGCTGGGCGACCCGCCGGTGCCAAAATTCTGCACAATCACCAGCTGGAAAGTTTTTACCGTACCGTTCCTGGCCCAGAACGACCAGGTCGCGGTCTGCCCCGCCAGAGTACGCACTCGCTCGATCCTCTGGCCGATCAACGGGGTCGCCGTCGCACCCGCAACAGTGGTATTGTTCCGCCAGAAATATGTGGGTTCACCGGGCACATCGGTTTGACCCGGCGAAAACGCCTGACGGCTGACCGTAGCAGTACCGGAAGACCCGTGTCTCCAGCGATCCGCTCCATAAGTGTTCATGGCCGTAAAACTGATCCCCCTCTGCCAGAGATCGAACCTGCCGTTGATGAGGTAGTTCTTGAACCCGGCCTTATCGACCGGATTTTCATTGCCTGCGGAATCGAGGGAATAAACCGCGCCGTCATCCTTAAAGTACAGCTTCTGTTTGCCGGACGCAGGGTTGGCCGGGGGTGCCGTCTGCACCGGCAAGGTGACCGATTTACTGGCTTCCAGATCTCCCTTGTATTGGATCGCCTCAGCCGGGATCGGCGAAATGGCGATCAACGCCATCAGTATGAATAGGTTAAAACGTTTCAACATGGTGTCTCCTTGCCCTGCGCATCCACAATCGGACGATGGGCGGCGAAAGTTTTAAGGCAGGGCTTTGATGTGGTAGTGAACGAGGATAGTAATTTCGGAGCCGGGATCGGTACTGCCCACGCTTTTCACTTTGATGCCGAATTCCTCCAGCGTGGTAAAGCTCAAGCCGGTGATTGCGGTATTTCCTTTCTTCGATCCGTCGGCAATGCTGGCGACCTTGGCCTGCTCGATGCCGCCCTTGGTGAAGTCGATGCTCAACGCGGCCCCGCTCGGTGCTTCGCGGGCGTGCATCGTGACTGCGGTGATGTCGACGTCTTCATCAAAAAACAGGCCGTCGAAGATCACTTCCTCATCAATGGCCGCGCCGCCGAGATGGATCGATAAATACTGAGCCGCCGTCTTGTCCAGCTGGTTGGCCCAGTTTTCGACATCGGTTTCCCAGAGTTTATTGCCAGTGTCGGGTTGGGTGAGATTGAGTCGTGGCGTGAAAGTCGGCATGCATTAACCTCGGGCATAAGTGTGTTCGATGATAATCTTCAGCGTATCGCTCGGGCCTTTGTTCTTGACGGGAAACACGATGCGCGACAGCAGAACGCCCGCCGATGCGGCATTGAGCAAACCGACTTCAGTCAACGCTCCGGTTCCCACCCCGGCGGCGAAATCGCCCACATACACCACCTTCTTGTCACTGCGCGTTTTCGAGGTCAACGTCACCCGCGCGCTTTCGGTTTGCAGAGCTATCTGGCTCGCCGCCTCGGCGTTGGTTCCGGTGCCCACCGCCATGTGGCTCATGACGGTTTGACTCTGGCCAGACATCTGGTCGGCCATGTGTTGTAGTCCTGAATCGACGATCATGGGATCGACTCCTTTTCGTAATAAAAGTAAACTGTTCTTTGATCTCTCCGCCCGGACCGCACAGGGTCAGGGTGATTTTTTCCTCCTGCAAAATTCCATCCGGCATCACAGCGGCACCAGGCCTCCCCACCCGCTGGTCCCCCAATCCTGCGACCCCCATCCATCCACCTCATCAATGAAACCGGCATCGGTGACGACTACCGGCTCGGGCAGGTCCAGTTTAAAAGCCGCAAGGAAACTCAACACATCCGTCACCGCCGCCGTTTCCCCCAACAATGTTCGCAAATGCTCAATGGGGAACAGGCGGATCATCAAATCCAACCCGTCCATGCGCCGCGCTTTTCCGGAACCGGGAGTATGAACGCCGGGCAGAACGATGCCATGCAGTGCGCTCGATCCCGATATCAAGGGATGCGACACGGTGACGAAGTCGCCGCGCTCCAGTTCCAATTGATCGAGAAACACCGCGCATTCGATCAGCGTCTGCGGCGCTTTCAGTTCCGCCAGATAAAACCGGGCAAGATCCTGCGCCATGGCGGAATCACGGCACCAGTCGAACAGAAATTCGTCCGGCCGTTCCCGCTTGCCGAACAGGCTGATCGCGTCGCTGTCCGATTCCACATGAAGGCTCCGGTAATGATCAGCCGTCCAATCGCGCCGGTATCCCAGCTCAATGTGATTGACCACCCCATCGGAAGGTGTTCGTTTAAATTGAATCCGCGCCGCACCGGATTCGGCATCGAGGCGCACCATACTTTCGGTAAGCGCCTTCACTTCATTGCCCACCGCCACCAGTGATTGATTGTTGGGTCGGAACTGCAGGCGGGCTTTACCGACGGCATCCCAGTACACCTGCGAACGGCTCTCCTTCATCCACTGCCGCCACAACGTGTCGAGCAATAACTTGCTCTGCACAATGCCCGCCAATTTGTACCCGCCGGGCAGGGCGTTTTGAAAATCCGTGCCCGCCTGATTGAACGACGCGTCATCAATAATAGAAGCAGGCAGGCCCAGCATATTTTGAATCGACCATTTAAAAACGTGATCGGGACGCTCGATCACGGCGTTGGGCACTCCGGTAACCGTTCCCGCGCCGTCGTCCCTGACACCCGCTACATCGGCGGTCACTTCATCGGTGGTTTCCAGGCGGCGGCGCGCGTATTCGATTTCAAACGCGGTGTGGACAATGAAAACCGTGCGGCCATCGAGACTGCCGGAGTATTCGATCTCAACAACCTTGTCCTTGAACCAGGCCCAGTCGCGCGCCACCTGGCTGGTGATGTCATAGAAATTGACGACGGTATTACTGCTTTTTTCGGTGACGCTGGCCAGCGGCGGGGCGGAACTGTGTTGAATGATTCCGCCGAACTTGGCGGTGGAGACTCCGGTAGGTTTGGTTTCCACTTCCTCCGGCAAATTGACCGCGCCCTCATAAGTGATCGTGCGCGTCACGTTGGAAATACGTTTCAGAGCATGCGAGACGGTGGCATCGGTCCGTATCCAGACGCGCGTCACATTGGTGTTGTCAATCACCCGTGTGGTGTAAACGCTACCCGCGCCGCTCAATGAATTGAAAAAGATTTCATGCGACGGACCGACATCGAGGTAATTTCTCAGCGCCGGGTTGGTGGTGGACCAGGTGCCGAACGATTCATGATCGACAAAGTATTCGATGCTTTTAATATTGCCCGGCGGAATCGATGGAAAGTCGATTGGGAATTTGCGGCCATTGGAAGCGGTCAGGTTGATGCCCTCGGGGAGCAGGCTGGATACCGGGTCCTGCTTGTACAAAGTAAACCGCGGCAATTGATGTTCGTGCTGGGGGTCGGTGACGGGAAATCCCAAATCGTCCAAATGAACATGCTCGATGTCGGTGCTACCGGCCACTGCGGCGGCGTCTTCCGGCGCCGGTTTGGAGAGCGCTCCCGCCAGGAGACCGTCGACCCGCACGTTCAGCGCATCGTTGGGAATTTTTTCCTCGGCCCAATGCTCGACGCGGAGCAGGACTTTTAATATCTGCCCGAGCGACGCCATGTCGTCCGTTTGTTGCAGTCTCAGTTTCGGATTGACCTGCGAAATCTTCGCAAAGTTGGTGCGGTTGTTCGGATCGGTCGCCAGCAAAGCATCCAGCGCCGTGTTGCCGACAGCGATAGCATCGAACTGCGCCTGCAGAAACCGCGTGTCGATGGAAACCACCCGGCGCGGCTTGGCGCTGAACACCACTTCGCCATTGACCAGGTCGATGACATAAGCCGCGCCGTCCGCCAACTCGCCTGCCACTTTCACGTTGTCGATAGAGGAGACAGGGTAGGCGGGATCGCTCAGCAGGTACCGGTGATCGCTCACGCTCTCGATCACCTCGTCACCCGCGTAATGAAATTCGTTGATGCCACTGCATCCGGTAAACTGCGTCTCGGTAAGGCCCGTGTAACTGATCGTATCGTCGTTGATCACCACCGATCCACTGGCAGGAAACCCTGCGGTCGAGGCGACATCCAGCACACTCGCGCCGGGCAGGGCAACGGAAGTCAATCGCGTGGTATAAACCTGACGCACCGGTAGGCCCGGTACATCCTCCACCTGGCCGATAACGATCGGCTTGATCCACCCAATAGAAGTTTCCGGCGCATCGGGATAATCGGTCAGCGTCAACGTACTGCCGACTCGCAATCGACCATAATGCGCCGACTCCACCACCAGATGCAGGGAACAGATGCGCTCGTCATAATCCACCGGGTCCACGATGCGAGCGGTCAGCAGTTCCGTTTGATCGGCGGTGGTTAACCCCTCGCCCTCGAACCACTGGTACAGAATCCCCGTGGCCGCTTCCGGCGGATACTGAAACAACAGATCCGAGAATCTCTGCGGTCCCTCGCCGAAATCGACCGGGGCATTGAGCAATTGCACCTGTGCCTTTTCCGATCCCGGGTTTTGAAGTAACGTGTCGAGTCCTGCGCCGGCAATCGCGCCCCAGTCTTCCACCAGCGCCAGATAGTCCACGCCGTCAATGGTCACGGCGCGGTCGGACAGGTTCAGCGTCTTGGCCGGAAAGTCGCCGATGGCGGGCCAACGGATCTGCAGGAGGTTGACCGGCTGATGGCTCGTTTTATTTTTAGCGGCAGTGAACCCGCCAGTGAAGGTGCGCATGAATTATTCCGCGAGTGAGATGTGTTT
>JAJDBJ010000067.1 GCA_029261395.1 Nitrospinaceae bacterium
CAGGAACTCTTCATTGTGTACCGGCCAGGTGGCTTGATGGGTCGCTCCCGAATGCCCCAACTGTTGCCACATTTCTTCTGCGATGTGCGGGGCGAACGGCGACAGCAGTAAAATTAACGGATCCATCGCTTCCCGAAGCAGACGACAACCCAGAACCGGCGGTTCCTCATGTTCGTCCCACCATTCCCGGAACGCGTACAGATGATTCACGAATTCCATGATCGCGGCGATGGCGGTATTGAATTGTATGCGCCTCTCAAAGTCTTCCGTAACGCGCTTGATGGCCATCTGAATAAGACGACGCAGTTCTTTCAGCTCTTTCGGAAGGTCTTCTCCGCCGGTGTCCATTTCAATGGGCATTACCCCGAGGAAATGCGCTGTCTCGTCAAACAAGCGCCATACCCGCTTCAAGAATCGGGAACTGCCTTCGACGCCCTGATCGCTCCACTCCAGCTGTTTGGTGGGGGGTGCGGCGAACAGGATGAACAGTCGCGCCGTGTCCGCGCCGTAGCGGCCGATGATGTGGTCCGGGTCCACCACGTTGCCTTTCGACTTCGACATCTTCGCGCCGTCCTTGATCACCATGCCCTGCGTCAGCAAATGATTAAACGGTTCCCTGGTTTTCACCAGCTCCATGTCGCGGAACACATGATGAAAAAAACGCGAATAGAGGAGATGTAGAATGGCATGCTCGATGCCGCCGATGTACTGATCCACCGCCATCCAGTAATTGTTGCTTTTTTTGGAGAACGGTGCCTTGTCCTCATGCGGTGAGGTGAAGCGGTCGAAATACCATGACGAACAGATGAAGGTGTCGAGTGTATCCGTCTCGCGCTTTGCCGGGGCCTTGCACTTCGGGCACGATACGTTGGTGAACGAGTCGAGCGATTTGAGCGGGGACTGTCCCTTATCTCCCAACTGCGCGTCGAGTGGCAACAGTACCGGCAGGTCTTCGTAAGGCACGGGTACCGTGCCGCATGCCTCGCAAAAAATAATCGGTACCGGTGTGCCCCAGTAACGCTGACGCGAGACGCCCCAGTCGCGCAGGCGAAACTGTACTGTGGCTTTGCCGATGTTTTTCGATTGCAGATGCTCGCAGACTTTCTGTTTGGCTTCGTCACCCGCCAGTCCGTCGAACGCACCGGACTGCGTCATCGGCCCCAACTCGGTCATGGCTTCTTGCAAGTCGTCAGCATTGGTATTGCCGTCGGGCGGCAGGATGACGATGCGGATGGGCAGGTCGTATTTTTTGGCGAACTCGAAGTCACGGTGATCGTGCGCAGGTACGGACATGATGGCGCCGGTGCCGTAATCCATCAGCACGAAGTTGGCGGTCCAAATCGGGACGGTTTCGCCGTTCAGTGGATTGATGCCGTACGCGCCGGTGAACACACCGAGTTTTTCGCCGCCTTCGCTGGTGCGGGCGATCTTGTCCTGGTTCCTCACTTGTTTGATGAAGGCGTCAATCGCCTTTTCCTGTTCGGTTCCACGCGACAGGGAATGCGTCAACGGATGCTCCGGTGCCAGCACCATGAACGTCGCGCCGTACAGCGTGTCCGGGCGCGTGGTGAATACCTTGATCGATTCGTTTGCGTCTTTAATTTGAAAGTCCACTTCCGCGCCGGTGCTCTTGCCGATCCAGTTGGCCTGCATGGTCAGCACCTGTTCCGGCCAGCTCTGCTCCAAGTCTTTCAAGCCTTCCAGCAGGCGGTCGGCGTAGTCGGTGATTTTGAAGAACCAGCCTTCCTGCTGTTTGGGGATCACTTCGTTGTCGCATCGCCAGCACAGGCCATCCACCACCTGCTCGTTGGCGAGTACGGTGTTGCACGATTCGCACCAGTTGACCTGCGAGTTTTTGCGGTAGACCAGGCCGCGTTCCAAAAACTTCAGGAAACACCACTGGTTCCACTGGTAATATTCCGGCTCGCAGGTGGCGATTTCGCGGTCCCAGTCGTAACTGAGGCCGAGGCGCTTGATCTGCTCGGTCATGGTTTTGATGTTGGCGTGCGTCCAGGTGTTGGGATGCGATTTGTTCTGGATGGCGGCATTTTCAGCCGGCATACCGAACGAGTCCCACCCGATGGGGTGCAGGACGTTGAACCCTTTCATCCATTTGAAGCGCGCCAGCGCGTCGCCGATGGTGTAGTTGCGGACATGGCCCATGTGAATCCGGCCGGAGGGGTAGGGGAACATCTCCAGCAGGTAATATTTGGGCTTCGCGGGGTCGGCTTCCACTTTGAAGGATTTTTCATCCTCCCAGTGTTTTTGCCATTTGGCCTCGATGGTTTGGGGATCGTAATCCGGCATCTGTGTCCATTTCTCAGGGTTGGTGCTTGCATTCAGAACGCCGTAGTGTAGCGAAATTCCGGTCAATAATCTACCCGGCAGACAATCCGATCTTTTTGTTAATTAACGCGCTTTTGAAAAGTTTTTGCGCCCCAATCAAATCTTGCGCCTTTCAGGCTTGACTCCGTACTACAGTACGGAGTGTATATTTCTTATGAGGTGATTTATGAAGACAATGACAATCAGCAAAATTGCAAAAGAAGCCGGGGTGGGAGTTGAAACGGTTCGTTTCTACGAGCGAAAGGGTCTGGTCGATCAGCCGCCCAAACCCTCCTCTGGTGGCTTCCGGGTTTACCCGATTGAAACGGCAGAACAAATACGGTTCATCCGCCAGGCCCAGGAACTTGGTTTTTCCCTTCATGAGATTAAAGAACTGCTGGCACTGCGGACGGACCCCACGACCGATTGCGCCGATGTGCGTGAGCAGGCACAAACCAAACTCGATGAGGTAAAGCGCAAGGTTGCACAAATGAAAGGAATCCAGACGGCTCTTGAAAAACTGATTGCGGCCTGTCCTGGCGAGGGAGCCCTGCAGGTGTGTTCGATCATTGACGCCATCGAGACCCCTGAAACTAACAGGACAGAGCAAAAAAATAAAGAAGGAGAAAAATCATGAATGACAAACGCAAAGTAGAAATTTTCAGTGCGGGATGTGCGATTTGCGAAGAAGCGGTTTCCGTGGTGAACCGTCTGGTCTGTGCCTCCTGTGAGGTAACCCTGCTGGACATGAAAAAACCGGATGTAGCGAAAAGAGCAAAAAGTCTGAATATCGGTTCGGTGCCAGCGGTGGTGATCGACGGCCGGCTGGCGGACTGTTGCGGCCAGGGGATCAATGAAGAATCCCTTAAGTCAGCCGGTCTGGGGCAACCTCTGGGTAATTGAGAAGCCATCGAAATCTTACGGAGATTTGAAAATGTTCTGTTATCTGAAAACAGCTTCGATCATGAAAATCCTGGGAAACATTCTTTTTATTGTGTTCCTCGGGGTGACAGCCGCCGGAGCGCAAGAGGTGAAGTCCGTTTACAAGGTATATGTAGACGGTCTTTCCTGCCCCTTCTGCACCTATGGCATCGAAAAAAGGTTCAGCAAGGTTGAAGGAGTTGAGAAAATTGATGTCGACCTCAAGTCCGGCACGACCATTATAACCATGGCTGTGGGCACCACACTGGACGAAACCACCGCCAGAAAAACTGTAGAAGCCGCCGGCTTCACTCTCCGCGATTTCGAACAAGTCCAAGGGCTCCCGAAAAACAAAGGGAAGGAATAAAAGAAATGGTTTCCAAAAATAGGGGTCTGGGGCAAAGCATCATTTGGAAATTAGTGGCAGTTGCCCCGGTTTTTTTATTGATTGGGGCCGGGGCCGCCTGGAGTGCGCCGATTACGTTCAACACCGCATTACCCGTTGCAGAAGACGAATTTATATTCCGGGAACAGTTTGTCGTGGATCAGTCGGGCGACGATCCCAGCGGCGCGGACCGGGATCGCAAGGCCTTCGCCGCCGTATCGGTCCTTGGGTACGGAGTTACAAATAATCTGGCGGTTTTCGGTGTCCTGCCTTATGTGGATAAAAAGCTGGAGGTCAACTCAATGGCCGGGCGCAGTGTCCGAGACGCATCCGGCCTGGGCGACCTGACGTTGTTCGGTCGATACACGATTTTCCAGGATGATGTTCCGGGTCGTACCTTTCGTATTGCGCCCTTTGCCGGTGTGGAGCTTCCAACCGGGGACGATGATGAAACCGACGGATTGGGCCGACTGCCTGCCAGCGTGCAGGCGGGATCGGGCTCAGTCGATCCGTTTGGCGGCCTGGTGGCAACCTATCAAACGCTCGATTTTGAAATGGATGCCCAGCTCAGCTACAAAGCTAATACCGAAGCCAATCATTTTGAGTTTGGCGATGTCGCTCGCCTTGATGCTTCCCTCCAGTATCGCCTGTGGCCGCGTAGTCTGGAAAGCGGAGTTCCCGGTTTTCTGTATGGGGTTGTTGAAGGCAATCTCATCCACCAGGATAAAAACCGGAGTAACGGTGTTAGCGACCCCGATTCCGGCGGCACCACGCTGTTTCTCATGCCCGGACTGCAATACGTCACCCGACGTTGGATTCTGGAAGGTGGGGTGCAAATCCCTGTGGCCCAGGATCTCAACGGCACGGCTTTGGAGAAGGAGTACATTGCCCGCTTCGGCTTCCGATTCAACTTCTGACAAGGATGTTACGAATATGAAATATAAGTTTATGACGGCATTGGGTATCCTGTTATTTTTTTTAACGGGTGTGTTCACCATTGGATGTACGGCCTTTATGGGTTCGGAAAAAGAGCCGGGATACAGGTTCGCGGCCGCTTGGGGGGTGAAAGGAAGCGGTCCCGGAGAATTCTACGATCCGACAGGCATCGCCGTCACCGAACACGAAGTCTTTGTCTCCGATGCCCGCAATTCCCGGATACAGGTATTCGACTTTGAGGGAAACTTCAAGCGTCAATTCGGCGCCGCCGGGAAAGAACCCGGCCAGTTGGGGCGTCCCATGAATCTGACGATAGCCGCCGGGGAGCTATTTGTGGCCGACTACTGGAACGATCATATCGAAGTGTTTGCCCTCGACGGCACCCATCAGAGAACGATCGGGCATGCCGGATCCGGACCGGGTGAATTGGATGCGCCGGGTGGAGTGGCGGTGGCTCCCAATGGCGATCTGTTCGTGGCCGATTTCTATAACCAGAGAATCCAGCACCTCCGTTCCGACGGGACGTTTGTCCGTCAATGGGGCGAAACCCGTAAGACGGGTATCTGGGCGGGGCAGTTTAATTACCCCACCGACGTGGCGCTGGGTCCGGAAGGGTCTCTTTATGTCGCCGACGGCTATAATGACCGGGTCCAAGTCTTCTCACGCGATGGGGAGTTTTCTCACAAGTGGGGTGGTCCTTTCGCCATGGATATTTCCGGTTCTTTCCAGGGATGGTTTGCCACCGTGACCGGCATCACATTGGATCCCAGCGGCCATGTATTTGTGGCCGATTTCTATAACCACCGGATCCAGAAGTTTTCATCCAGTGGCCAATTCCTAACCGCATTTGGCGAAGAAGGTGACGCTCCCGGCCGATTCAACCACCCTATAGCGGTAGCGGTAGCCAAGGAAGGTGTCGTTTTTGTGGTGGATTACGCCAACAACCGGATCCAAAAGTGGCGGGCAAAGGCAGAATGAATTAAGGTTAGAAGGTTCTCAGAAATATTCCTGCCGGCAGTTTCTGATTTTATATTAATGCCTTACAATGGACCTATGACCGAATTATCCGGTGTCATCAGTGTTGTTTTCATAGTGTATGTGGTCATGATGCTGGGGATCGGGTGGGTGACGTCGCGCAAGGCGACCTCGCCCTCCCAGTTTTTCCTGGCGGATCGGTCCCTCAAGGCGTGGGTGACGGCGGTGTCCTCCACCGCTTCATCGGAAAGCGCGTGGGCGGTACTGGGCACTGTGGGTCTCGTTTACAAGGAAGGCTTGTCGGCCATCTGGTTTCTGCCGGGATGTCTTCTGGGTTACGCGATCAACTGGTTACTGCTGGCGGAACGGTTACGCAAACACTCGCACGAAACCCACGCCATCACCATTCCCGATTACCTCGAATCGCATTTCAACGACAAGACGAATATTCTTCGCCTGATTTCCGTCATTATTATTTTCGCGTGCATGATGGCCTACGTCGGGGCGCAGTTTGCCGCCATCGGTAAAACCTTCGACGCCATCTTCGGCGTGCCGCATCATGTCAGCATACCCATCGGTGCGGCTATCATTATTCTGTACACGATGATGGGCGGATTTCTGGCGGTGGCATGGACCGATTTCGTGCAGGGCCTCATCATGGTATTCGGGCTGGTACTGCTGGCAGTCATTGCGGTGGTGAGCCTCGGCGGGGTCGGCGGCGCGATCGAGCATTTGAGTCAGGCGCGTCCGCAGACGCTGGATTGGATGGGCGGCCGCACGGTGGGGGCATTTTTCGGATTCATGGTCGGACTGCTCGGTATCGGTCTCGGTTATCCCGGACAGCCGCACGTCCTCAACCGTTACATGGCCGCAAAAGATGCTCAAGTGATTCGCCACGGTATTTGGATTGCTATGGGCTGGGGCCTGCTGGTCTACAGTTCGGCGATTGTGCTCGGGTTGTGCGGGCATGCCTTGTTTCCCGGACTGAGCGATCCCGAGCACCTGTTCCCGAAAGCGGCGGAACTGCTTCTGCCCACCGTGGTTTCGGCGGTGGTGTTGACGGGTGTGCTGGCGGCGATCATGTCCACCGTGTCGGCGCAGATCATTGTTGCCGCATCCGCCGTGGCGCATGACGTGTGCACCAAGATGATCAACCGCGACATGACCCATAAACAAATAATCTTGATCAGCCGCATGTCCGTACTGTTTCTGGGCATCGGTGCGATGGTGATTGCGTTGGTGGAAGTGCCGGTAATTTTCTGGTTCGTGCTGTTTGCGTGGTCGGGACTGGGGGCGAGTTTCGGTCCGGTGATCCTGTTCACGCTGTATTCAAAACAGGTGACGCGCGAAGGCGCGATTGCCGGCATGCTCACCGGATTCATCACGACATTGGTGTGGAAGATGACCGGGCTTTCCGATTCGGTGATTTATGAATTGGTGCCGGCGTTTCTGTTGGCGTCGCTGGCAGTGTGGGGCGTCAGCCGTGCGACAGTAGAGAAAACAGATGAGGCAACGGGCGCGGTGTAGAAAGCCGAATAATCCTTATCCTGTCGAGAAGAGAATCGATCTTTTTTTAACTAAAAATCTGGGTAATCTATTGAAGATGAGCCTTGAATGATAAGCTGACGCTTAAAGGCATTTCCTCTTCAGGGCAATCTATGACTATCCTATCAGTCCTATTATATCCATCATCAGTCTTAACGAAAGGAACCTTGATGGAGGTAACCCCATTCTCAGTTTCGTAAGAAGACTCAGCGAACCATGCGAGTATGCCAGCATCATTTTGTTCATAAGACAGTACCGACAATGGTAGTTCTCTATCCTTTCCCTTCAATGCCCACAAATAATGAGAATCCAAGCCAACTCTTATAAAATGGTCTTCTACAAACATATATAACTCGCGGCCTTCTTTCCGATCGAAAAAAATTCTTCCTTCTCCTTCACTCTTCCCCTCAGGGCGATCGAAAGAGTCTTGGAAAAGGGAAAAAAGAGAAACCAACTTTTTTTTATCCAATGACCAACATTGTTCGTGATTATTCGATTCAACATCATTGCATTTCTTCTCAAAGACATCCACGATTCCCAACGTTTCCAATTCCGACTTTTTTACATAAATGTTGGTATTGGCTGCCTTCGCATGAACACCCTCTTCTAATATGATTGAAAAATTGATAGGAATATCCGGGGCGTTAAGCTCCTTAACCGTTACTAATTTAACGGTGCCCCCAAGCTTGGTAGCCTCCTCCTTGATGCTGATCGGAAAATCATGACGCGAAACACAAATTAGATGTTGAGCTCCGACCTGCTCTAATTTTTTTATCCAACCACCAAAGGTGTTGACATCCGGCTTTGAGGTTCGATCCTGCACCTCAACAATGGTGATGGTTTCTCTCGGCTTTTGACCAGTGCGAATAACCACGTCGCATTGTCGTGTGCGTCCGCTTTCAGAGCCGATCACAGGTAAATTCACATCATGCTCAACAATTGAGTCAGGGGAAATGGACTGCTCTACGAGCTTTACTAAGTGTTCAAAATCCTTCCCATCATTGCCCATAATCAAGTGCTCCAACTACTATGAAGTGCAAAAAGAAAAGAGGTCAAGCCTCTTCTTGACCACATTAGAAAAACTTCCCAGGGTTTTCAGGCGGTGCTTACTTCAAAATCGCCACGATGTATTTGGCGATTTCGAGGGAGGAGCCTCTTTTGCTTTGCACATAGGCAGTGGCTTTTTGCCGGAGACCGGGCAATTCATCCGCGTGGATTAACAATCTTCTCACCGCCGCAAACATGGTTTGATCGTCCGCTACGGTAAAAGCCAGGCCTTGCGCTTTCAGCTCGCTGGCGATTTTCTGAATGTTTTCGATATAAGGCCCGTGCAGAACCGGTGCTCCCTGAACGACGGGTTCCAGCAGATTGTGGCCGCCGCCGGGGGCCTTCAGGCTCCTTCCGACAAACGCGATATCGGCGATGGCATACGTTTTTGCCAGTTCACCCAATGTATCGAGCACAACGATGTTGGCCATGGGTTTGGATCGGGGATCAATTTGTGACCGGAGAACGAATTGAACGTTGTCTTTGGTAAGAAGTTTAACGATTTCAGCCACACGTTCCAGCCTCCGGGGAGCAAGGACCATGGAGAGTTTGGGGAATTTCCGGCACAGTTTTAAATAAGCATCGACGCAAACCTGCTCTTCCCCTGCATGGGTACTGCCCGCCACAAATACCTGACCGTCATGCGGAAACCTCAACCGTTCGCGGATGCGAACCCGCTCAGACTCCGGGACGATTTGCAAGGCATCGAATTTGGTGTCTCCGACGATGCGTACTTTTTGGGCGGGTGCCCCCAATTCCTGGATGGTGGTGCGTCCGCGCTCGCTTTGCATACAGAACACCGCAAACGATTGGAGCAGAGGCTTGACCATGGTCGCGATCTGTTTGTAGCGTGCCTGCGATTTTTCCGAAATTCTTCCGTTAAACACCATCGGCGGTATGCGTCGATCCTTCAGGCTCATCAGCATACTGGGCCAGAACCCGGTATCGGTGAGAACGTATAAATCCGGCTTGATCCGGTCCAGTGCGCGATTGATGAACGGCCAGCAGTCCAGGGGATGAAAAAAGATATGATCTACGAACGGGAGCAGACGGTGGGCGGCATCGTAGCCAGCATCGGTGGTGACTGAGACGGCAATGAGAATATTGGGCCGCTTTTCACGAATAATTTTAAGTACCGGTGCGGCGCCATTGACTTCCCCCAGCGACAGGGCGTGTAGCCAGACCAGCTTCTGCCCGGGTTTTTTCTCCACTACGGGCACCCAGCCAAAATGATCTTTGAGGCCACGCCGCTTTTTCCCGGTGAACTGGGAGTATAGGGTGAAGGCCGGCATGATCACAACAGAGGCGATTCTGGAGACAAGTCGCAGGATCTTGATTTTATTATCGGCTTGGCCTCCCGCAGCTTTTTTAGGCGTTCCAGTTGCCCTGGTGTTCGCCGGTTGTTTTGCTGGTACTTTCATGTTCAAGTTGGGTTTCCTTTTTCAACTAGAGATTGAATCAATTCCAGATTGCGGTTAACGGCTCCTTTTTGCAGTTGAACCGTCTCGGCGGCCAGGGCGCCACGTCTGACTATTTCTTCCGGATTGCTCAATAACTGTTCCAATGCCGGAGTCAAGTCCTCCGGGCGCTCGATTTGAATGCCGCCTCCAGATTCGGCCAGTAACCGGGCTTCTTCTTCAAAGTTGCCCATGTCTTTGCCGTAGATCACGGGAAGTCCCAAAAGCGCGGGTTCGAGTATATTGTGTCCGCCGTGTCTGGAGTCGAATCCTCCACCCACAAAGGCCACATGTCCTTGCCGGTAATAATCGTTCAACACCCCCAAGGCATCCACCAGTAAAACAGTTCCTGTCCAGCTTTTGGCAGGATCCTTTCGGTCTGAATGGAGCGTGACAGACACCCCGGCATCTCTTAGAATGCTCTCGACCTCACGGCATCGCGGGACATGACGAGGCGCTATTATGAACTTATAGTCTAAAGGGTTTTGGCTCAATTGAGAAATAGCTTTTGCGATGGCGGGTTCCTCTCCCGGCCGGGTAGAACCAAAAACGACTGTAATTTCGTCCATTTGCGTCGGTTTTGGATTAGGGCTCTGGTCCGTGGTGAGGCTGTCGAATTTCATGTTGCCCGTCACCTGAACACGGGCCGGGTCGATATTCAATCGCAGGAGCCGATCGGCTTCCGACTGGGCGCGCATGGAAAACGTTGTAATAGGCTCCGTTACCCACTGAAACCAGGGCTTGAGTTTCTGATACCGGTCATAAGATTTGGCCGACAAACGTCCGTTGGCCAGCAAAACAGGAATCTTTCTCTGCAAGCAGGCGTGGAGCAGGTTGGGCCAGTATTCCGCTTCGATCAAAATCAGGATCGCAGGGTCCAGCCGTTTCAGCAGGGGACGGATCAAAAAGGGCAGGTCCAGCGGAAGCCGGAACACGGGGCAATCGAGCACTTCTTTAGCCAGGGTGTATCCTGTTGTCGTGAAGGTGGATAAAACAACCGTGCGGTCGGGATAGCACTCCTGCAAGGCCTGAATCAACAATTCAGCCACTCGCACTTCGCCCACGGATGATGCGTGGACCCAGAGGCATCCGGTTTGCCGGGGGATAGATTTCCATTGCCGCGTCCGTTGAATAAGCTCGGAACGGAACGCCGGATCCAGCCCCATGCGGATGATCCAATAAGGAGAAGTCAGTAGGAGTGCGGCGGCTATGATAATATTGTATGCGAGCTTCATTATGAATGAGTATAAACCAGACGCGGATCATCTGCATGAAGAGAAACGGTAACGGAAAACTTTCATGACCCTCGATTCTTTTTTCCATGAGGTCATTTCTCCCAAGCGCCCCCTGCACCTGCTTCCGGTGTATGGGGTGTTGCGTCTGGTTGCTGTGGTGTACGCAATTGGCCAGCGGATGCGTGCAGGGTTATACCGCCTGGGAGTTTTCAAGACGCGTCGTCTGGATTGCCGGGTGATCAGTGTCGGCAATTTGACGCTTGGCGGAACCGGTAAAACCCCAACAGTGATGATGGTCGCCGATACTCTGCGCCGCAAAGGTTTCAAGCCGGCCATCCTGAGTCGCGGTTACGGCGGTCAATCCGGGGAGTTTGTCAATGTGGTGAACGACGGTCAACGCACCCTGCTCTCTGCTGATATGGCGGGCGACGAACCAGTGATGATGGCTCAGCGGTTGAAAAATATTCCCGTGCTGACCGGTCGCATTCGCTATGAAACGGGGAGATACGCTATTGAGAACTTTGGAGTCGACGTCCTGATTCTGGACGACGGCTATCAGCATTTGCCACTGCATCGCGACCTCAACATCCTTTTATGTGATGCGACCCGTCCTTTTGGGAATGGCGTCGTGTTCCCCGCGGGTGAGTTGAGGGAACCCTTGTCCGCGATGGACCGGGCGGATGTGATCTGCCTGACCCGGTGGCGCGAGGACAGTCAAACCGACCGGGTCGACGCGTGTAACCACAGGCAGGTGCCGGTGATACAAACCGGAATGCGGGTGCAGTCGGTGATTGAGTTGAGTTCGGGGAAGGAAATCGGAATCGAAGCCGTACAGAATCAATCGGTCGCGGCGTTTTGCGGTATCGCTCATCCTCTCGATTTTTTTCATACGCTGGAGCAGGTGCCGGTGCGACTTGTGAATCGGGATGGCTTTTCGGATCATCACGATTATTCAACCGATGATTTAAAAGCTATAGAAAACCGGGCGAAGCAGGCGGGGGCGCAGTGTATCGTCACCACAGAAAAGGATGCGGTTAAGCTGAAGGGCCATACGTTCGGCCTGCCCGTGTACGTAGTGCGGATCGCTCTCGAAATCCTGGAAGGACAGGAAGCGTGGGACCGTCTCCTACTCCTACCCGGAGGGGGAGCGGGTTAACTGTCACCTGGTGTCGTCAATCGTTGAGCACAATCCAGAGTTTTAATTGAACTGGGGCACTTCGCCGTCTCCTGCCCGGCCCCTTGGCAGGGGAGGCAATGGGCTGACCATTGTCCTCAAGAGAATGTCACCGGGCGCAGTTCAGAATTTAAGTCCAGCGTTACGCTGGCCTGCGGAGGTACTCCGCCGATGAATCGAGCAACTACCAAAATAATAGGAAAACACAGATTCTTCGCTTCACACTGTTCCGCTCAGAATGACAATAAACGTCTTTCTGTCATTCTGAGGAGCGATAGCGACGAAGAATCTATGTTTTATATTGCCCACAGAGGTACTCCGTATGAACGAAACCAAACCTGATTTTTGGGAATCACTTTCCCCGGCCAAGGCGGCCCTTGTGACAGTGCTGGTGCCGTCGCTTTATATGCTGGCGCTGGCGTTGGCCTGGTTCTCACCCAAACATTTCGGCTTCGGTATTCGTCCGCTGGTGTATGTGGGGTTGACGATCGGGTTGTCCGGCATAGCGTTGTGGATGATGGCGATGGTGCATCTTGGAAAATCCCTGGCGGTGCTACCGGGGGGAGAACGGCTGGTGACGCGGGGCGTGTACCGTTACCTGCGACACCCGGTGTATATGGGAATCGACATGACCCTGTTCGGCCTGTTCCTGGCGGTGGGCTCGACGGTGGGCATGATTTATTTTTTCGTGGTGGTTCTTCCGCTGAACATCATCCGCTCGCGCCTCGAAGAAAAAGCCCTTCTACGAAAATTCGGCGACGCCTACAACACCTACCGCCAACACACCTGGTTTTAAATCAATCCTTGGCCCGGTTTGATATGCGTGTTCCTTCCCAATGGATTATGTTGATCTAACTCCTCGTAAAAAAACGAGAAGTAATACTTATTGACTGTTTTATATCTCTCCTTTAGCTTAGAAATATCTGCCTATTCAAAGATTGGTTTCCGATTCGAATGACTTTTTACCGAAATTCATTATTGCCCTCGCTCACGTTTTGTTTGTTAAGTTTTTCCTTTTCCGGTAGTTCGATGATTGAAATCGCTTGGGCCGGAGAGCCGGAGGATGCCTCCCTGTATTGGGAAAAGCAGTCGGGCGACAAGAGAGCCGCGGACCCGGCTTTGTCTCTGGTGCAACGGTTGTTCAGCATGCCGCCGGACGTGATGGAGGAAGTGGACACGCCGATTCGTCCACCCCGGACGCCCAAAGGCTGGCTCGGCATCACCATGCAGGAAGGGCCGCCGCTATTTTTGAAAGGCGCCGATGACCTTTCCCCCACGGTGGAGGTGCTGGAAGTTTTCCCCGATTCTTCCGCCCATCGTTCCGGGTTACAGCCGGGCGACACGATTCTGGCGACCGACGGCCAACAGTTGTCCATCGGTAAAGAAAACTCCCTGATGATGAATTTCAATCGAAGGGTGCAGGATGCGGGTGCCGGCAACATTCTGCACTTGAAGATCAAACGCGGGTCCCGGGAGATGGAACTGCCGGTAGCGCTTTATCCCAAGCCGATTGTGCCGGAGTCCATCAAACCGATTCGCTTGCAGGACTCAGACATGCCGACGCAAAACTCTCTTCTGCATCGCATTCTGCGTCGACACGAACGGCTGGAGGATTACTCCGCTGTTGTTGAGGAAATACGTGAGCGCACCCGACAAGCGGTGACTACTGCCGTCAAAGGGGAAACCTATAGTCCGTTTCGCCTGCAGGCCGTTAATGCCACTCTCAATCAACCCTTGGACCTGCCGCGGGTTTCTCAAGAATTGACTTCGAGCCTGCGCCGGAACTTTATTAAAGCCCGGTTGAATGCCGGTGGGGTTGTCCACTCTGCCCTGCAAGCGTTGGATTTCAAGGTGGCGAAGCCCTCGCCTGTTAAAAGATCTGCTGACTTGGCCCTTGTGTTGGATCGAATCCTGGAAGCACTGTCGAATGCAGGTTCTGCAAGCGACGAAGCTTTGCAAGCGCTCACGTTGGAAGACAGGGCTCTTCTGATTCGAGGGATCCGTCACTTGATGGTTGAGAGTCTGCTGTCTCGTGACCCGACGGTCGATGAGACTCGTGAGTACCAACCTTCAATGACGGAGTTTCTCAATACCGCATTGAAGGTCGACACACAGCTCCTGCTCACCGCCGGTTTAAAGGTCGCGCAGGAAATCAATCTGGAGACTCTTGTCGAGTGGCAACAGAACCTGGACCGGTTCTCGCTTGTTCATGAAGGTTGGGTCGTGGAAAAAGCGGGTGACGTGACCCATGTGTACACCCGGCATGGTTTGATGATTGTGGGTGGTGCGGGTGATAATGATTACGATCAGGAAGCTCTGCTGATTGTCGACCTGGGCGGCAACGATCGTTATCGCAACGGCGCCGGGGCCAGCCGCAACGGGCATCCCTTCAGCATGGTGATCGATTTTTCCGGCAACGATGTCTACACGACGGGCGAAGATTATGCGCAGGGTGCGGGTATTTTGGGTGGCGGATTTTTGATCGACCTGGCAGGCGACGATCAATACCTTTCGAAAAGTTTCGGACAGGGTGCCGGAGTGTTGGGCGTTGGGATGCTGGTCGACATGGGGGGTGATGATGTCTACCGATGCCACTCCTTTTGTCAGGGGGCGGGATTTATGGGTATCGGATTGATCGCCGAATCCGGCGGCAACGATCAGTATTCGGCCGCGATCTATTCCCAGGGGTTTGGATTTATCCGCGGCATGGGTTTGATCCTCGAAGGCGAAGGCAACGACCGGTTTTTTGCGGGCGGGGTATACCGGGATCACCGTGAACCCGGCAAGGCTTATCTCTCCATGTCGCAGGGATTCGGGTACGGTCTCCGCCCCTGGCGAACTCTGGCGGGAGCTTCCGGCGGTATCGGGATTCTGGACGATGCCCAGGGCAACGACACTTACCTTGGCGATTATTTTTCACAGGGCGCAGGCTATTGGTACAGCCTGGGAATTTTGAACGACGGCGCAGGGCACGATCTCTATACCGCAGGACGCTACTCGCAGGGCGCGGGGATTCATCTCGCCGCCGGAATTTTACGCGATACGGCAGGAGACGATCACTACCTCGCTCGCTATGGAGTGGCGCAGGGGTGCGGACACGATCTGGCAGTCGGTTTTCTTTTGGACAACGGTGGCGATGATCGATATGTTGGAGGTACCCTGGCCCAGGGAGCGGGCAATGCCAACGGTTTTGGCGTGCTCAGCGACAATGGCGGCGACGACGAATATTATTTGCATGATGAGGGGCAGGGTCACGGTAAAACTGAAAAATTCAGGGAACTGGATAGTTTTGGAATCCTGGTCGATACCGGTGGCGGCGAAGACCGTTACTCGCTGGGAGGACTCAACAACACAGTGAACCTCCGCACCCAATGGGGCATCCAGGCCGACCTGCCTTAACTCCTCCAACTTGAGGTCAATCTTATGACCGATTCATTGACCCGCATTTTATTTCAAAAGCTCGTGGCCATGGGCGGGGACGATTATGAAAATGGCGAGCTCGTCATTGATCAAGGCCGCATTGTGGAAGTGCGTTCGGGAGTCAGTGAATCGTTTGCCGGAGTCACACACGACTGGTCAGACTGTCTGATCCTTCCCGGTTTCGTCAACGCCCACTGCCACTTGTCACTGTCCGGATTGCAGGGCAGGGTTGCCCGGCAGGAACGATTTGTCGATTGGATCGAAACGGTGGTGGCCGAAAACTCAGCTCTCTCCTGGCGCGACCGGGTGGATGCCTTTCATCGGGAAGCGCAGACGCTGGTCGAATCCGGAGTCACAGCGCTGGGCGATTATTTTTCACATCCCGAATTGCTGGTGGAATATCAAGCCCTGCCGTTTCGCCAGATGCTGTTTCTGGAGACTCTCGGTTTCCAGTCAGGACTGGCAGAAGAAAAAGCCCGGTCGGTGGAAACCCTTCTGCGGGAGCATCCGGCAGGAGCCGGTTCTCTCCTTCAACTGGCAGTGGCACCGCATGCCCCTTATTCCGTATCACCTGCCCTGTTTAAGGAATTGAAAAGCCTGGCGGATAAGCTGAATTGCCGTTATTCCTGTCATGTCGCGGAAGTGGAGGAGGAAACCCAATTTTTGAGCCGGGGAGAGGGCGATTTTCTTGAGCTTCTCACTAAGCGGGAAGCCTATGATTCCTCCTGGACTCCTCCCGGCGTGAGTCCCGTCCGGTATCTGGAGCAGTTGGGCGTATTGCGGGATATGGTCGCTATCCATTTGAATTATTTAGAGGAGTCCGATTTGAACCGACTGGCTGAAAATAATGCCAACGCAGTATTTTGTCCCGGCAGTACCCGTTGGTTTGGGCGCAAGGCCTGGATGCCGGTGAAAATCCTGCTGGATTTGGGGGTTTCCGTGGGAATCGGCACTGACTCACTGGCAAGCAACGACTCACTGAATTTCCTCGATGAAATTCGATTATCGGAAGAAATGGTGCCCGAATTGCATCGCTCGGAAATTCTTTGGCTGGCTACAATCGGTGGGAGCCAGGCATTAGGTATTGAAAAAATGGGGCTTGAGTCCGGCCAGCCAGCGGATCTGATAGGTTTTCGGTTCGGCAATTCAGAGGAAGACTGGTGGAACCTGCCATTTGACCCGGTCCGGCGGCAAGTCGACTTTTCGATGGTTGCGGGAGAGGTTATTTTTCAGAAGTCCAATATTAAAGGGGGAAAGCAGTAACCTCTTTTATCAGGGTGATTTAGGTTGTTTTGGGTGAAAAACGAGCAGAGTGAGGAAATAAAGGATAAACCCTTAAAAAAACTTGTCCTTCCGTTAGTTTTCATGATAACTTGTAGCCTGCCGATTGTGACAGAAAGTTGGGGGCTTCTTGCCAAAAGATTTATTTCTCTTTTTTTATTGCACAAATCATAAACAAAACGTAAGATAGCGGTTTTCATTTTAGTCGCGAGTGGCATAACCCTGTGAATTGGGGCGCCCATTTGTAATCAGCCGGTCAGGGACCGTTGTCCCTATGCCAGCTTTTTTTATTTTATATGGTGTTGGTGCAGGGGTGCGACCTGTTGGGACAGGAATTTATATAGCGAGTGAGACATAGCGGGGGGTAAATACCTCTCAGAAGCTGGGGAGATTCCCGAGTGGCCAAAGGGAACAGACTGTAAATCTGTCGGCTCCGCCTTCGGAGGTTCGAATCCTCCTCTCCCCACCACTAATTAATACTAAAATATGCGGGAATAGCTCAGTTGGCTAGAGCGTCAGCCTTCCAAGCTGAGGGTCGAGGGTTCGAGTCCCTTTTCCCGCTCCAGGCACAACCCTTTTGGATTTTGGGGTATTGACGAGTCGTTGACATAAAAATGCCCACGTAGCTCAGTGGTGGAGCACTTCCTTGGTAAGGAAGAGGTCATCGGTTCAATCCCGATCGTGGGCTCCATATTTAAGGGTTAAGTTGATTGAGGGCGGCAGGGTCGTCTTTTGGGTGGTTTAACGGAAGTAATAGCAGGCCCGTTTGGAGCGGGCCGGGAACGGGTTTGAGGCGATGAGGGACATTATTCATTTGGCATGCGGCGAGTGTAAGCGCAGGAATTATTCCACAACGAAAAATAAAAAGAAGACTACGGATCGACTGGAGTTTAAAAAGTATTGCCGTTTCTGCCGACAGCACACTCCTCACAAAGAAACCAAGTAAGGGATCAGCGGTTGTCGGATCTGGCCGGGGTGACCGGCGCGGATCGGGTGAGCCGTTTTTTGGCCGGATGTCCCAACCTTGAGTTGGCCTTGTTATGAACAGTTTAATAGGCCAGTAGCTCTAATTGGTTAGAGCGCCAGACTCCAAATCTGGATGTTGTGGGTTCGACTCCCTCCTGGCCTGTATATATTTTAGATGCGCGGAAACTATGATAGGTAAAGCGAAAGATTTTTTAGGCGAAGTTAAAGTTGAAGTTAAAAAGGTCACTTGGCCCTCTCGCAAGGATGCCATGGGTGGAACCATGGTGGTGGTTGTTGTGGTGGTTATCGTGTCTATTTTTCTGGGGATCGTTGACACGCTCCTTTCCAAAATTGTAGAAGCATTGATTTCAGGTTGATGATGGAGAGTGACGTGACAGGTGAAGACAATAGCGTGAATAAAGAAGAAAGCGACGTGCCTCAGGAAGACGGTTCTGCGGCTCAGAAGGAAAATAATGCGGTTGAGGAAAAGAAGGCTGTAGCTCAGGCTGTGGCCGAGGAAGAAGTCGCCGCGACTCCGGAAGAAGAGAGTGAGCCTGCGTCCGAAGAGGACAGTATGGTGGTTGACGAGGATTCGGCCAAGCAATGGTACGTCATTCATACCTATTCCGGTTTTGAGAATAAGGTCAAGGTGAGCCTGGAGGAGCGGTTTGCTCATGAGGGTCTGTCCGACAAGCTGGGGGATATTGTTATTCCCGTGGAAGAGGTTGTTGAGATCCGGGGCGGTAAGAAAAAGATCAGCTCCCGCAAGTTTTATCCGGGGTATGTGTTGATCAATGTCGAGATGGATCAGGATATTTGGTATCTGATTAAGAATACGTCTAAGGTCACCGGATTTCCGGGTGGAGCGTCACCCGCGCCTTTGACGGCGACCGAAGTTAAAGATGTGATGGATCAGATCAAGGGCGAAGCGAAAACTCCCAAGCAGAAATTTATTTTCGAAAAGGGAGAGAATGTGCGGGTCATCGAGGGTCCGTTCATGAACTTCAATGGCGTGGTGGAGGAAGTCAATCCCGACAAGGGCAAGGTTAAGGTCATGGTGTCTATTTTTGGCCGGGCTACCCCTGTGGAGTTGGAGTTTCCTCAGATCGAGCGCGTGTAATTTTAAAAGCAGTCTTGGAAGGTATGTGAAGCATGGCAAAAAAAGTTTCAAGTTTGGTTAAGTTGCAGATTCCGGCAGGACAAGCCAATCCCTCGCCTCCAGTAGGGCCGGCATTGGGTCAGGCTGGGGTCAATATCATGGATTTCTGTAAGGCGTTTAATGCGGCGACGCAGGGCCAGGAGGGGATGGTTATCCCCGTGGTGATATCTGTATTTGAGGATAAGAGCTTTACTTTTATTACCAAGTCTCCGCCTGCATCGGTTCTGTTGAAGCGAGCGGCCGGTATTGCCAAGGGATCTTCCAACCCCAGTAAAGAGAACGTGGGGAAGGTGACCCGTGAACAGATTAAGGAAATTGTTGAAATCAAAAAAGCGGATTTAAATGCGTTTAATGAGGAAGCCGCTATGAAGATAATTGAAGGTTCCGCTCATAGTATGGGAATCAAAGTAGAAGGCTAGTTTCTGGAAGGGTGAAGGATTATGGCAAGGCACGGAAAAAATTATAATGCATTGGTGGAGAAAATCGACCGTCATAAAAGTTACGATTTGAATGAAGCGTTGAGCATGGCTAAAGAGGGCACAGCCACTAAATTCGATTCGACTGTTGATGTCGCAGTGAACCTGGGAGTGGATCCTCGGAAAGCGGACCAGAATATCCGCGGTAGCGTCGTGTTGCCGAAGGGGACTGGGAAGAAGTTCCGGATTTTGGTGTTCGCCAAGGGTGAAAAGGAAAAAGAAGCGACGGATGCCGGTGCGGAATTTGTCGGTAACGATGATCTGGTTAAGAAAATCCAGGAAGGCTGGACGGATTTCGACCGCGTGGTTGCGACCCCGGATATGATGGGAACGGTAGGTAAGCTCGGGAAGGTTCTTGGTCCGAGGGGATTGATGCCGAATCCTAAGACCGGAACAGTTACGTTTGATGTCAAACAGGCTATTGAGCAGATTCAGGCGGGTAAGGTGGATTTCCGGGTGGACAAGTCCGGAATCATTCACGCTTCTGTAGGGAAAGCCAGTTTTTCAGTGGAAGATCTGGCGGCGAATTTCAAGGAATTCATGAGTACTCTGGTCAAGATGAAGCCGTCAACAGCGAAAGGGCTTTATGTAAAGAGTGTTTCGTTGTCCACCACGATGGGGCCGGGAATCAAGGTTGCTTATTCGGCGTAGCCGGGAAGTAGAAATTTTAAGTGTCACGGATTTAGTTGAGAAAGGATTGGGATTTTGCCTACACCAGCGAAACAGCAGACCATTGATGAATTGAAGGACGTATTCACCCGAGCCAAGTCTGCGCTTTTGGCGCACTATCATGGTATTTCGGCAGAGGATATGACAGCGCTTCGCGTGCATATGAGAGAGCGAGGGGTCGATTTCCGGGTGATTAAGAATACTTTGGCCCAGAAAGCGGCAAAGGATACGCCTCTAGAAGTTTTGGAGGGTGATTTTAAGGGTCCCGTTTCTCTGTTGGTGAGTTTTGATGATGCGGTGGCTCCTGCCAAGGCTCTTTCTGATTATGCCAAGTCGGGTGTTGAAAAAAGCCCCGATGTAGTGGCCGGCGTAGTTGAAGGAAAGTCGGTATCGCCGGCAGAAGTCAAGGCGTTGGCCGATCTGCCTTCTAGGGAAGTTTTGATTTCCCAGATGTTGTCCGTTATGAACGGGCCGACCACCAATTTTGTAGGTGTGTTCAGTTCCCTGTTGCGCAAATTGGTGGGGACGCTGGATGCTATCAAGGATAAGAAGGCTCAGGGTTGACGATCGGGTATAGACCGGTCGAAGAGCTGAGATATATTTTATAAACGTTTTGTTTTGATTTTAAGTTGCGAAAGGAGTTCGAGATGGCTGTAACAAAGGATGATGTTGTTTCTTTCATCGACGGTATGTCGGTTCTTGAGATGTCTGAGTTTGTCAAGGAATTGGAAGAGAAGTATGGTGTTACTGCGGCCGCTCCGACCATGATGGCCGCTGCGCCAGCTGGTGGAGAAGCTGCTGCTGAAGAGAAGACAGAATTTGATGTTGTTCTGACTGCTATAGGTGACAAGAAGATTCAGGTGATCAAAGAAGTGCGTGGAATCACCAACTTGGGTTTGAAAGACGCTAAAGACCTGGTAGAGGCTGCCCCGAAAGCAATTAAAGAGGGTGTCAAAAAGGAAGAAGCGGACGAGATCAAGGCTAAGATCGAAGCTGCGGGTGGAACTGTCGAGGTCAAGTAATTTGGTCTCGTGCGGATTCATATTTGTTTTTGGCAGGCGTTTATTAATTCAACCTAAGGGAATCTAAAACCTTATGACAAAAACAACCACCGAGCGGACGCAAGTCAATCCTACGCCCAGGTTGAATTTCTCAAAAATCCCAGCGGTTATTGAGATCCCCAATCTGATCGAGATCCAGGTCAAGTCGTTTGAGTATTTTCTGCAAGGAGAGGTTGCGCCCGAAAAGCGGAACCTCCAGGGATTGGAAGACGTTTTTAGTGATGTTTTCCCGATCTCCGACCTGAATATCAATGCCCGTTTGGAATATGTGGGTTATGAAGTAGGCGTGTGGGAGTGCGGGTGCGGCGAGTATAAGGAACTGGGCGGCGCGGGTGTTACTTGCGAAACCTGCGGGCAAGAAGTTAACTATAAAGAAAAATTCAAGCTGAGCGAATGTCGGCAAAAAGGGCTGACGTATTCTGATCCGATTAAGATCATGGTGCGTATGGTTCTGTTTGACCGTGAGCGCATCGGTGTGTCCGCGCGTGTTCTGAAAGAGCTTCCGGGAAAATATATTGTAGAAGAGGTGAAGCACCCGAAAACCGGGAAAGCGTTTATCCCTGCCCGGACTTTGATCGACTCCAAAATCGTAGAGCTCCTGGATAAAGAGAAAATCCCTGAGGTGGTGATCAACTCCGTTCGGGAAGTGAAAGAGCAGAAGATTTTTCTTGGCGAAATGCCGGTCATGAGCCCGACAGGCACCTTTATGATCAATGGTGTGGAGCGGGTTATTGTCAGTCAGATGCATCGTTCGCCTGGCGCATTCTTCTCTCACGATAAAGGGAAGTCCCACATCAGCGGTAAAATCCTCTATTCGGCGCGCGTCATTCCTGATCGCGGTTCCTGGTTGGATTTTGAATTCGACATCAAGGATATTCTGCACGTTAAAATCGATCGCCGGCGCAAGATGCCCGCTACGATTCTGCTCAATGCCTTTGGTATGAATCAGGAGGAAATCCTCTCCGCGTTTTATCCGGTAGAAAAAATTTCGTGTACCCGTGATGGCAAATTTTCCATGGGTGGCAAGGGTCTGATGGTCGGTATCAAGGTGTTGGAGGATGTAGTGGACTCCAAGACTGATGATGTAATCGTCAAGTCCGGCAAGCTGGTTGGCGCTCCCAATATCAAAAAACTGAATCGCATGACTAAATCTCCCAAGGTGGAGATCGACCCTGAAACTCTGATCGGTACGATCCTTGCCAACGATATTATTGACAAGGAAACCGGCGAAGTGATGTTGGAATCCAATACGGAGATCACGGCTGAAATTCTTGAGCAAATTACCGCACAAAAAATATCTGAGTTTGGAGTTCTGCATATTGACGAAGAAAGCCCCGACACAACGATTCGGGACACGCTGATTCTCGGCAAGATCAAAACTCAGGAAGACGCCATTCGAGAAATCTACAAGCGTTTGCGTCCGGGTGATCCTCCTACTGCAGAAATCGCCAAAACATTATTTGCCAACCTGTTTTTTAATCCGAAGCGGTACAACCTCTCGGTGGTCGGGCGAATCAAGCTGAATCAGAAATTTGATCTCGATATCCCCGAAGATAACCGGTTGTTGACGCTTGAGGATGTTGTTTCCGTTGTCAGGTACATTGTGGGTCTGCGCAACGGAATCGGAAATATTGATGATATCGATCATCTGGGCAACCGTCGTGTGCGTGCCGTGGGTGAATCTCTGGAAAATCAGTTTCGCGTCGGGTTGGTTCGTATGGAGCGCGCTATTATTGAGCGCATGTCCATTCAGGATCTGGAAGTTGCGATGCCGCATGACCTGATCAATTCCAAGCCTGTCACCGCAGCCATTAAAGAATTTTACGGCAGCAGTCAGCTTTCCCAGTTTATGGACCAGACCAATCCGCTGTCTGAGGTGACTCATAAGCGGCGGTTGAGTGCTCTGGGGCCGGGCGGGTTGACGCGTGAGCGGGCCGGGTTTGAGGTGAGAGACGTTCATCCCACTCACTATGGCAGAATTTGTCCAATCGAAACGCCAGAGGGACCCAATATCGGACTTATCGCATCGCTCAGTACGTATGCGCGGGTCAACGACTACGGGTTTGTGGAGACTCCTTACCGTCAGGTTGATGACGGTAAAGTCACCGATATCGTCGATTTCCATAACGCGATGGTCGAGGATGATTACATCATCGCCCAGGCGAATGCAGCGTTGGATGATAAAAACAGATTTGTGAAGGAAATCGTTGATGCCCGTCAGGGTGGGGATTTTGTTCTGACGCCCCGCGATAAAATCAACCTGATGGACGTTTCGCCCAAGCAGTTGATCAGTGTGGCCGCTTCGTTGATTCCGTTTCTGGAAAACGATGACGCCAATCGGGCGCTGATGGGTTCCAATATGCAACGCCAGGCGGTTCCTTTGCTGATAGCCGAAGCGCCATTGGTCGGTACCGGTATGGAAGGTATCGTCGCGCGTGATTCTGGAGCGGTGGTTATTGCGGAGAGTGATGGCGAAGTCATCAGTGCCGACGCGTCCCGTATTGTGGTTCGTACTTCAGGAAAAGGGCGTACCAATAACCGGGTGATGGATTCCAAAGTGGATATCTATGCCCTGTCCAAGTATCAGCGTTCCAACCAGAACACCTGCATCAATCAGCGACCGTTGGTGACAACAGGGGAGAAGATCAAGCGGGGTCAGGTGATTGCAGACGGTCCTTCGACTGAAAACGGCGAACTGGCTCTCGGTCGGAATGTGCTGGTCGCGTTCATGCCCTGGGATGGCTACAACTTTGAAGATGCCATCGTTATCAGCGAAAAAGTCGTTAAGGAAGATATTTTCACGTCCATCCATATCGAAGAATTTGAAGTGGAAGCGCGTGATACAAAACAAGGCAAAGAGGAAATCACCCGCGACATCTCCAACGTCGGTGAAGAGGCCCTCAAAAACCTGGATGATAGCGGGATTATTCGCATCGGCGCCCGAGTCAAGCCCAACGATATTCTGGTGGGTAAGATCACGCCGAAAGGGGAAACCCAGCTGAGTCCGGAAGAGAAGCTTTTGAAGGCCATCTTTGGTGAAAAAGCGGGAGACGTTCGGGATACGTCCCTCCGGGTACCGCCTGGTATTCAGGGTATCGTCATCGATGTCAAAGTGTTTTCGAGAAAGGGAGTCGATAAAGATTCCCGGACCATTGCCATTGAGGAGGAAGAAATCGCCAAAATCGAAAAAGATTTCGGTGACGAAATTCAGATCGTGAAAAGCGAAACTGAAAAACTCCTGGTGGATATGCTGAAAGGTAAAACAACCAGCAAGGCAGTGACCCTTGGCCGCAAAGAGCTGCCAAAGGGAACGGTTCTGGATTTGGAAGTCATAGGGAAGCTGAGCTCCAAGGATCTGGCGAAGATTCCGGTTAAGGATCTGGATTCAGAGGAGATGGAGCAGATCGAGGGTAGCAGTAAGGACCAGATTCATATCCTCAAAACCATGATGAACGACAAGATCGAAAAGCTGAAAAAGGGCGATGATCTTGCTCCCGGCGTTATTAAGCTGGTTAAGGTGTTTGTTGCCATGAAGCGCAAGCTTCAGGTGGGCGATAAAATGGCCGGACGTCATGGTAACAAGGGCGTGGTGTCCAATATCGTGCCCGAGGAAGATATGCCCTATCTCGAAGACGGTACTCCCTGCGAGCTTATTCTTAATCCTTTGGGTGTTCCTTCCCGAATGAACGTGGGTCAGATTTTGGAAACCAACATGGGTATGGCCGCCAAGGCAACGAACCAAAAAATAGCGACACCGGTGTTCGATGGCGCCAACGAAGAGGATGTTCGGAAAGTGCTGACCGAAGGCGGATGTTCCGTTACCGGAGAGCTGACTCTTTTCGATGGGCGGACCGGCCATGCGTTCCACCAGAAAGTAATGGTGGGGTATATCTATATCCTGAAATTGCATCACCTGGTTGATGATAAAATTCACGCGCGTTCGACCGGACCGTATTCCCTGGTCACGCAACAACCGTTGGGTGGTAAGGCCCAGTTTGGGGGCCAGCGTTTAGGAGAAATGGAGGTGTGGGCTCTCGAAGCTTATGGTGCCGCCTACACCCTGCAAGAAATGTTGACGGTCAAGTCCGACGATGTCGAAGGCCGGAAACGCATGTATGAAGCGATCGTCAAGGGCGATACCAATTTGGTGCCCAGCCTGCCGGAATCGTTTAATGTTCTGGTTAAGGAACTGCAGAGTCTGGCGATCGATGTGGAATTGATAGAAACCGCCAAGTAGGCGTTCACGCCTTAGCAGGCGGCTCAAGTTTATTGAGTCTTATTTCTATAAACTTTATTTTAGGAGACCACGCTTGTGGATAACCTGAATTTTTTTGAAAAACCCAAAAATCCCATTATGTTCGATGCCATGCGCATCCGGCTGGCCTCTCCGGAAAAAATCCGGTCTTGGTCTTATGGTGAAGTTAAAAAACCCGAAACCATTAACTACCGGACCTTCAAGCCGGAGCGGGACGGGCTATTTTGCGCCAAGATTTTTGGTCCGGTAAAAGATTGGGAGTGTAATTGCGGCAAATACAAACGCATGAAGCACAAGGGAGTTATTTGTGAGAAGTGCGGTGTCGAAGTTATTCTGTCCAAAGTCCGCCGGGAGCGATTGGGGCATATAGAGCTGGCCAGCCCTGTAGCTCATATCTGGTTTTTCAAAGGACTGCCCAGCCGCATCGGTCATATTCTGGATCTCACACTTAAAGAGCTGGAACGCATCATCTATTTTGAAAATTACGTGGTGATCGATCCCGGTGAATCCGATTTCAAAGAAGGACAGCTGTTGACGGAAGCGGAGTTCCGGGAAGCGGAAATCGAATTTCCGTTCGGATTGAAAACAATGGTCGGTTCCGAAGCGGTGATGGAACTGCTGAAGAATCTGAATCTCGATGAGTTAGCCGTTAAATTGCAGGAAGATCTGCTGACAACCTCCTCGGTTCTGAATAAGCGTAAATTTTCGAAGCGATTGAAAATCGTTGAAGCCTTCCGTAAATCCGGCAACAGGCCGGAATGGATGATCTTGCAGGTCGTGCCCGTCATCCCGCCGGAACTGCGTCCCCTGGTGCCCTTGGATGGTGGTCGGTTTGCGACCTCCGATCTAAACGATCTGTACCGCCGTGTTATCAACCGAAACAATCGGTTGAAACGCCTGCAGGAGCTGAAAGCACCGCAGATCATCGTTCGCAACGAAAAACGTATGTTGCAGGAAGCCGTTTCGGCTTTGTTTGACAACGGCCGTCGTGGTCGTACCCTGCGTGGAACCAACAAGCGACCCCTGAAATCCCTGAGTGATATGTTGAAGGGGAAGCAGGGCCGGTTTCGGCAGAACCTGCTGGGGAAACGCGTGGATTACTCCGGGCGTTCCGTTATCGTGGTGGGTCCAGAGCTGAAACTGCATCAGTGTGGATTGCCCAAGAAGATGGCGCTGGAACTGTTCAAGCCGTTCATCTTTAACCGGCTGGAGCAAAAAGGATATGCCGCTACCATCAAAACTGCAAAAAAAATGGTGGAGCAGGAACGTTCCGAAGTCTGGGAAGTGCTGGAGGAGGTAATCCAAAAGCATCCTATTCTGTTGAACCGCGCTCCCACCTTGCATCGCCTGGGTATCCAGGCCTTCGAGCCTATTCTGATTGAAGGCAAGGCCATTCGCGTTCATCCACTGGTGTGTACCGCTTTTAACGCAGATTTCGATGGCGATCAGATGGCAGTGCATGTGCCGTTGTCCATGGAAGCGCAAGTGGAAGCCAAGCTTCTCATGATGGCGCACAATAACGTGTTGTCACCCTCCAACGGACGACCCATCGCCGTGCCCAGTCAGGATATCGTTCTGGGTGGTTACTATATGACCAAAATTCGCGGCGGCGCGCAGGGCGAAGGCAGGGTGTTTTCCGGGCTCAGAGAAGTTCGTATGGCCTATGATCATGATGAGTTGCATTTGCAGGCCCGAATCATGGTTCAACTGAACGGTCAATTGGAAGTCACCACTACCGGCCGGATCCTTCTCTACGATGTGACACCGAAAGAATTGCCTTTTTCTCTGGTCAATCAGGAGATGAATAAAAAATCCCTTTCCGAATTGATCGGAGTCTCGTTCAAAGAAGTTGGACGGGAAAAGACGGTTGCGCTTCTGGATGCAGTCAAAGAGTTGGGATTCAAGTACGCCACCGAGGCGGGTCTTTCCATCTCTATCGACCACATGCGGATTCCAAAAGCAAAAGTGCCGCTGGTTCAGAAAGCCGAAGACGAAGTGCTGAAAGTGTATAAGCAGTACCGCGACGGTTTGATCACCAACGGCGAACGCTATAACAAAGTAATTGATATTTGGGCGCACGTCACCGAGAAGGTTTCCGAAGAAATGTTCCGGGAGCTGGAAACCGAAGACGAGCAGATCGTTAAGGGTGAAACCAAGAAAGACTTCAACTCGATTTTCATCATGGCCGATTCCGGAGCCCGCGGTAGTTCCCAGCAGTTGCGGCAGTTGGCTGGAATGCGTGGTTTGATGGCCAAGCCCTCCGGTGAAATCATCGAAACACCCATTACCGCGAATTTCCGTGAAGGCTTGTCGGTCATTCAGTATTTCATCTCCACCCATGGCGCGCGAAAAGGTTTGGCGGATACCGCGCTTAAAACCGCGAACTCTGGTTACCTGACGCGGCGTTTGGTGGATGTGGCGCAGGATATTATTATCCTGGAAGACGATTGTGGAACCCTGCGCGGAATTGATATCTTTTCCCTGGTGGAAGCGGGAGAAATTATCCAGCCCTTGTCCGAGCGTATTTTGGGGCGGACCGCATTGGAAGACATTGTTGATCCGTTTACCGACAACGTGCTGGTCAAAGCCAACTCACTGATTGATGAAGAGGTGGTTGAGATTGTCGAAAATGCAGGTATCGAAAAGGTACGAATTCGATCCAACTTGACATGCGAATCGCATCAGGGTTTGTGTGCGAAATGTTACGGTCGGAATCTGGCGACCAACGATTGGGCTGAGATCGGAGAGCCGGTTGGAGTCATCGCCGCGCAGTCCATCGGAGAACCGGGAACCCAGCTCACCATGCGGACCTTTCATATCGGTGGTACCGCCAGCCGGGTGGTCGAGCAGACCACGTTGAGCACCAAAAAAGGCGGGATCGTTAAGTATGCTGGTTTGCGTACCATTAAAAATCAACGCGGCGAAATTATCGTTATGAATCGTAATGGGCATTTGATGATTCAGGACGAGAATGGACGTGAAAAAGAAAAATATTCCATCGTGTATGCCGCCAAGCTTAAAGTGGCGGATGGTCAGGAAGTTCAGGAAAGTCAAATTCTTGTGGAATGGGATCCTTACACCAATTCTATTTTGACGGAAGTGGATGGGACCATCGCGTTCGGCGACGTGGTTGAAGGTTTGACCATGAAAGAGGATTTCGACGAAATCACCGGATTATCCTCCAAAGTCATCATCAGTCATCGAGACGAGAAAAAACAGCCTCGTATTTCGATCAAGGATGCGGCGGGCGAGACAGCTCGGAGATATCTCCTTCCAGCAGGCGCCCATATCAATGTAAACGAGGGCGAAAAAGTCAATGCCGGTGACGTCATTGTTAAGATTCCGCGAGAGTCGGCCAAGACCAAAGATATCACCGGTGGTCTGCCCCGCGTTGCGGAGTTGTTTGAAGCGCGAAAACCTCACGAACAGGCTACTATTACCGAAATCGACGGTAAGGTTAAGTTCGGTGGATTCGTTAAGGGACTGCGCAAGGTCGTGGTCGTTAGTGACAGTGGTGAAGAGCGGGAGTATCTCATTCCGCGCGGAAAACACATCAATGTCCATGAAGACGACGATGTGCTGGCTGGTGAGCCGTTGATGGATGGAGCTTCCAACCCACATGATATTCTCCGTGTTCTGGGTGAAAATGAACTGCAGAAATACCTGGTGAATGAAGTACAGGAAGTTTATCGCCTGCAGGGGGTTACCATTAACGACAAGCATATCGAGATCATCGTACGGCAGATGCTCAGGCATTTGCAGGTGGAAGATCCCGGAGAGACCGATCTTCTGGTAGGTGAGCAGGTCACCAAGAAGGTTTTTAACACCAAGAATCAGGCCGCGATTAAAAATAAATCCAAACCGGCCCAGGGAATGCCCGTTTTGTTGGGGATCACTAAATCCTCCCTCAGTACGGAAAGCTTTATCTCTGCGGCATCGTTTCAGGAGACCACCCGGGTGCTGACCGAGGTGGCTGTCAGCGGTAAGGAAGATCGGCTGGTTGGATTGAAAGAAAATGTCATTATGGGAAGATTAATTCCTGCGGGGACCGGTTGCAACGCTTACAGCGGCATCCGGATAGAAGAGCCAGAGATCGAAGAGGTAGAAGAAAAGAAGCCGGAAGAGGAAGTAACTGCTCCAGTGGAATAAAATCATAAAATTCCCCTTGACTCCAGCGCGTATAGTGATAGACTTCAAAGCTTTCCGTCACAGGGAATAAATTCTAAAAACGCCAACAAAAACAATACGTTTTGTCGGTACGGGTTCCCGTATTTGGTGGGAGCCCTCGAGTAGAGAGGTATATTTTGCCGACTATAAATCAATTAGTTAAATCAGGACGAAAGAGCCCGATCGTTAAGACGGCTAGCCCAGCCTTAAAGCAGTGTCCGCAAAAACGGGGCGTATGCGTTCGGGTGTACACGTCTACTCCCAAAAAGCCGAATTCGGCTCTCAGGAAAGTTGCCCGTGTGCGATTGACCAACGGGATGGAAGTGACCACGTATATACCGGGAGTAGGGCATAATCTCCAGGAGCATTCCATCGTTTTGATTCGCGGTGGCCGAGTTAAGGATCTTCCTGGAGTCCGGTACCATGTGGTGCGGGGTTGTTTGGATACCCTGGGTGTAGATAATCGCAAGCAGTCCCGTTCCAAGTACGGGGCCAAGAAGCCTAAACAGAATTGATTGGAAAGTTGTAATTTATGGCACGAAGACGAGAAGCTGATAAACGACAGATTTTACCCGATCCCAAGTTTAATGATATCTTGGTGGCCCGGTTCGTTAATAGTTTGCTGAAGCAAGGTAAGAAAAGTCTGGCTGAGCGGGTTCTGTATACCGCGCTGGATAATATTGGAGAAAAGCTCAAGGATGAGTCGGCGTTGGATGTTTTTAAGAAGGCGATCGATAACGTATCTCCCGCTTTGGAGGTCAGGTCACGTCGTGTGGGTGGAGCGACTTATCAGGTTCCGGTGGAAGTCAGTCGGACTCGCCGTCAGGCATTGAGCATTCGCTGGGTGATCGCTAATGCCAAGTCGCGTGCCGGTAGAACGATGGCGGAACGATTGACCGGAGAGTTGCTCGACGCATTCAATAATACCGGGGGAGCTGTTCGTAAAAAAGAAGACGTGCACCGCATGGCCGAGGCCAATAAAGCGTTTGCGCATTATCGCTGGTAATTTTTGGTCTAGGGACTAATGAGTAAGAAAATTAATCTGGAAAAAATTCGAAACATAGGGATTATCGCGCATATTGATGCCGGTAAAACCACGACCACCGAGCGGATCCTGTATTACACAGGTAAAAGCCATAAGATCGGTGAGGTCCATGATGGCAACGCAACCATGGACTGGATGGAGCAGGAGCAGGAACGAGGAATCACAATTACGTCTGCGGCCACCACTTGTTTCTGGAATGATCACCAGGTCAATATTATCGACACCCCGGGGCATGTGGATTTTACCGCGGAAGTGGAGCGTTCACTGCGCGTCTTGGACGGTGCCATCGGTGTGTTCTGTGCGGTCGGCGGGGTAGAGCCTCAGTCGGAAACGGTATGGCGCCAAGCTACCAAGTATAAGGTGCCGCGAATTGGCTTCGTTAATAAGATGGACCGGTCTGGAGCCGATTTTCTGAATTGTGTCACTCAGATGAAAGAGCGGTTGAGTGCTAATCCGGTGCCTTTGCAGTTGCCGATTGGTGCAGAGGGTGACTTTATCGGCTTGGTGGATTTGGTGGAGATGAAGGCTTATGTCTATCCGGTGGAAAACAACCCGAAAGGGGAGCTTTTCGAGGAAGCGCCGATTCCGGAAGATATGGCAGATGTGGTGGCGGAATATCGGGAAAAGCTGATGGAAGCGGCTTCCGATGTGGATGAGGAAATTATGGAGAAATTTTTGGCTGGAGAGGATGTGTCTGTCGAGGCGATCAAAGCCGCGATCCGCAAGGGAACTCTTGAGTTGAAGTTCACACCGATTTTGTGTGGAGCGTCTTTTAAGAATAAGGGTGTTCAACAACTGCTGGATGCGGTGCCCACGTACCTGCCTTCCCCTCTCGATGTGCCGCCCATGGCTGGTATAAACCCCAATACGCAGGAAGAAGTGACGCGTAAGGCCGATTCGAAGGAGCCGGTGTCAGCGCTGGCATTCAAAATTATGACAGACCCGTTTGTCGGGCAGTTGGCTTTTTTCCGGGTTTATTCCGGGGAGATGACGAGTGGTTCTTATATTTACAACTCCACTAAGAACGTGCGGGAACGTATCGGACGTATAATGCGGATGCATTCTAATAAGCGCGAAGAAGTTAAGAGTGTTAGTGCCGGGGATATTGCCGCCGCTATCGGGTTTAAAAAGACCTTTACCGGCGATACGCTTTGTCCGGAAGACAATCCTATAGTGCTGGAGGCGATTACCTTTCCTCAGCCTGTTATTTCCGTAGCCGTCGAGCCCAAGTCCAAGCCCGAGCAAGACAAACTTTCCGATTGCCTCATCAAACTCCAGCAGGAAGATCCCACCTTTGAAGTTAAAGTTGATCCCGAGACCAACCAAACCGTTATTTCCGGAATGGGCGAGCTTCACCTTGAGATTCTGGTGGATCGCATGCGTCGGGAGTTTTCGCTGGATGTCAATGTCTCCAAGCCTCAGGTAGCGTTCAGAGAGACCATTACCAAGGGTGTGGAGCACGATTTCAAGTACGTCAAGCAGTCCGGTGGCCGTGGTCAGTATGGGCATGTAGAGATTTTTGTAGAGCCGAATGAGCCTGGTGCAGGATTCGAATTTGTTAATAAGGTCGTCGGTGGCGCCATTCCTAGAGAGTATATCCCTGCAGTTCAAAAAGGGGTCGAGGAAGCAATGAGTCGCGGTATTCTCTGCGGGTTCCCGGTGGTGGATGTAAAAGTCACCTTGAATGACGGGTCGTATCATGATGTGGATTCGTCGGAGATGGCGTTTAAAATCTGTGCCTCGATTGCGTTCAAGGATGCCTGTAAAAAGGCGGCGCCGGTTTTGCTGGAGCCCGTCATGGAGGTGGAAGTGGTCACCCCTGAGGATTTCATGGGCGATGTTATTGGTAACTTGAGCTCCAAGCGGGCCAAGGTTAAAGAGTTGAGTGATCGGGCGGGAGCCAAGGTGATTCGCGCGGAAGTTCCGCTCGCTGGGATGTTTGGGTATTCGACGGATTTGCGGTCGGCGACCCAGGGTCGAGCTAACTATAGTATGGAATTTTTAAAGTACGACACTGTTCCGAATAGTATTGCTGAGGAACTGATTGCAAAATCTAAAGGGACTTCTAGTGAGGTTCCGGCGTAAAACTAAAATTAAAACCCTATTATAAACAAAATAAGATTGGAAAAAAACGGAGTGAATAGGCATGGCTAAAGAAAAATTTGTGAGAGACAAACCGCATCTGAATATCGGTACCATTGGACACGTAGATCACGGGAAAACTACGCTCACAGCGGCCATCACTGAAGTTTTATCCAAAAAGGGATTCGCTGAGAGTATCGCTTTTGATCAGATTGATAAAGCGCCGGAAGAAAAAGAGCGCGGTATCACGATCGCTATTTCCCATGTTGAGTATCAGACCGAAAATCGACATTACGCTCACGTGGATTGTCCGGGTCATGCCGATTATGTTAAGAACATGATTACGGGTGCGGCTCAGATGGACGGCGCGATTCTGGTTATCAGCGCTTCGGATGGTCCCATGCCGCAAACGCGAGAGCATATCCTGCTCGCTCGTCAGGTGGGTGTTCCCAAGATCGTTGTGTTCATGAACAAATGTGACATGGTCGATGATGAGGAATTGCTCGACTTGGTTGAGCTGGAAGTGCGCGAGCTGTTGAGCAAATACGAGTTCCCGGGAGACGATATCCCTGTGATTCGCGGGAGTGCTCTGCAGGCCCTCGAGAATGCAGATGATCCGGAAAAGAGTAAGAGTGTTCTGGATCTGATGGCCGCAGTGGATGAATACATTCCGGTGCCCGAGCGACCGGTTGATAAGCCGTTTTTGATGCCGATCGAAGATATCTTCAGTATCTCCGGGCGTGGAACCGTTGCTACGGGCCGCATCGAGACCGGTGTTATTAAGGTTGGTGAGGAAGTTGAGATTGTTGGGTTTCGTCCGACTACTAAAACCACCATTACCGGTGTTGAAATGTTTCGCAAACTGCTTGATGACGGGCAGGCGGGTGACAATGTCGGTCTGCTTCTGCGCGGTACCAAGCGTGAGGACATCGAGCGCGGACAGGTATTGGCCAAGACAGGATCGATTACTCCGCACAAAAAGTTCAAAGCGGAAGTCTATATTCTGAGTAAGGATGAAGGCGGACGTCATACTCCGTTTTTTAATGGGTATCGCCCGCAGTTCTATTTCAGAACCACCGACGTTACGGGTGTTGTAACCCTGCCCGCCGGAGTTGAGATGGTTATGCCTGGTGATAATGTCACCTTTGAGGTGGAATTGATCACAGAAGTGGCCATGTCTAAGGAATTGCGTTTCGCGATTCGTGAAGGTGGCCGCACCGTAGGCGCGGGAATCGTCAGTGAGATTACTGAATAATGAGCGATCAGAAAATTAAAATCAAATTGAAGGCGTACGACCACAAACTTCTGGACTGGTCAGTTGGGGAAATCGTGGAAACCACCAAGCGCACAGGCGCGCGAGTGGTCGGTCCCATCCCTCTGCCCACGGTCAGGAACAAGTGGACAGTGCTTCGATCCCCGCATGTAGATAAAAAATCCCGGGAGCAGTTCGAGATACGGACCCATAAGCGAATTATGGAAATTCTCGAGCCAACCCCGCAAACGGTGGACGCGCTTATGAAGCTGGACTTGTCCGGCGGCGTGGATATTGAAATTAAACTTTAGTGAGTGTAGCGATGCAAGGTTTGTTGGGAAAAAAGGTAGGAATGACTCAGGTGTTCACGGAAGCGGGAGATTGTGTCTGTGTGACCGTGGTTCAGGTGGAAGGATGTGTTCCTGTGCTCAAGCGCACCCAGAAGAAGGACGGGTATGAGGCATTGCTGGTAGCCTACGGTCAGCGCAAAGCCAAGCATACCAACAAGCCAATGCAGGGAGTTTACAGTCAGCTGAAAATTGATCCCGCCAAACTGCTGGCAGAGTTCAGGGGGATGGAGATCGATGACGAGGAAATGGGGAAGCCGTTGTCCGTTGAAATGTTCAAAGAGGGCGAGCGGGTCAATGTGGTCGGAGTCTCCAAAGGTAAAGGTTTTGCTGGAGTTATGAAGCGCCATGGATTTGCGGGTCATCCTGCTTCCCGCGGTAACCATGAATCGTTTCGAGGTGCTGGGTCGATCGGTATGGCAACCTACCCGGGTCGTGTGCTCAAAGGGCATCCCATGCCGGGGCGAATGGGCGGAGATCGGGTCTACGCAAAAAATATCCAAGTGGTTCGTGTGGATGCTGGAAACAATATTGTTTTGCTGAAAGGTTCCGTACCAGGAGCTAACGGCGGCATTGTCCGGATAGTTCAACGAGCCGGATCAAAAAATTAAGGAATAGAAAGAAACCATCATGCCGGACTTAGATTTAATCAGCTTGGATAAGAAGAAAGTGGGGACTGTTCCTCTGTCATCTGAAGTATTTGATGTCAAGGTTCGAGATCATCTGGTGAAGGAGTATGTGTCCTTGCAGCAGGCGGCTCGGCGCAGTGGGTCGGCCTCCACTATCGGCAACCGCGGTGAAGTCAGTGGTGGCGGTAAAAAGCCTTGGAAACAGAAAGGCACCGGTCGCGCGCGTGCAGGTAGCTCGCGTTCTCCGCTCTGGCGGGGAGGAATGACGATCTTCGGTCCATCGCCTAGAAGTTACGCTTTCAAGTTGTCCAAGAAGTCCAAGAAGCTTGCGCTTAAGTCTGTGTTGACGGACCGGGTTCGTAATAACGGTCTGCAGGTGGTAGAGAGCCTGGTGCTTGCGGAGCCCAAGACAAAAGCGGCAGTAGAATTGATCAAGAAATTGGGGTTATCGCCGAAAACGTTGTTTATAGTGGCGGAAAAAGATAAGAATTTGGAATTGGCAGTACGTAATCTGCCCAACACGGATGTGTTGCCGGTGGAAGGGCTGAATGTGTTCGATCTTCTGTGTCATGAAATGATCGTGTGTACGCCCGAGTCCATCAAGAAAATTGAGGAGCGTTTAAACTGATGCAAATCAATAACTACAGTATTTTGGAAAAGCCTCTCATCACGGAAAAAAGCACCATGATGCAGGAGCAGGGCAACCGGGTGATGTTTCAGGTTAACCGTAATGCCAATAAATTGCAGATTAAAGAGGCGGTTCAAAAAATCTTTAATGTAACCGTTCTCGACGTGAATACGATCAATGTCAAGCCTAAGAGTAAGCGATTTGGGCGGCATCAGGGTCAAACTAAAGCCTTTAAAAAGGCAATCGTTTTGTTAAAAGAAGGGGATCGCATCGACTTTTTTGACGGTGTGTAGATAATATGCCAGTACGAAAACTCAGACCAACATCCGCCGGAGTCCGGTTTCAGACCATCTCCGATTTTCACGAAGTCACCAAAGACACTCCGGAAAAGAGTCTGTTGGTTTCCATTTCCCGAAAAGGGGGGCGGAACAACAATGGCCGAATTACAGCCAAGCGTCGTGGCGGCGGGCATCGCAAGTTGTACCGCGTTATTGATTTCAAACGCGACAAGGATGGTGTTCCTGCGAAAGTGACCGGAATCGAGTACGATCCGAACCGGTCCGCGCACATTGCGTTGCTGACTTATCTGGATGGTGAGAAGCGATATATTATCGCTCCCAAAGGACTGAAGGCTGGAGAAACATTGATGTCCGGGCCTGATGCGGAAGTGAGATCGGGAAATTGTCTTCCTTTGGAAAAAATTCCTGAAGGCACGCTGATTCATAATATTGAAATGCGGCCAGGTAAGGGAGCGCAGATTGCCCGCAGTGCCGGGGCCTCTGTTCAGCTGATGGCGAAAGAAGGCCGTTATGCCAATATTAAATTGGATTCCGGAGAGGTTCGGCTGGTGGAAGTCAGATGTCGGGCTACGGTTGGAACGGTCGGGAATACCGATCATGAAAATGTTTCCATCGGTAAGGCCGGGCGTTCGCGCTGGTTGGGAAAACGACCCCGCGTAAGAGCGGTTGCGATGAATCCGGTAGATCACCCGATGGGTGGTGGTGAAGGGCGTTCCTCCGGCGGCAGACATCCCTGTAGTCCGTGGGGTACCCCGGCGAAGGGATTTAAAACCCGGAAGGTGAAAAAACCATCCAGTAAATACATTCTGAGTCGGAAGAAAAAGAAACGGTAATTGCAGGACAACTTGCTGTACTAATTGAGGAAATATTTGAATGGCGCGATCGCTGAAAAAGGGACCGTTTATTGACGATTCCCTGCAGAATAAAATAGATATGTTGAACCGGCAAAATGACAAGAAGATTGTGAAGACCTGGTCGCGTCGCTCGACCATTTCTCCGGATTTCGTCGGGCACACCCTGGCGGTTCATAACGGGAAAAAGTTTATTCCCGTGTTTGTTACCGAGAACATGGTGGGCCATAAGCTGGGAGAATTTTCTCCTACCCGAACCTTCCGGGCGCACAGCGGCAAAACTAAAAAAGCAGCACCGCCTAAAGGCTGATGAGAGAGGTTAAATTTTAGATATGGATGTGAAGGCGCGATTGAGACATGTACGTTTGGCACCCCGGAAAGCCCGGCTGGTTGCTGATTTGATTCGCGGTAAGAATGTGACGGAGGCAATGAATGTGCTGACCTTCACGCGGAAAAAGGCCGCCCGAGAAATTCAGGGGCTCTTGAAATCAGCGTTGGCCAATGCCGAGGAGAATCATAAGGTGGTGGATGTGGACGATATGATCGTCAAGAAAATTACAGTGGATGAGGGAGTGGCCTGGAAACGCCAAATGCCTCGGGCGAGGGGAATGTCCAATCTCATCAAAAAACGAACCAGTCACGTAACTATCGTGCTGAACGAAAAATAAATTCGGAGAAATTACGTGGGACAAAAAGTACATCCGTACGGATTTAGGTTGGGGATCAACAAGCCCTGGAAGTCCAACTGGTTTGGTAAAAGAGATTTTCCAGAGTTGCTTCAGGAAGATATCAAGATTCGCAATTTCCTGAGAAAGAGCCTGTCTCATGCGGGAATTGCCAATCTCGAGATCGAGCGCTCCGCCAACAGAATTCGCATTAACATTCACACCGCCCGACCGGGGATCATCATCGGTAAAAAGGGTCTGGAAGTGGATCGATTGAAATTAGAGCTACAGCGCATCATCGGCGGCAAGCAGGTCAACTTGAATATCAAGGAAATCCGTCGCGCCGAGTTGGATGCCAGTCTGGTAGCGCAGAACATCGCCCTGCAGTTGATGAAGCGAATTTCTTTTCGGCGGGCCATGAAAAAGAGTGTTCAGTCCTCTCTGCGGTTTGGTGCTCTGGGTATTAAAATTCGATGTTCCGGTCGGCTGGGGGGTCATGAGATTGCCCGGAGTGAATGGTACCGGGAAGGTCGCGTACCGTTGCATACCTTGCGAGCGGATATTGATTACGGAACAGCGGAAGCCCTGACGACTTACGGGATTATCGGTATCAAGGTTTGGGTTTATAAGGGTGAGATTTTTGAAAAACCCGGTGTGCCGTTGGGAAAAGAAGCGATAGCCGAAAAAGCTAAGTCATAAGATAGATTTTACAGGAGAGTTTGCATCATGTTGATGCCTAAAAAGGTTAAATACCGAAAACGCCATAAAGGCAAGATGCGTGGAACAGCGTACCGAGGAGGTACGGTGAGTTTCGGTGAGTATGGGTTGCAGGCGCTGGCTTGCGGTTGGATCACCAATCGTCAGATTGAAGCGGCACGTATTGCCATGACGCGTCACGTCAAGCGTGGCGGGAAAATCTGGCTCCGCATTTTTCCGGACAAGCCTATTTCCAAAAAGCCGGCGGAAACCCGCATGGGTAAAGGAAAAGGCAACCCGGAGTACTGGGTAGCCGTGGTTAAACCGGGACGTATATTGTATGAAATGGCGGGTGTGGAGCAAGATGTGGCCAAGGAAGCCTTCCGGCTGGCGGCGCATAAGCTTTCGGTTCCAACCCGGTTTGTGGTCAGTGGTCAATAAATAAGGAAGTAGGATTGCGATTATGAAGATGCAGGAAATAAGAGAGCTTTCAGAAAAAGAGCGTGAGGAGAAGGTAAGCGACCTGCGCGAAGAGTATTTTAATTTGAAGTTCCAGCTGGCTATGGGGAAAATCGAAAATCCCGGTCGGTTGAAGTATATGCGGCGAGATATCGCTCGGATGTTGTCTCTGAAAAGCAGTAAGCCGGAGACTGAGGCCAAGCCCGCCGAAGCTAAAAAAGAAGAAGGCGCTAAAAAGACAGCGGCTAAAAAATAATTCAATACGATAGAAAATGTTCGTGGAGGTCCATTGAGCCAGGCAGTCGAATCAAATAAAAAAGTAATTACGGGAACCGTCGTGAGTAACAAGATGGATAAAACGGTCGTGGTTTCGGTGGAGCGTAAGTTTATCCACCGCACCTTCAAGAAGGTGGTTAAGCGGACCAAGAAATTCAAGTGTCACGACGAAAAGAACGAATGCTCGGTCGGAGATTTTATCTCCATGCGGGAAGTGAGACCGTTGAGCAAAACCAAACGTTGGAATCTTGACAAGGTGCTAAAGGCAGCGCAAGCGGTTTAGCCGGATAAAAAACTATGATTCAATTAAGAACAGTCATGGAAGTAGCGGATAACTCCGGAGCTAAAAAGGTGCAGTGCATCAAGGTTCTGGGTGGCACGGGGCGGCGGTATGCCTCGGTCGGCGACATTATTGTCGTGGCGGTGAAGGAATGCGAGCCGCAAAGCCCGATTAAAAAGGGTGATGTGAGGAAAGCCGTTGTGGTTCGTACCCGGAAAGAGATCCGACGCCCGGAAGGCAGCTATATCAAATTCGATAGCAACGCCGCAGTCCTGGTCAACGATACAAAAGAGCCGGTCGGTACACGTATTTTTGGGCCTGTTGCGCGTGAATTGAGAGCTAAAAAGTTTTTGAAAATCTTGTCGCTTGCCCCGGAGGTGCTGTAATGAGTAGCATTAAGCTCAAGTTGAAAAAAGATGACATCGTGGAAGTCATTGCCGGACGGGAAAAAGGTAAAAAGGGAAAGATACTGGCGTTGTTTCCAAATAACGGCAAGGTAACGGTTGAGAAACTGAACATGCTGAAAAGGCACACCAAGCCCAGCGCGCAGAACAAGCAGGGCGGTATTGTCGAAAAGGAAGGGATGTTGGCCATTTCCAATGTACTGCTGGTGTGTGATAAGTGCGGCAAAGGGGTACGGATCAAACGCAAAAAGCTGGAAGACGGCAAGCGGGTGCGTGTTTGTATTAAATGTGGAGATGTAATAGATAAGGGGTAGTCCCGCGGGATTGCGAAATACCAAAAAATTATGGCGAATTTAAAGAAAGTTTATAACGAAAAATACAAGGGTCTGGTCCAGAAAGATCTCGGGTTGAAGAATGTCATGCAGGTTCCCCGGCTGGAAAAGATTGTTCTCAATATGGGATTGGGCGAAGCTCTGCAGAACGGCAAATTGATTGATGCCGGCGTGGAGCAGTTGCGGGCCATCACCGGCCAACAGCCCGTGGTGACGCGTGCCAAGAAGGCTATCTCGAACTTCAAGTTGCGGGAAGGTGTGCCGATCGGTGTGCGAGTCACTCTGCGCGGCAACCGAATGTACGAGTTTTTTGAGCGGTTGGTGGGTTTTTCCTTGCCGCGCGTAAGAGATTTTAAGGGACTGTCCCCCAAGGCATTCGATGGTCGGGGAAACTACACTATCGGCCTGAAAGAGCAATTGATCTTCCCGGAGATCGACTTCGACAAGATCGAGCATGTCAAAGGGATGAATATTACTATCTGCACCTCCGCCGATACAGATGATGCGGGTCGGGTGTTACTGAAAACGATGGGGTTTCCGATCCGGAAGTAACCGGCGGGAACCTGGAGTCAAGCATGGCAAAGAAAAGTTTAATCGCCAAAGCCAATCGAAAGCCGAAATTTAAGGTTCGGGAGTACAGTCGTTGCAATGTTTGTGGACGGCCGCGCGCCTATCTGAGAAAATTTGGATTGTGCCGCATCTGCTTTCGAACCCGGGCGCTTCTGGGAGAGATCCCCGGAGTAACCAAGGCCAGTTGGTAAACGGAAAACGAATCAGGAGACAGGTTGCATTATGGCAATGACCGATCCCATAGCGGATTTATTTACAAGAATTAGAAACGCCATTCAGGCGGAACACCCCAAGGTGGATATCCCGAACTCCAAGATGAAGGTTCGGATTGCAGAAATTCTGCGCGATGAGGGGTTCATCAAGAACTTTAAAGTAGCCGAGGACAATAAGCAGGGCTGGCTCCGAATTTACCTGAAGTACAAAGAAGGAGACTCTTCTATTCAGGGAATTAGGCGCATTAGTAAGCCGGGCCGAAGAGTCTATGTTAATAAAGAAAAGATTCCTAATGTGTTGAATGGATTGGGAGTCGCTATTGTATCTACATCCTCCGGAGTGGTTACCGACGGCATCTGCCGTGAAAAAGGGGTCGGGGGCGAAGTGTTGGGATACGTCTGGTAAGAAAGGAAATATGTCAAGAGTCGGTAGAAAACCAATAGTCATCCCCGCAGGGGTTGAGATCAAGATCAATGGATCCAAGGTGCACGTCAAAGGTTCCAAGGGTGAGCTCGAGCGCGAATTCGATTCGAATATGAAAATCGAATCCGCAGAGGGTCAGCTGACTGTGAGCCGGCCGGACGATAATCGGACCAATCGAGCCATGCACGGATTGACCCGGGCGTTGCTCAGTAACATGGTCACCGGCGTCTCCGAAGGGTTTTTAAAACAGCTTAATATTGTGGGAGTAGGGTACAAAGTAGATTTGAAGGGAAAGGACCTGGTCATGCAGTTAGGGTTCTCGCATCCCGTAAAATATCCTGCGCCTAAAGGAATAGAATTCGAAGTCGATTCCAAAGCAAATACCATTAAGGTTAAGGGAAACGATAAACAACAAGTGGGGCAGGTATCCTCAGAAATTCGGAAGTTCCGTCCGCCAGAGCCTTATAAGGGTAAAGGTGTGATGTATGCCGATGAACGAATACAAAGAAAAGCAGGAAAATCTGCCGGTAAGTAAATAAGGTAAACTAACTATGAAAACGACAATACGCCGCCGACTCAGGCAGCATCGCAAACAGCGCGTGAAGACCAAGACTCAGCGTCATCCAGAGAAGTTGCGGCTGACGGTGTTCAAAAGTGCCAAGCATATTTACGCGCAGATTGTGAACGATCAGGAACGCAAAACTTTGGTTGCGGAGTCTACTGCTTCCCAGGCCTTTCGGGACCAGATGAAATACGGGGGCAACATCAAAGCCGCTGTGTTGGTCGGTTCTTTGTTGGGCGAAAAAGCCGCTCAACAGGGCATCAAGGAAGTGTATTACGACCGTAATGGATTCATTTACGCCGGACGCGTCAAGGCCTTGGCCGATGCGGTGCGCGAAAAGGGAGTTAAATTTTAAGCCCGCTGGGTGAACCACCCGACGAGCAGGAGGATTATCGTTGCAGGATCGAAACGCAAAACAACAGGATGTGGTAGATAAAGTCGTCAAGATCAAACGTGTCGCCAAGGTAGTTAAAGGCGGTCGTCGGTTCAGCTTCAGCGCCCTGGTGGTTGTGGGTAACCGCGAAGGCAAAGTCGGCTGGGGCCTCGGCAAAGCCAATGAAGTGCCGGAGGCGATTCGCAAAGGGATTGACAAGGCCAAGAAAAGCCAGGTCTTGATTCCGCTGGATGGGTCCACCATCCCGCACGAAATCGTCGGGCAGTTTGGTGCTGGGCGCGTCCTGATGAGGCCGGCTTCCCGGGGAACCGGACTGATTGCCGGCGGCGCGGTACGAGCAGTTCTCGAAGCGGTTGGAATCAAGGATATCCTGACCAAATGTCTTCGGACCAATAACCCGCATAATGTGGTTAAGGCTACCATCAATGGATTGGTTTCCCTGCGTAACGCGGAGCAGTTTTCCAAGGCGCGAGAAAAAGCGGTAGCGGCTAAGCCTTCTACCTGAACTGGATTGGAATTTATAAAATATGATTACCTTATCGAATTTAAAAAATATTCCCGGGTCTCGTAAGAAACCGAAGCGAGTAGGAAGAGGCTCCGGATCCGGTATGGGAAAAACCTGCGGACGGGGTCAAAAGGGCCAGAAGAGTCGTTCCGGCGGCAAGCCGCATCCCTGGTTTGAAGGCGGCCAAATGCCACTGCAAAGGCGTCTTCCCAAGCGCGGATTTACCAATATTTTCAAGAAGTCTTATGATCTGGTGAATCTCAGATCCCTGGCGGAATTGAAAGTAGAAGGCGCTCTGACACCTCAGATTTTGAAAGACAAGGGATTGATTCGAGATTTAAAAGCAGTGAAGGTGTTGGGCGATGGCGACTTGACTGGAGCGGTCGAGATTCATGCGCATAAGTTCAGCCAGTCCGCGTTACAGAAAATTGAAAAATCCGGTGGAAAGGCTGTTGTCCTTTAAATGAGTGGCGCAGAGAGTTTCGGTAGCCTATTTAAAATTCCCGAGCTCAAGCGACGGATTCTGTTCACACTGGGTGTGTTGGTGGTTTACAGGATCGGCGCGCACATCCCGACCCCTGGAATAGATGGAGCCGCGCTTGCGGAATTGTTCGAGCAGACCAAAGGCACCATCATGGGTATGTTCGATATGTTTTCCGGTGGCGCGCTAAGCCGGGCAACGATTTTTGCGTTGGGGATCATGCCCTATATCAGCGCCTCCATTATTTTGCAGTTGATGACCATCGTGTCTCCGCATCTGGCGCAATTGAAAAAGGAAGGTGAGCAGGGCCAGAAAAAAATTACCCAGTATACCCGATACGGCACCATCGTTATCAGTTTGGTTCAGGGTACTGGCATGAGCGTGGCGTTGGAAGCCATGAAAAGCCCAAGCGGAGCGGCCATCGTGCCGGAACCCGGCTGGAGTTTCCGATTGATGGCCGTGTTGACGCTGACCGCCGGCACCGCATTTATCATGTGGCTTGGTGAGCAGATTACCGAACGGGGTATCGGTAACGGTATTTCGTTGATCATTTTTGCTGGGATCGTAGCGGGTGCACCTGCGGCGATTTTCTTGTCCATGGACTTGATGGGCACCGGCGACTTGTCGATTCTGGTGGTTCTGTTTCTAAGCGTCTTGATGGCGGGAGTGGTTTGGGCCATTGTATTTACCGAAGGTGGCCAGAGGCGTATCCCCATTCAATATGCGAAGCGTATGGTGGGGCGCAAAATGTACGGTGGACAAAGTACCCATCTGCCCTTGAAGGTGAATACCTCCGGGGTTATTCCACCGATTTTTGCCTCGTCCATAATCATGTTGCCAGCGACCATGGCGCAGTTTATAGATGTCCCCATAATGCAGCAGTTTGCGGGCCTTATGCAGCCGGGGACGTTGCTTTACAGCCTGTTTTTTATTAGCGCGATATTCTTCTTTTGCTATTTTTATACGGCTGTTATTTTCAATCCCACTGAGGTGGCGGACAATATGAAAAAGAACGGTGGTTTTATACCCGGAATCCGTCCCGGAAATAAAACCTCCGACTATATTGACCAGATTTTATCGAGATTGACATTTTACGGGGCGATTTACTTATCTTTTGTATGTATTTTGCCGGATTATCTGATAAAGTACTTCAACATCCCGTTCTATTTCGGTGGCACAAGCTTACTCATCGTCGTTGGTGTGTCCCTCGATACAATGCAACAAATCGAATCCCACCTGGTTCAGCGCAACTACGATGGATTTTTGAAAAAGGGGAGGATCCGAGGTCGCCGAGGCTGATCGATGAGGTTGATATTGTTAGGACCTCCCGGGTCCGGTAAAGGGACTCAGTCCAATTTGCTTCAGGATAAATTCGGCATCCCGAAAATATCGACCGGGGATATCCTGAGAGCCTCCGTGAAAGATGGCACGGAATTGGGAAAGAAGGCTAAAAGGTTTATGGATAAAGGGGAGCTGGTCCCCGACGAAGTGGTCATCTGTTTGATTAAAGAACGAATTGTGGAACCCGATTGCGAGGCAGGATACATTCTCGACGGATTTCCAAGAACCATCGTTCAGGCAGAGAAATTAGAGGAAACCCTGGCGGAAATGGGTCAGGATATAGACTCAGTAATAGATTTGGTAGTTGACCGGAAAGAATTGCTGATTCGGCTGTCCGGTCGCCGGACCTGTAAAAATTGCGGAGCCATGTTTCATCAGACCTCGCATCTACCTAAGGTAGCAGGAGTTTGCGATGCCTGTGGAGGGCCGTTGTATCAACGCCCGGATGACAACGAGGAGACTATCGTTAAGAGACTTGAAGTTTATAGCAAGGAAACGGCTCCACTTAGGGAGTTTTACCGAAAGCGGGGGAAATTGAAGACTATTCAGGGTCGTGGTGGAATGGATGTCATTTTCGCTCAGCTTTGCAAAATGGTGTCCTGATTATGTCCAAAGAAGAAGCTATTGAAGTCGAGGGAACCGTATTAGAGCCTTTGCCCAACGCCATGTTTAAAGTGGAATTGGACAATGGACATAAGATTCTGGCTCATATTTCCGGTAAAATGCGGATGCATTTCATCAAGATACTATCCGGAGACAAGGTCAAGGTGCAGTTATCTCCTTATGATTTAACACGCGGTCGGATAACATATCGCTATAAATAAGAAGGTGTATTATGAAAGTCAGATCATCAGTTAAGCCGATTTGTATTAAATGCAAAGTGATCCGTCGCCGAGGTGTGGTACGGGTGATTTGTGAAAATCCCAAGCATAAACAGAGGCAGGGATGACAGTTTCAACCCAGGTTGAGAAAGGATAGCTTGTGGGACGCATTGCAGGTATAGACATTCCCAGAGATAAAAGAGCATTGATTGCTTTGACGTATATTTATGGCATCGGACCCACCACTTCCAAAGCAATACTGGAAAAGGCGGAAATTCCTCATGAAGTGCGAATCAAAGATATGACAGAGGACCAGATTGCCAAGGTTCGCTCTATTATCGATAAGGACTATGAAGTAGAAGGGGATATGCGCCGATCCATCAATATGAATATGAAACGCCTGATGGATATCGGGTGTTACCGGGGTTTGCGTCATCGACGCGGCCTGCCGGTTCGAGGCCAGCGCACCCATACCAATGCCCGTACCCGCAAGGGACCGCGCAAATCAGTGAGTGGCGGCGCCAAGCCTAAAAAATAAATAAAGAAGGGATCCATGGATAAAAAAGCTAAGGGTACAAAAAAGAAAAGTAAGTCAGCACCAGAAAGCGGAATCGCGCATATTCGGGCTACGTTCAATAATACCATCGTGACGATCAGCGACCTGTCCGGAAACGTGGTTTCCTGGTCGAGTGCTGGCGCGCAGGGTTTCAAGGGGTCGCGTAAGAGCACGCCTTTTGCCGCCCAGGTCGCAGCTGAAAAAGCAGCGGTCAAAGCCAGAGACATGGGAATGAGAAAACTGGAAGTTCATGTCAAGGGACCCGGGGCGGGCCGAGAGTCTGCCATTCGATCCTTACAAGCGGTAGGAATGGAGATTTCCGTCATTCGGGATAAGACACCCATTCCACATAATGGTTGCCGTCCACGTAAACGAAGACGAGTATAAGCTTACTTAAAAGGAGTTCAGGTTTTGGCAAGATATACAGATTCAGTATGCCGGCTTTGCCGGAGAGAAGGTGAAAAACTGTTTTTGAAGGCCAGTCGGTGTGAAACGCCCAAGTGCGCCATCGATAAAAGAGCGTATGCTCCCGGCCAACACGGGCAGGGCCGAACCAAGTTTTCAGAATACGGCGTTCAGTTGAGAGAAAAGCAGAAAGTGCGCCGTATTTATGGAGTTCTGGAAAAACAATTCAGAAAATATTTCAAGATAGCGGATCGAAAGAAGGGGGTTACCGGGGAAAACCTTCTTCAACTCTTGGAAATGCGATTCGATAACGTCGTTTTTCGAATGGGCCTGGCCGGTTCCAGAAATGCTGCCCGGCAATTGGTGCGCCATGGATTTTTTAATATCAATGGCAAGAAAGTGGATATCCCTTCTTATATCGTGCAAAAAGGGGATGTGATCACACCGGTTCAAAAAAAGGCGGAAAAATTTCCAATGAAGACCGCTCTTGAAAACTTGAAAAGCAAAACCCTGCCTTCATGGCTTACGTTTGATGTCACTAAGAAGGAAGGGGTCGTGCAGGCTCTCGCAAGCAGAGAAGATGTTACTTTACCTGTTCAGGAACAATTGATCGTCGAGCTCTATTCACGTTAGTAGTCCCCACGATAGGAATTAACTAATCATTCAGCACATCTTCTGGGTGCCAATAAAAGACTCAATCGTCGGAGGATTGATTATATGGTGATGCAAGGCATCGTTAAACCGAAGCGCATAGATTTTGATAAAAAGACTAAGACCGGTGATTACGCCAAGTTTCGCGTAGGACCCTTTGAACGCGGATACGGAGTTACTATAGGGAACTCGCTTCGGCGTATGTTGTTGTCCTCATTGCAGGGAGCTTCGATTATTGGAGCTAAATTTGAGGGGATTTATCATGAATTCTCCTCGCTACCCGGTGTGATGGAGGATATCAGCGAGATTATTCTGAATCTCAAGCAACTGAAGCTCAGAATGCACGGTCAGCTTGATCAGAAAAGAATGTATCTTAAGAAAAGCGCAGAGGGCAAAGTTACCGCCGGTGATTTTGAAAATGACCCCGATATCGAAATTCTAAACCCGGATCAAGTAGTCGCGAATTTGGACAAAAGCGGGTCATTGGATTTTGAAGTGATCGTTAAAAGAGGCCGGGGCTATGTTCCTGCAGATCGACATGACCTCAGTGCCGAATCGGTTCAAATGATTCCGGTAGACGCTCTCTTCTCACCCATTGAAAAAGTGGTTTACACGGTCGAGAAAACCCGTGTTGGACAGTCTACCGATTTTGATTCCCTGGTCATGGAATTGTGGACCGACGGAAGTATATCTCCGGAAGACGCCGTTGCCCATGCAGCAAAAATCGTCAAGGATCATATGCAGGTGTTCATTAATTTTGATGAAGAGCCCGAGCAGGTCCAGCCTCAGGTGGACGAAAAGAAACAAAAGATGATCAGCAGTTTGTCCAAAAGCGTGGAAGAACTGGAGCTTTCGGTACGATCGTACAATTGCCTGAAGAACGCCAATATCCAGACTATTTCTGAGCTGGTACAAAAAGGTGATGGGGAAATGCTTAAAACCCGGAACTTTGGCCGTAAATCCCTCAACGAGATCAAAGAAATTCTCGAAGAAATGGGACTGCATCTGGGCATGAAGCTCGAAGAAGACGATATCAAACAGATTACCGCCGCACGTAAGAAAAAAGAACTGGAAACCGACGTCGAGCGGGCCTAACAGATAGAATCAGGAAGGAAGCAAGGGAAATCTCATGCGACATTTAAAATCAGGCCGAAAACTGGGGCGCACCTCCGCCCACCGCAAAGCGCTGTTCAGGAATATGGTGACTGCCTTGATCCGCCGGGAGCGAATCCAAACCACTCTCGCTAAGGCGAAAGAGTTGCGGAGCCATGTGGAAAAAACCATCACTCTCGGTAAAAAGGGAACCCTGCATGCCAAGCGTTTGGCGCGTAGGGTGGTTGTGGAAAAGGAAGCGTTCATCAAATTGTTTGGCCCGCTTTCCGAGCGGTACGCCAAACGCGCAGGAGGCTATACCCGGATTATTAAAATCGGTCACCGCCTGGGCGATGATGCACCCATGGCGTTTATCGAGCTGGTAGACCGGGAAAGCGAAGCACCCGCAGTCAAAGAAAAAGCTGAGAAGAAAGCCGCCCCCAAAAAAGCAGACGCTAAAAAGCCTGAAAAGAAAGCCGAAGCCAAACCGGAAAAAGAAAAGAAAACCGAGACTAAAAAGAAACCGGCGGAAGCTAAGACGGAAACGAAGAAGGCCCCCCCAAAAAAGGCAGACGCTAAAAAACCGGCGAAAGCGGCCCCCAAGAAAAAATAATCACAGGTATCTAATAAAACCCCCCACTGAGACGGCAGTCTCTCAGTTGGGGGTTTTTTGTTTTGGAAATAGGATCGTGCTTTTGCCAGATTGGTGTGAGGCGTCTCAGCCGATGGCGGCGCGTAGAGGTTGGGCCTTGGTATTATTTTCCTTGGCCACTTGATGCCGGTCCTTGAAGCGGAAATTGGTATTTTCCTTAATCCACGCCATCAATTCATCATACGATTTGAAATGCTCGGTAAACCCGTAATCCCCCTCGGTGTATTCGCAGGTTTCTATGCTGTGCTCCTTGCAAATGTAAGGGCGGGTTTCGTAGATGCCGCATTTATTTTCCGGAGTTAAAAACTCGCAAATCGAGTCTACCATCATGTACCAGGCCTTGCGGTAGATATAGAATGAAACGCCCCGGTGCGCAATTTGCCAAAGCATCGCTTCGTAATCCTTACGATCTTCGGGTTCGTCCACTTCCAGAGAAAAGTAGGTGCAACACTTTGCCGGCAGGCAGTTTTTGCATTGGTCCCAGGGGTTCTTGATTTTTTTCTTGGCCATATCGATTTCCTGTTTTCGATTGCGTCAGCAGTTAAATAATCAACTATAAAAGCGTCCTCATGCTAGTCGTCTCTAGAGATAAAGGCAAGAAGTTTTGGTAAGTTTTCTGGTGAACTGTTTTCCCGTCACTGGAACTGATTGATGAAGATGATGATTTAAGTATGGCATTGTTGACTATTTATCCCAGTACTTGAGCCCGACCTAAAGATGTCCGTCATGTCATTCATCAATCGGATACTTTCCAGAAAATATCTGCGTTACATCAACGGCAGTTGAACGCCCATCCGCATGGCGAGAGAAAGGTCTCCTGAACCGGCGACACTTTATATTATGTTGTCATCCAGAGAAGTTGCGGCCATAAAATTTTTTCTGTAGATCACGCTTCATTGGTATGAATGCTTTGGTTCTGTTTTCTCAACATGCGAGAGGGCTTTTCCTCCGTGTGGTTTCCGACGAGGAGGTGGTAATGACCTCGGCCCGGGACGATATCGCAAGGTTTTGCAGTCTGAAAAAATGAATATAAAAAGGTCAAAAAAAGACGAAAATAGAGACACAAAAAATGTGATTCGGGTAAAAAATGCTATAATGATAGACCTTGCCAAGGCAAGCCAGGCACCCCTTTCCTTGATGTCTTTCCGTCGGATCATCAAATCAATATAAAATGATTGACAAATAAAGGATAACCGTCTAAGTTAAGAAAGAACCCCAAGAAGTAATGCTTCCTAAAGCCTCTGAAATCAATCCAATACACGGAAAATCCTGCGAAATGATTTCCATATACAGAGTCTCTTTAGAGGATTCTGGGACGTCTCCAAAAGCCCAGTCAATCATATAAGCGGACACAAGGCGATCATCAACGACAAAACAAATCACAGTCCATCCATCTAACCTTTTACCCAACCACCACAAAATGAGTGAAACCACACAGCCACCCACCACTAATATTGAAGAATTAAAAGCTAAAACCATTTCCGAGCTCACCAACCTTGCGAAGACTCTAAAGATTCAGGGCCACAGCGGTTTGAAGAAGCAGGATTTGATATTCAAGATACTCCAGGTTCAGATCGAAAAAGAGGGCCTGATGTTCGGCCAGGGAGTTCTTGAAATTCTGCCAGACGGATTTGGATTTTTGCGGGCACCTACTTATAACTACCTGCCGGGTCCGGACGACATTTATGTTTCGCCCTCGCAGATACGCCGGTTTGACATGCACACCGGTGATACGATTTCCGGGCAGATCCGTCCGCCCAAAGAAAACGAGCGATATTTTGCGTTGTTGAAGGTTGAGGCCATCAACTTTGAAAATCCGGACAAGACCAAGGATAAGATACTGTTCGACAATCTGACGCCGTTGTATCCCGAAGAGCGTCTGCGTCTGGAAACACCCAACAGCAAAGATTACAGCGCACGCATCATGGATCTGATGACGCCCATTGGTAAAGGCCAGCGCGGTCTGATCGTGGCGCCGCCGCGAACCGGTAAAACCATGTTGTTGCAATCGATCGCCAACAGCATCAGCACCAATTTTCCAGAAGTGGTTCTCATTGTGTTGTTGATTGACGAGCGTCCGGAAGAAGTGACGGACATGCAGAGGTCGGTAAAAGGCGAAACCATCAGCTCCACCTTTGACGAGCCGGCCCAACGACACGTCCAGGTTGCTGAAATGGTGATCGAAAAGGCCAAACGTCTGGTCGAGCACAAGAAGGATGTCGTGATTCTGCTGGACAGCATCACCCGGCTGGCGCGGGCTTACAATGCCATCGTGCCGCCCAGTGGCAAAGTGCTTTCCGGTGGTGTGGATTCCAACGCTCTGCAACGACCCAAACGGTTTTTCGGCGCCGCCCGGAATCTGGAGGAGGGTGGCAGTCTGACCATTATTGCGACGGCCTTGGTGGATACCGGAAGCCGCATGGATGACGTTATTTTTGAGGAATTCAAGGGCACCGGTAACATGGAAATCGTCCTCGACCGCAAACTGGCTGATAAGCGGACCTTTCCGTCGATCGATATCAACCGGTCCGGCACCCGGAAAGAGGAACTGCTCATGGAAGAGGAGGAATTACAGCGTATTTGGCTCCTTAGAAAAGTTTTGCTCCCCATGGGCATCCATGATACGATGGAGCTCCTTATCCAAAGAATGAAGGAAACCAAGACGAATGCCGAGTTCATCCAGTCGATGAATTCCTGATTTTAATATTGTTTTAGAGAGGTTCAAGTCGTTATGAAAGCCGAGATCCATCCCGATTATCATGAAACCACCTTTGTCTGCGCTTGCGGCAATAAAGTCGATGTCCGTTCCACGGTGAAAGACATCCATATAGAGATTTGTTCCGCCTGCCACCCGTTTTACACGGGCAAACAGAAGCTCATGGACAGCGCTGGACGGATTGAGAAGTTCACCAAAAAATATCAAAAAGCCAAAGATGCAAAAGCAGCTCAGGCTAAAGAACCCGCTCCTAATTAGCTTTCTCTCCTCGCTTCTTTTTTCATTGTCCGAAGTCCCCTTTTTTTATCCTCAACCTCAAATACGGTTTCGCTAAGCGAACTGCCTATTCCTATGTTTGGTCAATTGGCTGAAATTGAAAAGCGATATGATGAGCTCAATCAATTGATGAGCGATCACGAAATTATCCAGAATCAGTCGGAGTTCCAAAAGCTGGCCAAAGAGCAATCTGAAATTTCCCAGATTGTTAAGGAGTATCAGGAGTGGAAAAAGAACGTGCGTCAGTTGGAAGAAAACCAGAAGATCCTCGAAGAGGAACAGGATGCGGAAATGGTGGACATGGCCCGGGAAGAAGTCGAATCCCTGACGCAGGAAAAAGAGAAGAATGAAGTGAAGTTAAAGCTTTTATTGCTCCCCAAAGATCCACGCGACGCCAAAAACGTGATCATGGAAATCCGGGCGGGAACCGGTGGAGACGAAGCCGGGCTGTTCTGCGCCGATCTGTTCCGAATGTATTCACGATTTGCCGAAAACATGAAGTGGAAAGTGGAGATCATGAATAGCAATGAAACCGGTGTCGGCGGTCTCAAGGAAGTGATTTGCAGTATTCAGGGTAAAGGAGTGTTCAGCCAACTCAAATATGAAGCCGGGACCCACCGGGTCCAACGGGTACCGAGCACCGAAACGCAGGGACGTATTCATACCTCGGCGGTGACGGTGGCAATTATGCCCGAAGCGGAAGAACTGGATGTCCAGATTAATCCATCGGATCTCAAAGTAGATGTTTACCGTTCTTCCGGTCCAGGCGGCCAAAGCGTTAACACCACCGACTCGGCAGTGCGGCTCACCCATGTGCCCAGCGGACTTGTGGTCATCTGTCAGGATGAAAAATCACAACACAAAAACAAGGACAAGGCGATGAAGGTTTTGCGCGCCCGCTTGTATGACGAGGAACAACGGAAACAGCATGAAGCTTTAGCGGCGGACCGCAAGCAACAGATCGGAAGCGGAGACCGCAGCGAACGGATTCGAACCTACAATTTTCCCCAGGAACGGGTGACGGATCATAGGATAGGCTTGACTCTCCACAAACTGTCGCAGATCATGGAAGGTGACCTCACTGAGCTTCTGGGAAAAGTCACCCTTTACTTTCAGACCGAAGCCCTGAAGGGCAGCCAAAACTGATAACGCTCCAGCATTCCTTTCAGCAGGACGCCTTATGATGGATTCTCCTCCAAAAAATTCAGTTACTCTCAGAAATGTATTGCGGGAAGCGGTCAATACGCTTTCTTCAAATCACATTGAACAGGCACGTCTGGAGGCAAAGCTTCTCCTAGCGTATGTTTTGGGATTGAGAAAAGAAGATATCATAGTTTATCCGGATCGGGAGTTGACAGACTCGCAGGAAGAGAAATTTCAGCAACTCGTTGAGCGCCGTTGTCGGAAAGAACCGTTGGCTTACATCGTTGGCCAGCGCGAATTCTGGTCCTTGGAATTCGAGGTCAATTCGAAGGTATTGATCCCTCGTCCCGAAACGGAAGGCATGATTGAGCGTTTGCTGAATTTTGCCGGAGATAAAACGGATGAGAAAGCAATTCGCATTCTGGACGTGGGTACCGGGTCGGGCGTTCTGGCAATCGTAGCGGCGTTGGAATTCCCGAAAGCTCAGGTAACCGCGGTGGATATCTCAGGCGATGCGCTTGAGGTTGCGCGTAAAAATTCGATTCGGCATCAAGTGGCGGAGCGGATAGAGTTTCTTGAAATGGATTTAATGCGCGATTGGAATCTTCCAGAAAACGGTTTCTTTAATTATATTCTTTCCAACCCCCCTTATATCCCTTCTAAAGAATTGGGGCTATTAATGTCTGACGTCCGCGATTATGAGCCACGAGAAGCATTGGATGGCGGTGCGGACGGCTTGGACTGCTACCGGTGTATCGTTGCGAACGCATTCCCTTATTTGAAGACGGGAGGCTACTTGATCTTCGAAGTGGGCGACGAGCAAGCCGGGCTGGTGAAACAGAGCCTTCAGGCTCATGGTGGACTGGATGCAATTGAAACCTTTCAGGACTTGAGCGGACGTGACCGTATAGTTTCCGCTAGGAGGGCACTTGGATAAAATTATCGTAGAGGGCGGACACAAGTTGAACGGCCGAGTGAGGATCAGCGGTGCCAAAAACGCCGTGTTGCCTATACTCGCGGCCACCCTGCTCACTCAGGGTAAAAACGAAATACGGGAGGCACCCAAAGTTCGCGATGTCAACACGATGGTGCGCCTGGTGAAGGAGCTGGGTGCGGAAGTGGATCATTTCGAAGGAGACCACGTGGTTCTGGATACCACAAGTGTCAACAACCCGGTGGCACCTTATGACCTGGTTTCCACGATGCGTGCTTCCTGCCTGGTGCTGGGGCCATTGCTGGCGCGACTGGGCGAGGCCAAAGTGTCACTACCTGGTGGCTGCGCCATCGGTGCACGGCCCATCGATCTCCATATCAAGGGATTGGAAGCGCTGGGGGCGAAGATTCGGCTGGAGGAGGGTTACGTTTACGGCACCGCTAAAAAATTAAAAGGAGTTCATCATACGTTTGATTTGGTGACGGTCACAGGCACGATGAACGTTATGATGGCGGCGGCATTGGCTGAAGGGGAAACGGTTCTCTGTAATGCCGCACAGGAACCGGAAGTGAAATATCTGGCTGACGTGTTAAATCAATCGGGTGCCAAAATCAAAGGCGCCGGAACCGACACGATCGTTATCCAGGGAGTGACGTCCTTAAAACCGTTCGATTGCCGGATCCTTCCCGACCGCATTGAAGCGGCGACTTACATGATTGCCGCGGCGATCACCGATGGTGATGTTGAGGTGCTGAATTGCGTGCCCGGACACATGGAACCCATCATCGACAAGCTGCGCCAATCCGGAGTGACGGTAGAGACGGGCGAAAATTCGGTGAGGGTGAAGGGTAACGGAAAGTTATCCCCGGTGGATTTCACAACAGAGCCTTATCCTGGTTTTGCGACAGACGTGCAGGCCCAGTTCATGACTTTAATGACACTCGCCAAGGGTCAAAGCAAAATTACCGAAACGGTATTCGAAAATCGATTTATGCATGTGGCGGAATTAAAACGTATGGGCGCGGATATTTCCATCGAAGGCAACACGGCTACGGTCAACGGAGTGGACCATTTGAGTGGCGCTCCGGTGATGGCCACCGATTTGCGGGCGAGTGCCTGTCTGGTTCTGGCGGGTCTGGTCGCTGAACGGGATACGGTTGTTTCGCGGGTCTACCATATTGATCGAGGATATCAGGACATGGAGAAAAAATTATCTCAACTGGGAGCCGCCATTCGCCGAGTCAAATAATCGGCGTTGTTCAATACGAGACCCATAAATACGTAAATTGGAATTAGAGGAAGCCATGGACGATCCTATTAATCTTGAAGAGCAGGATATTTGCCATGTGTTGTGTTGGATGCCTCACTGGCTTGGGGATGTGGTGTTCTCTCTTCCTACAGTTCAGGCCCTAAAAGCCCGTTTCCCGAATGCGCGGATAACGGTGGTGGCCCACTCTCCCGCCCACGAATTTTTATCGCACCACCCTTCCATTGATTCCGTTATAAAAATTCCCTACACACAGGAAGATGATTTCAGATCGGCTTTCCGGTTTGCGCGGAGTTTGAAAAAATATCAATTCGATCTGGCGGTATTGTTTCCCAATTCATTTCGCAGTGCGATGATGGTCTGGTTGTCTGGAGCCAAAATCCGAATCGGTTATAAAACCGAAGGTCGCGGAATATTTTTGACGCATCCGCTTACCGTGCAGAAGGATTCAAAGTCTATCCATGGGATGGACTATTATTCGGGAATCGTGTCCTGTCTCGGAATTGAGGAGGTGGAAAAGAAATTCGAACCCATCGTTTCTAAAGAAGAGGTGGCACTGCAAGAAGAACTGTTGGCTCAGCAGGGGATTTATCCAGGTGACTTTAAGGTGGCGATTCAACCGGGCGCTTCCAAACAGGAGAAACGGTGGCATCCGGAGCGGTTTGGTATTTTATGCCAAAAGCTGATCAAGGAGAGAGGGGCTAAAATCCTGTTATTAGGAAGCGAGGCGGAAGCAGATTTGATCGAGCAGGTTAGAAAATATTGCCCGCGGGAGCACTCTCTGACGTTCACGGGTCTGGATATGAAAGTGGTGCTGGCGTTACTCCAGAACTGCCAGTTGCTGATTGCCAACGACAGCGGCCTCGTGAATCTGGCGGCCATGGTGGGAACACCCCTCGTTGCCATATTCGGTCCGGGAAGCCCTAAAACCAGCGATCCGTGTATCGAGCCTGCCAAAAAAGAAATCGTTACGAAAAATTTTCCGTGCTCACCCTGCCATCACAACTTTTTTAATGAGTGCAAGCCCTCGCCTCACAACAAACCTTTTTGCATTGAAGATATCAGCGTTAAAGAAGTTTCGGATGCAGTCTATCAGTTGCTGGAGCGGATCGAAGCGCGTTAAGGCGGAAGAGAAATTAAGAGTTGGTGTTGGTTTCTGTAACGTCCCAATAAGGTTCCAGGTCGTAGTATCCCAGAATGGCCATTTCATTTTCCAAACTCAATGATTGAATATTATTGATGGAAGGGGACTGCTGGATGGAGTCGCGGCGCCAGGAGGTTTTGACTTTTCCCATATCCAATGCCTCATAGTGATTCCTGGGAAATAGAACGATTTTTCCTTCAGTGAATAAAAACCCCCCGATAGTTAAAACCAGGTATCTCGGATTGTAGGATTCTGGATCCACCATCAGACCTTCGATACGACCCACCATCTCGTCATGCAGGTCATATAAATAAAAACCTACGATACGATTTTGAGGATACAGCCTGTGGATATTATCGTTGATATATCTTAAAGGACTCGGAGTCACGCAAGATCACCAGTTTCAATTTAAGAAGTTTTCGATTAGAATTAAAGTATAGCAGAGTTCCGAATCGGTTGGTATAATCTTAAAGCGGTTCTAATGAGTTGAATCTATTGCGTTTAAAAATAGCCGGTCCTCCCATTATGAGACACACCTTCAGCTTTTCCAGAGCGCTTTCAAAAGTCTTGATTTTTGCGTTATTAGTGTGGGTCGCTTTTCAGCCCGAGCCTGTATCTGCAAAAATATATAAGTATAAAGATGAGCATGGCAAAACTCATTTTACCGACGATGCCAGCAAAATTCCCTTACGATATAGAAATAAAAACTCCGTGGAAAAATTCAGGGGAGTGAACGAGCCAACCCCCGCCACCGGCATACCTTCAGGATTTCCGGGCCAGAAGAGCACTGGGAAAGATACTGGTAAAAGCTCGGAAAGCAAGCAGGAGGATGCAGGGCTCAGTTCACAGGATGAAGCATTGGCCAACAAAGCCATTCAGGTATTTCGAGTCGGGGTAGCGCTGGGAAACAAGTATAAAAATGTTCAGCCCAATTTTACCAATGGCTGGGGAGCTGTGGACGCCATTCAAAGCGCTCTTCCTCTAAAGGAAAGTCTGGCGAGCGAACTGGCGGGGACCAAGGCTCCCGAACTGAAGGAAGCCTTGGCATTTTTAAATCAAAGCATCGCTGTGGATAAGCAAACCACATCGATCGGCTCTGGACTCAGAACACGCATTGTCGGCATATTGAATCGATTGGAAAGAGAAGGTGCCCAGCAGTCCGCTTTGATCAAGAAACTGGAAAAAGCCTTGGAGGATTCCAAAAAGAAGAAAGCGGCCGCCAAAAAGGAAAAAGCAGAAGAGGCCAAAAAGGAAAAAGAGAAGTGATTTTCATTCGGTTTTTAGAAGCCTCATTTCTTAGATAACTTACCCTATTATAATTTCCCGCCCGATACATTGGTTCTAATCAATGCGCCAATCTATTTCTTAAACTAAACCCATTCCATTATGGATACCATCAACCAGTTCCTGGCCGATTTGAGTTCAATTCTCTGGGGCCCCTGGTTGCTGGCTCTGCTGGTCGGTACCGGGATTTGGTTGACCATTTTACTGAAAGGCATTCAATTTCGTTTGCTCCCTTACGCTTTACGACTGACTTTTTCGCGCGAGCGGACGGGTAAGGGGGATGTCTCTCATTTTGGTGCGCTCATGATTTCCCTCGCCGCCACCATTGGTGTCGGAAATATCGCCGGAGTGGCGACGGCGGTCGCCATGGGTGGTCCCGGAGCGGTGGTGTGGATGTGGATCACCGCTCTGTTTGGCATGGCCACTAAATACGCGGAAGGCTTTCTCGCCGTGCGTTACCGGCAGGTCAATCACAGGGGGGAAATTTCCGGCGGTCCCATGTATTATCTGGAGACCGGATTGGGATGGAAATGGCTGGGCGTCTGGTTCGCTGTATGTGGCGCGTTGGCGGCTTTCGGCATTGGCAACATGGTCCAGGCAAATACCACCTCCGCCGCTCTGGTCAAACTTTTTCCCATTGATAAGATATGGATTGGCACTGCTTTGGCGGTAATTACCGGGTTGGTGATTTTGGGTGGGGTCAAACGCATCGCTGAGGTGGTTTCGTTCTTTGTGCCGATTATGGTGTTGTTGTATTTTGGCGGGTCACTGTTTATCATCTTGACCCATTTGGAGCAATTGCCAGCGGGCCTGTCCGTTCTTTTCAAGCAAGCCCTGTCGGGAACTGCCGCCAGTGGCGGGTTTGCGGGTGCCACGGTGGCCCAGGCGATTCAATGGGGAGTCGCACGGGGCTTGTTTTCCAATGAATCCGGTTTGGGAAGCGCTCCCATCGCGGCCGCTGCGGCCAAAACCAATCAGCCGGCCAAACAGGCGCTGGTCTCAATGACCGGGACTTTTTTAGATACCATCATTGTGTGTTCGTTGACGGGCCTTGTGCTTTCCACGACGGGAGTTTGGACTTCCGGGGAAACCGGGGTGGACTTGACTCTGTTGGCTTTCAAGGCAGGACTTCCCGGCGATTGGGGGAAATGGATTGTGACTCTGGGAGTGGTCACATTCGCGTTCTCAACCATCTTGGGCTGGTGCTATTACGGAGAAAAATGTTTTGAGTATCTCGTCGGCGAGAACTATATTCGCTACTACCGAATGGCGTGGATCATTTTTGTTTTTATCGGAGCAGTCGTCAAGCTGGATCTGGTATGGAATTTTTCAGATGTGATGAACGCCATGATGGCGATCCCCAACTTGATCGGATTGATTGGTTTGAGTTTACTGTTGTCCCGGGAAACCAAAGAATTTGAAAAAGGTATTCGCGACGGCACGATTCATCGGTTTGACTAGAATTTAGGGGTCAGTTGAATAACCGAAACCGGATGATAAACCAGATCGCCGCCACGCCGTCTTTCCAGCCTATTTTTTTTCCTTCCGCATAATCCCGACCGCTGTACGAAATAGGGACTTCGTAAATCCGGAATTTCTGTTTGGCAACCTTGCTGGTGAATTCCGGTTCGAATCCAAACCGATTGCACTTCAATTCGATGGAGTCCAGGACTTGTCGGGTGAAGACCTTATAGCAGGTCTCCATATCGGTCAGGTTCAGGTTGGTCATTACATTGGACAAGAGGGTCAGGGCCATATTGCCGACGTAATGCCAGAAGAACAGAACCCGATGGGGTCCACCCAGAAACCGTGACCCGTAGACGACATCCGCCCTTCCATCCAGAATCGGCTCCAATAGTTTGCCGTAATCCTTGGGATCATATTCCAGGTCCGCGTCCTGAATGATAATGATATCCCCCGATGCCTCGGCGAATCCGGTCCGGAGCGCCGCACCTTTTCCTCGATTATACTGATGCATTACCACCGTATATTCTTTTTTATTTTTATAGCTCTCGACAATTTCACGTGTGCCGTCGGTGGAGCAATCATCGACCAGTACGATTTCTTTTTCGTAATCGACCGCTTCCACACGGGTCAGCAGAGTGTTGAGCGTATTTTTTTCATTATAAACTGGAATGACAATTGAAAGTTTCACAGGCACCATCAAAGTTTGTTTGATACATGAAATTTACCTAGAAATTTAGTGTAAGGGATAAATTCAGGGAAGTCTAAAACATTGTGAAGGGAAGAATGGAGGCTTTTTAAAAGGATATCTTCTCATTTGCCAGGTGTTGAGTGATGCTGTTTGCCAGCAGGCCGGTGAGAATACCGGAAATCAGGGAAAAGGTGAGAAACACCGGCAGTAGATTGAAAAATACGTTTTGATGAATGAACAGGAAGAACACGCACACAAATATCGCGGTGGTGTGAGCATAGGCCGCCGCTACACTGATCCCCACCAGGCTGAAGGCCCGATGCCGTCCTTCCCGATAGAGTAGGCCCATGATGCCCACCGAAGCCAATCCTCCAGCCAGGCTCAGAAAAAATGTAGGGCTGAGAAACGTTCCGCCCAGTACCGATCCGAGCAGGATGCGCAACAGGGTGACCTCCAGAGCCGCCCGGAATCCGAGAAACACCAGGGCGATCAAAGTCATGATATTGGCCAGCCCCAGTTTGACCCAGGGAGTGGGCAGAGGGAGCAGTGCTTCGAGTCGATGCAACACGACCCCGAGTCCGACCAGCAGGGCGATGATGGCCATGCGTCTGTGCGGAGATTGAATGCGATCCACAAAACACCCCGGGGGTAGGTTTCAGGAGAAAATCCTATTTGACGGTAAAAACGTAATCTTTCTTTTTAAAGTCCACGTGGATGGTATCGTGGTCTTTGAACTCGCCATTGATGATCCGCATGGAAATGGCATTCTCGATTTTATCCTCGATCAGACGCCGCAGAGGCCGCGCGCCGTACATTTCACTGAAACCCTCCCTGGCCAGTTCGTCTTTCACCTTGTTGGTGACCTCGAGAGTGATATGGCTATCCTTCAAGCGTTTGGCAAGATTGTTCAGCATTAGATCCGCAATCTGGCGCACCTGATCCGGCTCCAGTTTATGAAACACGATGAGGTCGTCGAGCCGGTTGATGAATTCCGGCTTGAATAATTTCTGTACTTCGCTCAGCACCATCGCCCGCACCTGGTTGTAGTCTCTTGAGGGATCATCCGTCACCGCAAAACCGATCCCCTTGGTTTTGCCCTCGGTGATCGACTGCGTCCCGATGTTGGACGTTCCGATGATGATGGCGTTCTTGAAGCTGGTGACCCGCCCGTGCGCGTCGGTCAGTCGTCCGTCGTCGATCAATTGCAAAAGAATATTGAACACGTCGGGATGCGCCTTCTCCAATTCATCGAGCAGAATAACGGAGTAGGGGTGGCGCCGTACTTTTTCAGTCAACTGTCCGCCCTCGTCGTAGCCGACATAGCCGGGGGGCGAGCCGATGATTTTGGACACAGAGTGTTTTTCCATATACTCGGACATGTCGAGCCGGATCAACCGGTTCTCGTCGTCCAGCAGAAACTCCGCCAGCGCCTTGGCCAATTCGGTTTTACCCACGCCCGTGGGTCCGAGGAACAGGAACGAACCAATGGGGCGATCCTTGTCCTTGAGGCCGGCACGGTTGCGGCGGATGGCGTTGCTGATGGCGACGATGGCGTGGTCCTGTCCGATCACCCGCTTGTGCAGGTTCTCTTCCATGTTCATCAGCTTGGCGGTCTCTGTTTCACGTATTTTGTTAACGGGAATACCCGTCCACGTTGCCACCACGTTGGCGATGTCTTCTTCGGTCACCGAATGATCGACCTTGCTCAGCTCCGTGTTCCATTTTTTCTTTTCAGCGGATAATTTTTTGTCGATCTCCAAAACATCCTGACGGAGCTGGGCAACTTTCTCGAAGTCCTGTGCATCAAAAGCGTCTTTCTGGTTCTTGATGATTTCGTTGCGGTCTTTTTCCAATTGCTGGATGACCGGGGGAACATAGATCAACTTCAGGTGTTTTTTTGCACCCGCCTCGTCGAGCAAATCGACCGCCTTATCCGGTAGTGCGCGATCGTAAATATGCTTTTCCGACAGTTTGGCCGCCGCAAGGATTGCCTCATCCTGGAAATGAATGGAATGGTGTTTTTCGTATTTGGCCTTGAGTCCCTCCAGCATGGCGACGGTCTCATCGACCGAAGGTTCGTCGACCAGTATCGGTTGAAACCGACGGGCGAGGGCCTTGTCTTCCTCGATACTTTTTTTGTAGTCGTCCAGAGTCGTGGCCCCGATGCATTGCAGTTGCCCTTTGGCGAGTGCGGCTTTCAGCATGTTGGAGGCATCGACGCCGCCCGCTCCCGCACCGGCGCTCACGATGGTATGCAGTTCATCGATGAATAAAATGATGCTACCGTGCGCACTGGTGACTTCATCCTTCACCGCCTTCATGCGCTCTTCAAATTCGCCGCGCATTTTGGCACCGGCGATGATCTCGGACATTTCCAGAACCTTGACGCGTTTGTTCAGCAGAGAGTTGGGAACTTCGGCTTTGACGATTTTTTGCGCCAGCCCCTCAACGATGACGGTTTTGCCCACGCCGGGTTCACCGATCAGCACGGGATTGTTTTTCTTGCGCCGCGACAGGATTTGGATAATGCGGTCGATTTCTTTTTCGCGGCCGATCACCGGATCGAGTTCCCCCCGTCGCGCCATGTCGGTGAGGTCGGTGGTGTACTGGCCCAGTACATCCATCTTGCCTTCGCCGTCTTTTTCGTCGATATTGATGCCGCCGCGCATGATCTCGAGGTCTTCCTTGATCTTGTTGTATTTCAGCCCGAATTCCTGCAGGACATCCGCCGTCCGTCCCACGCGAGGATCAAACAGAGCCAGGAACATGGCACCGACACTGATATAGCGATCCCCCAACTTTTTCGCCTCGTCCTGGGCGATCTCGAACAGAGAATCTGTTTCTTTAGAGAGGTGAATGTGCTCAATCTGCTGTTCCTCGAATTTGGCTTCGCCTTCCTGAAGCTCGAACAGACGGTCCATGATTTTCCGCGTCAGTTTTTTGTCTTCGGGATAGTAGGTTTCCAGTAGTTTGGCGATCTGTGAATCCTGTTGCTCCAACAGGCCGATCAGGATAAAGTCCGGAGTGAGGAGCGTCTGGCGCAAATTGACCATCTCCATCGTTCCCGCATTGAGAGCTTCGATGACTTTGTCGGTGAGTTGTCTCAAGTGTTGTTGCAACATGATAAAGTGAGTTCCTTAAAATTATGAGAGCAGGTTTTTCAAATGCGCATGCACCGAGCTGGCCAGTGCGTCTGGATCGTAACCGCCCTCCAGCATGGAGATCAGGCGGCCATTGCAGATTTCATTCGCGGCGGTGACCATCAATTCGGTCATCGCTCCGTAACATTCGGTGGATACTTTCATTTGTCCCAGCGGGTCGTTGGCGTGGGCATCGAACCCGGCGGATAAAATAATGAGATCCGGTTTGAACCGGATCATTTCCGGGATGAGTTTGTCTTTGACCAGCGCCAGATAATCCTCGTCGTTGGAATAAGCGCGCAGAGGAAAATTGAGTGTGGTGCCCAGCCCATCGCCGGTGCCGGTTTCTTCGGCGGCTCCGGTTCCCGGATAAAACGGATACTGATGAGCACTGCTGTAATAGACATTGCTCTTGTCGTAAAATGAATGCTGGGTGCCGTTGCCGTGATGCACGTCCCAGTCAAAAATAAACACGCGGTCGAGACCTTTTTTCTCGATGGCGTAATCGGCGGCGATGGCGACATTGTTGAACAGGCAGAACCCCATCGACCGGTCACGCTCGGCATGATGGCCCGGCGGACGCACCGCACAGAACACGTTGTCGCAGGTGCCGTCCAACACCAGATCGACGGCTTTTAATCCCGCACCGGTGCTGAGCAGGGCAGCGTCATAAGACTGGCTACTGATCGAGGTGTCGGCATCCAGACTGCTGGCGCCTTCCTCACATTTGCGTTGCACAGATTCGGCATAGCCCGCAACATGGTTCAGGCCGATCTCGTCGATAATGGCCGGACGCGGCTCGTGCCTCTGCAATTGGGAATTGAGTTCGGAATCTTTCAGGTGATTCTCTATCGCTATCAGACGTCCGAAATTTTCCGGATGCTGGCCGGTATCGTGCTCCAAGTATAACGGGTGGTAGATGTAACCTGTTTTATTCATTAGAGTTGGGCTCTTTTAGGGAAATGAGGCTACACCCTATCAAAAGCCTCGGTCTATATCAATAATATTGCAAATGACTGAAAGCAAGGACATCCTGGAAAAACTCGAGAAAATCCGCCTCAAAGCCCTGGAATTGGGGTTCGACGGGTTTGGTGTCGCACCACCCGATGTGGGAGAGTCGGGGGAGTGGTTCCAGCAGTGGCTCGCCCAAAATTACGACGGGGAGATGGCTTATATAAAACGCGGCGAGGCCAAACGGCTGGATCTCGACCTGGTTCTGCCCGGGGTGAAAAGCGTGATCTGTCTGACTACGCCCTATTTTACGACGCCCCGGACCCTGGACTACCTCAACGAGCCGGAAACCGGTGATATCTCAAATTATGCCCTGAATCTGGATTACCACGACCTCATCCAGCCCCGTTTGCGGGAATTGGAGGCTTGTCTGGCCGAGGTGTTCCCCGGTTGCCAGACTAAAGGTTATGTCGATACCGGCCCCATTCTCGAAAAACCGTTGGCCGAGAAAGCCGGGTTGGGGTGGATCGGCAAGCACACCAACCTGCTCACCGAGGGGGTGGGATCGTACTATTTCCTGTCCGAAATACTGGTGGATGTGGCCCTGCCGCTCTCCGAGGCGGGGCAGGACCACTGCGGCACCTGCACAGCCTGTATTGATATCTGCCCGACGGAGGCCATTGTTGCGCCTTATGTCCTCGATGCCCGTAAATGTATCTCTTATTTGACCATTGAGCTCAAGGGAGCGATTCCTCACGAATACCGCAAAGCCATCGGCAACCGTATTTACGGCTGTGACGACTGCCAGATCGTCTGCCCGTGGAATTCCTATGCCGTGGCGACCGATGAGCCTGCTTTTCAGGAGCGGGAGGGGGTTAAGGGGTTGATCGAGTTGATGCAGTTGGATGATGAGGAATTCCGCGCCCGCTTCCGCAAAAGCCCCGTCAAGCGCACCAAGCGCCGGGGTCTGCTGAGGAATGTTGCGGTGGCGCTGGGCAATTCCGGGCAATTGGAGGCGGTTCCGGTGCTCACGGAGGCCCTTTCCGACCCGGAACCGCTCATTCGCTCCCACGCCGTCTGGGCTCTGGGAGAACTGCTGGGGAAAGGAGTCCTGGAGGCGGTCGAGTCGTGTCTTTTGGAGGAGACAGACGTTTTGGTCTTAAATGAGGTGGAACGGTTAAAAACGGTTTGATATTGGAAGGTTGCCCGGCCTATAATCAAAAACTTTGAATTCAAATCAATAAGGCGGTGGAATGGATAAGAACGGAGATTTTCGATTTCTGAAGGCCCTCCGGGGCGAGCCGGTGGATTGCACCCCGGTCTGGTTTATGCGTCAGGCGGGACGGTATATGAAGGTCTACCGGGACCTCAAGGAGAAACACTCGTTTCTGGAACTGTGCCGAACCCCGGAACTGGCCTGCGAGGTTACCCTGCAACCGCTTGACGTGTTGGGCGTCGATGCCGCCATCATTTTCGCGGACATTCTTCTGCCGTTGGAGCCGATGGGTACCGGCCTCGAGTTTACCGCAGGCGATGGTCCGTCCATCCCCCGTCCGGTGCGCACCCGCAAGGATGTCGAAGCGCTGAAGCCGGTGAACTCCGAGGAACAGTTGGGTTATGTCGGCGAGGCCATCAAATTGGTGCGGGGAGAGATCTCGAATAAGATGCCGCTCGTTGGATTTTCCGCCGCGCCGTTCACTCTCGCCAGCTATATGGTGGAGGGTGGCAAGTCGAAAGATTTCACTACCACCAAGTTGATGATGTACGACGAGTCCGATATCTGGTCCCAGTTGATGACCAAGGTGTCTGACGTGCTGATCGATTATCTCAAAATGCAGGTGAAGGCCGGAGCGCAGGCGCTACAGATTTTTGACAGCTGGGTCGGGTGCCTGAGTCCCGGCGACTATCAGAAATATATTCTGCCTCACACCCGCCGCGTGTTCGATGGACTGAAAGATGCCGGCGTGCCGGTGATCAATTTCAGCACGGGCACTTCCAGCATGCTCCCGCAGATAAAGGAAGCGGGCGGCGATGCGATGGGTTTCGACTGGCGTATCAATCTGGATGACGCGTGGAAGCAAATCGGTTACGACACGCCGGTCCAGGGCAACCTCGATCCCAATATCCTGTTCGCACCGATTCCAGTGATCAGGGAAAAAGTACTCGATGTTCTGCGTCGGGCGGAAGGACGGCCGGGCCATATCTTCAATCTCGGGCACGGTATCCTGCAACACACACCGGTCGATCATGTCAAGGCGGTGGTTGACATGGTTCACGAGTACCAAGCCAAATGACAAACTCTGTCGCACCCTCCGGAAAATTGAAAACCGCGGTCATTCTTCTCGCGCATGGCGCTCCCTTGCGCGTGCAGGATATTCCCAAGTACCTGAAGAATATTCGCGGCGGCACCAATTCATCGACGGCAGTGATTCAGGAAGTGGCCAGCCGTTACAAACAAATCGGCGGACGGTCTCCTCTGCTGGACATCACCACCGCGCAGGCGGAAGCGCTGGAGACTTATCTCAATCAGGGGGAAGACGAATTCAAAGTGTACGTCGGCATGCGGACCTGGAGCCCTTATATCAAGGATGCGGTGGACCAGGCGGTGAACGATGGGGCGAAACGGATCGTCGGGTTGTGCCTCGCTCCGCAGTACAGTCGGTGGAGTACCGAGCGTTATCAAAAAGCTTTTAATGATGCGCTGGAGGTTTGGCAATCCAAGAAACTGGAAGTGAGGTTTATCACCAGCTGGCCGAATCAACCATTGTTGATCGACGCGTTCGTGGAACGCTACCGGGCCGCTGACGTGGACTTGAAGGCCAAGGGGAAGAAAGATGTCCATACGATCTTTACCGTGCACAGTATCCCCGCCGATTCAGTAGAAATGTTCGGTGACCCCTACGTCGAGGAATACGGCAAAACTATGCAGGGAATTTTGAAGGAGATCGATATTCCCAACTGGCATCAGGCGTACCAGAGCCAGGGCATGATTCCCGTGCCGTGGTTGGAGCCGAGCGTGGAGGAGACCCTCGACAAAATTGCGGAGGCGGGCAGTAAAACCGCACTCGTTGTGCCGGTCGGCTTCGTGTGCGACCATATTGAAATTTTGTACGACATTGATATCGCTTTCAAACAATACGCTGTCGAGCGGGACATTGAACTGTTCCGAACCGAGTCACTCAACACTTCCCCCCTGTTTATCGAAGCCCTGGCGGCTGTGATCTGGGAACATCTCATTTAAATCGAATCCAAGCTGGCGGTCCACCTCCCGGAAATGATAAGCTGACGTGGAAGTCAACCAACCCTGACAACACACTTATGTTTTCTGACGAACTCAATCCACAACAATTAGCCGCGGTGCATCAGACCGAGGGCCCGGTATTGGTCGTCGCTGGTGCCGGTTCCGGCAAGACGCGGGCCATCACCTATCGTATCGTTTACCTGATCCGTGCCAAACAGGTGCCGCCGGAGTCGATTCTTGCCATCACCTTCACCAACAAGGCGGCGAAGGAGATGCTGGACCGCGTGTACCAGAAACTGGGGGCGTGCGAGTCCTATCCCTGGGTCAGCACCTTTCATTCGTTTTGTCTGAAGTTGTTACGCAAGCATATTCACGAGCTTGGATACAGCAACGAGTTTGTGATTTACGACAGCCAGGATCAATTGTCGCTGGTTAAAAAATGTATGAAAAAAGTGAACGTGAACGAAGAGGCGTTCCCGCCGCGATCTATTCTCAGTCATATCAGTGGATTCAAAAACGATTATTTGTTTCCCAGCGATATCCGGGTGGACAATTATGCTTACGGCCATCAGCTGAAAGCGGCGGAAGTGTATCCGGTCTACCAAAAGGCGCTCCGCGACAACAACGGTCTCGACTTCGACGATTTGTTGATGTTGTCGGCGCATCTCCTGCAACAGCACCCTTCTCTTAAAGAATATTACAGCCGCCGTTTTCGGTATGTGCTGGTGGATGAATTTCAGGATACGAATGCAACCCAGTACAATCTCGTGCGGTTGTTGACGGAGAGCCATCAGAATGTATGCGTGGTGGGTGATGACGACCAGAGTATTTACCGGTGGCGGGGAGCCAATATTGAAAATATTCTGAACTTTGAGAAAGATTACGCCAACACGCGTGTGATCAAGTTGGAACAGAATTATCGTTCGAGCCAGAACATCCTCACTGCGGCGGGAGCAGTGGTCCGCGAGAATGTGACCCGCAAGGATAAAACCCTGTGGACGGAAAATGCGGCTGGACATCAGATTATTTACTATCGGGCAGAGGATGAAGTGGATGAAGCCCGCGCCGTGTGCGAGCGGATTCAGGAATGGGCGAGTGAGGATGGTCATTCCTTCAACGACATGGCGGTACTGTACCGCACCAACGCGCAGTCGCGCGTGTTGGAAGATCAACTGCGCCAGAGGGGATTGCCCTATCAAGTGGTGGGCGGCCTCAAGTTTTACGAGCGCAGAGAGGTGAAGGATATCCTCGCGTACATGCGGGTGGTGTTGAATCCGGTCGACTCGGTTTCGTTGAAGCGCATCGTCAATGTGCCAGTGCGGGGCATCGGCAAATCGTCTCTCGATAAAGTAGAGGCGTATTGCGATCAGCACGGCTTGTCTCTATTGGAGGGATTACGCCAGGCGGAGCCTCAAAAAATCGTATCTACCGGTCCGGCCAAGAAAATTGCGCAATTTGTCACGTTGATCGATCACCTGCAATCGATATTTGAAGAACGGGAGCCAGCGGAATTTCTGAATGAGATTCTGGCCCGCACCGGTTACATGGGCAAGCTGGAAGATGAAAACTCCGTCGAAAGCCGGAGTCGTCTGGAAAACCTCAACGAGCTGTATTCCGCTGTCGAACAGTTCAGCGAATCGAATCCGGAAAACACACTGCGGGAATTTCTGGACACCACCGTTCTGGTGTCGGATCTTGATAAGCTCGATGAGAGCCGGGGTATTCTGCCGCTGATGACTCTGCACACCTGCAAGGGATTGGAGTTCGAGGGCGTGTGCATGATCGGTGTCGAGAACGGGTTGCTTCCTCATGCCAGTTCGATGTCCAGCCCTGAAGAGTTCGAAGAGGAGCGGCGGTTGTGTTACGTGGGTATCACGCGCGCCAAATCTCGGTTGATGATCACCAACGCGCGGCGTCGGCGGATTTACGGCAGTACCTACAACTACCAGCCCTCGGATTTTCTCGCGGCGATACCCGGCGAAGTTTTGAAAAAGGAAATGGCTCTGGGCGGGTTCGATACTCAGTCGTCTTCCTCGTATGACAGGCGACCGGAAATATCTCTGCCGGAACCGGCGTCCCGGACGTCTTATAAAGATGGCGATTATTGTGTCGGCACCAAAGTATTGCATCCCAAGTTTGGCTCCGGCGTGGTGGTCAATCGCGAGGGCAACGAAGGCGACTGGAAAGTTGTCATCTTCTTTAAGAAAGCGGGCAAGAAGAAATTGGCCGTCAATCATGCCAATCTCATCGTGGTATAATTCTCCCCGGTAGTACCTATCCAATTCTTATCCTAACTCATAATCGGTGCAGACTAGTGCCGAGAGGAGATACGATGCATTCGGTCAATCGACGGTTCATAGGGTGCCTGATTTTTGTAATGGCTTTGGTGTTCATGAGTTCCCCGGTTTGGGCGGGGGATGCGGTTTCTTTTTCAGGCAACGTCAAGAAAGTAATCGTTGCCAAAAGCAAAGTGGCTATCAAAGATCCGGCGACCAAGAAAAGGTTTACCGTGGTGGTGAACGATCAATCGAAGTTAACGGGCATTGCCGGAATTGGTGATCTCAAAAAAGGAGATGCCGTGGCAGGTCAGTACGTGGTCACCGACAAGGGATTGTACGTGGTTACGGAAATGACCAAAAAATAGCTCGGACGTTTTACCGGGTGACGGTTTGGGGATGGCTGTCGAGAACTTCCAGTAGTTTGGATTTGTTCTGCGGCCATACTCTCAGGTCGAGAGTGACCGAAGTTTTCTGGTAGTCTTCTTTGATGATCAAAGCATATTTTCGGATACTCTGGATCAGATCGTTTTGAGGGTATTTGAGTTCCACCCGGTAAGGCAGTAGATTTGCCTCGTATTCCCTGACGATGGCCTCCCTCAAGTCATCCATGCCCACTCCTTGCTGGCATGAAACGAACACCGCTTCCGGGTACTGCCGTTTCATTTGTCCCAACGTGTTGTCCTCTGAGATGCGATCGATCTTGTTGAAGACCAGCACCATAGGAAGTTCCTCCGCACCCATTTCCCGAAGCAGTTCCTCTGCCACACGTAACTGTTCTTTGAAGTTTGGGTGGCTGATGTCCACCACATGCAGGAGCAGGTTGGCGGTGCGGATTTCATCGAGCGTGCTTTTGAACGACGCCACCAGATCGTGCGGCAGTTTATCGATCAGCCCGACGGTATCCGCCAGCAGGATGGGATACGGGAAATTCTTTTTTACCTTGCGCACGGTGGAGTCGAGCGTGGCGAACAACTTGTCTGCCACCAGGGTATCGACTCCGGTGAGGCAATTCATCAGGGTGGACTTGCCGACATTGGTGTAGCCCACCAGCGATACCTGGTACGCCCCCTGGCGCGCTTTTCTTTGAGTTTGACGTTCACGGTGAATGAGTTTGAGCTTCCGGTTGAGCTTGGCGATATTGTCCCGGATGATGCGCCGATCCAATTGAATCTGAGTTTCACCCACGTCCTTCATACCGATGCCGCCTCTCTGTCGGGACAGATGGGTCCACATTTTGGTGAGGCGGGGCAGGGCATATTGCAATCGCGCAAGTTCCACCTGGGTTTTGGCTTCACGCGTGCGGGCATGTGACTTGAAAATTTCGAGGATGACCCACGGGCGGTCGACGATGCCGCATTTCAGAATATTTTCCAGATTGCGCGTTTGCGCTGGGGTGAGCGCTTCGTCGAAGATCACCGCGTCGGCTTCGTGGTGCTTGACCGCCGTGAGCAACTCTTCAACCTTGCCCTTGCCGATGAACGTTTTTGAATTGATGGTGGCCAATCGCTGGGTAAAGGTGGCGACGGGTGTGTAGTGGGCGGTGCGGGCCAACCCGTCCAACTCATCCAGAGAATGTTCGAGAGAGCCGGAGCCGCCGATTTCTACGCCCACCAAAATGGCTTTCAATGTGGTGGACTTTTGTGTGCTTTGCGGAATTGGGTGTGTTGTCATCTAGGGGCATTATATCCCGAAAGATTCCCAACGGGGTGATTATCACGCGGGAACCGAGACGGAGTACTCAGGGCTGAAGAGGGGGCCGAAGAAACTCCTGTTTCCTAAGGAGTTTTCCGTTCGGACTGTAGTCTTTGCGAGTCCATAGCTGTCCTTTAAAATAACGATAGATGAATTGGGTTTGCCCGTTTTCGAAATAAGTTATAGATTCGCCTTCCAGTCGGTCGTGTTTGAAATTCATCCGGGCCTTCAATGTTCCGCCGGAATAATATTTAAGTACGGTGCCTTCGAGGAGGTCGTTCTGATAAATCCCCTTGTCCTTGAGGCGGCCATTTTTGAAATAGCCGAGGCTGGGTCCGTGGCGCTTGCCACCGCTATAAACCCATTCGGTCATCAGTTCCCCGGTAGTGTAATATAATCGACTGACGCCATCACGGAAACCGTGTTCGAAGTGGCGCTCGATTTTCAGGGTTCCGGTTTCGGTGTACTCACGCGACCAGCCGTGGGGTTGTTGGTGTTCATCGACTTCGACCTTAAAGTGGATTTTCCCATTGGGATAAGTCTCTACCCGAATTTCCTGGGCGGCAGTGGCTCGGGTTTCCGGATATCCCAAAAGCATACAAACGAAAATCACAGGAGTGGTGGTTGCGGTGAAACAATTCCAGAATTTATTGTTGGGTGCAGTCATTTTGGTTTATGGAGTTTGGGCCTATACCAGCCCCATTGAAACCCTCACCCAACGATACGGCGAAAGCGGATTGACCTGGGGGATTCTGGTATTCGGATTGCTGATTCCGTACAGCGCTTACCTTGTCTTGACTATATTTCAATTTTGGAAAAAAGGGAAATCGAAGGATCCGGAAGAGTAAGACCGTCAGCTTTTAACGGTGGGTTGGATCCGGTTGTTGATGTTTCCGAGGAGTTCTTTAAAGTCGATGGGTTTGATCAGGTAGTCGGCGGCCCCGATTTTGAGGCATTCCTCCCGGCTTTCTTCAGTGACCACTGCGGTGGTCATGATGACCACGATTTCCGGGTGCTCCTGTTTCACTCTTTTGAGGACTTCGACGCCGTTCATTTGAGGCATGCGTATGTCGAGCAGAATGCAGTGGGGTTGGAAGCTGTCGATTTTATCCAAAGCTTCCAATCCATTGTGAGCAACGGCTACAGAGTAATTGCTCAGCTCAAACAACTTGGTCAAGGTGAAGCACATCTTGACTTCGTCATCTACTACCAGAATTTTGGGCACGAATGTTGATTCAGTCATGGTCGCTTTCATATCTATTGGATAACCTTAATATAACGAATTCTTTTGGATTGCGCCACAAAATATTGAATATAAGAGGGTTGCAGGCATTTTAAATTCAATGTCTGTCGGCGGATTTTTTTAAGATTTCAGAGGGTATCGGGCTTGGGTTGTTTGGCGGGTTGCAACACCACATCTTTTCCAAAAAATCGTCTTACAAATAAACGGGAAAAAACTTTCAGGTAATTGGGGCCGGTCTGGTTCAGGTTGAAGCTGGAAAAACCCATGTCGACGGAGCGGTTGATCCATGAGATCGGTACTTCCACCACCTTATATCCCAGTAAAAGGGGTTGCAGGCCGGTTTCGGCATTGGCCGCAAAATCGTCTGATTCCAGGTTCAGATTGCGGGCCACCTCTTGTTTCATCAATTTGAGGTTGTTGGTCAGATCGCGTAGATATCTCCAAAACAGAATCCGTGCAATGATATGAAAGATGCGGTTCGCGATAATTTTGGTAAACGGATAATTTAAGAGAACGCTCTCACGGGAAAAGCGGCTTCCGATAGCCACGTCGGCGCCTTGATCGGCGGCCTCGAACAGGCCGGTCAACTCCGGCAGGATGTGCTGGAAGTCGCAATCCATGAGCAGGATGTAATCACCCTTGGCGGCGCCCAGGCCGTCGCGCAGTGCTCGCCCCACGCCGTTGGGCATACTGCGCCGCACCAGTTTGATGCGAGGATCTTCCCGTCCCAGTTGTTCTGCCACTTCCGCCGTGCGATCCCGGCTGTTGTCATCCACCAGTACGATTTCGTGAAGGTAATCGTCGTAGTATCCCCTCAGGCTCTGAACCAATGGCAGGATATTGGCTTCCTCATTGTGACAGGGGACCACCACGGAAACGCGTCCCTTTAAGCTGGAGTGGCGGGCAAGATTGACCTTCGGTTTTTCCCACCCCTCAGGAGGAGGATTCTGGCCCCACAGGTACAGCTCACCAGCAAAGTTTCTGACATAAGGCATATTTTCGAAAATCAGGCTCAGGTTCTGCATGGGCCACAGCAGGAACTTCGGAACCGGAGGAAATAAAAAATCGTACGGCAAAATATTGATACGCGTAAAACCGATTTCAGAAAGGATGGACATCATTTCGATCCGGTTGAAGGCGGGACGCCGTTTGGGTTTTCTGAAAAAAAATAGCAGGCGGGACAAAGTTTTGCGCAAGATGGAATACGGATTCCAGGGGTTGGGTTCAAAGAGCAGAAACTGACCGCCCGGTTTCAGCAGTTTTTTGACCGCCAGCAGAAACTGACCGTAATTTTCATTGGGGAGCATGTGCCAGCCGACGATGTAATCGAATTGCCGGTCTTTCAGGGATTCGGGGAGAGATTCCAAAAGAACCGGTTCTATGTTGTCAGGCAGGTTCTGATGTTTGAGTTTCTCGTAGTATTCGGCATCGAATGTGGCGGCGCAAATGGGATTGGTGTGATTGTTGGCGGCGGACAATGCCTGCGCCCATTGGCCCGTGCCACAGCCCAGGTCCAGAATGCTTTCACCGGGAAGCAGATGAAACAAGTGGCGCGCCATCTGTGCCCGCCACTTGAGACGCAGTGCCAGGAAATAATCCTTCTTGTCCCAATACTGGCACCGGGCGTGTTCATTTTCCTTCAATAGTTTCAACTGATCCATAAGCGCCGTTTGCCTGATAGAATTCAGGCCGCAGAGAAAATATTTTTCACGCGGGTTTTAATCACGGTAAACGCATCTTTGAGGGCGGACTTGGCCATTTTGTTGCTCTTGTTGCGTGCCGAACTGGAAAACAGATCAATTACCAATTCGTAAATTCTGCGTGGTTTTCGTAAAAAATAAAATACATAGAACAATCCCTGCCCGAAGATTACCAGTGCGGACAGTTCACGGTCGCCGAACTTCGGATTGTACGAAGTTTTCTTGGCACCGAAATCCTGAAAGGTGAATAGACTCATCAGGTAGGCGTCGTCCAGTTCAGTGATCACTCCGCTGGCCTGGAGTTCTCGAAACGATTCGGTGTTGGGTTGCGGTGAATAGGCATTGAGATTGACGTTGGTGAATCCCTTCAAGGCGCATTTGACCATGGCGGCATAGGTTTTCAGGACGCTACGGTAGGTGTCTTCCGGGAAGCCGATGATGAAAAAGCAACCGACGTTGATGCCTGCATCCATAGCATTACGAGCGGCTTCATACATGGCGGGAAGCTTTACTTTCTTTTTGATGGCTTTCAATATTTCAGGATCACCCGACTCCGGGGCGAATGCAAATTCGTGGCACCCGGCGGCTTTCAGTTTCTGCGCGACTTCGGCATCGATCGATTCACTGCGCGTTCCCGACGGCATCTGAAAGGTGATCTTCATACCGCGCCGGACCACCTCATCGCAGAATTCGACGATCCAATCCTTGCGGACGATGGCGGTGAGGTCTTCAAATTGGAAATCGCTGGTCCCGTAGAGTTCCTGATAGTGTTGCATTTCGTCGACCACATTTTTGGAGTCGCGCGCGATCCATTCCGTCGTCCACATGTTGGGGCTGGTGCAGAAGGTGCACTGGAACGGGCATCCGCGTGTCGCCAGCATCGGCATGAAGTGACCCTGTGACGCGCCGTGCGGTTGATTGACTTCATTGTACTGTTTGATGTCGAACAGGTCCCAGGCTGGCCAGGAGATGGAATCGATATCCTTGATGCGGCGGTAGCGGGATTTCACCTGTATGCTTCCATCAGAGGAACGAAAGGCCACTCCGTCCAGCTCCTCCAGTGGGGCTTCCTTTGCAAAATGATCGAGCAGGTGAACGACGATTTCCTCGCCTTCGCCCAGAACGACGGCGTCCAGCGGAGCCTGCTCAAGAGACAACTCGGGAAAGCCGGTAACGTGCTCGCCGCCCATGATCAATTTGGCGCTCGGGAATCGGGCGCGAATATCCTTCACGATTTCCCGGACGTACACCCAGTTGGAGGTGAACATGCATCCCAACGCGATGACTTCGGAATCCTCTGGAATACGTTTAACAATGTCTTCCTTGGTCAGGCCTCGCACCCGAACATCTTTGAAATGAAAAAAATTGCGGGGTGCTGAGCCGGGTCCGTCTACCACTGTCACCTCATGTCCGGCTCCACGCAATGCGGCGGCGATATAAGCCAGACCGATTGGCGGCATGCTGATCGTGGATACGAAATTGGTCAGCGAAACGAATTTTGAGGGTTCTATCAGGCAGACTTTCATAGGGTCTTAATGCCTTAAAAAAGGTTGTTTAGATTAACTCTTAGGGTAACACAGTTTTTTGGAGAGACAATTGGATTCAGATATAGAGGGAATGGGTAGAGATCAACGAGTGTTCAGGAAGCGGGAGGGTGGCCGTCGGGATGAAAATCGAATTTTTTGTAGTATGTTTTTAGCTTTTTGCGGGCCTTATCTTTACTCTCCACATCGTTGCGCTCGGAGAACAGATTGCCCGCTTGAACCATATGGAAGATGGCTTGCCGCCCGTTACCGGTTGTTTCGTAGAGCACTCCCAGGTTGAAATGGGTTTCGGCAGAGCGGGGACTGAGTGTCAGCGTTTTCTGGAAAGCTTCGATCGCTTGGGGGTATTGCCCCCGCCGTTCGTACTCCGTTGCCAGTTCAAAATGGCATTGAGGATTCTCCGGTTCAAGCCGTGTTTTTTCCTCATACTCCTTGAGTTTGCCTGATCCAAACCAATTCCAAAATGACATTTGAGAGCCTTGCTTCGTTGGTTAATGATATCCGAGGTTATGCCGGAACCCGAGCTTCGTATGATAATATACTGTTTAGATGATGGAGGGAATAGTTCCAGTGCGTGCAATTGTGCAATATTATAAAATGATGAAGAAGCATAAGGATTGAATCCGCGTATGAATAATTACTTTTTCAATCAAAAATTATTGGGACCGGCAATGTTGTTGGTGTTATTCCTGTTGTGGGTTCCCACTGCAACCGAAGCGGCGCCGCAACCTCCTGAAGGCATGGTCTGGGTCCCGCCGGGTGAATTTGTTATGGGGTTGGAAGGGGCGAGCAACAAAACCCCGCACAAGGTTTATCTGGATGGATTCTTCATCGATCAATTTGAAGTGGTTCAAAAAGATTATGAGCGCCTGCGGGGCGCCAATCCCTCAAAGTTTACAGGCGGAGATCATCCTGTCGAACAGGCCACCTGGTACGAAGCGAAAGGCTATTGCTCCAAGGCCGGTAAGCGTCTGCCCACCGAAGCCGAATGGGAAAAAGCCGCGCGGGGCGGTGCGTCCACTTTGTATTTCTGGGGAGATGACATAGATCCGAAATACGCCTGGTTCGATGACAACTCGGAAGAGCAGACGCATCCCGTCGGGACTCGTCAGCCCAATGCCTATGGAGTGTACGATACGTCAGGCAATATCTGGGAATGGGTGGCGGATTGGTATGAAAAAAAATATTACGAACGGAGTCCCGCGAAAAATCCGCAAGGTCCCGAAACCGGGGAGGAAAGAGGATTGCGCGGGGGTTCCTGGTACTCCGGCGCACGTCACCTGACACTCGCGACCCGTTACTGGTCGGACCCCTACGTGCGCAACTCCAACTTTGGCTTTCGTTGCGCCAAAGACGCTCCCAAGCAGTAATCTGCTCGGAGTGGAGACAGTTTTATAGCTCAATTTTCAATTAAAGTAGATTCTTTCGTTTGAGGGGGTTCCACATCGGGTGTGAGGAGTCGGGCGATGCGGGTGTGGCCTCCCATTTCCGCGCTTTTGTAGGCGGTCCATCCGTCGCGGGTTTTTACGTGCCGGTCCGCTCCCTTTTCAATCAACAATTCCACGATTTTCAGATTGCCCTCGAACGCCGCGCTCATCAGCGCGGTCCATCGTCTCCAGGTGCGGGCGTTGACATCCGCTCCCTTATCGAGCAGTAATTGTACAATTTCAATATTGTTGCCGAAGGCGGCGCTGATCAGCGGTGTCATCCCATGTGCATCCGGCGCATTGACATCGCCTCCCTTTCTTAAAAACAATTTGACGATCTCTATGTTCCCGCCGAAGGCGGCGCTGTTGAGTGCGTTGAATCCCCGGCCTTCCTCCTTTTTGATTTTGGCACCCGACCTGAGAAGTAACTTGACCATTTTCAGATTGCCCTTGCCTGCGGCACTGCTGAGTGGGCTGACCCCTTGCCGGTCCAGGATATTTGGGTCTGCGCCTTTTCTTAAAAGGAGGCGCACCACGGGAAGACTCCCCAGCTGGGAGGCGTCGTTTAATGCGGTTCGGCCAATGCGGTTCCTGACATCCAGATCAGGTTTTAATTTAAGAATGGACTTGAGGATGTCGAGGTCACCGTGGGCGACCGCCGCCATCAATGCAGTATTGCCCTGACGGTCCTTATGCTGAACATCGGCCCCTCGCTTGATAAGCAGTTTGATGGTTTCGGGAGTGCCTCGATGAAGAGCTTCGATCAACGCAGTGCGTCCTTGCCGATCTTTGATGTCGATATTGGCCTCTGCATCAAGAAACAGTTGAACGATTTCCGAAGTGCTTCCCGCCGCGGCATCAATCAACAGGCAAAACCCGTCCTTATTGATCAGGTTTATTTTGGCGCCTTGATCGACCAGTATGCGGACCGTGTCGAGGTTTTCCCGGAGGGTGGCCAGCCAGAGTGCCGAGTAGCCGTTGCGATCGCGTATGTTTACGTTGGCCCCGTTTTCGATTAACCGTTTGACGATTTCCGGGTGGTTGCCGGTTGCGGCCCACATCAAGGCGGTGAATCCTGCTTTATCTTTCGCGTTGACCTTGGGTTTCTGATTGAGGATAAACTCCACCGCTTCCATGTTACCGCCGGTTACTGAACTCATCAGAGTCGTCCGGCCTTCGTTGTCAACTGCGTGCGGGTCAGCTCCCAACTCCACTAATTGACGAACAAGATGAAAGTCGCCGAGCAAAGCCGCTTCCATTAAAGCGGTGAACGATCCGCTGTTTTTCGCGTTGGGATCGGCGCCCCGGTTGAGGAGAAACGCGGCTAGGTCGGTGTGTTCTTCTTCCAGTGCGGCCATCAGGCCCTGATTCAGGGCGCTCTGGCGATTCGTCACTCCGTTGTCGAGCATTAAAATGATGGTGTGCGACTCCCCTTTGCGGGCGGCTTCGACAAACGTTTCAATTTGTTTTTGTTCTTCGATTCTGGAAGGAGGGGTGCTTGTGGTGTCCGAAGAGTTGCAGGCAAACAGAAACAATAAGGAAGCGCAACTCAACGTAATTCTAATCCATGAGAAAACCATCTTCCTGCTCTCCGGGGTAACGGTGAGGCCTGTTCGGCCTTAGAGCCTTGTTTATACTATCAATACCCAATGGATTCAACCTGCGATAAATGGGAAAGAAGAGTGGGCTTCAAAAATAAAAAGCGGCACCGGAGCGTACCCGGTACCGCCATGAGTCGTGAATAATGAAAAGGGTTGTTATTTGCCGGTTAATTGAAACTCCAACTGTGCTTTCTGGCCAGTCGCAATGGTGATCTCCTGAGAGACTTCTCCGACATAAGGATGCCATGCCGTAACCCGGTAGGTGCCGGCAGGGATTTGATCGATCTGGAACGATCCTTCTTTGGCTGTGATGGCATAGTAAGGGTTCCAAATGATACGTGCATCCGCTTCCATGTAGTTGTGCTGGTCGCACTGCAGAAAGAAGTGCTTGTCCTTCTTCACTTTGAACCGCTTCATATTTTTAGTGACGTCCGCCACATCGTCTTTGCTGGGAAGCGGTTTGTTGAACAGAGTTTTGGCGCTGGCCCCAACCTTGGAGTACCCGTGCGGATTATGAAGAATATCCGAATCCCGGTTGGTGATTTGAACCAGTCCGGTCTTCATGCCCTTGGGGGTTTTTCGTACGACTGAGACTTTTGGGAAAATATCACAGTTTTTAAAATCAAACCGGATCGTTTCAGAGGACCAGTCCTTCCCCATTTCAATGTTTTCAATAAACACGACCGTGTCTTTAAGTTTGCCATCCGTAACGACCACTTTATGACGGGGACGAATTTTACCGTCTTGGGTGTCCGGATGTGTGGCGCAAAATTCCGAATTTTTGCCCTTGTTCAAATCTTCCATGATCGGGGCGGGAACCTTGCCTTTGAATAAAACAGAACCGGTGAGGCTACCGCCGTTGGATACGGTTCCTGCCTCGTATGCTTTTGGTTTTGCAAAACCCTCTTGTGCGACCCACAGGGTCAAGCAGATCATGAGTCCTGCTACTTTAAGTGTCGTTTTCATGGCTTCTACCTCCTCTATAAAGAGAGAAATAATTCTCGTTTATCGTTTAACAAATTGAGTGTTGATGTATTTCACAACATCCCAGATTTGCTTGTCTTTTAGCATTTTTCCATGCGCCATCATGCCGGTGCCTTTGGAGCCATTTTTGATGATCCAGAACATCTGGCCCGGTGAAACGCTTTTCATGGTGGTGGAACAGGTAAAGTTCCGGGGCTGTGGTTTCAGGGCTTTGCCCAGCTTGCCTGCGCCATTGCCTTCACTGCCATGACACATTTTGCAGGCCATGGGCTTGGCGCTTTTTTCAAAGATATTCTTGCCTGCTTCCACACTTGCACTGGCAGGAATACTGGCTTTGACTAAATTGGCCGGCGCAGATTTTGTTTTTCTGGGTTGTGGGCAAGTCCCTTTATCTCCGGCCCAGGCCGAACTGGAGAAGCCGAAGCTTGCCAGTGCCAGTACCATAAACAAAGCCACTATCTTTGTTTCGTATCCTCTAGCCGGGTTTACTTTTTTGGAAGTCATGAAAGACTCCTTTCTGTAACAGCGGTTTTATTCCTGATTGAATCGGTTTTATATTTTTATCAACTGCCTAATAGCTTCAATGCTATTTGGTATTAATATAGAGGAGGGAAATGAAGCGTTCGTTAATCCTGAATTAATAATTTTTAATTCATTTTTTGAGGGTCAAACTGAGGGAAAGACGGGTGGTGTGAGTTGTGTGGAAGAGGAAATTAGGAGCCGAGTTGCCGGATTGCTTCGTAGACGACGATGGAAACCGCATTGGATAGATTGAGTGATCGTACCCGTGAGTCATATAGAGGAATGCGGAACGTCTGATTGGAATAGTGACTCATCAATGCTTCGGAAAGGCCTTTGGTCTCCTTGCCGAAAATTAAATAACTTCCCGGCTGGTAGCGGTGTTCGCTGTACAGGGGCTTCGCCTTTTTGGAAAAGAAGACCAGGGGCGCTCCTTCGGGAAGCGATGCAAAAAAAGCGTCCCGGCTGGGATGCCGGACCACATCCAGGTACTGCCAGTAATCCAGCCCGGCGCGTTTCAATTGGGTATCGTTGATTTCAAAACCCAGCGGCTCTACCAGGTGCAGGGTGGATTGAGTGGCCAGGCATAAGCGGCCGATGGACCCAGTATTGTTGGGGATTTCCGGTTCGATCAAAACGACTTGGAGTTTGTGGGGCATAGGGGGCCGGGTCAGGATCGGGGACGGATGCGATAAAAGTAACCTTCGAGTCTGGAAAGACTGCCTCCCCGCACAACGGCAAGAAAATTCTTCACTTTCAGTTCATCAACCTTGTCCAGAAGTGCGTCCAGCTCTTCCTGTGACACGTCTTCCCAGTTTTCGAGGTCGCCGGACCGCTCAATGGGGAAGCGTGAGAGGTTATCCATTTCAATGTGATAGCTGTCTGTTCTCATGGAATGTGCATCCGCCTCAGTAAAGGTTGATCGGTCAAGGGGCAAATTTCCTGTTTGGTTACGTGAATATTATATCAAACTGAGGCCGGGAGCGGGATATAATGGATCGATTGCAGGAGATATAATCATTTGAACAAAGGGGGTTCTATGAAATTTAGAATGCGGGTTTTCAGTTTGACGGTCTTCGTTGCGACCGGTTTGTTGTGGAGTGGCGTGACGATGCAGGCGTATGGCGATATCGGAAACATCATTTTCAAGGATACTAAAAGTTTCGCACCGGTGGTATTCAGTCACAAAAGTCACAAATCGGCGGGCGCGGGTTGTGCCGATTGCCATGATGTCCTGTTCAAGAAACAACAGGGAAGTACGGATAAGGGCAACGCTCTGACTATGAAAGCCCTGCGGGGTGGGAAATACTGCGGATCCTGTCACAACGGCGAAAAGGCATTCTCCGCCAGTAAAAACTGTAAACAGTGCCATAGTAAATAAACATATGAAAAACAAATCATATCTCATAGGCTTTTGTGGTTTGCTACTTTTGTTATCCGCCTGTTCTTCGGATCTTTGCGGGAGCACGGTAATTAATGAGTCCGTATCTCCAGGCCAAAAATATATAGCTACGGTATATGAGTGGGATTGCGGTGCAACGACCTCTTTTAATCGGGTCGTCAATATCCGCTCTACTGGCTCGGATTTCGATGGCGGGGATCAGGGTGATTGGGTCTATTCTTTAGAGGGTCAACTGGATGTGAATGTTATGTGGCTAAGTAAAGATGAGTTGAAAGTTTTTTATCCGGCAGGGACGAACCCTCATGCGCAAACGACTTGGCATGATGTCCGTATTTCATTTCAAAAACGATAGACACAGTTTATTTTTTGGATGCTGCTATCCGGTAGGTGAAAAACACCATCGCGGTGTGAACATCGTAGTCGGGCACGGTGCCGAACAGGGTCAACACTTCGGGAATCGCAGTCGAGCCGGGATTGACGGGATCTGTTGCAAAGTCGTCGATTTCAAAATTCTGATACATATACCTCATGCTGACATCCACATGATCGCTCCATCGGTACCGCCCGGTGAGCCGCGCGTTGTGGGTGCGGGTTTTCAGCTTGGGCATGTCGTTCGCTCCAAGCAGATTGGCTCCCGTCGTAAATGTAATATTCTCCACGCTGTCGGAAAACCAGTAATCCGCACTCAGTTTCACCCGGTTTTCAGCGAACTGGTGAGAAACCCCCGTACCGACTGTATGCGCGTTGTTGTCATGGTTGGCAATCCAGTTATTGTCGGGATCAGTGGAGAGCGCGAAACCGCTGTTCCGATTGAGTTGTTCCGTGTCGATTTTTTCATAGGTGTAATAGATGTTGACCGTCGTGGCATCGGAGGGGGTGTACATCCAGTCGAAGGTGACGTCGTGACGCTGGCTGTTCTGCAATCCCAGTTGAGAGGTGTCGTAATCGTCGTAGACAAAATTATAATAAACCCCGTAAGTCGTGCGGTCGGTGGGGCTGAAGTTGATATTGGCGGCATGTTTCATCTGTTCGCGCTCGGAGATATCATAACGCTTCATCGATGGATGTGTTGTGTTTCCAGTAGTACCGAACCGGGCAAAATTAATTTTAGACTCATCATAAGGATCGATTTCTTCCCTGACTCCCAGTGTCAGCGTATAACCAAAATTCACATTTTTAAAATAACTGGAACGGACCCCGGCGGTGACGGTGTTCTCCTTGGTTTCATCCACGGACCGTAAATCGCGCTTGCGGTGGTCGAATTTGTAACCGAGCTTGAACGTCGTGCCTTTGAACGCGTAATAAGACGCCGTGGCGTTCACCTGGTTTTGCGTCATGTCGAATGGCAGGTTGCTCACCGGGCCGACCTGGGCATTTAAGACGTCATCATTGCGAATGTAATTAAATCCCTGCACGGGAGTGTCGTTGATCGTCTGGTAATGCCGGAAGCGCAGGTTCAGGGCCAGTTTGGGAAGTGGACGGGACGACAGGTTGACCGTTCCGTGAATCGTCTGGATTTGCGCGTCCGCCTGCAGACGGGGTAACAGGGCGGTCGTGGTCCCGACAGAGAAGGGAAGCAACGATTCGTTTTGCTCCATGATCCCATATTGAAAAACAGAGGAAATGCGCGTCGTGTCCGTAATATTATAAGCTCCACTTAACCCGATTTTCCAGGAATGGTTGTCCGGGTCCCGTGAAATCAAGTTGGTTGGCGACTGGGAATCAGAAGTTCCCGAGTTGTCGAACGGGTTTTGCCAGATCAACGAATCGAACGAGTTGTTGAACAGGGAATAATCAAACGAGAGCTGGATTTGCCCCTGGTCTCCACTACGGGACAAATCGGCATGGACTTCGTGTGCTACCTGCTTTATCGGGTCCGGGAGAATGACACTTCGAATTTGAGTTGGGCTACCACTGTCCCCTGAGGCGCCTCCCATGGATTGCGTGCCTTCCCGCTCGGTTCTTTTATAGGACATGTCCAGATTGAATTTGCCGAAGGTGGATTTGAATCCAAACAAACCGGTGTCCCTCTCATTTTTCAGATCGGTCTGCCGGTTGATCAGAGTCAGGTTGGAAGTCAAGCTTCCTGTAGCAAACCCCGGGTTCAGGACCAGGTTGGTACTGCCAGGGTTTTGGAATTGGGTCTGGGTTCTTTCGTTCAGCAAGTGCGGGATTTGGTTGTAATCGGCATAGACGGTGAATCTTCCGGTTTTACCGGTTTCCCAGTAGATACTCCGGTTGTCGAGTCCGAGATCCTCGGTGAAGAGGTTCATGAAGTAGGAGCCGCGGTTGTAAGTCAGGTTGGAGGAGCCGATGACATATCCGGTGTCGCCTTCGATCCCGGTGTATTCGCCGAACTTGAAAGATTCACTGGTGGTGAGCACGGAGGCCCCACCCAAGGTAACCTCTCCCTCCAAGCCTTCCGGCATCAGGGCCGCATCCTCATCCTCCTCTGCCCAGACACCGGCGGGCAACACCGCCAGCAGAAGTAGTATTATAAATAATCTCCGTATCATTTCCGATCACTCCCCTCTGATCCAATGAACGTGAACTTCATATTCCGCCGGTTCACCGGGTAAACCGGGTTCCCGATGGATGGTTCGAGCCATGAATCCGGCTGTGACAATTCAAGCACGCTTTACCCAGTAAATCCCGCGGTGTGCTCCCTTGATCGAACAGAGAGCTGGGATGAAACGTGTTGGAATGGCACGCCTGGCACAGGTACGGTGGTTTCATCTTGAGCATCGATAGATGGTTCGAGCCATGTGAATCGTGACAGGTACTGCAATCCTCTCGAACCGGCGCGTGTTCCCACAGCATTGGTCCACGTTTTTCCTGATGGCAGATGTAGCAGGTTTCGTTGATGGTGGCCGCCTTCAGTAAATTGGGCGCCAGACTGCCGTGCGGGTTGTGACAACTGGAACAATCCATCTTGCCTTCACGCAAAGGCATATGGGCCGATCGCAACATGCGCGCCCGCTTGTCTTTATGGCAGGCGAAGCAGGCCTTTTTGGAGTCCTCGTTGATGGATAGCCGGCGTTTGCTTTTCCGCGCCATCACGTAATGACATTTATCACAGGACACGTTGGCTATCTCATGTGTGCTACCGCGCCAGTGCAGGGTGACTTGTTTCTCGTGGCATTGCTGGCAGATTTGATTTTTCTGTTGTGGCGTGATGGTTTTGAATGAAATGGTGGTGGACTGTTTTTTGTCGAAATCCGGTTCCGCAAGGTGGGCGCTCGTCGGGCCGTGGCAGGATTCGCAGGATTCCGCAAGGGACTTTCCTAACGCCTTTTTGAAATACAGGGCGTGCTTGGTCCGGGCGAAGGATTTGATGTAGTCTTCGTGGCAATCGAGGCAGTTTTTTATGGAGCCGGATGAGGTGGCTGTTTTCAGGCTGGGATTGATCTTGCCCCAATCCACTTTAGGGCCTGCCTGGACGGGGCTGGCGCAAATCCAAAGTGCCGCAGAAAACATTGCCAGCGCAGAAATAGCTTTAAACATAGACCTCCCCCTCCTAGTAAAAGTCTTCTGTATCTTTAAAGATATTAAAAATTCGAATTTATTCCAAAGCTTTTGGAGATTATACGAATTTTCCGACAACTATCCACTGGTAAAGGTCCGCAGAGAATATTTTTTATGGCATTGCGAGCACAGGACGGAGGCCTTCTTTTTGCTGATGCGCCATTGATGCGGGGTGTGGCAGGTGGTGCATTCATTCCCTAAAGCTTTGATATGAATGGGATGCTTGCCGCGCTGCAGGGCACCCTGATGGCATTGTGCGCAAGAAGTTTTTGCCTCTTTTTTGGGATTGTGCACCTGATGGCAGTCGTTGCACTCAAACGGTTGATGGGCTCTCGACGCGTTTGCCGGTTGCGCCAGAGGCGATTTGTCCTGATGGCACTCGATGCATTCTTTATTGCCGGGCATTAACCGGCCAGTCCGGAAGTTATGGCAGTTGGTGCAGGCCATGTCCTTCATTTTTGGGACCATGTTTTTCGCGTTGGCATGGCAGTTCATGCAGAACTTTTGCTCGGGCTCGAACTTGTGCAGTTCGACGGCGTGGCAGGAGGTGCACTCGATGTTTTCTTTGAACCAGTGCAGGGAATGACCCTTGGAGCGTGAGATTTTGGCGGCTCCATTTTTCTCCGCCAGGTGGCAGGTCACACACATGGTGCTGGGTACGATAATCTTCTCGTGTGGCCGTTCCGACATCTGGGTCGGGCGTTCCACGATGGTTTTAACAAACATCATATTTTTTTCGTACAGGGTCGCATAGTGACAGGTATGGCAGTTGACGTCCTTGTGCACGCTGGTCTCCCAGCTATGATGCGCCTCTTTCATAAGGTGACAGCTCAGGCAGAACTCGGGATTGTTCTCGGTGTAGTCGTACAAATGCAGGGAACCGATCCCAATGACAACCACCAGCAGTCCGGCCAGTAGGCTGATGATGATTTTGAATTTTTTGATGCCACCGTTGCTGAACATTATAGTCGGATCCGGAATCAAACGTGTTTTTACGGAAAAAATCCGCCTTTAATATATACTCCCGGGCCGTTCATCACCACCCAAAAATATTCCCGGTCCCCGCGCGGGTCCCGATTGAAGGAATAAAATGGGTGCCCCACTGTTCTTTAATGTACAGGTGCTAAGAATAGAGAAAAGTTTTTGAGGGGGTGTTTATCATGCAAACCTACTTGATTATGGGGAAATTTACAGAGAAGGGCATCACCAATATCAAGCAGACCACGGAACGGGCGGACAAGTTCAAGGAAATCGCCGCCAAATTTGGTATCAAAGTCCTCCAGATATACTGGCTCATCGGCAAATACGATGTGGTCAATATCGTGGAAGCGCCGGATGACCAGGCCTTAGAAGCCTTGCTGGTTCGTGTCGGCGCGTGGGGGAATGTCCGTACCACCACTTTCCGGGCGTTTGATAAAAAGGAAATGGATGCTATCCTTTCCAAGATGGACGATACGATCTGATTCGTTGGCCGCTGATAACCCTTAAGAAGGGCGCACAACTATGGAAACGATCTGGGTGTGGCTCGTCGGTTTGTGTGTGGGAGGGATTTTTTTTGGCTCCGGCCATGGTAGGGGGCAGGAGGCGTGATCGGTTTTTAACGATTATCCCAATTTTTTTTTGAGGTTGAAAGTGAAGCATCATAAAACCTTCATCCTGGGTACGATAATTTTATTGTTGCTAGGCAACACAGATTGCCCAGGCGCGACCGAATCGTCCGCCTCAAAACCAACCGGTTTTGGGATACTGGAGGCCTCACCATTCACCAAGTTATTCAAAACCCTGGCCGAAAAAGCCAACCCAGCTGTGGTCAATATCCAATCAATGAAAAAGGTCACTCGTTTTTACGGAGATTTTCATTGGGGTATGCTGGGGGTTCCTCAAATGCCGCTTTCCGAGGAATATAAACAACTGGGGCAGGGGTCTGGGTTCATCATAGAAAAGCAGGGATTGATTTTAACCTCAGCCCATGTTGTGGCGGGGGCCGATTACACCCAGGTAATGCTCTATGATGGAACCATGTACAAAGGCAAGTTGATAGGGATAGACTCGCTGACGGATATTGCACTCCTCAAAATTGAGACTCCGTCCGATTTGTCCGTGCTCCCTCTCGGGCACTCCAAGCAGTTGGAGACGGGTGAATGGGTTATGGCCATCGGCTCACCCTTGGGATTGAATAAGACGGTAACGGTCGGAATTGTGAGCGCTAAAGACCGCTTTATTGGCGATAACCCTTACAGCGGTTATATTCAGGTGGATGCCGCCATCAATCCGGGCAACAGCGGAGGTCCACTCCTCAACATACAGGGAGAAGTCGTAGGCATCAATGCAGCTATCGTTTCCCAGGGACAGGGATTAGGGCTTTCCATCCCCATTGATAGGGTTAAATTATTACTGCCGCAACTCAAGGAAAAAGGAAGGGTGATCCGCAGTTGGCTGGGAGTGATCGTTCGCAATATAAACCTGGTGGCAAAAGAATCACTGAAACTTAATAACAATCAGGGCTCTTGGGTGGTCCATATCCTGGCGAACAGTCCTGCAGAAGAGGCGGGAATCCAGCGGAATGACGTGGTTATTGAATTTGATGGTCATCCGGTACAAAGTTCCCACGAGTTTCCCAACCTGATTGCCCACTCTCCGGCAGACCAAAAGATTCCAATTAAACTGATACGGGGAGACACCACTCTTGATTTATTCGTCATTTTAAGAGAAATTCCCAAAGAAGGGCTACGATAACTTTCAGGGCGTTTGATAAAAAGGAAATGGATGCTATTATTTCCAAGATGGACGATACGATTTGATTCGTCCCGAGTCTCTGATAACCCATAAGAAGGGCACACAACTTATGGTTCTAAAAATGTTCCGGGTGTGGCTCGTCGGTTTGTGTATGGGAGGGGTCTGTTTGGCTCCGGTCACGGTAGGGGGGCAGGGGACCGGTTCAGCTCCAGACATTTCCGGCATCCATTTAAATACCAAGGGTTTCTCCTCCAGCCGACAGTGCGGCCAATGTCACAAGGAACTTTATAACGATTGGAAACGCAGTCTGCATGCCGACGCTTCCAGCAACGCGGTATTCAAGGCGGCGTACATGCAGGTTTATTTTGAGCATGGCGAGCGCGCCCGCCCCGCCTGCCTGACCTGCCACGCTCCCGTCGCCTATTTCAACAACGATCCCAAACTCACACAAGCCATCAGCCGTGAAGGGGTCAACTGCGACTTCTGCCACTCAATTGCGGAAGCTCTTCCCGGCACGCCGGAAGGCCCCCAGTTTCGGTTCGAATTCGGCGGCGTCAAACAGGGGCCACTAAAAAATTCAAAAAGCCCTGCCCATCAAACCCGGTTCAACGATCTGTACCAACAGTCCCTGTTTTGCAAAGGGTGCCACGAGCAGAAAGGCTCAAGCGGTCTTCCAATAATAGCCACCTGGTCGGAATGGAAAGAAAGTCCCTACCCGGACAAAGGGATCACCTGTCAGAAATGCCATATGGAACAGGTTTCGGGAAAGACGGCACCCACGTCAGTCCAAAAAAACGCGCGTCACCAGATTAGCAATCATGATATCGCCGCCGGACATTCGCTGACCAAACGGCGTCAGGCTCTGGAAATAAAAATTGCGGCTATCAAAACTCACAAGAACCGGATTCAGGTCCAGGTAGATCTGACGAATACCGGAGCGGGGCATAAAATGCCCACCGGCCTGCCGGTCAAAAAAATCATTCTGGAAGTCACAGTTAAGGATGCCAATAGCGGCCATCGGCAAAGTCGACGACGGGTGTATCAGAAAATTGTTGCCGATGCGCAAGGCAAAGCCGTAACGAAGGTGGTGGACCTGATGCTGGGCAAAGGAACAAAAATATTGTCGGATAACCGGATCGCACCTTTGGAAACCCGGCACGAATCGTTCACTTTCTTTGTCGATCAACCGGAAGAGCAAACGGTCACCGCCACCGCGTATTACAGCTACTCTCCGGAGATTCTGCAACCCGCTCCCATCCATATCAAGTTGAACGAGGTGCAACACCGTGTCCGATGAACTTCAGGTGGATGAGAAAACAATACCCGTGGATACCAACCGCCGGGGGTTTTTGCAGTGGACACTCGGCGGATTGTTGTTCGGCGGATTCGTGGTCGCGGGCAACGTGGTTCTGCGCTACCTGATGCCACCGCCATCCCGGCTGGAGAAGGCGGGGAAGGTTTCCATTCCCGTTTCACAAATTCCCAAAGGTTCCAGTCTCATGCTCAAGCATCAGGGATCGCCGGTACTGGCGGTGCATACCGAGCAGGGGATAACCGCTTTTTCTGCGGTGTGCACGCATCTGGGGTGCCTGGTGAAGTGGGTGCCGGCGGACAAGATTTTCTATTGCCCCTGCCACGCAGGGAAGTTCGATGTCACAGGCAAGGTGTTGGCCGGTCCGCCGCCGGAGCCCCTGCATCCCGTCAAATTTGAAATCGTTGACGACAATATTATTTTTCTCTGAGTCCACTCATGTTCAGCTGGTTGAACGACCTCATAAACCGATTCATTGACTGGGTCCATTACCGGACCGGCATCAAGGATATCGTCAAGGAGCAGATCACCGAGTACCGGGTGCCGCCCAAGCTCAACAAATGGTATTCGCTGGGAGGGCTGAGCCTGTTCATTTTCGGTTTGCAGTTGGTGACCGGCGTACTTCTGTTGGTCTATTACGTGCCGTCCACCGACTCGGCGTTTGCCAGCATCCAGCGCATCATGCTGGAGATTCCCTACGGCTGGCTGGTCCGCCTGTCGCACGCAGCAGGGTCGCATATGATGGTGGTCATCATCATGCTCCACATGGTCAGCGTTATTTTCATGGGCTCCTATAAGAAACCGAGGGAGATGACCTGGTTGTCCGGTTGCGCCCTGATCACTCTGACTCTGGCGGTCTGTTTCACTGGTTACCTACTTCCCTGGAGCCAGTTGTCGTACTGGGCGACGACCATAGCCACCAGCATTCCGGAGCCCATTCCGGTGATCGGTCCGTTTCTGGTGAAACTGGTGCGCGGCGGCGACCAGATCAATCCCGATACGTTGAACCGGTTTTTTGCTCTGCATGTCATTGTGATTCCCGCAGTGATGCTGGCGCTGGTGGGGTTTCATTTATTTCTGGTGCGGGTGCTGGGGATTTCGGGCTCGCGGGATTCGAAACCGGAGGATCAGCGATGACCATGTTCCAGAAACCCAAATTACCCAAAGGCATGCGTTTCCCCACGTTCATAATGGAAGACGTGCTGGTTATTTTTATTTTCATGGCCGTGTTCTGCGGCGTGGTGTTTTTCTTTCCGCAACTCATCGTGTTCGGCGATGCCGAGGTACCGGCGGACCCGTTCAACACGCCGGAGCACATCAAACCGGAATGGTACTTTCTGGCGTCCTATCAGTTCCTTAAAATCATTCCGTCGGAATTCGGTGCGTTGATTCTGATGTCGGTAGCGGCTTTGCTGTTCGTGTTTCTTCCGTTTATCGACCGGAGCAAGGAAAACAATATTTTAAAACGACCGGTTTTTCTGACATTGGTTTTGGTTTGTATTATCGGGTTTGTCGGGCTGACAGTATGGGGCTATCTTTCGTGACGGTGAAAGAAGAATGAAAAAATATTCTCGGATTGAAATTTTAAGAATCGGTGCGCTGTTGTTTGGTTTGGCGATGGTGTGTATGCGTCCGGGGACCGTCGCGGCGGCGTTTGAGGAGCCGTTGAAAAACTCCTGCATCGCCTGCCATAAGGATTTGCCGGATGAACGGTTGAGTCGCCCGGTGAAACTCTGGTCCGGTAGCGTACATGCAGAAGTGGGTAATACCTGCGACGGATGTCACGGTGGCGATCCCAACGACCCTACCCTGAAGGCCATGTCCGAGGGCAATCGGTTTTACCGTCGACCCAAGGAAGAAGAGGTTACCGGATTCTGCGGCAAGTGCCATCAGGAATTATCGGAATATTTCAAGCAAAGCGCACATTGGGCCACGGGCACGCAGAATTGTATTCAATGTCATGGGACCCATGCAATTCAACGCATCAGCCTCGAGATCATCAACCCGGAAAAATGTAGCGCCTGCCATGATTATGAATCGCCGGACAAACTTAAGATGGTGCTATCGACTTTGCACAACCGGTTCGGCGTTTCCCAAGAGAAAATCAAAAGCATTCAGGGCCTACCCATCCAGCCACTGGCGGATAAGCTGGGCAACGTGTGGAACCAACTGCGGCAGGTGCGGATGGTCTCTCACACGTTTGATATGACCCGTGTCAAAAAGAAGGCCGAAGAGGTGCAGGCCCTGATGACAACGGTGGAGTCCGAGATCGCCCGCCTGGAAGGAATCGAGCAGGAAAGAAAACTGCTCGGGTGGGGCCTGATTGCCCTGTTCAGCGCGCTGGCTATCGCAACCTGGAGGTATAACCGTACGGAAAAAGATTCCGAATAACCCTTTAAAGCTTCATCAGTTATCAATCACCAAAAAATTCAACCTGGAATTGACTCTTCAAAAGAAGAACGAGCCTGAATGCAAACTCATGATTTTTTTCTCATCCTGCTTGCAATACTTCTAACTGCGCGGATATTTGCTGAACTGGCAGCCAAACTCAAAGCACCTTCCGTCATAGGCGAGCTATTGGCGGGAGTGGTTTTAGGTCCGAGCCTGCTGGGCTGGATTGAACCCATTGACGCCATCAAGCTTATGGCAGAGATCGGTATAATCCTGCTTTTGTTCGAAGTCGGCTTGGAGACCGACCCCAAACAATTGGCGCGGGCTGGCCTCAAGTCTATTGTTGTGGCCCTCGCAGGTTTCGGTCTGCCCCTCCTGTTGGGATTCGGTGCAGGGTACTGGATATTCGATCTTTCACTACTGGTATCCCTATATATTGGCGGGACGCTCACTGCCACCAGCATTGGCATCACTGCCCGCGTGCTCACAGACCTAAAACGCCACCACGCTCCAGAGGGCCAGGTCATTTTGGGCGCGGCAATTCTGGATGATGTGATGGGCGTTATCCTGCTGGCACTGCTTTACGAATTCTCCATTGGTGGTGGTGTGACGTTGGGAAATACCGGCAAAGTAACCATGTTCGTGGCGGCCTTCTTTATACTGGCCCCGGTGGCAGCCAAGTTGATGTCCATTATTATCAAACGCTTCAACGCAACCACAGAAATTCCCGGACTGATTCCAACTACGATCGTCTCCCTGGTGCTATTCTTCGCCTGGCTGGCTCATTCTATGGGAGCACCGGAGTTGCTCGGTGGCTTTGCTGCAGGTCTGGCTTTATCGAGACGTTTCTTTTTGCCTTTTGGCGCTGCACTTCATGCAGACCCATCCTTCGCCGAGCATATTGAAACGGAAATGAAACCGATCATTCACTTGTTCACGCCAATATTTTTTGTAATGGTCGGCCTATCCTTGAACCTGCGCGAGATCGATTGGAGTTCCTCTTTCATTTGGATTTTTTCCATAACGCTTATGATTGCTGCCATAGTCGGTAAATTGGTGGGGCCCTGGCTCATCCGAGAATCGTGGCCGGCCCGCTGGATCATTGGTGTCGCTATGATCCCCCGGGGTGAAGTGGGACTCATCTTTGCTGAATTGGGACGGGTAAGCGGGATCCTCAACAACGAGATTTATGCCGGTATGATTATAGTGATCGCATTCACGACCGTACTATCGCCCTTCGTTATGAAGGAGTTGTACAGTCGCTTCAATCATCGTTTGCAAGCGGCCGAAGGCCTTTGAATGTCGCTGGGTGTCGCCCGCTGGTTCGGCGGGCAGTGGAAGCCATCTCCCCTGTACAGTAGAAACCAAGGTTGACACTCATTCAATTGTTCCAGAGGATCTGTTGGCTACTCGACTGATCAAGGTAGAGCTCAAGAGCTCACTTGTCTCTCTTCACGGGTGTAACAAACCCCTTCGGTTTTACGGATAACACAGAACAGTTGACTTTTCGAAGAACCTCTTCCGCGGTGTTTCCGATCAGAAAGCCGGGTATTCCAGTACGTGCAACTGTGCCCATGATTAGTAATTGCACACGTTTTTTATGAGCCAATTGAGAAATTACATAGCTCGCATCCCCTTTTAGCAGGTGAACGTGGTGGTCAATGGTCTCCAGAGCATAATTTGATAAAAGGTTACTCAATCTATTTGCGTGCAGATCGCGCTCTTCTCGGGCCATCCTGGCGATATCTTCCGGTCTCAAGCTACCTGGGAAATGCAGGTAGGTTTCTTTGACATAAATTTTCCAGGCATGGACGATATGAAGCTCACTGTGTTCCTGCGTTGCCAATGAAACGGCCAAGTCCATGATCAGGGTATTGAGTTCCTTAGCTTCGGGATTTGATGGGTCCGGGTCGACCGCGGCGAGGATGCGCGTATTAAGTTGCCGTTTTGAAGATTTAATGACCCAGACCGGGCAGGGGCACTTTCGCATGAGATGCAAGTCGGTGCTCCCAAATAAGAGTTGTCTGGCGGCAGTCTTGCCTTCTGTGCTTTTGATGACTAGATCATGATGGTTGCGTAGTACTTCTCGGATGATTTCCAGAAAAGGTTTACCGATAAGGACTTTAGTGCTGACCCGTACACCTTTCTTGCGGGCTGTCTTAACCAGCTTTTCGAGTTCATTCAACTTTCCCTTAATTATGATATCCTTGAATTCACGGGGTAATTGACTCACAACATCCAACACTGTTAATCGTGCGTGATTATGCTTTGCCAGTGATAGAGCCTGCTTAAAGGAGGCCGTAATATCTGTGTTAGGATCGGCAAACAGAAGAATATTTTTGAAGGGTTTCATTCGACTTCCTCGTAAACCAGTTTATTTGAATCAATATATCGAAGATGCTCATTTTATAATAAAATATTTTTTACCACAATGTATTAGTATTATTTTGGCCGGATAGTCTCACTTGGGCGGCAGATGATGACGCAGAGTGGAATCTGAAAGGATCGAAAATCACGCCAACTATTTTTTGGTTGTCTTTACCGATGTGAGGAGGTTGTACAGCGGTTTCAATCACCGTTTGCAAACTGCCGAGAACGTTTGAAATGCGGTTCCACCCTGTAACCCCGTCCTCTTTTTAAAATTCCAACAGTTTGGTACAACCGTTTCTTTTCTGAAATATGCAACTCATTATTGATGTTGGAGACTTTTGAGTGTTTAAAAACAAACGGGTGGTGATTCTGGTAGGGTTCATCATCGGGATTGTGGTGTGTTTCTGGTTAGTGTCGCGTTACCCGGCGCTGGGCGACAAAGCGGCGATGTCTGGCACCGAGGCATTTGAAGACCCGATGACCCACCAGGCGCATTTCCACGCGCCGGACAAGGCGCCGCTCCACACCCGCGTTCTCTATACGACACTCAACTGGTACGAGACCAACTGGAAGGGCATGGCGTTCGGCCTCATTCTTGCCGGTGCGTTTTTGACTTTGTTGTCCTACCTGCCGAAACAAACTTCCGATCGGCGTTTCAAAAACAGTTTGATGGGCATGTTGGTTGGCACGCCGCTGGGGGTATGCGTCAACTGCGTCGCCCCCATTGCCAAGGGTCTCTATGATGCGGGGAGCAAGATGGAAACCGCTTTGGCGGTCCTGTTCAGTTCGCCCACGCTGAATATTGTCGTGCTCACCATGTTGTTTTCAATTTTTCCGTTACACATGGCACTGCTGAAACTCGGCGCGACCTTTGTGCTGGTCTTGTTGATCGTCCCGTTCATCTCCAAAAAAGACCTGAACCGGGCGAAGCAGGCCGCCACGGCGGCAGTGGAAGAAGTATGCGAGATAACACCCGATGCAGGCTCCTGGCGCGAAGCTTTCAAAAGTGCCGTCCGGGATTACTGGAAAAACTTTTCGTACATTTTTATCCGCACCTTTCCCCTGATGTTGTTGGCGGGACTCCTCGGCGCAGCGGTGATGCATCTGTGGAACTTTGACAAGTTCATCGGCATGGAGCCGACCCTGGGCACTTTGGCGGTTATTTCTTTCATGGGCACCTTCATGCCGCTCCCCATCGCGTTCGACCTGATGCTGACGCAGGCACTGATGATGTCGCGTCTCGCGGACGGACTGGTGATGACGTTGTTGTTCACTTTGGGAACATTCAGTATCTACAGTGCGCTGATCGTATACCGCACGTTTTCGTTGAAGGTGGCGGTGCAGTTGTATCTGATCGTTACAGTGCTCGGTATTGGATTGGGTTATTCGGCGCAGGCGTATTCCAACCACAAGTATCTTCAATGGCTGGAGCAATACGATACCTTTATCGCCGGTGAGCCGAAGGCAACCGCCAGCACCCCAAGCCCGGTTTCCACGCCAGATGCAAACGGACCGATGGTTATGGATCCGACGCGCGCCCGTGTGCCCCAGTCTTTTTTGAAGAAAGGGGATATTGAAGTTCATTTCACTTCCTTCCGCAAGAGAAATCGCGGCGGGGCTCCCTTTATCAAAAAACTGGGCCCGGACTGGGGAATCACTTATTCCAACCGGCTGACTCCGGAAATTTTTTACGATCCCCTTTTCTTCGGGCGGGGTATCGCTTCAGGCGATTTCAATAAAGATGGCTGGGTGGATGTGGCGGTGGCGACGGACAACGGGTTCGAGCTGTACCAAAACGTAAATGGAAAAAAATTTAAACGGCTCAGTGGGATTCCCAAAGAGTTTTCCGGCAAGCAGGGTATCAGTGTGGCTTTGGTGGACATGGATAACGACGGCTGGCTCGATATTTTTCTGACGGCATTCGACGAGGACAACTTTTTATGGCTGAATCCGCTGGGTCCAAAGGGCACGCGGCCCGTTTTAAGAATACCCAATGATAAGGCCCTGGTCACTACCGCCCCGGCGTTCGGCGATGTCAACCGCGACGGATTTCTGGATATCGTCAACGGCAATTATTTTCTGGGCGTACTAACGCGAAAACCACTCGCCAATGCTGTCGATCAGTTGGTCATCAATCGCAATTTGAAATTCACACTCAGCGACCTGGAAGGCGTGCCGGGGCAGACCCACACCGTATTGTTTTCCGACTACAACGATGATGGCAAGGTGGACTTGATGATCGGCAATGATTATCAGGTTGCGGACAGCTTCTACTTCGGCAAGGACAAAGGGGCTTTTCAAAAAATCACGAAGCAGGATGACATTGTTCCGATAACCACCGAGAACACGATGAGTATGGACACGGCGGATTTCAACAACGACCTGCAGTTGGATTTGTATCTGGCCAACATCGGGATGAGTAAGGGGATCGATGTGGTGTCCAATATTTTCGGAAGCGTCATGCAGGAGGCAGGCCGGAATTTCTGTGATGCCAAAGACACAGTATTGAAGCAGGACGAGTGTCACGATCTTGTGAAACTGGTGACGTTGCTGAATCCTGAAAAGCAGGACCCTTCCGAGCGGTGCAGTTCTTTGGCTGATCCGCAATTGATTGGCCCGTGCATGGTGACGCGTCTGGCATTGACCGCCACCCGCAGAAACAATCCTGCATTATGCGATAAGATTGCACCGTCTCATGTCATGCCGAAGAAGTTGTGCGAACGGTATTTTATTCCGGAAGCGGTGTATCCGGAAACGAGTGACGAGATTCCTTTGCGGTCGATGTCCAACATCTTATTGCAGGGCATACCGGGCGCTGGTTTTCAGGATGTGTCGAAGGATGCCCAGGTGGAGACGGCGGAGTGGAGCTGGAATGCGCGTTTTGCTGATCTGGACAACGACGAGTGGCAGGATTTGTATGTGGTCAACGGCGTATTGATCACCCAGGAGTTTGCCACCAATAATTTTTTCCATAATCAGCAGGGGAAGACATTTAAGGCGGCGGAGAAGGAATTCGGACTGGAAGATTTGGATCATGGTTCCGCTTACACGTATATTGATATCGATAGCGACGGCGATCTGGACATCATCACCAATACTCAGTACGGTCCGTTCAAGGTGTATCGCAACAACGAGACCCGCAACAGCAGTGTGGTGTTTAAATTGCGGGATGACAAAGGTAATCGATTTTGCGTCGGGTGCCGGGTGACCATCCATTACGGGCCGGAAGGCAAGCGGCACCAGATGCGGGAGATCAAAGCCAGCGGCGGCTACCGTTCGTTCGATGCTCCGCAAGCACATTTTGGGTTGGGTGCGAACGCTACCATCCAAAAAGTGGAAATCCGCTGGTCCGACGGTACAAATACGTTAATCAAACATCCGTTTTCCGCCAACCGCGAGTATGTGGTGAAGCGGGGCCGGTAATTTGATCTGTGGAAAATGATAAATGATCGGCAGGTAAGTGCGTTGCCATCCGGTGGACTGCAAATAAAAATCAGGGCAGGCGGAAGGACAAACCCGCGGAGATAAAGACGTCGACTGCGGCATCATTTAATCCGACACCGCCGAACAGGTCGAGTTGTACCGTGGGCAGTACCCGCCAGGCGACCCCGGCATCGAAGCCGTGACGATCATCTTGTTCCTCGAGAGGAACTGAGCCGAAAAACTCCACATACGTATCCACCTCCGGAGTCAGTGTGTAACCCAAAAGTGCAGTGTAGGTGAAATCGGCGGCGGTATCTTTTCCTGTGATGCCAGCCGACTGGGTGATCCAGGTGACACCGAGATTGGAGCCTACACTAAATCCGCCTGGCAGAGAATGGGTCATCAGGAATCGGAAAAAAGGATCGCTTCTGCCGGAAGAAAAAGCGTTTTTACCGAAGGGCAGGGTGGTGCCAGCGAGCAGAGTGGTTTCCGGAAGCCAACCCGATTCCTGCCACAGATACAGCTTGGCACTCACCTGGCCGTCGCCGGAACCTTCCTGTACAGCGCCGGGGTTTGGGTTGTTCCAGAAATAACCGTTCCAGCCGAAACGGATTTCCAATTCCTCAAGCAGTCCATAGCGCAGTAACAGATTTGGGACACTGTGACTTTTGGTGGTGGTTCCAACAGTGTCATCGCGCGTGTAGGTGTACCCGATTTCGGATTGAAAGTATCCTGGTGGCACCAGGGTACTGGCATCCGATTGAGAAGGACGGTCGGTGGTGAATGGGGGTGAATCATCCGCTCCCATAGCGGTGAAGGGCATGCCAAAAAGGATGATAAAGACCCAGGCCCCTGGTCGGAAAAGGATGGTCGTGACAGTGAAATATTTCAATAGCATATCAAGTGGGCAAGCCAGTGCTGTTACTACGTGAGTAATTGCATTGGACAGGCTGATAATTAGTTTTGGTTGCTATCCTTGGGGAGATGAATAATAAACTGAGCGCCTTCTCCAGGCTTGCTGTTTGCGGTCAACCGCCCTCCATGAGCCCTCACGACTTTCATACAGATGGTCAGTCCCATACCGCCTCCTTCATACTGGTCTTTCCCATGTAGTTTCTTAAAAGGTTTGACCATATTATTCAGATAGGAGGTGTTAAATCCAATACCCTCATCCTGAATAACAATTTCAAAGAATGTGTTTTTGCTAAGGCGATTATAGATCCTGATCTTTGGAGGTTGTCCGGCTTTGGAGAATTTCAGCGCATTTCCAATCAGATTTTGAAACAGTTGCCTCATCATGTATTGATCAGCAATCACGGTAGGTAAAGTATCGGTCTCCACTTGTGCTTGTTTTTTATTTATTGCCAGGCTGAAGTGAACCAATACATCTTTAACAAGTTTATTTAAATTTACAGAAGTGGTGGGCCGCGATTTGGATCTAATTTGAGAGTAACTTAATAAATCATTGAGGTAAGTTTGCGCGCGTTTGGTGGAAGCCAGCATGCGATCCATATTTCTTTGGCTTTTGGTATCCAAAGGGTCAATAGAAGACTGTTTCAATAGATCACCAAAAATGTGAATTTTGCGCAAGGGTTCCTGCAGGTCATGAGAGGCAATGAAGGCAAAATCTTCCAAGTCCTGATTACTGCGTTCCAACTCCATCCTAAGCTTGTTACTGATGTTGAGGTCTTCCCTGAGTTTTTCTGCTAGATAACCGATCACCCAGCCAGTTATTACGAGAAAACAACCCCATATAGTAAGATTGAAATAAAGATCAAACTTCGTATTGCTGAGCAGATATGTTTGCTGGTTGGCAAGCACAAAAACCGAGACCATAAGGATGGCGAAAAAAGCTCCCAACACAGCCATCCGTCTCCCAAGGTAATAACCTCCAATGATAACCGGTAGATAATAAAAATTAAGAAAAGCGACCTTAGAATAAATGAAAAAATTTATAAGCATCACGCTTATAAGAATAATCAGAATTAAAAGGCTTTCCAGGTTTCTGAGTAGCCATGTTTCTCTTTTTTTCACTGAATCACCCTCGCCCACTCTTAAGAGAGAACAGTATGAGCTGTCGATATTGAAGCGATATTAATTTTTGGAAAGGGCATAACCCTTACTATTAATGGTAACCCAGCCTTGCCGGTTGTACAATTTTTTAAGTGAGGAGATTTCAGGCTGATTGGGCGCTCGCCATAGGGGGGATGATGAATAATGCTCTCGTTCGTCGCTCTCTGTGTCTAAGTTCTAAGGCTCTTTACGGCAAAAAAAAGCGACCCCGATGAACCGTGAGGTCGCCATTAAACTATGCCTGATAAGGCCTTATATGGTACGCCTGGTACGACTCGAACGTACGACCTGCGGATTAGAAGTCCGCTGCTCTATCCAGCTGAGCTACAGGCGCGTAAATTTACCCTAATGAGTTTGGAATGGGAGCAAAATCATTCTTTGAGTGCCAATATACCAGAAAAAATGTTCTCTTCGTACCTTCTTCTCAGGCTGGTTTTTAGCGGCCACCTCTTCTGGGAAATTCTTCCCGTCGGCTTTGCGGGACTATGGGTCGTACTTTAAATCGAAGGCAACCCGGTCCCATTCCCTTCGTTTCTCCCTAAATGCAGATTAATTTTTTTTAAATGGACGGATATTTCAATTGTCCATGAAACACGCTAAAAAAATTGATTCTGGTACATGATTCCCAGAATTGAAACACTTCGGCGGATCTGTATGGAAAGCCGGATATGAAACCGGGATTTAACGGGGCGTTTACACTTATTGAGTTTTGGCCCTTAAATTGCATCTTTTAGAGGTGGTAATAAAAATATTTTCGGTATATCCAATTGACTGCAGAAAAAATAAAAGCTAATCGAAACAAACAATCGGCAGATTCCAGCAATCTGAAAGCGAACCGTGGTGGGTTCTGGATTTCGACCAAAGTATTAAGCCTTGGAGTCATGCTTTTGGGATTTAGTGTGATTGTCATCGGGTATTTAAATATTCCGGCGCTGGCGCAGGTTTGGGTTTCGATGCAATCCAATGTTTTGCTGGTAATATTACTGCCAGTGTTGGGAACTTTTATTGTCCTCTTTGTGAGCCTATCGTTCAAAGCATGGCGGAAAGGTGAGAGTCTCCAAAAATGCCTGGAAGATGAAGTCAGCATGCGTAGTAAAGTTGAGAGAGACTTAATCCGCGCCCAGGAAATATCCAAAACGGGGAACTGGATACTTGAATTGTCGAGTCAGGAAATGCGGTGGTCTAATGAAGTTTGCAGGATACTGGACTGCATTCCGAATGATACCGATATGAACTTTCAGAGTTTTTTGAATTTCGTTCACCCCGATGACCGTAGTTTTGTGGAAAAGGAGATCCAGAAGGCCATAGGACTGGGGACGGCTTTTTATATGACCCACCGTATAATTCGCGGGGATGGTTCGATTCGAATGGTCAAGCAACGCTCTGAAATTTATCTGGATCAAAAAGGGGAGGCGACCCGAATCCTGGGGACACTCCAGGATATTACCGATCAGAAGAAGATGGAGAATCTAGCGGCAGATTTGGGCCGCATTGTGGATAAATCTTTCAACGAGATTTATACGTTTGATGCGGATACCCTTAAGTTTACCAAAGTCAACCTGGCCGCTCGACTCAACCTGCGCTACAGTATGGAAGAACTGGATGAGATGACTCTCGTGGACCTGAACCCGGAATACACTCATGAGCAGTTTGAGGAAAAGATCGCCCCATTGAAGAGAGGGGATGAGTCAGTCACAGTCTTTGAAACGGTTCATAAGAGAAAAAACGGTACCCTTTACCCTGTCGATGTCCGCCTTCAACTCTCAATAAATGAAGTCCGCCCACAGTTCGTAGCCATTGTGCAGGATATTTCCGACCGGAAAAATATTGAAAGCTTGTTCAGTAAAACCCAGGAAGATAACGATAAACGCCTCCAAGAACGCACTTCGAGTTTAACGAAATTAAATAAGGATTTTCAGGTAGAAATCGACGAGCAGAAAAAAATCATTGAAGCTCTCGGTGTCCGCGAGAAACGTTTGGCTGAGATTTTGAATAATACGGAGGATGGGATTGTTGCGATAGATAAAGAAGGCACCATCCATTCCTTCAATCGTGCGGCGGAGTATTTATTCGGTCTTAACATTGATGAAGCGCTCGGGCAAAATATCAGTACTCTGATGACCGGGCCGGAGGGTTCCTACAGCGGTGAATACTTCAAAAACCTTTTGCAATCTGAAAAGCCGGCCCCACTGGGGTTACGCCGCGTGGTCACTGCAAGAAAAAAAGACGGGTCAACCTTTTCTGCGGAATTAACGGTCAAAGAAACCGTAATCGAGGAGCAACGGATGTTCATCGGTCTCATACGCAATCTTACAGAAAAAGAAGAGTTCGATCATTAATTGATGCGGACCATACAGCCCAAGACAAACTCTTGAATCGTTATTGATCAACTCTGGATCACCCGGGAAATCCAAAAAGCGCATCCTCCAAATTTGCGCGATTCCTTGCCAAGCCAATCCTGAGGCGTTTATCAGCAGAATAGTCTACCCCACTCAATGATAAGTTTTCCCGCTTACCCGCAACGGTCAACCATTGCCAGCTCCCAGGTTTGGCTTAATGATGAGAAACGTTACCCTTGGGTTTTGTGTAATCCGCAGGTGTCAATGCCGAACAAGCTGTACAACGGACACCAACCGATCAGCCCCGTCATTAAGGGTACCAGCGCTACGACGTAAAGTACGATTCCCCACGTTCCACCAGCTACAAAACCGGCAAGAATCAATGCCAGTCCAAGGACGATCCGAAATGTACGGTCCAAACCACCTGCATTGCGTGTCAACATGGCGAGCCTCCTTTTTATTGAAAATCAGGCTTAATAAAAAGTGCTTCTACTAAATTAGATGCAGAAGAGCGAGAGAAGTTTCGCGATACAAGTTTCAAGTTTAGAAATGGACGGCAGGGGAACTCTTTGCCTTAGGTGATTTTAGAAAGGCCGGAGACTGCTCTCTGGATTTTACGCAGAGAACCACTGGAGGAGTTAAAAATCAGCAGAGGGAGGCGCGAGGCCATCCCTATTGGCATCGGTTGTCAATTACCCGATGAGTATCAAGAGCGCCGCTAAGATTCGGATATTGAAAGGGGTGTGCCGTGCAAACCCGTTCCAGCCGTGCTTAATGCTGGTGACCCCCCGGGCCATGCACGTGACCGTGTTGCATTTCTTCTGCTGTGGCCTCACGAACCTCAACCACTTCAACATCGAAATGAAGCGTTTGGCCGGCCAGCGGATGGTTGCCGTCGACCTGGACTTTGCCGCCTTCAAGGCCGGTGACGGTGAACACCTGGTTGTTTCCGTTGACATCAGCGGAGAACTGCATACCCGGCTGGATTTCAATGTCTTTAGGAAAATTGGTACGCTCGATGTCCATTTTCAGCCCGGCAACAAATTCGCCGTAACCTTCTGCCGGAGGCACGGTGACTTCCTTCTTATCTCCAACCGCCAAGCCTTCCAGCGCATTCTCGAGTCCCGGTACAATCTGTTTGTTCCCGTGAAGATACGCAAACGGTTTGTCAGCAGAAGATTTGTCCAATTCCTCGCCATCGGCATTTGTCAAAGTGTAACTCAACGAAACTACGGCATCCTTTTTAACCATGCTAAAATTCTCCATTAGTAGTATTTGATTTTGTAAATACCTTATAGGAAAGAGCGGAAAAAGCAACTTTATTTTGTATTTTAGCCTGTATGGATCAATTCTATGGGATCACGCTCCAGGCGGATCGGTGATGCAATTGAAGGAAATCTCTTAACGGCGTTCACTCTAATGGAAGGGTCAAATGTGATAAAATCTGTACTCTGAAAGGATACAGGATTTCTGTGTACCCATTGACCTCTTATTCAGGTAAACACCCCCTTGCGAAAAAAAGTGCCGCCTCCCTGCGCCGGTATTTTTGCATAGCGTTTGTTGCGATTCAGTTTCTTTGTCCCGCCTTCGGAATGACCACTGAGGAGGTGCTGAATGACGACCAGGCACGCCAGCAATGTTTCAAGGGGAAAGCCATATACTGCATCGCCCTGGGCATTAAAGAAGAGAAGACAGGGCATCCGGAACGCGCTTTAGAGCTCTACCGCACCGCATGCAAAAAACATCCCACCCCCGGTCACCTGCGCGCCTGCACACCGTTACTGGGTCTGGCCTGGAAAATGAATCGCCTGGATGAAGAAGCTGTCCCTCTCGAAACCCGTTGCAAGGAAGATGAACCCATCACCTGCTTTTATCTTGGGCAAGAGTATTTAAAGCTGGTCGAAATGGAGAAAGCGTCCCGTCATTTGGAGCCCTTGTGCCGGAACCATTTTCGTCCCCCCGATCCCGCCAATTACGGTCCCTGTTATCATTTGGCGAAAGGATACGAGCAAGCTGGACAGTGGAACCGCGCTCTCGAATTGTTTCAGTTCGATTGCGAAAACCATAAGGAGAAGGGGCAACCCAGTTGCGAGGCTCGGAAACAGTTGGTGGAAATGAAAAGAGTTCATAGTCAGTTGAGGCAAAAGGGGATTCGCGATTTTGATCCGGTCGAGGTGATACTGCTCTTTATTGTTTTTATGAGTATCTTAAATGTATGGATTTGGTTTAAAGGTGGAAGACGAGGTTTGAAATATCTGAGCTTGGCGGCACCGGTAGTGATATGGGGCGCAACCCTAACGTGGGTTTACTGGCCCGATAAACCGGCCTACCCAGCCGGCCAGTGGGTGGTACTTTTCTTTGCATTTCTGTTGGTTACAGGAATGGCCGTACACGCCTACCGTGCGCTTCATCCCTTAAACGATTCCCGTTAAATTAAAGTCGCATTTCACGTTTATTTACGGCATATTTAACGAAATTTTCTGAACTGAGGAACACGACACATGAAAACTATTCTCCCGGTATGGATCTTGTTGATGATGGGTTTGATGACTCCCCTCGACGGAGTTACGCTGGCAGGAGAGGCTGATTTGCTTCAGTCCGGCCAAAAGGCTTTCAGTGAGGGGGAATTTATAGAAGCCGAACAATTTTTTAGCCAAGTGGTGGCCCAGGCACCGGATGATCACAAAGCGCTTCGTTCTCTGGCCGAAACGAAAATCAAATTGAAAAAATTTCAGGAGGCGGAAATCCTCATCGACCGCATTCTGAAAATGCCCGTCGTCAAAGGGCGTAACGTGCAGGTCTATGTCGAAGGCGACCCGAATCCGCATGAAGCAGAACTGGTGGATGAAACGGTGATGGTGGTGGATGAGTCCGCTACCGAGGAGAAGGAGCAGTCCCAGTCGTTTATCCGGGGTGACGTGCTGAAGCGGGTTCCGCATTACCGGGTGTATTTCATGAAAACCGGCAAGATGAAATTACTGCCGAAAAGCAAAACTCGAATCCAGTACAAAGGCATCCCCACCGCGACTCGAGACCATGCTCTGGCTATGAAAGCCAAGGTCCAGAAAATCCTCATCTCCACCCAGCATGGCAAAGCCGAAGAAGACATGGTCGATATTCCTGCCGGTTGTTTTCAAATGGGAAGTGAGCAAGGCGATCCGGACGAACGCCCGGTCCATAAAGTTTGCATCTCAGCCTTTCAGATGGGTAAGTATGAAGTGCGGCAGAAAAATTTCCAGGCGGTGATGGGATCCAATCCTTCCCAGCATGTCGGGGCGGACCTGCCGGTCGACAGCCTGACATGGGACGAGGCCAGCGACTATTGTAAAAAAATAGGAATGGACCTGCCGACCGAAGCTCAATGGGAGTACGCCGCACGTGCCGGAACCACGACGCCGTTTTACTGGGGGCCCACCCTTTCCGGCAAGGAAGCCAACTTCTGCGATAGCACCTGTGAGCTGAACATCCGGGAGCCGCGCGTCACCGACGGATTCAAACACACCGCGCCGGTGGGATCGTTTCCGCCCAATCCGTTCGGCCTGTACGATATGGCGGGAAACGTCAGTGAGTGGGTTCGCGACTGGATGGATGTCGGAGAAAACTATTATCAGGTCAGCCCGGAACAGGATCCTCCCGGACCCCGCCCGGATTTGCAGGCCTGCATGCGGGTCGATTGCATCGGCTCCCAGGCCATTACTAATAAAGTGTATCGGGGCGGCGCGTGGAACGAAAACGCGGGAGCATTGCGGTCCTCCAACCGGCGCGATTCACATTTCCAATTGCGGCCCGAAGGCACCGGCTTCCGTTGTGCGAAATCGTCCCAATAAATTACACGCAATAAAAAAAGGATTAGGGAACGCTCCCTAATCCTTTTTTAAAACTTTTTAAACAAGGATACTTCGTTAACGCTCAGAATGACCGAAAGTTATGTGTTGTCATCCTGAGGAGCCAGGGGCGACTAAGGATCGATGCCTTAAGTAGCCGCCGGAGAGGTTGCCCGACTATTTGATACTGACCACTTTAATGTCGAAGATCAAAGTCTTGCCCGCCAGAATATGATTGGCATCGAGAAGCGATTTCTCCGCGTTCACTTCCTTCACCATTACCATGTTGCCTTGCGGATCTCTCAAAGGTGTGCCGGCTTTGATCCCGGGCGGCAAGTTTTTGGTCGGCACTTCAAATACCATCTTGTCATCGTAAGGGCCATAGGCCTGTTCCTGAGGGATGATGATTGTTTTCGATTCACCCACCTTCATCCCGCGGACGCCGTTGGTCATTCCGACAATGAGATTTTTGTCTCCCAGCGTGAACTCCAGAGGTTCCCGGTTTTCCGAAGTGTCGAATACCGTTTTATCCTCAAGCGACCCCGTGTAATGGATGGAAACTTTGTCGCCATCCTTCGCCACCCGGTCTTCGGCGATCGCAGAAGAAGCCCAAACCATCAGACCGCACATCACAAATCCACACATGATTAATAGTATCGGTACCCGTTTCAAATTCCTGATCATAGTCTCACCTGAATAAAATTATAAAATAGAATGAAATATAAAAATTCCTACGGAGAGGAAGGATTACCCTGCGAGTAACTAAATTTTGACAGGAAACCGCGAACGTGAAACCCCAACAAAACCGGCTCCGGCGGAGTGCGCCAAAAGACATCCCCATTATCCTAACATATTTCGCGCACCTTACACCAAAACTGGAGAATTCCCAAGAATTGTCTTTAACAGATTGAAATATATGCCTTCAGGAGAGGGGGTACCTGCGCACGGATTGAGCGTATTGGATGCTGGGTGGATGTTAAGCCTAATGCGGTTTGGTTTCGGCGGAGATGCGGTCCATCACTGCGAAGAGAACCGCCTAGGAAAGAACAAAATCAGCAAACGATCAACCGCGCTAAATGACTCAAGTCATATGAATTGGTCTTAATTTAATTCTATGCGCCTGTTTCACCGAGGCTGGATCGGTCGAGCGTTATTTCCAATAATCGCCGAAAATTTTTTTAAGCTCTGTTCTGAAACTTTTATAGGCTCTGTCAGCACAATCCACTGGACTCCCTCTGAGCAAGGTGGGGTAGTCAGCGAGCCAGCATAGGAAAAATGCTCAGTGCTGGCAGGAAGTATTTCCCTGAGGTTTGATGTCATAGGAACTGAAGTTTCTTTTTCTATTTGGTCAGGGAGCCACTTCCAAATGGTTTTTAGGATGGGGTGCTCTGGGCCAACTTCCATCATGACTGCAATGACAAGAATATGCCCGGTTTCATCTTGGTGAACAAAGTGCATTTCCATAGGAAATGTTTTGCCATCGATATGGTGTTCGCTGGGCTCATGGAAATGAAACTGCCGTAATTTATAAGCACGCTTATTGAGGTCAACTTTGCATCCTGATTTGTGAGATATCTGAATCGTATGCCCGTTATTCATTTCATGAAGCTCGGATATCTTGTAATGAAATTCCAGATTTTCCTGGTGATGGCTTAGTTCCTGCGTTTGTATGTCAATCGGCGATTGTTTGCTTCCAGTTTCGCATGTCTTGTACTCCTTAGAGAGCATCCCCCAATGTTCAGGTCCCTCGATCCCTCGATAATCCCAGTGTGATTGATTGTGTTCGTCACTACCCGTCTTATGAATCGGACTCTGGCGAGTGAAGGTATTATCTTGAGCAAAGCCAGTCAGAGAGGGTGATAAAGTGACAAGCAATATCCCCAAAATATATGCATAATAAATTAACGATGCCTTACAGGAATGCCGCATAAGAACCTCTTCTATGAGTTACTGGGACTGTTTAAGAAGAATCCATTTTAAAAGAAAATCAATATCTTCTTTTCTTCTACTACCAATGGAAAGTTAGAAACTATCTGGCTAATCAAATAGATACTGAATGCTTTCAGAGTTTATGATCATGTAATGCTTCCCAATCATGCACCGGGCAAAGAAAAAGTAATCCTTCGAGCCGTTGTCACATATGTATTCAACAAGAAGATTACTGTCCTGACATATAAGGCACCCTTGTCTTTCAGCAATTCCTCTGATTTTTGGAGGCAGTATGCTAAGGCCTTCTGCTATTTCTGTGATTAGAATTGGGTGGCCGCAGTTGTTGCACGTCGCAACATGATCGCAGACCTGATCTGGTGATTCACGATTCAGAGTTAATTGGTAATCAGTCTGCAAACAAATCAAGCAGGGGGTTTCCTGTACGAAAGATTCAATGGCTTCAAATCTTGTCATGGGATTAGTCCTCATCTTTTATATAAAACCATCCTCATTTCTGGAGTTGAGGAGGGTTATTGAAATTTGGTTCCACAACAAATATTGCTATCGACCGCGGCTTGCTTAACGGCGTCTGCTACCTTCACGGCGACCTGAGTATCAAATACACTGGGAATGATATAATCTCGCCGTAGATGCTCGTTCGGGATACAATCGGCGATGGCCTTTGCGGCGGCCATTTTCATTTCCTCATTAATGCACCGTGCTCGGCTGTCGAGAGCCCCGCGAAAAATTCCGGGGAAACACAGTACGTTATTGACCTGGTTTGGGTAGTCGCTCCTCCCGGTGGCCATTACGGCGACATAGGGCTCAGCCTCCTCCGGCATGATTTCGGGAGTAGGGTTTGACATAGCGAAAACTACGGGGTCTCTTTCCATTACCTTGAGGTCTTCCACTTTTAACAACCCCGGTCCGGAAACCCCCAGGAACACATCAGCCCCAACAATGACATCGGATAAAGATCCTTGCTCTCCATAGGGATTCGTATTTTCCACGAACCATTGTTTTGCTTCATTAAGACCCTCGCGACCCCGGTGGATAGCCCCTTTGCGGTCGCATGCAACGATATCGGTCACTCCCAGACGCATTATCATTTTGGAACAGGCAGTGCCCGCCGCTCCCACTCCTGAGACGACAACCTTTATTTCATTGGCCCTTTTGCCCACAACTTTCAATGCGTTGATCAAAGCGGCGGTGACGACGACGGCAGTTCCATGCTGGTCATCATGAAAAACAGGAATATCAAGCTCCTCTACAAGTCTTTTCTCAATTTCAAAACAACGTGGAGCAGAAATATCCTCAAGATTAATTCCACCAAACCCCGGTTCCAATGCTTTCACGATTCTCACAATTTCATCGGTGTCTTCCGTATCAAGACAAAGAGGGAACGCGTCAACATTAGCGAATTCTTTGAAGAGCATGGATTTGCCCTCCATCACCGGGAGGGCCGCTTTTGGGCCGATGTTCCCCATTCCCAACACAGCCGTTCCGTCCGTAACAATGGCTACCATATTTCCTTTCATCGTTAGTTTGTAAGCGTCGTTTGGATTCTTGTGAATCGCAGTGCATATGCGGGCGACGCCTGGCGTGTAGGCCATGGAAAGATCGTCTCTGGTTTTTACCGGAACGCGATTTTTAATTTCAATTTTGCCGCCAAGGTGAATTAGAAATGTTCGGTCTGAAAAATTTAGAAGTTCTATGCCGGGGATGGCCTTGAATGATGCAAGTAATTCATTCGCATCCTTTGTCCCGGAAGTGAGAACATTGAAATCCCGTATGGATCCTCCATTCTGAAGGGGACGTACAAAGTCAATGGCACAGACATGGCAATGGCTATCGGCGATAGTGGCTATGACTTTTTCCAAAAGACCGCGTTGCCCGTCGAGTTTGAGTCGCACTGTGACACTGTTTTCTGCATTAGTTTGAATGACAGACTCCTTCATGATTTTCCTCTAAACATCAAAGAAGTGAAAATTTGAATCCCTATAAAAATGATTCCCACTGAAAAAATGGCCTTGAGTATTGATGCTGGAAATTTCGCAGATAAATGGACGCCTATAAATGCTCCCGGAACAGATAGCATGAGGATTTCTATCCCGAGTTTGAAGTCAATCAACTTGGCCTTCATGTAAGCAAATAGACCGGAGGTGAAGCCAAAAAGTTCTGTTAGCAGGGCGGTACCAATGGCCACCGTGGGTTCAAGTTTTAATCCTAAAAGAAATATTGGAGAGAAAAAAACAGCTCCGCCAATTCCGGTGGACATGGCTATGGTTGCTACTAAAATTGAAATGGGGAAAAGGAACCAATTGTCGAATGAAAGTATCATTGTTGCTTGTTCAGAATTAAATGATGGTGGTCGACACTCCGGAAGCGGGACTCAAAACTTTCGGGGTCGACAAGGAGCCACGTAGGCTTTAAATAAAGCTATATTGTCGTCGTTTTATTCTGGAATACCTTACACGGCACTCCCTGAAATTCCGGACTATCTCATTTTAAGATCGACCTTCCTTATGGGTTTATAAAACTGATTCTGACAAGAATGCTCAATGCAGTCTGACCTGACATAATTTGAATGTAAGGGTTGTTAAATCTACTCGACTACTTAGCAGAACTTATAGCAAAGACTCATTTAGAGTTATTAGAAACTGAGAAGGAGATAGTTATGAAACAAATTTTTGGATTACTTGCATTAGCAACTTGTTTGGTTTCGTTTGGGTGTGCGAGTTCGGGAGCACAAGCTAAGACCAAACCCAGCTCAGATTCAACTCCTGCTACGGGCCTGGGTGCATACACGAAAGCCCATGCCATGAATCCCTCGCCGCCTGACCGCATTGGTGGGCCGATAGAAATCAAAGTATCTGTAAAAGGAGGCTCCACTCGTTGGAATCAGCCAGGACCGCGCCAGTTGGACCCTGCCGTTTTTGGAACTCCGGAACATCCAATCGGTTGGGAGCAGACTCCTTTTCCTCTGGTAGGCATCCCTATTTCCATGCGACAAACAATGGGCGACGACTACACGATTGTTGATCACGCAACGCCTTTCAGTGACTGGTTGCCCGTTGGTGTGGGTGACTTGGAAATGACCCTGATTGACGCGACTGCCATTGATGGAAGAAAAACGAAGGATCAGGTTGCTTTTGTGGCGACTTTCCAAGCGCCTGACAAATCGCATACCTACCGCGTGGAAGCCGATATGGCACTGCCGCACGGCAAGTTCTATCCAACCTTTGGCGGTGTTGTTACCGACCACCTCCTGCATGGGGCTACCGGCCTGGGTTCCCGATTGATGCCCACCGAGTACACGTATGTTGCTTTCTGGGCTAAAGGCAGGCTTTTTGTCGATGGTCAGTTGACCAACGATAATCATCTGGTTCATATGATGATCACCGAAGGTGTCCGTAAAAAAGGTAAATTGCAGTCCGATAGTGGAGTCACCGGTGTTGGCAGGGTAGTGCATTTAATGGTGCCGCCTTACAAACTGGGACCCAAGGGTCCGGAGAAGTCCCCTCTGAAGACGGGCTACCTCCCTTTCCCCTATGTCAAAAAGGAAATGATGGCTGCCAAAAAGAAGATTATGGGTATGCCGGATGGCCCGGAGAAAAAGAAGATGATGGCTGAAATGATGGCCACCAAAGCCTTAATGATGCATACCAAGGAGCATGTGATTCATGCGATGAAAGAAGGCAAGATGTTTGGTCAGCCGTTCCTTCATGTGATGTTTGGCAATCCAGATATCCAAGTGACACATAAATAAACAATACGGTTGAGTGTCTCTTATCGGGGCACTCAACCTCATGTTTCTCAAAGGAGAATATACGATGAATTGGTTTAATAACAAGAGTGCGCGTAAAGTGATGGGGGTTGCTGTTCTTGGATTTTTGGCAGTATGGCCCATGGGTTTGTTTGCGATGGCAGAACCAGTGATTGTGGTGGAACGAGACACCTCGTATAACCCCGACGTTATAAAGATCAAGCTGGGTCAGGTGATGGAGGTCAGAAACCGTGATGAGTTTTGGCATAGTTCTCTTATTAGCAAGGTCGATCAGAACGGTTTTGAAACGGAAAAAGTATTCAAGAAACGCCGGGATGTGCGTGGCGGACAGTGGGAATACACTTTTGAAGAGCCCGGTCTTTACGTTATACGTTGCACCAATCATGATGGCATGTCCGCAGATGTTCAGGTGGTTGAATAGAGCCACATCGTTAGGATTTAATGGACTATCGGTGCCCCATTTAAAAATTTTTGGCAGAAAGGATCAAAATGAATATTTTTAAGAAACCCCTGATAGGATTATTTTCATTAATATTTATTCTCACCATTACCAGCCTTTCTTATGCCAAGGCGATTCCATTAAGTTCGGTCAAGGTGGATACTCCACCTCAATTGGATGGCAAGGGAGATGATGCGGCGTGGGCCAAGGCTAAAGGAGTAGAAGTTGAGGCAGAGGATGGGCCTGAAATAGAAATTAAAACGGTTCACACCAAAGACCGGGTGTATTTTCGTATGTCCTGGAAAGATAAGACCGAGTCCATTCATGGCGAGAAGTGGGTCTACAATGGGAGTAAGTGGGGAGTGAAACAGGAAAAAAGATGGGAAGACGAACCTCCGTGGGATGCGGATTCCGATCGCTTCTGTTTTCAATGGCCCTTAAGAGATGAAGTGCTGGTACAAAAATTCTCCAAGAAAGGATGTGCGGTACTCTGTCACAAGTCTGAGCGGGAAAATAAGATGTACACCAATGGGCCTCATGAAGGATCAGATATCTGGCAGTGGCGCGCTTCCACTACAAATCCCCTGGCTTATATGGATGATGGTTACCTCGACCATACGAACCTTGCCAAAAAGGATGAAAAAGACGCGGACAAGAGAATAAACGCCGCACATAAGTGGGATGAGCTTGGGAAAGGTGGATTAACCCAGGAGCGAAATAAGAAAGGCAAGGGACCCCAGTGGATGGCCAAGGCTTCAACCCAGGAGCCCTTTCTTATCAAAGGTCAGGAAACTCCACTTAATATGTCAAAGGTGAAAAAGGGAGATACCATCCCCGGGTGGTTGTTGGCCAAGCCGAACGGTTCGAGGGGTGATATAGATGCTGTCGCAAAATATGATAAGAGTAAAGGCCAGTGGACTTTGGAGCTGAGCCGAAAACTAGTGACGGGTGATCCCGAACACGATGTGCAGTTTAATGATCTCACAAAAACCTATCACTTTGGCATTGCCGTCTGGGAAAACGACAAGCTTTATGGTCACACCAGAGTCAAAAAACCTATCGCTCTAAAATTTAAATAAAAGGTTGTCGGTGCATTAACAAACAAAGTCTCAACTTAGTGCGGTTTGGTTTCGGCAGAGATGCGGTCCATCACAGCGAAGAGGACACCGCTCAGGACGAAGGCCATATGGATGGTCACTTTCCACAGCAACATTTCGGAATTGCCTTCGGTTGGATTCTTCGGGATCTCCATAAAGGTTTTCAAAAGGTCGATGGCGGAGATCGCGACAATCGCGCCGATGACTTTTAATTTGAGACCGCCAAAATCCACCTTGCCCATCCAATCGGGCCGATCTTCATGCTCGGCTACGTCTATCTTTGAAATGAAAATCTCATAACCCGAAAAAATAATCATCAGCAGGAGCGATCCAACCAACGCCATGTCGACGAGGGTCAGAATGCCGATGATGACATCGCTTTCGGGTGTGGAGGTGACGTGGATTGATATGTGATAGAGCTCCTGTACAAATTTAATAAAGAGTAAAATGATACTGAAGACCAGTCCCAGATAGAACGGTGCCAGCAACCACCGGCTTTTGAAAATAGTGGACTCCATACCGTGTTCGATTTTATCCATCACGGAGGACTTTTTGTTTTTTTGTTGGCCGACCATCAGTCTCTTTCTGTGTAGGATTTCAAGTGTGTGTCAGGACTCTATAAACAGGGTAAGGGGTTGGATCAAAATATGAAACAAAAAATCCGGTTCCGGGCGGACGGCCAATGTCCCAAGCCTGTCAAAAGGGGACAAAAGAAAACCGCCGAAGACATCCCGTGTAAAGGTTGTCTCCGGCGGTAAACTGGTCGGGGCGAGAGGATTTGAACCTCCGACCCCCTGCTCCCAAAGCAGGTGCGCTAGCCAGGCTGCGCCACGCCCCGATTTTTTATTTTTTTTAAATTGTCGCCCAAAGCTTGTCGGAGGGTTATATTGCAAATCCCTCCGGCCCTCCTTCATAAAGCGGGAGTCATCGTTTAATGTTTCGAATGGAGCTGGGAAATTTTCTGCCTCTGCTCCGGTGTCAACAGTTTGAGCAGATCGATCTTGGCGTCCACCATGCCGTGAATCTTTTTCGATTTGATCTGCGCGATCTGGTCGGCGATGGCCCGCATCTCCGACTCTTTCACTTCGCCGGAATGCACCAATCGGTCGAGCTCCATGTGAGCGACCTCGTGTTGCGCCTTCAGCATGATTCGCTCTTTGTCAAACTCGAATTTCACACTTTTGATCTGGCTGATTTGTGCATCCGTCAAGCCCAACGCCCCGGCGAATTTCAATACATGACGAAACGGGTCTTTTCCGTGGCCGCTATGACTTCCGCCACCGTAACCATGCTTGCTGTATCCGTACTTGCTGTGACTACCGCTTTTTTTACCGTCGCACTTCTTCTTTGATCCGGAGCCTTCTTTTTTTCCGTGAGGACTGCCGCCGTGCGGGTTTGCCTTGATGCCATGGGGTGATCCGTGGCTGTAGTCTTTACTTTTACTGCCTTCCGATTTATGGGGTTCGTCCGCCAGGGCCTGGACCGGAATCGTCAACAGGGCCAACGGCAAAATGAAGACCAGAAACAATCGTTTGAGGGAATGAATCGCTTGGGTACGCATGGTGTTCTCCTTGATGACTTAGACGATGCGGCGGTAGTCCGCAGAAAATTCCCAACGGGAACCGCAACGTGGCGGGATGGGTCGTTCCACCCTCATCACATCGCTAGAAATATGGTGCGCCCGGCAGGATTCGAACCTGCGACCTACGGATTCGAAGTCCGGAACTCTATCCAGCTGAGCTACAGGCGCGTATAAAAAATTTGGGGTGAGCGACGGGATTTGAACCCGCGACCACTGGAGCCACAATCCAGAGCTCTACCGGCTGAGCTACGCCCACCATGAATTCAATTGTTGTGTTCGTTGTTTGAAACAGTTAGGCAGTTTAAACTATCTATCCCACTTTTGTAAAAAGAAATTTCAAATACGCGTCAATTGCAGGCGATGCCCATAACTAATTGATTTTATTTCTATTATATGGATTTTTATGGTTTTGTCAGGAATATTGGGTCGATAATTAGAATTTTATTTGATGACACGCAGGTGACTGCGGTCTCGCTTGGGCGGCTTGTCGGATTTGTCGGGCTTGCCGGAACCCTCAACCGTCTTCAGCGGATGTTTCTTACTCGCCTGGGCGGATGGCGTGGCGCTTGCTGTGGCTCCTGCCGAGTCGCCCCAATCGATATCTTCGGGGATACTGGTTTCCCAGACCTGACCCTTTTGCGTATCCGGCTCATAAATCGCCCACACGGCAGTGAAAGGGATGACGCACTTGTGCGCCCGTCCGCCGAAAGAGAATGAACCGTACACGCCATCCTCCAGCACATCAAAGGGCCGCCGGAAGTTGAGGCTGAGCACCAGATTCAGCATGGGATTGGTCTTGTGCGCCTTGGGGACTTCGACGTCCGGCTGGCGTGCATCCAGACAGACCATCGCATCGCCCTGAGTCAACATGGTGTTCAGAAACTCCTGCTTGTCTTTGTTGTCCTGAGTCATGGCCGTCAAAGTACCATAAATTGGTGGTCACTTAAAGTGATTCGATGGTACTATGGCCTAAATTGCTCCCTTTAATCGAGGATATAGAAAGGAAACGGCCAGGAATGCGGTTTTTTAATTGTTTATGCGTAGGTTTACTGGTGTGGATAAGTAGTGCCGGTCCGGTGTTCGCACAGGAAGCGCGGCTGATGGAGGCCCTTCCGAATATTTATTGCATGGTGGACTCGACAGGTGATGGCGCCAACTCGACCTTTATTACCACGAAGGAAGGGGTCATCGTTATCGACACCCGCGGCAGTGAAAAAGAGGCCGCGCAAGTACTGAAAGCCATCCGCGAAGCGACCCAACAACCCGTGGTCTACGTCGTCAACAGCCATTTTCACAAAGAGAACATTAGTGGCAACGGCGTGTTCAAGTCCGCCCGTACGATCATCGCGCAACAGCAGACGCTGGCGAAGATTGTTACCGAAGCCGAACGCGAAAACCGCAAAGTCACCCCGCCCAACCTTTCATTTAAAAAGCAATTGGAGTTGAAACTGGGCAAGTATCACCTCAAACTGGTTCACCCCGGACCGGCGCACACCGATGGCGACCTGTATATCTACATTCCCAAATGGCGCATCATGATTACTGGCGGAATGGTGTTCAACCACATCATTCCATTTCTGGGCGACAGCGCGATTGATTCGTGGATTAAAGCCCTCGTGGAAATGGAAGATCTGGATGCCGAAGTGATCGTTCCCGGCCATGGACCCGTCGGCGGCAAACCGCTCGTCACCCAGATGAAGCATTACCTCATGGAACTGAAACGGTTCGTCAACGACGCACTGGACGACCGTAAAAACCTGCCCGAAACGATTGAAATCGTTAAAGTAAAATTAAAAACCAAATACTCCGACTGGGAACACTTCGAACGCGTCGAAGAAAATATCGTCCGCGCCTACGTCGAATACAGCGCTAAAAGAGTCAGATAGCCCAGCGGCAGTGATGTCCTAATAAAAACCCCCTTCTCAATTGAGAAGGGGGTTTTGTGTTTTTGAAAAGGGTAGACCGCCTGCGGTCTACGGTTCGATACCTTTTTCTTTCCAGTACTCGCGCAGGTTGTGCGTCTGGTTGAGTATGGTATCGAGATAGGTATGGCCGCCGGGGATCATCGGGATGACGTGCCCATGACTCTTGTCGTTGTACGGGTACTTGACGTCGAGCACGTACGGTCCCTTGTGCTTGAGCATACGCTTCAGCGCCGGCACCACTTCTTCCGGTTTGCTGATGGTTTCCCCTTTGATGCCGAAAGCGTCTGCGATTTCCGCAAAGTTTGCGTCACCTATGAATGTATGGCCGCGCAGGGATTTATAGAACCGGTCCTCCCACTGCGCCACCATGCCCAGGTGCGCGTTATTCAGCACGATGTTCTTGACGGGAATATTTTCGATCTTCAGCGTCTGCAGTTCCTGGATGTTCATCAGGAACGATCCATCGCCTTCGAAGTTGATGACTTGCCGGTCCGGGCACGCCACCTGTGCGCCCATGGCGGCGGGCAGTCCGAAACCCATGGATCCCAACCCGGACGAACACAACCACGAGCGCGGCGAATGGAACCGCCAGAACTGCGCAACCCACATTTGATGCTGGCCGACGCCGACGGAAACGATGCAATCCTTGTCCGCCAGTTTCTGTGTTTCGACGATCACGCTCTGAGGCACGATAACTTTTTCGTCCAACTGGTAGTCCAGTGGGAATTCTTTTTTCCAACCCTGAATCTGTTTGACCCACGGTCCGATATCTTTCTTCGGTTCGACCGCGTCGTTCAGCATCTTGAGCGCCTGTTTGAGGTCGCCCTGAACCGGCACGTCCACCGAAATATTTTTATTGATCTCGGAGGGGTCGATATCGACGTGGATGAATTTGGCATTTTTGCAGAACTCGGCCAGCTTGCCGGTCACGCGGTCGTCGAACCGGACGCCGAGCGCGATAACCAGGTCGGCGTGATTCATAGCGATATTGGCGTACACCGCGCCGTGCATTCCCAGCATGTGCAGAGACAGCGGATCGTCCATCGGGTATGTACCGAGGCCCATGACCGTGTTGGTGATGGGGATGCCGGTCTTCTTGACCAGTTTGCGCAATTCCTCGGACGCCTCGGAAGCAATGATGCCGCCGCCGGCATAAATGATAGGGCGCTTGGCTTCCTTGATAAAGTGAGCGGCCTTTTTGATCTGCTGAGGCGCCGGTTTTAAATTGGGTTTGTATCCCGGAACGTCGAATGTAACGTTGAAATCAACAATCCCTTCCTGTTGCTGGATATTTTTTGGGATGTCGATCAGCACCGGTCCGGGTCGTCCCGTGCTGGCGATATGAAACGCCTCGTGGATGATCCGCGGAATATCTTTGATGTCCGTAATCAGATAGCTGTGCTTGACCAGCGGGAACGTAGCACCAACGACATCCGCTTCCTGAAACGCATCACTTCCCATCACTGAGGTCGGAACCTGTCCGGTAATGGCAATCAGTGGGATGGAGTCCAGCTTGGCGTCCATGATACCGGTGAGCAGGTTGATGGCCCCCGGTCCGGAAGTTGCCATACAGACCCCGGGCTTACCCGTGACGCGGGCATACCCCGCCGCCGCAAAAGAGCCTCCCTGTTCGTGCCGGGGCAGAACCATGCGGATTTTTTTGCTCAGGGTGAGCGCTTGGTGGATTTCCATCGAGGTTCCGCCGGGATAGCCGAAAAGCACCTCACAGCCTTCATTTTCAAGCGCTTTAACGATGATGTCCCGGCCCTTCATGGGTTTCTGGGACTTTTTGGCTTTATCAATGCTGATAATCTTTTTCACGGACGTCTGTTTGGGTGGCATGGCGGATAAACTTCTAATTTTTAAGGTTAAAGTCCAACATATCTGAAAATAAAAATGATGTCAAATCCTAACCCCCGGAGGGAGAGGCGACCTAACATATAAACACAGGAAGGGCTGGAAATGCAAATTTAGAGGGATTTTAAAGGGTGGGGGAGGAGAGAACGTTAAGGACGGCCCCGAAGAGCCGTCCTTAAAGGTCACAGCTACTGCTGTTCAATCTTGATGGATTTCAGGATTTGACTGAAAGACTCCTCGGAAACATCCGGACCTTCCTGCGGGCCGTACATGGAGACGATGAACATGTTACTGCCGCGCGGCACCATCCACATGCGGGCCAGGGTCGGAAATTTCTGGTCACTTGCGGCAATGGTGTATTTGATCTTGGTATAAGCTCCGTTAATGCCATCGACATTGGCATCCTGGACTTCATCCACATAGGTCAGGTCCGGATACGCACGTTTCAGCACTTCCGTGGACATATTCAAAATGTCCTTCGGAGGCATGCCTGCCACCGGTATATGCACCATCCTGACGTCCACACTCGGGTTGAGAGTGGGGTAGGGCTCCTGATACCGGGTGATTACCACCAGAGGTGCATTGGGGTTTTCCTTAATTGCTTTTTCCAGCTCGGCATCGTTCCATTTCGTGGACTCGCTTGCCGTTTTGACCATTTCCGGAGACAGATATTTCCAATCCATAGGCTTGGTCATGCTAAAGCCGGCACCTGGATGATGAAAAACTTCCTCCCTCCCTGTGCTGGCGCTTGCTTCTGCCGGAGTATCCATAGTCGTGGAAGCATCCGTTTTTACCGTTCCGCTGTTGGATGAACAGGCGGCGAACATCCATACGGACAGGAGCATGAAAAAGTAAATACGCTTCATAATCATTCCTTTCCCAATGTGATCATTAAATTGTGGTGTCATTGATAATGGATTTCTGAAAATAGTTTTATAAATTCGTTGGACCCGTATTGTGTTAATGACTCAATCCTTCATTGATGCATTGAATTCCTTCGAGAGGTAACTCCTCGAAGGTTTCTTTATTGCATTCAGGTCCACTCTCTTAGCGGAAGAAGGTCCAGGTACCCCTCCGGGAACCTCAGGCTCCAGTTTTCGTTTGTTGGGAATGATCGTCCGAGTCCTTCTGTTTGTGAATTTCTAATAACATCGCTTTGAGCCCCAACTCTCGCTTTGCAGAACGCCGCAGGCGGTGGCTCCGCTCAGCGCGGCATGATTAAGAGGGGCTTTTTGATATTATTAGTTTACTTAGAATTTCTATGTATTGCCATTGAAATGTGCCGGGCGGCTCTTAACCTTTAAAATATGGGAGCTTAATTCCCTAAAAATACGGGGATGGAGAAGGGGGTTATTGGTCCTGGAAGGCCCGGAGCAAAATTCCCTCGCGCAGGCTGTATTCGCTGACCGTTAAGTGAGAGCAATGGAAGACCTCCATGACTTCCAGGACCAGAGCGGTTCCGGCAATGATCAGGTCTTCGCGGCCTTGTTCCAGGGATGGGATTTGCAGGCGCTGTTCGAGCGATTTCGATTTCAGGTCATCGAACAGGCGTTCAATATTTTCGCGCGGAAGCACGAGCCCGTGGATTTTTTCGGGATCGTAGGGGAATAGATTGCGGTCCATCGCCGCCAGAGTGGTCACGGTACCGGCGGTGCCGATCAGTTTCTCCGGACTCGGCTCGCCCAACCGGAAATGGACCCGGTCCAGTTGCTCTCGGATATGGGATTTTAGATTTTGGTATTCCCCGGAGTCGACCGGGTGTTGGGAGATGAACTGTTCGGTGAGGCGCACGACACCGAGGGAGGTGCCGGCGGATGCTAACACCTGTTTGTCCTGAGAGAAAATAAATTCGGTGCTTCCGCCGCCGATATCAAAGATGAGTGTCTTGCCGGATGAGGGAAGTTTCCAGAACACACCGTCAACGGTGAGCCGGGCTTCTTCTTCCCATGGAATCACCTCCACGTCGAGACCGGCCCGTTCTTTCGCGAGACGGACAAACTCTTCGCGGTTCGAGGCTTCCCGCACAGCGCTGGTAGCCACCACCCGGATCGGAATATCGCCGTGCTTGCGGCATTGGTCGCGGAAGCCTTGCAGCACGTCCAACGTCAAATCCATTCGGTGCGGCAGTATTTTTTTTTCAATATTGATACCTTCGCCCAGGCGGCAAATGACCCGCTCGGAGTCCACTTCCTTAAAACCTCCGGCATCGTCCGCCTCCATAATAAGCAGCCGGACTGTGTTGGAGCCGATGTCAATGGATGCGAATTTTTTCATGAGGCTAGGTGGGTAATAGTTTTTCGCTGTCCATGGTCAACAACAGGTAAAACCCGATGCAGATAAACAGCAGACAGGGCCCCCACGCCGCCATAACAGGGGAGAACACTCCCTTGTATCCAAACGATATCCCCATTGCATAAAAGAAGGAGAAAATAAATCCAGTCACCAGACTCACCCAGACGCAGAACAACAGCCCTCCCGTGCGGCTGGAGCGGATGGATAGAGGAATGCCGATCAGTGCCAAAACCACACTGATAAAGGGGTAGGAAAGTTTCTGGTGGAGATCGACCCAGGTACGTGTCGAATCCAGGCCCTCTTTTTCCTGTTTCTGAATTGTTGCGTACATATATCGGGCGCTCATTTCTTCAGGACGTTTTTGGAGCTTTTTAAAGTCGGCTGGCTTTTCGAGCGTCGGAAAAATCTCTCTCTCGAAGTATCGGGTAGACTCCACTCCGTCAGCACTCAAGAAACGGATATATCCGTTGAAGAACTCCCATTGTTGTCCGTTCCATAATGCACTTTTCGCGTCGATGCGGTGGCGGATATCGGGCCGGACTGGGTCGAAGGTGTACAAGCTGACTCCCTTCATAAAGGATTTCATCGGATCGTAATAATTGATGTTCCAAATGGAGCCGTTGCCGGATCGAATCCATAAGTGGTCGCGCATCTGTTTGGATTGGTCGACAGCGCCCCGCACCTTGATATTGAACAGGTAGTTCATTTTCTGGCTGGTAACGGGGGTGACGAATTCATTGCAAACCATCAGGCCCAGCGCCAAAAACGCCGAGAAGCCAATGATGGGAAGGGTGAGGCCGGTAACACTGATGCCGCAGGCTTTCATGGCGGTGAACTCATTATTCCGGGACAGGGTGGCGAGTGTGATCACAGTGGCCACCAGTACTGACTGCGGAGCCATGTAGGACAGGATGAACGGAATTTTAAAAAAATAGTAGACCAGGAAGTCGCCCACATCTGCATTCTTGTTAACGAATTCATCCAGTCGTTCAAAGCCGTCAATCACAATGAACATTCCCACCAGACCGCCTACCGTGAGAGCGTAGGTTTTTATAAATTGTCCGAGAATGTAACGCTTCAAAATAGTCATGAAATGACGGGGCTTTCCATATGGGGTTTTTATAGATCAGGAATCGTTTCTGATAAAACGGTATGCAAGGGCTTCAATTCGGTGCGCCGCATGAAGGCCTGACGGACGTATTCAAGCGTGGGTGCAATATACCGCATATAGCGTTCGTTGTTTTTGATTTTTTTCTGATAGGCAAAAGTGCCGATGGCTTTCAGGTTTCTTTGAATCGACATCAGATCAAAAACCCGAATAAACTCTTCCCGGTCGATGGGCCGGTTCTCCTGTTCTTCTTTTTTTTGAATAAACGCGTCCACCAGTTCCCACACCAGGGCATCGGGAAGAGGGAGATAGGAATCGCGTAGCAGTGATGCCAGGTCGTATTGACTCGGTCCCATACGCGCATCCTGGAAATCGAGAAGCACCAACCCGTCGTTGTGGACCATCAGGTTACGGCTGTGGTAATCCCGATGTGTGAAGCAGGGGGGTTGTCCGGCAAGCACAGTGCACAAAGCGGTCAATTGCTTGCGGATTTCCTCCCGTGCGGTAGTCTTCAGTGTGTTCTGCTGAGTGCCCTCGATAAAATGCTCCAGCATGAAGTCCATTTCCCACATCAATTTTTCGACATCAAACTTGAGGTGGTAGGCCGGGCAGTCGGCAGTGATCGCCCGCGTCGCCTCCATTTGCATGTCCGCGAGCAGGTGCACGGCTCTCAGATACCCACTCTTTAAGGTTGCCGGGTCAGCAGAGTGCAGGTGTGTCTCCAACGTGATATCTCCGCAGTCCTGCAACAATAACAGTCCGCGCTCTGCATCGAAATGATACAACTCCGGAACTGGCAGGTGGATTCCATGCAGGAATTTTAAAACGCGGATGAAATCGGTTTCGCCGGGGACGTTGGGTGCTTCCAATTGCATGAGGATCAGAGTCTGCGGTTCCGGGGCGTCCTTTGGGTATTCCACGGATAGCCGGTAGTATTGGCGGGTTGAAGCGTCGCCCTGTAACGGGGAGAACCCGACTTGGGCCACGGGTCGCCCCAGCGCTTTACGGACGATGTCCGACAAGTACGGCTCATCGAATCGGGGAGCCGCGAATGGGTTTCCCGCCAGAGTGTTTTTAGACATGAAATCCTGAGAATTTATAGTTTGGGAAAGATGAAATCAAATTTTCGAAACAGGTGGATGAACTATTTATAAGTTATAGTATACTACCGCCTCGCCCCCGGGAGCAAACCCCCACTGCGCGTCTCTCGGGGTGGTTTTTTCGTTTCCAAGGAGTCATTTTTTGAATTCCAAGTCTGGTTTTCGATAAAAAACAAATCGTTTAGGGGTTTTGAACGTCTAAATTCAGAACTGTATCCGTATAATTTGAAGGAGGAGTATGCCAAAACCAACACATCATATTATTGTGTGCACCAATCAACGGCCGGCAGGGCACCCACGGGGTTCCTGTGGGGAAAATCAGGCCAATGAGGTTTTTGAAAAACTGAGCATGGGCATCGAGCAAAAGATGCTGTTTGGGAAAGCATTGATCACCACTGCCGGGTGTATGGGGCCCTGTTCAATGGGTCCCGTTGTGGTCGTTTACCCGGAAGGCGTCTGGTACACAAAAGTGAAGCCGGAGGACGTGGAGGAAATTTTGGAGTCTCATATCGTCGGTGGAAAGAAAGTCGAACGATTGGAACTCCCGGAAGAAATGTGGGGCTAGCTCCTACCCGGAGGGGGAACTGGCTGACAGTTGCGTCCAAAAGAATGTCCTTGGGCGCAATTTAGAATTTGGGTCCAGCGTCACGCTGGGCGGCGGTGCGCCAATGGGGTCATCTTGTCCGGATTGGATGAAGCTGGCCCCATTTTTTTGGATGAGGCATCAACGCTCTTCGATCCGTTTTTGCAGGAGTTTCCAGAGTTCCTTGCGGCCTCTTTGGTTCTTGCTGGAATAGGCCACCATTTCCTGCTCTCCGTCTTTCAGAAACGCCTGCCGAATCTGTTTGAGTTGCTTGCTTTGTTCCACCTGGGACAGCTTGTCGGCTTTCGTCGCTACCAGAATATAATCAATTTCATATTGCTCCAGCCATTCCTGCATGTGCAGGTCGAGATCGGTCGGTTTTCTGCGGATATCGACGATGAAGATCACCGTTCTCAAATTTTGCCGGTGCATTAAATATTGTTCGACCAGGCTCTGCCATTTTTTTTGAACGGCTTTGGGGACTTTGGCAAATCCATAGCCGGGAAGATCGGCGCACACGAATAGGTGATTGATGTCGAAAAAGTTGATCATCTGGGTTTTGCCGGGAGTCGCACTAGTCTTGACCAGTTTTTTCCGGTTGAGCATGGAATTGATGAGAGACGACTTGCCGACGTTGGAGCGTCCGACAAACGCAATCTCCGGTAAATCCCCGTGAGGATACTGCTCTTTTGACACCGCGCTGATCATAAAATCAGCAGAAATAACTTTCATGGCCGGAACCGGTTGATGACCAAACCCGAAAGCAGTTTGGGATAAAAGTAAGTGGCTTTCTGGGGCAGGCGGATTCCTCTCTCTGCCAGTTCGCGGACCTGTTTCATGCGCGTGGCATTCATAAAAAACACCAGATCGAACGTACCCGCATCCACGTTGGCCATCGACTCCGCAGTGCGCACGTTGTAAGTGATGTATTGCTGGTGTTCCGGTTTGCGGGTATCGATCCCCAAAACCTCCCTCAACACCAACGTGTGGAGTTGGTAGACATCGAGAACTTTCAGATCATTGGAGTCGTCTTCCATGAAGGGAACAATATTTTCAATGTCTTTAAGCTTTAAAAGAAGGGCGTCGCCCTGGCCCAGATACGCGCAGAAGGCGACTCCATCTTGTCCCTCTTTTTCGAGAAGGGCGATGAGTTGATCGGCGGTTTGGCCCTTGGGCAATGACTCGATATTGAAATAAGGTTTCAGTTGTTCGATGCAATGGTCCCGATTGAACGGTGCGGGACATTTCAATTGACGGTGGATCGGATAAATCGCCAGCGACTGCGCATCCAAATTAGTGAGAAACATCATCACATGCGCCGAGTCGGGAACTTCCGCGCCATGCTCTTTGTGATAAGCCAGCGAGGTTTCGTAACGGTGATGACCGTCCGCGATATAGACTTTCTTGTCCTTGAAACTTTCCGATAAAAACTGAACCGTTTCCGCATCGTCCACTCTCCACATCCGGTGAATGATGGAGTCTTCATCGATTTCCGTCAAGGGTGGTCGCTCGATAATTTTCGCTAGCTTGCCGTCAACCGTTCCTTCGGGGTCTGAAAACAAACCGAACACCGGGCTGAAATTGGCGCGGCAGGCGCGGATCAATTGTGCGCGATCCTGCTTGGCCTTGGCGAGGGTGAATTCGTGCGGGCAGATATTACCCTTGTCGAAGTCTTCCAACCGTACCCGCGCGAAAAAACCGATGCGGTTGTTGGTTTGTCCGTTGAATGTGTATTCCTGGCTGTAAACGTAAAATGACGGTTCCGCGTCTTCCTTTAAAATATTGTTTGACTGCCAGTCCTTAAAATCTTTGGCCGACCTTGTATACCTGCTGTTGGTGTCGGTGTCGTCTTCAAACTGTTTGCCCAGAATCAGGCGAACCACGTTGTACGGGTTACGCGCATACAGTGTCTCCTGCAAGTCCGGCCGGATGACATCATACGGCGGTGCAATCAACTCGGAGAGCGGGCCGGATTTTTCTTCGTTGTAACGCAGGCCGTTGAACGGCACGACTTCTACCATGGGGCACTTCCTATCGGTTTAAATTGAGATAAACGGTCAAAAGATCCGGACCCTTGTGGAATGGAAGGCGAACGCACAGGGGCACGGGAAAATCATCGGAGGACTCACTATACTATCTTTGGGATTAGATGACAATTGGCCGGCTACAGGGCCTCGCATTGGCACAACTCGCGGATATAGCTCACGAGAGAGTGAATGGTATTGTCGTCCAGAGTGTGTCCCCAGCTGGGCATGCAGGGCGCGCGCCCAACCGCCAGCCCGCCTTGCTGAATGGCGGTGAACAAATGTTCGTCGGTGCGGGTTTCCAGATAATCCGCCTTGGTGTGGTCGCGCGGCGGAACGGTCAGATGCGATGCGTTGATGCCTTTACCATGTCCATCGGTGCCATGACATTGGGCGCAGTAAAACTGGTACGTCTCGCGGGTTTCCTGGGTGACTGGATGCGCGCGAGGGGCTGGTGAAGGTGTGGAGGGGGCCGCCGCAGATGGAGAAGGCGAGGGCTTTTTCTCCGCCGGGTCCTGGCCGCAACCAATGAGTATTGCCATCATCGCAATTGCTCCGATTAAACTTAAAGCACGGTTCATTTGCTTTTAGAATCCTTTTTGTGCGACATGATGTATTGAGTCATCTTCCGCAGGGTTTCTTCGTCAAACGTGTAAAGCGGCATTCTTCCCCGGGTGGTGAATTGCCTGGGATTTTTCAGCCATTGGTAAACCCATTCGGGACGCAGTCGACGGCCGGCGTCGATCAGCGAAGGACCGGAAACTCCACCCCGCGGTTGGCGGGCCAGGTTGTAACTCTGGTGGCAGGCGATGCAACTGTAGTCCCGCTCAAATAAAATTTTCACCCGTACGCGCTTGCCTTTGGACAAGGCCGGTAATTCTAGAGGCGGAGCATCCTTCAGGATTTTTAGAGACATCAAATGATCGGTCATCTGCTGAGCCTCTTTCGGGTTTAAGACGGGATGGGGGCCGGTGTATTGTGGTGTGCCTTTTGAAAATCCTGGATCGCGCGTGTGTCCTGCCAGTCGGATCACTTCAGGCTGTTTCAGGAAATTCCCAAGCCAATCCTTTTGAAACTTGTCGCCGGCGAAAAATAAATCGGGGGCGGATTTCTCTGATTCGGTTTTAGAGAATCGGTGACAGGTGTCGCATTGTTTTTCTTTCACCAGAGCGGGGGATGCCTCGACTCCGCCACTCCACCCTCCGGCGATCAGCAGGAACAATCCGATCAGGAAATAGTTTTTAGGGAGTATCATTATCCAGAAACCCTTTTTCGGGAAGTGGCTGGGGAGTTGGCGTGGGCTGGGTTACGTTTGGCATCAGGTCGATGAAAAATTGCGGACCGGAATTTTCAGGTGTCTCGACCGGTGGAATAGGCGAAGGAGTTGCCTGTTCTTCCATTGGCTCGACAGCTGTCTGCTGTTCTGGTATTTCAATCGGAGCCGATTCGGGGGTCGGCTCCGGGCGCTGGCTCTCGAAAAAATCATGTTGATCCAAGTCGTAATAATAGAGTGTTTCTTTTTCCGTAGGTGGACCGAATTTCTCCCGGTTGACTTGATGCTGCACGTCGTAAGGAAATTCTTTCCGGATCAGCAGGCGCGATTGCCCCTCTCTTCTCAGGGATAGATAACGATAGGCGTTGTAGAGATCCGATTTTTTGAGCAAGGATTTTATTTCCTTGGATTTCATGAACCGCAGTTTTCCCTTGGGCATAGGGTTCTGCAGGCTCCAGCCATTGCGCGACACCATCTGCTTGATCTGGAATTGAGGCAGAATCCGATTGGACCGTTTGAGTTCACTCAGAAACGGTTTTCCGTCCTCCACATATTTCAGTGTCGATTCTCCGAGTCCCGCCGCCAGAGTATTTTCGTGACAGCTTTCGCAGGGGCGGGTGGTGGAACGGATGGTGTGCGGGGTATGGGGAGTCATCACCCAGCCCGGTTTGCCACTGGGCGTCATCGGCACTTTGGCTCTCAGCGTGGACGATCCATCTTCCTTGGCAAGGTGGGTCAGAAAATATTGATAACGCGGTTTCATGATTGTGTAACGCTTGCGCTTGTTTTTTCCGAGGATCAAACTGCTCCAGTCCGTTTCGGAGAAGACGTAACTCCAGACACCTTCCGTCCATTTTCCTTTGAGACCGTCGGGAGTGGCAACCGCCGAATTCCAGTTCAGCATTCCAGTGGGTGGTTGGGTCAAAGACTTGTTGGTTTTGGATCCCCATAGTTGCTGTTGCAGGGTGGGGTCGGAGAGGGACCAATCCTGCCATTGCTTCGGGTTGATTTTGTCCTCCCGGATCACATGCATTCCCCATTCGTTGGCCGACCAACGCGCGTGGCAGGCGGAGCATTCCGTATGTTTCATGTGACCAAGTATCTGATGCGCGTACGGACGTTGCTTCATGAATTTCAGAAGCGGGATTTTATGTTCCTTACCGGTGACTTTGGAATACAGAATCCATTTGCCACCGACCAGTAAAATATGAGGCTGAAGTCGTCCTTGCCGGTCGGTCATCACCGTATCCCCAATTTTGATTTTCTTCATCAGATTGGGGTTGAGTTGGTTTTTCTTGATCAAATCTTCCGCTCGCGAGTCTCCCTCTTTCAGCTCAATGCCGGTGGGAGCCCGGCTGTTGGTTCCGTGACAGGTTTCGCACCGAACCTTGACCGCGTCGTGCTGGGTCGGGTTCTTGAAAGCATCGGCCTTGATTTCGTTGGGACCGTGGCAGTCGATGCAGTGCATGCCTTTTTCACGATGAATGTCGGGCAGGAGGAATTCGTGTGAGCGTCCATATAGAACCGATTGATCCTCCTCGACTTTGGCCTGAGCGGTTTTGGGTCGGGCCGGTTTGGCGAACAAGCCTTCAAATTCGTTGCCGACGCCGTTGTAGTTGTGGCAATGCTCGCACTGGACACTGGGTATTGCCACGGTGAATTTGTGCAGTAATGGGTACCCTCGTCGATTTTTCAGAGAATTGGAAGCGACACCGCGGTTGAATCGGTTTCTTAGATATTTCGGGTCCGCCTTTTGCACTTCCTGAATGGCGCGGTCACGGGTCAGGGAGGTTCCCTCGTTGGTGTATATCATGTGGCACGATGCACAACCAGTGGCCCGGTAGTCTCCGGCGCGGTGTGGTGCTGGAGATTGCACATGGCACCGCAGACATTTCTTCTCCAGAAAATCGTCTACCGGTTTGCCAGCGCTGGTATAGGTCCAGGGGTGGTCTTTGTTTCGTTTCTGGCCCTTTTTCTTTTTTTGCCTGGGTTGTTTCAGGGGAGGTTCGCCCCAGGCTTCCCGGGTGATTTCAATGACGCCGCGCGCGGTCGTCATCAATGAATTTTTCACCTTCTTGACTTGCTCTTCATGGCATTTGCCGCAATATTGAGGCGCGTATTTTAAGTCAGAAGGATTGGACACGAGGCTTTGGTGAGCCTGGGTCACGGTTTTGCCTCTGGGATTGCCGTTATGACATTTGGTGCAGGAAAACTTGTGGTTCTGGCTGATTTCCTCGATACCGCGGTGGCATTTCAGGCACCCTGCTTCCTTGTTGACCAGTTCGATACGACCGAATACGTCCTTCAGGACAAAATTGGAATTCTTGTAATAGCGGTCGACAAAACTTTTGGAATCGTTGTAGGTGTTGAACCGCAGGCCATCCACCGTTGTGCCGGGCTTCAATGCCTGTTTGGAATCTTTGCCATTTCTTTTTAGAAAAAAGAAGGGGTCCCGGAAATCGGATGCATCAATCGTCGATTTCTCTTCCTGAGGCGGGATGTCCACCATATCCTTTTCGAAACCGCCAGAGAACGGTTCTTCAGGAGGAGGGGTGTTTTCCTCGCCGAAGGGAGCGGACCCGTCTTCCTGAGCCAACAGTTGGGGAAGGGTCCACGCCAGCGCCAGTGTGACGAGCAGTGTGAGAATCGTTGTTTTCGAAAATAGAATCTTCATAAAAATATCAGCGTTTCTTTAGGATTTTGTCTCTCAGCCTGCGGTGTTTGATGTTCAGGGAAAACTTGTAACTCTTTTCCATATCCTGATAAATTTTGTCCGTGTAACGCGAATGACAGGGAATGCAGTTGCCCACTTTCAGAATACGAGTGATTTCTTCCTGATTGAACGGTCGCGCGCCCGGTTGACCAGAGCCTGCGATCGCTTGTCCCCGTTGATTGACTTTGGTCTGAGGTCCGAATTTTGATTTGTTCAGTACCCGGTTGGTTCGTACCAACGGGTTGAGCCGGTCGTATTTTCCGGACGAGCTTTTCCTGATACGTAAGTCCCCTTCGCCCATCCCCAGGGTTTTGGGGGACAAGTGACAGCTTTGGCAGGAGCGCACTTTTTTGCTCACCGAATGCGGTTGGGTGCCATAAGCCAGATTGGAACCTGAGTTGCCGGCGGAGTTGGTGAATTCCCAATGACGGTAGCCTCCCGGCGAATCGCCCTTGCCGTCTATGGCTGGAACTACTTTTTCCTGTTGATCCAAAACGGTCAGGGTATGCGGCGGTTGAGCCAACATGGGAACCACTTTGCCGCGCGGGCCGACCATCAACGCGGGCTCTTCGTGTTTCATGGTGAATTGGAACGGGCTCCAGGTGTTGGCAGTGCCGTCTTTTTTTCCTGACTTCAGCGTCATATGACAGCCTTGACAACGAGGCACCCATTGCGAATGGCATGACGTGCAGGCCAATTTTTCCCGGTGAGCGGGAATGTTGTGTCCCCAGCGTTGATCCTTGGTCAGAGGGACGGTGCGCGCTTTTCCGGTGCGCTTGCTATAAGTGACGAATTTCTTTCCGAGTGCTTTGACGTTGGATAATTTTTGTTGCTTGGCCGAAACCGCCATCGCGTCGCCTACCTTGTTGGTGAAACCTTTGTAATGGCGACTCAACCGAACGGCCGGGTCCTGGGGCGTCGTGATTTTTGAAATCCGGGGATAAGATGTGCTATCGCCGTGACAGGTTTCGCAACGGATCTCCACCGCCTGAAATTGCCGGGAATAGATGTTACCGTCTCCCATGATATCAGACTGCGTATGGCAGTCAATGCATTCCATCCCCCGTTCCAGATGAACGTCCATGCGGGGTTGGCCGGTTCCAGGAAAGGGGAGTTTTCCCTGGCGATCGCGTTGCGGAAAGGGAATGGAAAACTTTTCCGTGGTCATCTGCGATAAAAATGATTTGTGGCATTGAATGCACAGGTTGCTGGAAGGCAATACCGTCATGCGATGATATGCCGGATGCCCAGTCTGGATTTTGGAAATCATCGGATCGTTGCCCAGATATTTTCCTTCCGGGTGATACCTGAAATGGCAGGCGGCGCATCCCTGTGAGCGGTATTCACCTTTCGGCGGAGGCGCATCGATGTGGCATTGAAAACAACGTTCGCGCAGAACATGATCGCCGATATGGTAGGAAATTTTTTTTCTGGGAGCTCCCTTTTGTGCGGTTTGATGTTGCCGCCAGTGCTGAGGGGTAAAATAAGGAAGCTCTTCCAATTGTTTCAGGGCCCCGGAAACCGCCGGTGCCCTGCCGTCTTTATCTTCTATTGGATAGATTCCGTAGCGCGCCGTTTTTCCCGGCTGGCCGCCCCATTGGTATCGCAGGCCGGTAATGACGCCGGACATCGTTCCCATCATGGATTTGCGGACCCGGTCGGCATGGTTGCGGGTTTCATCCTGATGGCCGGAATGACATTGGGCTCTTCCACAACTGAGATGGACCACTTTCAGGGAAGAGGGGTTGCGCTTACCGGTTCCTGCGGTCGGGTCGTAAATGAGAGTGGCGTGCGCCGTATCTTTATCTTCCGACGCGGCATTGCCGCCGTGGCAGGAGGTGCATCCCAGCTTGAGCGGATGCGAACGGCTGACTTCTTCAATCCCCGCATGGCAGGTGAGGCACTGCTCTTCGTGGCCGGTGATTCCGATAGTGGCCGTCACTCCAGCAAGGTTCTTCTCCTGAGCGTAGATGGTGGAGACGAACAGTAATGACAGCACTGCGAGACAGATTGTGGATTTGAGCTTGAAGAGAACGGACATTAAAGACTTTTAGGGAAACGTAGTTGAGTTAAAGTGAATGAACAGTTTTGACGGACAGGGCCGGGTCAATCGTAAACAACTTCCAGCTTTTTCAGAAAATCCGTAAGGTCGATGATGGATTTGCGGACGGATTCTTTATCCTTGTTTTTGGCGGCTTTTTCAATTGCCCAGCCAATACTGCTTAGATCATTAAATCCATATCCCCCGCCGGATCCCTTCATGGAATGACCGAGGACACCTGTTGAATCAAAATCGCCTTTTCCCAAAGCCTGTTGGTAATCAAGCAGGTCTTTTCTTCGGCTTCTCAGGTAATCGGGAATCAGTTCCTGTAAATCCCGGTCAATGCGAATCCGGACTTTTCCTGACTGTAAATCTTGATGTTTCATAGGCTTAACTAGCTGAATTATAACATGATCGAGTCTTCATTATCATTTGTATACAGAATAAGCCTTGAAGCGCGGGGTTGCAATCCTGTTTTGATGGCTCGTTTACTTGTCTGTACCGGCTAAAACTTTCAAGGAGTGGGGAGCTACATTGAGGGAACCCAGAGGTTTTCCGGAGGTGGGGAAATCCGCGGGCTCACAGACGGATGTGTCCAGTAATACTTTCCAACTGCTAGGGTCACCGGGTAATGTGAAATCGCAGGGCTGGTCACCGCTGTTCCACAGAATCAAAAGAGCGGCATTCTCGTTCTCGGAGGAAAGGCACCCCAGGTGCCGGGTGTCGATGAAATCCTGAGCATAGGGGTCCATCGTTTGCCCATCTGCCTGAAACCATTGCCAGGACGTTGTGCTGAAGGGATATCGTTTTCTCAGTTGAAGGATAAGCCGGGTGAACTCCAGAAAGTTTTTTTGATTTGCATCGAGACTCCAGTAGTACCAGCTGATCGGGTTGTCCTGGCAGTAGGCGTTGTTGTTGCCCTGTTGGGTGCGGCCGATTTCATCGCCGCCGGAAATCATCGGCGTGCCCGCCGAAAGCAGAAGCGTCGCCAGTAGATTTTTTTTCTGTCGCTGGCGGAACGCATTCAGGGCCGGATCGTCCGACGGACCTTCCATTCCGTAATTACAACTTTCATTGCCGTTGTGACCGTCACGATTGTTCTCACTGTTTGCTTCGTTGTGTTTGTGTTGGTAAGTGACCCCATCCTCCAGTGTGAACCCGTCATGGCTGGCGATGTAGTTGATGGTTGAGTGCGGTGGCCGATCGCCAAACAGGTCGCGGCTTCCTGTTACGCGTTTCGTCAATGATTGGGCCTGATGAGAATCTCCCCGCCAGAATTTGCGGATGCTTTGCCGGTACTGGTCATTCCACTCCGACCACCCACGGGGAAAGTTGGACAGTTGATAGCCGCGCGGCCCCAGGTCCCAGGGTTCGGCGATCCATTTGACTTCGGACAGCACCGGATCTTTTTGGATCGACTTGAAAAACTTTCCTTCAGGCCTGAACGATTTCCGTTCACGTCCCACGGTGACTGCCAAGTCCAGCCGAAAACCATCGACGTGCATCTCATCGACCCAATACCGAAGAACGTCCAGAACCAATTGCCGGACCTGCGGATGGTGGAGATTGAGGGTGTTGCCGCATCCGGTGAAATCAGTATAACGCTCCGGGTGGCTTGGGCTCGTCCGGTAATACACCGTGTTGTCGATTCCACGAAAGGAAAGGGTGGGGCCGTGCAGGTTTCCTTCGGCGGTGTGATTGAACACCATGTCGAGGATCACCTCAATGCCTGCCTGATGAAACGTGCGCACCATATTTTTGAATTCCGTAACCGGTTCGGAATTTTTTCCGTGTGCGAATCGTGCATCCGGTGCGAAAAACAGTAGCGGGTTGTACCCCCAGTAATTGGTCAAACCGCTTTTGTGCAAATGGTACTCATCTGAAATCTGATGAACGGGGAGTAATTCAATGGCGGTGATCCCCAGGCGGGTCAGGTGCTCCAGTACGGGTTCTGAAGCCAGGCCGGCATAAGTGCCGCGCAGGTGCTCCGGGATGCCGGGGTGTTGTTGGGTCATCCCCTTGATATGCGTTTCGTAAATTACGGTTTCTTCCCAGGGAATTTTCGGTGCACGATCCTCTTCCCAGTTGAACGAGGTGTCGATCACTTTTGCGAGGGGTGCGTACCGGGCGCTGTCCTGCGTATTGGGCGGTTGATCGTGTTGGTCTGAGGTGTCAGGCGGAACCGACCACAACGATTCGTGCCATTGTGGGATTCGTCCCAATGCTTTGGCGTAGGGGTCCAGTATTAACTTTGAAGGGTTGAAGCGGTGCCCTTCGGCAGGCCGGTAAGGTCCGTGTACCCGGTAACCGTAAAGGCAGTCGGTTTTCAGGCTGGGAACATGAACGCGCCAGATGGAATCGGCGCCTTTCTCCAGAGCAATGCGTTGCGATTCTGTTGCGGAGGAAGGGGTTTCGAACAGGCAGAGCTCCACCTCGGTGGCGTGTTCGGAGTACAGCGAAAAATGAATGCCCTGTTCGGTAATCACCGGGCCGAGAGAGTCAGGAGTCGGGGGGGTGCGATCCATCAATTAACTTCGCCAATCGAAGTTTTAAAATTACCAGCGGCGGTCCGCCGCCCGGGCCTTGCCCGGTCCGGCACCCTTAGTAAACAGGGTTGTGAAAATAATACAACGCATCGTCTCCCGGTACAATACTGTAATCCGGCAGGCTGGAGCAATGCTCCTGCTTGATTTTCCACTGACGCCCGTCTTTGGTGAACACATAGGTGCAGACGCTGTGTTGCCGTTCGTCGGTACTGTGGGTGGAGGACACGCTGATCAATTCGTCCACCAGCAGGAACCCGAGATTTTTCCCGATGGTACCCGACAGAACGGTGCGTTTGTTGTTGCATTTCATCCCCTGCAGTTCGGCGATCATTACTTCATAATCCTTGATGCGATGCTCAGGTAGAACACGTTTGTCATCGGAGATGATGACCATGTCTTTGGTATAGTAGTCCGTTAATTTTTTTGGGGATTGGCATACCTGCTTGTCCACTTGTTTTAAAATATCGGTCAGTGCATCCGTATCGCCCGCCAGGGAGGGATTCGGCGCAAGCGTCAAGCTCATCAATATCGCCAGGGCAGTCATGGTTCTAACAATGTTCAACATGAAACTTCTCCATTTATTCAAAAGATATCATTCAAGAGTTTTAAGAGTTCAGTTTACCGGAAGCCTTTAGGGGAAATTTGCGAAATAAATTTCTACCAGCTCGCCTTCGCTTCCCCAGCCCGAGGCTCCGGGTCCCGCCAGGGTGGTGATGATTCCCCGGGTGTCGACCTTGCGGATTTTGTTATTCCCCATATCCGTAATGTACATATTGCCTTTGGAGTCGAACGCGATATCTGCCGGTTGCTTGAGCATGGCTTTGGTGGCGGGTCCGCCGTCTCCAAAATCACCCTGAATTCCGGGTCGGCCTGCGACCGTAACTATGATGCCGTCCTTTTTGATCTTGCGGATATGGTGGGTGTTGGTTTCGACGATATGCAGTTCGCCTGCCGGGTTGAATGCCAGAGAGTCGATCGACCGCAAACTGGCCTTCAATGCCGGGCCGCCGTCGCCGCTGTCTTTGTGTTTGCCGTCGCCCGCGATCGTGGTGATGATGCCTTTGGTGTCAACTTTGCGGATCATGTTGTTGGCCGCGTCGGCGACATACAGGTTGCCTGCTTCATCCAGAGTGATGGCCGCCGGATCGCGAAACGCGGCCTTGGTGGCGGGTCCGCCGTCGCCAAAATAATTCGATTCTCCCGTGCCGGCGATGGTTATGATTTTACCGTTGGGACTCAGCTTGCGGATTTGATGATTGATCCGGTCGGCTAGATAGACATTTCCTTTCTTGTCCAACGCCAGATCGGAAAATTGTGAGATCACCGTAATATCAGATCGGGTGGATACGCCCGACCCGGAAGCCATCACGGCTTTCTGGTAATCGGCGTCCCCGGTGGTGATGTATTCGTTGATGATGCCTTTGGTGTTCACTTTGCGAACCAGGCTGACGAATCCGCTGGGGCTGAGGAAAAAGATTTCGTCCTTGTCGTTCAAGCGCATCCGGAAGGGATGGATTGATGCTTTGAGAGCCGGGCCACCGTCGCCGATATTGCCGCGAATTCCGCTACCTACGATGGTGGAGATGATGCCTTCCGGGGTGATTTTACGGATACGGAAATGAGCCTTGTCCGCGAAGATCACGTTGTCTTTGCTGTCCACATCAATGCCGTGCGGAAATTCTATTTTTGCGCCTGATGCCGGGCCGCCGTCTCCTCCAAACTTTTTGACGCCGTTACCCGCGAGGGTGGTGACTTTGTTACCCTTCAGGGTTACTTTGCGAATCCGGTAATGTGAGCGGTCGACCACCAGCAGGTCGCCATTTTTATCCAGCGCCACGCCAAAAGGGAGTTGCAGGTTGGTTTCCCGCGCCAGCTCCGAGTCGCCGTTGTAATCACGCTGGCCGGTACCCATGAGGGTGCGGATCATTCCCAGTTTGTCGACCACACGAATGCGATTGTTGTTGCGGTCGGCGATATAGATGTTGCCTTTGTCGTCCACGTCCACATCGGTGGGACCCGCAATGCTGGCCCGGTAAGCGGGACCGTTATCGCCGATGAAATAAAATCCGCCGTCGCCCGCTACGGTGCTGATCAAACCCGACCCGTCCACTTTGCGGATGCGGTTGTTGCCGCGATCGGCGATGTACAGATTGTTGTTCTTGTCGAGTGCGAGGCCGAACGGTTTGTCGAGAGTTGCCTTGAGTGCCGGCATGTTGTCGCCGTGGTAACCGTCTTTCCCGTTACCGGCGAAAGTTTTGATGATGCCTTTGCTGTTCACCACACGGACCCGGTTGTTGGACCGGTCGGAAATATACAGGTTGCCCTTGCTGTCCACCGCCAGGCCGGAAGGTAGATTGAGGCTGGCCTGAGTGGCGGGTCCGCCGTCGCCGCTGAATCCTGCTGTGCCATTGCCGGCGACGGTGGTGATGATGCCTTTCTTATCGACTTTGCGCACACGGTGGTTTTCCCGGTCCGCGATATACAGGTTGCCTTTGGAATCGAAAGCCAGTCCGGCGGGAACCCTTAGTTGAGCCTGGGTTGCAGGACCGCCATCGCCGGAATAACCGGAAGCGCCGGTACCCACCACGTTAAGCAATAGGCCATTTTGATCAATACGGCTGATCACGTTATGGGCACGGCGGGCGATGTAGGTATCTCCATCAGGAGATACGGCTATGCCGTCCACCAGCGATATGGAAACGTCGGTGGCTTTAACGGCTTTGGCCGCCCATCCCCAACCGGGGACCAGCAGGAGACACAGAAGTATTAAAATGTTGAGTTTCATTGAAGTCAGGGGGTATGCGCGCATAAGTTTATTTTTCATTTGAGTGTTGCCAAATAAATTGAATGTCCTGAGATAAGGGCCAGCTTACCATTTTTCCGGTGGTCTTTGGCAACCGGAAATGTCGGTTCCAATATTGTGTTGGAAGCCAGGCCGGTTTCATCACCCAGACTCCTCTTTCATGATTTTTTTCTTCAGGAGAAGCCCCATTCCAAAGAATGCTCCCGTCTTGGGGAAAAAGCTCCTAACCCTTGGATATATAGAATTTTTCGAATTATACGGACCCTCAGTTTTATGTCAATGGCTTTTGGGGATCAGGGACTTCTATAATTTCTATGACAACAATTCCATAAATGATATGATAATCCTACTTGAAAACACGCAACTTCAGGGATAATAAGGAGACTGAGATCAACGGCTCCCGCTTTCCCCGGATTCATGGAAACCTTATGAAAATATTGCTGTTATTTCCGCCCGACTGGCTACCGTCGGAGCCGTATCTGAGTTTGCCGGCGCTGACGTCGGTTCTCCGGCCTGCAGGGCATGAGGTGATCCAGAAGGACATCAACGTCGAGATGTACGATTTGATGTTTGGCGAGAAATTCCTGCGCCATGTTCAGGGTCGCATCGGAATCGAGCTCAAGCACCTCCGGGTGGTGGCCGATCGCAACGAGTTGACCGAAGAGGAAGCCGATCTCAAGGCGCAATTGGAGTCGCTCACCGAGGAGCGGTTCGTCCGCCTGATCGACGATGTGGTCGAGGCCAAGCGCATTCTCCGAAACGACGATTTCTACGAGATCGACAAGCTGGAGTGGGCAACACAATGCCTGCACGAAACCATGGCGGTGGTCTCCCTCGGTTACTACCCGGCGCAAATCTGCTTTCCCCCTATCGAAACGGATCTGATCTATAAACCGTTCATGTCGACGGAAATTATCGAGGCGTTGGACGACGAGCAGATCAACGTGTACCGCGACGTTTATAAATTCCTCATCGCCGACCTCATCGAAAAAGAAAAGCCGGACGTGGTGGGTATTTCCATCGTCCAGCAGAAACAGCTGATTTCCACGTTCACGTTCTGCAAGATGATCAAGGAGCAGTCTCCCGAGACGCACATCACCATCGGCGGCAACATTGTGACGCGCCTGCGCGACGCCATCAAGGAAAGTAAGGAGTTGTTCGAGTTGTTCGATACCGCTATTTTGTACGAAGGCGAAAGCGCCTTCCTGCAGTTGGTCGACACGCTGGCCAAAGGCGAAACAGATTTGTCAACGCTCCCCAACTTGATTCATAAAGATGCCTCCGGCGCGATTCAACAAAACAATGAAGTGTTCGCCGAGAACATGGACCAACTGCCGCCACCGGATTTCGACGGCCTGCCCCTCGAAAAATATTTTGTACCAAAGCTGATTCTGCCGTACCTGGCGACACGCGGCTGTTATTGGGGCAAGTGTACGTTCTGCGACCATTTCCAGGGCTACGTCGAGGGCTACCGCACCAAACAGATCGCGCAGATCACCGAGGAGATCAAATTCCTGCAAGACAAGTACGGCAACCGGCATTTTCATTTCACCGACGAGTCGTATCCTCCGGCACTGTTCCGCAAGTTGTCGCGCTCGCTCACCGACAACAAGATCGACATCGCGTGGACCACTCACATGCGCTTCGAGGAATCCCTGCTCGATGATGAGGTGTGGGACGATGCAGCGAAATCCGGCTGTCGCTATTTGCATTTCGGGTACGAGTCCGGCAACGACCGCGTGTTGAAGCTGATGGACAAGGCGACCAATCTCGACGCCATCCGCACCAACCTGCGTATGTCGGCGAAATACGGTATCTGGAACCACATCATGGGATTTTTTGGGTTTCCCGGCGAGACGGAGGAGGAGTCGAACGACAGCAAACAGTTTGTTCACGACAACCGCGAGAATATCCACTCACTCGGGTTCATGACGTTCGTGCTGGGCAAGTTCAGTCCGGTGGCGATGGAGCCGGAGAAGTACGGCGTGTCCTGTTACAAGAATCCGGAATGGGATCTGGCGCTGGATTATTATTTTACGGTGGATGAAGGTTTGAGTATCCAGGATGCCATGGAGGTGTTTGCGGAATTCGAGGAGAACCACGACGGTAAGTGGGATTTGAGAACCGCCGTACGCGAATACATCTTTTTATACATCGACCATTTCGGTACCAATGAACTGACTCAACTCCACATACGCCCCGACCAACGCCCCTCCGTCTACAACAACCCCGTCGGTATGGTTTAAGCCTGCATTGAACGCGGATTAATTTTCGCTGGAATCTTTCTCTTGCGAGTCTTCGGTCGAGTCTTTAGTCGACGGTGTGAGGCGGGTCTCCGCTATTTTGTAAAGCCGTTCGTTTATATTTCTGAAACCTTTTGCGGCCTTTAAAATAGTCTGGAGCAGGATGACATCGGAGTGATTTGTTTCCTGATCCTCCGGCAGGGAGGCGGGCAGGAAGTCCTGGTTTTCCTTGATGGTATCCATTGCCAAGGTGTCCTCGTCCATGGCCGGCTCCTCTGCTTGTGAATCGGCAAACTCCGGTGTGTCGTGATCGAAAGAAAGGTCTGTTGTGTTGATGCTTTTCGGGTCCTTCGCCGACGTTTCATTTTCAAGATAGGTTGATCCCAGCTTTTCCTTGAGATCCTCGACGTCAAAAGCCATAGCCTGAAGTTCTCGAGTCAAGCCCTCTGCTTCTGCGGCAATGCGTTGATCCATTTCGGCCTGCGTTGTTTCCAATTGATTCGTCAAATCTTTGTTTTGTTTGGTGATGGTTTTATTTTTTTCCTGCGCGGTTTTAAGCTTTTTCGTTAAGGTTTCATTTTTAGCAGGGGTGCTTTTCAGCTCCTTGGTCAATTCCTTGATTTGTTTCTGGGCAGTTTTAAGTTGCGCATTTAATTTTTTGGTTTTTTCCTGAAACTTCTTCTGTTCCTTCGTCAGGATTTTGTTTTTTTCCCGAGAGGCTTCAAGTGTTTCCGTCAGGGTTTCGAATTTCGCGGCAGTGTCATTCTGCTCTTGCGCCAGGAGGTCCTCTTTGTTGTCGAGCGTTTCAAGCGGTTTGGATAAAGAGTTGTGTCCTGTCAACGTATTTTCCAGATCCTGAGCGAGTTTTTCCTCTCTGGACTGAAGAGTCTCCAGCTGTGTCTCCAAATCGTTTGTTTCAGCGTGCGAGGCCTCCAGTTTTTCCGCGAGAGAAGCGTTTTCTGCAGTTGAGGTTTCCAGATCCCGAGAGAGCTCTTCTTCTCTAGAGCGTAGAGTCTCCAGGTCGTTTGTTTCAGCGTGCGCGGTCTCCCTGTTTTCGGCTAGAGAGTTGTTCCCCGTCAGTGTATTTTCCAGATCCTGGGCGAGCTCTGCTTCTCTGGAATGGAGGGCTTCCAGCTGTTTTGTTAAAGAATTGTTTTCCGCAAGGATATCCTCCAGTCTCTGGCCCAGCTCTTCTTTTTCAGCGCGAAGAACTTCTGCTTCCCGGGTGAACTGTTCTTTCTGTGTTTGAAAAGTCTCCAGTTTTTCCTGCAACAAACTATTTTCGGTAAGTGTGCCTTCCTGTTCTTGGGCAAGCTTCTCTTCTCTGAAGCGGAGAGCTTGTAGTTGTTCCTCGAAGCCTTCTTTCTCTGTTTGAAGAGTCTCCAGTTGGGTTGCCAGAGAGTCCTTTTCTGCAAGGATGTTTTCCAGCCCCCGGGCGCTTTCTTCTTTTTCGGAATGAAGAGTTATGAGTTGAATCTCCAAAATTTTATTTTCACTGCATGCAATTTCGAGTTGCCCCGTTAGAGCGTTATTTTCGGCAAGCGCACTTTCCCGTTCTTGAGCTATTGTTTCTTTTTCAGCGTGGAGAGTTTCGGATTTTCGGAGGAGCTCTTCTTCCCTGGAGCGGAGAATTTTCAGTTGCCTGTCGAGCTCTTCTTTTTCCGTGCGGGAGGTTTCCAATTTTTCAGTTAGAGAATTGCTTTCCGTAAGTTTATTTCTCAGCGCTTGGAAGCTGTCTTCCTTTTCAGCAAGGAGTTTTTCTAATTGCCGGGCGAAATCTTCTTTCTCAATGCGCAGGGTTTCCAATTGCTTCTCAAGGTCTTCCTTCTCTGTTTGGAGGGGCTCCAGTTGTTTTGCTAAAGAGTCGTTTTCTGCAATTGAGTTTTCCAGGTCTTGAGAAAGTTCTTCTTCCCTGAAGCGCAGAGTTGCCAGTTGTGTTACGAGGTCATTTTTTTCCGTGCGGAAGGTTTCCAGGTTTTCGGTGAGAGAATCCTTTTCCGCCAGGATGATATCCATTCCCTGAACGAGTTCTTCTTTCTCGGCGTGGAGAGCTTCCAGTTTTTGGGTGAGTTCTTTTTCTCCCGAGTGGAGAGATTCCAGCTGTTTTTCCAGGTCACCTTTTTCCGTGCGGAAAGTTTCCAGTTTTTGGGTGAGAGAATCCTTTTCTGCCAGGACGGTTTTCATTTCCTGGGCGATCTCTTCTTTTTCAGCGTGAAGGATTTTTAATTCCTGAGTGAGTCCCTCAAGCTGAGAAGTTTTACCTTCTTTAGAATCGTCTTCAAGCAAGTTGACCGTTATCTGTGAAGGAATGCCCTTCGGCGTTTCACTGTTGATGGCCGATTCCGCCGCTTCGCTATCGTTGGGCCATTCCTCCCCGGTATCTTCTGTGGGACGGGAGTCTATGAGAGTATGAATCTCTACTAAATCGTCGGCCTCTTGTTCGTCGGTCTCCAAATGGTTTTCTGGATTATTTTTGTAACTTGCACGCAATCGGGTGGAATTTCTTTTTCTGCGGAGTATCAGGAACGTACCCAGGATCACTCCTGCCGCTCCCAGTAGGATTAGCCAGTTGGAAATGGACGATTCCCGGAACGAGCCCGTGTCTTCGTTTTGTGGGGAGGCTGTATTGTCTTCCGCCAAATTTGGCATGGACTCCTGCGGGGTCTGCGGTTGCAGAGTTTTAGAATCGGTGCCGGGCGCGGCTTCCTGCACTGCGGAGGGTTGTTGGGAGAGTGCCTGACCCGCCTCTTTCATATCCTGTTCGGTAATCTCAGTTACTTCTGATATTTGCGCGAACGCGGTGCGGGTCTCTTCAGTGCTCTGTTCGCCAATGGGTAAAGGTGAGGCACCCAGAGTGCCTTTTCGTCGAGCGCTGATTTCGCGGTGGGACACATAGATGAGCCATTTGTTCATCAACGCGTAAACTCGGTGAACGCTGTGCGCCTGGGCCTGATCCATTTCTAGATCCTGAGTCAATTTCTTCAACTGCCACAGTCGGTATTCCAGCAGGGTCCGGCCTCTGTAAAAAGGAGCGAGTGCGAGTTCCTGGCCGGTACGCAGGAATTCCTGCTTTCCGGAGATCATCCGCTGAAGGGAAATTTTGATCTTGTCGATTAACCGGGTTCCTTCCGCGCTGTCATGCCGGATGAGTTCCTGTTCGAGCGATTGCAGTTCCTGGTCAATGCTGATGAAAATATGTTTGCTGAGTTCCTGCCTCCAGGCAGGGGACGTTCGAGAGAGGACATCCAGCTGTTTATTATCCTCGATCATTTCGCGAGGGGTTGCCGTAGTCTTCCCGTGAGACGCAGTAATGAATCCCTGAAAACTGCTGTAAACAATTGGAGACAGCATACCCATCAATATGAGAAGCAGGGCGGTGGATAGGATAATTTTGCCGGTCAGGCGGGGATTTCTCATAATTCCCAATGTTTGAAAATCGCCGGGGTAAAGCGCATCTTCGGTTCGAGTCGGATTTTTGATGGAATATACCAAAATTATAGCACTTTTGAGGCTATATTCATACAATGAATTGCTTTGTAAATTTAATAAAGGCTGTTCGCCGTTTTGCTGGATAGTGCTGATTTTTTGGGGTTTACGCACTCTCTGGCAGGTTGCTTGAGAGACCGTGGGCAATGGGGAAAAGGCTTTTTCCCCAGCGGAAGAATGGGGGTCTGCTGTGCTCTCTCAGTACTCTGTGATGAAAAGTTTCTTTGTCTTTTAGGTGGTTTATTCCGGTTTGTACAGCACTACCGGTTCCTGTTCGCTGGCGATGTTGCGGGAGACGATGGCCAGTGCCGGTTCGGTGTCGCTCAGGTTGACGGGCTGATGCGGCACGCCGGGCGGGATAAACAGAAAGTCGCCTTTCTCGGTGACGACCGATTCCTTCAGGCCTTCGCCGTACAAGTTATCCACCTTGCCTTCCAAGATATAAATCCCCGCTTCGAATCCGTCATGATAATGCGGTTCCGCCTTGCCGCCGGGCGGGATGCTTACCAGCAACATCGACAGGTTTTGGGTGCCCGCCGTGTTGCTCGAGAGGCCCGGAAAGTAGTTGAGATTGCGCTTGGTGGTGAATGCTTCATCGGGCCGTACCCGAACCAGTTTGGTTTGCTGTTTGTGGGACATGGTGACACCTCCGGCCTTTATTTTAACTCCTTTAGATTGCCAATGCCACTTTGTCATCCCTC